>CAZUWH010000009.1:0-92734 GCA_964624075.1 uncultured Rhodobacterales bacterium
CCTTGGTGCCGGTTGCAGGATTCGAACCCGCGACCACCTGATTACAAATCAGGTGCTCTGCCAGCTGAGCTAAACCGGCCTACCTAAGAGAACAGGATAGAGACTTTTCAGCGCCACGACAAGGCCCCCCGTATTCCAGAGGGCAGAAGACCAAACAAAAAAGGGGAAGAAGAAAAGCGTGCCTTTCCTCTTTAATCCTTCAGATCCTCCCACAGTTCCTTTACTTTTTTGAAAAAGCCGGACGACTCTGGTGATTGCGTGTGCGTGTCCCCCGCCTTTTCGAAGGCACGCAATAGTTCATCCTGTTGACGGGTCAGGCTGACCGGTGTTTCCACCTGAACCTGGATGAGCATGTCTCCCCGTGCCGGCGAACGCAATACACTCATTCCCTTGCCTTTCAGACGGAACTGTTGGCCGGTCTGCGTTCCGGGTGGAATGGCCAGCTTGGCCCGTGCCCCATCGATCGTGGGCACCTCGATCATGCCGCCAATGGCCGCCGTAACCATGGCAATGGGCACCCGGCAATGAATGTTGGCCCCCTCCCGCTGGAACAATCGATGCGCTGCCACCGACAGGAAAATGTACAAATCACCCGCTAGCGCTCCCCGTAGGCCTGCTTCCCCCTCCCCTCCCAGCCGAATGCGCGTGCCATCCTCGACTCCAGCCGGGATGTTCACCTGCAACATCTTTTCCTTGCGCGTCCGCCCGCCCCCTCCGCAGGCCCGACAAGGATCCTTGATCACCCGTCCCTGCCCCTGACAGGTGGGACAGGCCCGTTCGATGGTAAAGAAGCCTTGCTGCACACGGACCTTGCCCGCTCCATGGCAGGTGCCGCACGGCGTCGGGGCCGCGCCACCAACGGCACCGGTTCCCTTGCAGCTTTCGCAGACAACCGAAGTGGGAATATGGATCTCGGCCGTTTTTCCGGCGAAGGTTTCCTCCAGCGTGATTTCCAGATTAAAACGCAGGTCGGCGCCGCGGGCATTGTTGGCATTGCGTCGCCCCCCACCCATGACTTCGCCGAACATTTCATCGAAAATGTCGGCAAAACCGAAACCGCCCCCGAAATGGGAGTCGAACCCTCCGCCATTTTGTCTGCCAGCCGCCTCGAACGCCGCATGACCATAGCGGTCATAGGCTGCCCGCTTCTGTTCACCCTTCAGAACCTCGTAAGCCTCGTTCACTTCCTTGAACTTGGCCTCAGCGGTTTTATCGCCAGGATTGCGGTCAGGGTGATACTGCATGGCTAGCTTGCGGTAAGCCTTCTTGATTTCCGCATCGCTCGCCGTGTTACCAACCCCCAGCGTTTCGTAATAGTCGCGTTTGCTCATGACGCTCCACGCCCGCTCAACCTGGCCAGACCCCAATTAGGGATAAGGACGAGGAAACGGCTGCCAAAGGCAGATATATGTTCCACTCCCAATCGTCGCCGCGGGGACGTGAAGCACACCACCCACCCATAGGAGGTTGTATCTCATTCACTCCCCGCAACGACACCTTTGATACCCCCATCTCGTTCGCACTTTTCACGAAGGCACGACAGATCTTGCCAACAGCCCACGGGAAAGATTCCTGGCCCGACCCGGGTTCACTTCTTGTCCTTCACTTCCTCGAAATCGGCATCGACAACCCCATCCATGCCGCCACCTTGCGGTGTCTCACCGCCCTCCGGGTTTGTCGTCCGGTACATGGCTTCCCCCAGTTTCATGCCTGACAGCATCAGGGCGTCGGTGCACGCCTTGATCCGGGCGGTATCTTCGCCCGCGAGCACTTCCTTCAGGGTAGCAGTGTCAGTCTCGATCTTCTGCCGTTCGTCGGCCGGGATCTTGTCGCCATGCTCCTTCAGATTCTTTTCCGTGCTGTGCAGGAGTCCATCAGCATGGTTGCGCACTTCGACCGCCTCCCGCCGGGCCTTATCTTCTGCGGCATGGCTCTCCGCCTCGCGCACCATGCGTTCGATATCGCCTTCCGACAACCCGCCCGAGGCCTGGATGCGAATGGCCTGCTCCTTGCCGGTGGCCTTGTCCTTGGCAGTGACGTGGACGATGCCATTGGCATCGATGTCGAACGTCACCTCGATCTGGGGCATGCCGCGCGGCGCCGGGGGAATGCCGACCAGGTCGAACTGGCCCAGGAGCTTGTTGTCGGCGGCCATCTCGCGCTCGCCCTGGAAGACACGAATGGTGACGGCCGTCTGGCCATCCTCCGCAGTTGAGAACACCTGGCCTTTGCGTGTCGGGATCGTGGTATTACGGTCGATCAGACGGGTGAACACGCCACCCAGCGTTTCGATTCCCAGCGACAACGGCGTCACATCCAGCAATAGGACATCCTTCACCTCGCCCTTCAGCACGCCTCCCTGAATGGCGGCTCCGGTCGCTACCACTTCATCCGGGTTGACTCCCTTGTGCGGTTCGCGGCCAAAGAACTCCTTCACTGTCTGCTGGACCTTGGGCATGCGGGTCATGCCGCCGACGAGAATCACTTCATCGATCTCGCTCGCTTTCAGGCTGGCATCCTTCAGGGCCTTGTGGCAGGGCTCGATGGTGCGCCCGACCAGATCCTCGACCAGCGCCTCCAGCTTGGCACGGGTCAGCTTGATGTTGAGGTGTTTCGGTCCGCTGGCATCGGCGGTGATGAAGGGCAGATTGACTTCTGTCTGCATGGTCGAGGACAACTCGATCTTGGCTTTCTCAGCCCCTTCTTTGAGCCGCTGCAAGGCCAGGCGGTCCTTCCGCAGATTGATCCCGCTCTCTTTCTTGAATTCATCGGCAAGATACTGAATGATGTGGGCGTCGAAATCCTCCCCCCCCAGAAAAGTATCGCCGTTGGTGGACTTCACCTCGAATACGCCGTCACCGATCTCGAGCACCGAGACATCGAAGGTGCCACCACCCAGGTCATAGACCACCACCGTGCCGGATTTCTTCTTGTCCATGCCATAGGCTAGCGCGGCAGCGGTCGGTTCGTTGATGATACGCAGCACATCGAGTCCGGCGATCCGCCCGGCATCCTTGGTGGCCTGGCGCTGAGAGTCATTGAAATAGGCAGGAACCGTGATGATAGCCTGGCTGACCTTCTCACCCAGGTACGCCTCGGCAGTCTCCTTCATCTTGGTTAGGATGAAGGCGCTGATCTGACTAGGACTGTATTTCTTATCCTGCACTTCCACCCATGCATCGCCATTATCGGCTCGCACGATCCGATAGGGAACGAGTTCCCTGTCCTTCTGGGTGATCGGGTCGTCGGCGCGGCGGCCGATCAACCGCTTGATGGCAAACAGCGTGTTCTCCGGATTGGTAACCGCCTGACGCTTGGCAGCCTGGCCCACCAAACGTTCGCCGTCGTTGGTGAAGGCAACCATGGACGGCGTCGTGCGCGCGCCTTCCGCGTTCTCGATCACGCGGACATCCTTCCCTTCCATGATGGCGACGCAGGAGTTGGTGGTGCCAAGATCGATACCGATGACCTTGCTCATATCCATCCTCTTTTCGTCCACGGCAATCTGCCGCGCAGTCAATCCCATTCAGCCCCGTTCGGCCTTCGCATGGCAGACTCAAAACAGGAACCCGCCAAATTCTGGACCTATATAAGATGGCCTTCTCACGCCCGCAAGCAACCCATCGCGCCGAAACGGTGCTGATCCGGGCGGCCACCTCCACCCGCTTTTCCGGAAACATCCTCCGCGGGCGCGAACAAGACATCGAGATCCTCTGCCGTCAGGTCTGTTCCGCCTCCCCCCTCACAAACACCTGCTGCCAGCAGGCGCTTGCGTTTCTGGAGAGCAATCATCCGTTCCTCGACCGTCCCGGCCGCGACCAGTCTGTAGACGAAGACCGGCTTGTCCTGGCCGATGCGATAGGCGCGATTGGCAGCCTGGTCCACGATGGCCGGATTCCACCATGGATCATAATGGGTAACGGTATCTACCGCCGTTAGCGTCAGGCCGGTTCCCCCTGCCTTGAGACTGATCAGGAACAACGGCACCCAACCGATCTGAAACCGCTCAACCGGCGTGGTGCGATCACGGGTGCGCCCCGTGAGGGTAACGAACGGCAGGGTGAGCCGGACCAGTTTGCGTTCGATCAGCGCAAGCATGGTGGCAAATTGTGAGAAGACCAGCACCCGCCGTCCATGCTGCCACAAGCTGGGGCAGCATGGTGGCGAGAACGGCCAGTTTGGCCGAAGAGGGCGATAGGGAACGGCCGGCTGAGATTTCGCCGTTTCCCCGCAGCAGACGCGGATCGCAGCACACCTGACGCAGCTTCAGCAGGGCGTCGAGAATGGTGAGCCGGCTGCGGGCCAAACCCTCTGTCGCAATCTCAAGCTGTTCATTATCATGAATGGACACATGGATGGTTTCATACAGGTCACGCTGCGCCTCTCCCAGTTCGATGGATTGCAGAATCTCGGTCTTGGGGGGCAGTTCGATTGCCACTTCGGTCTTGGTCCGCCGCAACAGAAACGGCTGGATCCGTTGGACCAGGGCCGTGCGGCACACGATATCATCGTATTTCTCGATCGGGATGCGAAATGTACGGTTGAAGTCACGCTCGCTGTCCAGAAAGCCGGGCAGAATGATATCGAACAACGACCATAGTTCGCCCAGATGGTTTTCCATCGGCGTGCTAGTTAGGCACAGACGCTGCCGGGCATCGAGCGCGCCGCGCCTCCCCGCGATCACACATCCACCAGCATCGTCAGGATGCTCCTGAGACGCGGGGCTGGCACTAGCAGCAGCCGGGGCCATCCGCGAGCGGCACAGGCACAAGATCGGTCTCGTGTTCCGCCGCCAGCACGACGGTACGTGTCACCTCGTCCTGCAGCACCCTCACCAGCAGCGGCAACAGGTTGACCCGCACGCCATCGATCACCACTCCTAGTTCCATGCTGAACCAGTCGTCGCCCGCATGCACGTTCCCGCATTCTCTCCGCCGGCGCCTTCCTGCCTGGCCACCGCCCTGCCGGAAACCTCGGCATACCAGGGACTGATGTCCAGGACCGTTTGGACCGGAAAGCGGGGGTCGAGACTGATCTGCCACCCACCGACGCGCAAGGACTGGACCGTTTCCAGAATGAATCGGGTAATACGGGGACGCGGCGGCAGGGAGACGCTATCTCGGTCGAGGACCCAGTCATCGCCCTGGGCCGGGCCCGGCCGCAGTTCCTGGACCCGCGGGCCAGGGGGGGGGGAAACAGACCCGCCTGCCGCAAGGTCACCAGAGCACGCTGTTCGGTCTCCAGGTGGCGACGGTACGCAAGGGCTTGGCCATCTGCCACGGCGAATATCGTTTCGTCCGGTGCAGAGATGGCCACCTGGACCGGGCCATAAGCGAAACGCAGCCGGGCAAGTGGCACCTCCGGTACGCCACCATGCGCCCGGCGTCGCTCGACAGGTTCTCGCGTCAGATACAGACATAGCACCGGAACGATAGAAATGGCTGGTCCAGCTTCCGGAGCCAGTGGCAGTGCCTCCTGCAAGGCGGGCTCTGTCTGCAACAGCCGCTCCCGTACCGCGCGAGCCGCCGCCGGCGTCAACGGAGGGGCTTGGAGAAGCGTGGCGAGCATGACACCGTCGATTCCCATTGCCAACGGTCCGCAGGCCGTTCCATCCAGATACCAGGGAGGCAGGAGGGCAAGAACGGTCATCCTTTCTGGCGTGTCGTCGCCGGGAACCAGTCGGGGCCGTTGGGTGGCGTCCTCGGCCAAAATCCATTGCAGGCGCACCGGACGTGTCGGACCCAGGTGGAGGCATTCCCGATCATACGGATCCAGCACACAGCGTCCGGTTCCAAGCAGGCGCGGCATCAGATAGACCATCAGGGGATAACCCTCGTCAGCCCGGTACTGGCCGGTGGAAACGAAATACAACTCATGCAACATGACGATGTCTTCTGTCTGCATATTAAGGGTTGTCCTCGGCCTGCGGCCACCGCTGCCGACACTGGCCGGGTCTGCATGGGGGCATCATGGCGGGATGAAGGCAGAAGAAGGCGTATCAGCACGACACGGAGAGGATCCCTGCCGGCCAGCAACCGGTAGACCAGCCGCCGGCTGGCCGACACCCCGGAATCGGATTACCGAACCGCCTTTTCCAGTCGTGCCATCCATTCGCCTAGAAGCGGGTCCTGGGCCAGAGGAGCCGGTTCCGGAACCGAGTTATCGGTCGCTGCCTCGCTGGCCGTCGTCCCGGTGGACGGAACGGCCCCGTTGCAGGAGACCTCTGTCCCTTGAGCGGGTACGCACATCATCCTCTTGGCCATCATGGACGGAACATTCTCCCATCCAGCCTGTCAGAAAGCCATCGGCCTTCAGCCCGCGTCGAGCCCCAGCAGACCACGGGCGAAATCATGGGCGGAGAAAGGACGCAAGTCTTCCACCTTCTCACCAATTCCGACATAGTGCACAGGAAGATTGAATTTCTCGGCTAGGGCCACGAGCACGCCGCCGCGGGCGGTACCATCCAGTTTGGTGACGACTAAGCCGCTGACGTTGGTCATCTGCTGGAAAATTTCAACCTGGGCATGCGCATTCTGACCCACCGTGGCATCAAGCACCAAAAGACAGGCATGCGGAACGGCCGGCTCTAGTTTGCGCAGCACGCGCACGATCTTTTGTAGTTCCGCCATCAGATGCGCCTTGTTCTGCAAGCGTCCGGCCGTGTCGATCAAAAGCACATCATCGCCGCGCGCCCTGGCCTCGTTCAAGGCGTCAAAGGCAAGCCCGGCGGCATCAGCCCCCATGGTGCGGGCAACCACCGGGCAGTTGCTGCGTTTCCCCCAGATTTCCAGCTGCTCCGCGGCCGCGGCACGGAACGTGTCACCGGCGGCAAGAGAAACGCGCAGTTTCTGATCATGAAACTGGCGCGCCATCTTGCCGATCGTGGTTGTCTTGCCGGAACCGTTGACCCCGACCACTAGGATCACATAAGGTCGAAAGGCGCGGTCGATCACCAGCGGCTGTGCGACCGGTTCGAGAATCCTGGTGATGTCTGCGGCAAGGGTTGCCTGTACCTCTTGCGGACTGATTTTTTGATTGAAACGGGTCTTGGCGAGATTCGCAACCAGACGGGCAGCGGTATTGACGCCAAGATCGGTACTGATCAGCAGTTCTTCCAGCTCCTCCAGGGCTTGGTCATCGAGACAGCGTTTGGTGAACAGGTTCACAATGCCCTGGGTCAGGCGGTTCGAGGAACGGCTCAATCCTTCCTTGAGACGTTGGAACCAGTTTTTGGCGGGAACGGGCTGGTTGTCTTCCGTTGCCGCCGTTGCCATGACATCCGTTTTCGTTGCGACGGTTTCCGTTGCGGCCGAGACCGCAAGGGCTTCCCCTATCTCGATCGGAGTCAAGACAGAAAGGGGAGGTTCCGCCGGGGGGACTGGCGTCTCAACGATTGGCATCGCCATGCCGGATGGTTCCGCGACAGCAAGCACGGAGTCGCGTTCCCTGTTGTCTGGTGGTTCGCTGGGCGCCGCCTCCACCTGGGCAAAGGCATGGACCTCACCGATGAAATACGTTTCCGCCTTCTCGATGGCCGGGGCTTCGAGCGACGGAGGTTCTGCAACCGAACGAGAGGTCGTGACTAAAACGGTATCCGTCCCCTCGGGCGTATCTGCCGGGACAGGCGCTTCCTCCTGCCGTTCGTCATTGGGTTCATCTTTCAGGCCATGGCGCAACCATGCGAGCCAGCCCTTCTTTTTGTTCTTGTTATTCTTGGGTGAGGCTGTATCAGGGCACGTGGGACCCTCTGACTCAAGAGGCACCTCGCTCATAGGTCGATGTCTCCGTAAAGCTCTGTTGCCGTGGCTGTGGTCAGGCGAACCCTTGCCACGGTGCCGGGTGCCACGGCAGCCGAGAGCCGTACCGGCAGGTAGTCCTCGCTATAGCCGAAGCCGGACTTTTCGACCAACACCTTGGCCCATGTACCGACTCGCCCGGCCAGAAAGCGCGCTAGAGCCGCCGCGCCTGCGGCACGCAGACGGGCGGCACGAATCCGCACCGTGGCATCGGGTACCGGCGGCATGCGGGCCGCTGGCGTTCCGGGCCGGGCCGAGAATGGAAAGACATGGAGGTGAACCAGCCCGCAGTCTTCAACCAGACGCAAGGTATTGGCAAACGTGGCTTCATTCTCAGTCGGGAAGCCGGCAATCATATCGGCCCCCATTGCTACCTCTGGCCGCAAGACCCGCAAACGCGCCGCAACCTGCACGATATCGGCACGGCGATAGCGCCGTTTCATCCGCTTCAGGGTCAGGTCATCCCCGGCCTGTACGCTCAGATGGACATGTGGCATGATGCGGTGATCGGCGCCGAAGAGCGTAAACAGGGCTTCGTCGATCTCGACTGGATCGAGCGAGGACAGCCGCAGCCGTTCCAGCCCCGGGACGTCGGTCAGCAGCGTCTCGACCAGACGGCCCAGTCCGAAGACGCGATCGTTTCCGGCTGCGTGATCCAGGCCATAAGCGGTCAGATCCACACCCGTCAGCACCAATTCACGATAACCGGCCGCGGTCAGGGCACGGGCCTGGGCTACCACCTGCGTCGGAGCAAGGCTGCGGCTGGGACCGCGGGCAAAGGGAATGATGCAGAATGTGCAGCGGTGATCACATCCCTGCTGCACGGGCAGAAAGGCGCGCGTGTGTTCGGCAAATCTGGTAAGCAGGGAAGGAAAGGCGGAAGAGTTGTTCTCCGTTGTGGTCGGAGGGGCCGGGGCTTGCTCCGCAAGCCAGCTTTCGGCGCGCAGCTTTTCGGCATTGCCAAGCACCCGATCAACCTCCGGCATAGCAACGAATCCTTCCGGATTCAACTGCGCGGCACAACCGGTGACAATGATCCGCACGTTGGGCCGGTCACGCTTCAGGCGACGGATGGCTTGGCGCGCCTGACGTTCGGCTTCGCAGGTGACAGCGCAGGTGTTGACGATGACGGTGGTCTCTGACAGGCCGGCCGCTGTGGCATGCTGGCGCATCAGTTCCGATTCAAAGGTGTTCGTGCGGCAGCCGAACGTGACGATCGAAGGCGGCATCAAGACGATTCCTCGTTCAGGGCGCGGCCCGGATCCCGGTACAGGGTGCCCGTGAAGCTGATCACTGTCGGGCCGGTCATCATTACCCGGCCATCGTCATGCCAGACGATGTGCAACGCGCCGCCATCCAGTACCACCTCCGCCTGTCGGCCGGACAGGAGGCCGCGACGCACCGCTGCGACCACGGCCGCGCAGGCGCCCGTGCCGCAGGCACGGGTAATTCCCACGCCGCGTTCCCATACGCGCAGGCGCAGGCGCTCCGGTCCCAAGATCTGCACCACATCGACATTGGTTCGTTCCGGAAATAGGGCATCGTGCTCAAGGTACGGGCCTACGGCGGCAAGGTTCACCGCTTCTGCCGCGGCCACGAAGAAGACGGCATGCGGATTGCCCATCGACACGCCCACGGCATCGGCGAGGGGGCCCGCCGTCACGGGCAGGTGCAGGGTGTCCACGGCCCGCGCTAAGGGAATGTTACGCCAGTGCAACCGCGCTGGCCCCATGTCCACCACTACCAGCCCGCTTTCAGTGCGGTGGACATGGAGCAGGCCGGCCCGCGTCTCGATCACCAGCGCATCGCGCCCGAATTCCTCCATGAGCAGGGCGCCGACACAGCGAGTCGCATTGCCGCATGCGGCCACCTCACCGCCATCGGCGTTGCGGATGGCCATGAACACATCAGCCTCCGCGGTGTGCGACGGCGCCATAACCACGAGCTGGTCGCAGCCGATGCCGGTATGACGGTCAGCGATCGCCCTGACCGCGGCGGCATCAAGGGCGAGGGGCGCATGACGCGCGTCCAGCACCACGAAATCGTTGCCGAGTCCGTGCATCTTGATGAAAGAGGGACCGTGGCTGCGGCGCATGCTCATGACGCGATTATGGGGGAGCAACGGGATTTGAGTCCATACTTTCCATGGCTCAAGCCTTTTCCCCGCCTCCCCGCTTCCGCCGCGCCAAGGGATGGCTGGTGCGCACCAGTGTCTGCAACCGTTCGTCAAGAACATGCGTGTAGATCTGGGTGGTAGCGATGTCGGCGTGGCCCAGCATCTGCTGGACACTGCGCAGATCAGCGCCGTGGGCGAGCAGGTGGCTCGCAAATGAATGCCGGACCACGTGCGGGGAGACTCTCGAAGGCATCAGACCCGCTACCACCGCCAGTTCCTTCAGCATTTTATAGAAGCCGTCGCGGGTCAGATGACCAGCCCGTCCGGTTGAGGGAAAGAGGAATTTGGTCGAACGCGGTCCGGTCACAAAGGTGCCCCGTACAGCTAGATAGATCCTGCCCGCCGCGCGGGCTGGATCGGACAACGGCACCATGCGTTCCTTTTCCCCCTTGCCGCGGACGATCAGTATCGGCTGGTCGCGAACAATGGCCGCAAGCGGCAATCCGACCAGCTCAGATACCCGCAGACCGGCAGCATAGAGCAGCTCGACCAGCGCTGCCAGACGCGCACGGCGCGGTCCGTCCAGGGAATCGACAGCCGTGATCAGACGGCCCATCTCTGTCTCGCTCAAGACCTTGGGCAGCGGCTGACCCTGACGCGGCGCATCCAGAGTCATGGTCGGGTCCTCGGCGCGCAGTCCTTCGCTGAACAGAAAACGATGGAACTGGCGCAGAGTGGACAGCCGCCTGGCTACCGTGCGCGGCGTCATCGCCCGGTCCTGCGACAAATGCGCGAGATAGGCCCGCAGGTCTATCGTACTAGCCTCGTGCACAGCCTGTCCGCGCGGACCCAGAAAAGCGGCAAGATCGTCCAGGTCGCGGCGATAAGCCGCTATAGTGTTGGGCAAGGCGCCTCGCTCGGCCACCATCATCTCCAGGAAACGTTCGACAGGCCAGGACATGGGGCGTGTACCTTGTGCAGGGAAAAGGGGCAAGCCAGCACGCTGCGGAATACTGGGGGGACGCTGTACTGCCACAGGGCCACTGACCGAAAACGGCAGCCCGCGTCCACGTGGCATGACCTGTTGCGCGCTTCCCTGGCCGTCTTTCTTGTCCGTGACTTCAGACAATAGCCCTATTATAGTGGTATAGTGCCTGTTGGAGAAGGAGTTTGCACGCCCTTCCGCCCATGTTCTGGAAACGAGGAGCATGGCGCGCAGCGTTAAGAAGCAGGAGCCCGTTCCCGATATGGCAGGGGAAAATCTATTTGTACAGTCGCCTGGCTCAGGGCAATCGGGTGAAGGAATGAGGTCCCAACCAACAAAGTCGTCATTCCCGCGAAAGTGGGAATCCGTGCTACAGGCACCATGCCAGGCGTTGGAATGGACCCCTGCTTTCGCGGGAGTGACGAGAAGATTTATGACAAACTTCCTTCACTCCATTGCCCTGCCGCATGGCTGGCGTTTGCGCATGGCCGTTCTGATCGTCCTGATGGGAGGAGGGCTGGTCGCCTGTGCGACATCGAACGACGATAAATATACGGAACGTCCGGTGGAGCAACTCTACAACGAGGCGATGGATCTGCTGGAACAGGGCGAGTATCAAGCCGCTGCGAAGGCTTTCGATGAGGTCGAACGCCAGCACCCCTACTCGCCATGGGCAACCAAGGCCCAGTTGATGGCAGCCTATACCTATTACGAGAATAACAAGTATGACGATGCCGTGATTGCCCTGGACCGTTTCATTCAACTTCATCCCGGCCATCGTAACGTTGCCTATGCCTATTACCTGAAAGGACTGTGCCACTATGAACAGATCACCGACGTTGCCCGTGACCAGAAGATGACTGAACTGGCCAGGGAGGCATTGCGCGAGGTTGTTGCCCGTTTCCCCAATTCCCAGTATGCCCGTGACGCCCGTCTGAAACTGGATTTGACGACAGATCACCTAGCTGGCAAGGAAATGGAAATCGGACGCTTCTACATGCGGCAACAGCACTATCTAGCGGCTATCAACCGATTCAGGACGGTTATTGCCCGCTATCAGACCACGACCCATGTGCCGGAAGCCCTGCATCGTCTGGTGGAAAACTATGTCATTTTTGGACTAACCGATGAAGCGCGCAAGATTGCCGCTGTCCTTGGCCACAATTTCCCTGGTAGTGCGTGGTATCAGGATTCCTATCGTTTGGTAGGAGATGGCACGCCTGATGCCCAGTCAAGGGGGGAGCAGGGCACGAGAGGGGGCCGTCCGTCCGGGGCGGAAGAGGAACAGGCCGGTCCGGTAGGCTCTGTCCCGCGCCAGCCATTCCAGGCACTCCTTCCGGAACCGTCTCTGGAACCACCCTAGGAACGCATGGATGCTCGTTCGACTGTCGATCCGTGATGTCTCGTGCTGATTGACCGGTTGGATGAGAGTTTCGCGCCCGGCCTATCGGTCCTGACCGGTGGAACCGGTGCTGGGAAGTCTATCCTGCTCGATTCCCTGGGACTGGCACTCGGGGCGCGTGCCGGCAGTGGTCTGGTCCGGCAGGGGGCCGGTTAACTGACTGTCGTTGTCCATTTCGACCCCCCACCCGATCATCCCGTATGGACGATTCTGGCTGAGTATGACATCGGGGCCAGGGCGGATGAAGGCGAAGGGCTGGTTCTGCGCCGCACGATTACGGCCGATGGTCGCAGCCGAGCGCACCTGAACGACCAGCCGGTTTTGGTTGCCCTGCTACACCGCATCGGCGACGCGCTCATGGAAGTGCACGGCCAGTTTGAAAGCCATGGCCTCCTTGATCCACTGACCCACCGGGTGGCGCTGGATTCCTTTGCCGGTCTCGACACCACCCCCGTGATCGAGGCATGGCGGGCGTGGCAGGCACAGGCCCGCATCCGTGCCGTGTGCCGTGGCTGAAGCCGACTTCAAGAAGGCCCGTACCCCCGGAGGGGGCGAGGAGGACCTGTTATGCCACGCCGTCGCGGAGCTGGACGCGCCCTCTGGCCCCCCCCCCTGGCTGCGTGTCGTGCTGCCCTGATGCATGGCGAGAAGATCTTCACAGCCCTGAATTCTGCCGTCGCGACCCTGCGTCAGGGAGGGGGGGGTGGAAAGCGCGTTGCGTCTGGGGCGCAACGCCAGCTGGAGAGGGTTGCCGTCCAGGCCGATGGTCGGCTGGAGACAGTGATCGCGGCCATTAATCGTGCTGCCATCGAAGTGGGCGAGGCGCTGTCCATTCTGAAGCAGGTAGCAGCCGCCATCGCTTTGGATCCCCGCCATCTGGAGGAGGTGGAGGAGCGCTTGTTCGCTTTGCGCGCTGCGCTACCGCCCGCAAGCACGGCATCGCCGTGGAAGGGCTGGCTGGCTTGCATGATGTGCTGCACGCTAGGCTGGCTGTCCTTGAGGAGGGTGGCGGTGCCGTTGCCAGTCTGGCACGGGCGGGGAACAGGCCGCGCTGGCAACCTATCTCCGTAGCGGCCCGCTCCTTGAGCCAGGCGCGGATGGAAGCGGCAGAGCCGCCTGGATGCGGCCATCACACGGCTGAACTAGGGCCATTAAAACTGGAACAGGCGCTGTTCCGCACCCAGGTGGTGCCCATGCCCGAAACCGAGTGGTCGGCGAACGGCCTCGATCAGGTGACCTTCACTGTGGCCACCAATCCCGCGGCACCAGGCCCCCCCCCGCCCCCCTTCACCGGATTGCCTCCGGTGGCGAGCTGGCGCGCTTCATGCTGGCCTTGAAGGTGGTGCTGGTCCCCCGCCGCGCACCCCCTGGTCTTCGACGAGGTGGATGCCGGCATTGGCGGCGCCACGGCCTATGCCGTGGGCGAACGTCTGGCCAGGCTTGGCTTGCCGCCAGTGTCCAGGTGCTGGTGGTGACACGCTCGCCACAAGTAGCTGCACGCGGAAATCACCATCCTAGGGTTGAAAACAGATCCGTCTCCCCTGCAACGTCCGACTTCAGCCCTTTTGCAGCCCGGGAGGAGCGAGCTACCCTGACGGCGACGGCCGGCCCGGTATCCCCCCGGGGTGACTATGCGCACGGTGGTGGAACCTCTTGTCCCGGCCGCCCGGCGGGAAGAAATCGCACGCCACGCTGGCCGGCGCCGAAATCATCGACCCAGCCCGTGCGGCCGCCGACAGCCTGATGGCTGGAACAACTTCGTCCTGAAAGGCGTCTTCGTCGTGGAAGGGATCCCTTAGCTTGCACAGTGGTAATGGCTGCGATTCGCGCCATGTGCGTGACTTCAGGTTATGGCTTGTTTTTGTCCCTCTAGCCGCTGCCGATAGAGAGAGACAAAATCGATAAGGGCAATCATCAAGGGTGGAAAGCCGGAATCCCGACTCACATCGGCAATGATGGCGCGGGCGAACGGAAACAGCAAACGCGGCAATTCGATCATGGCAACCGGCTGGACGTGTTCCTGCGGCACATTCAGACTTGCCACCGCAGCGTAGGTCAATTCAAGAATGAAAGCGACCTTGTCCTGGATCATGCCCTTGATGTGGAAATTCAGCGTCACCTCGAACATATTCAGCTGAAGGGGACGGGCGTTGATGTCCACCTGTACTGATACTGTCGGTGGTACCTGCATTCCCTGGAAAACGGCTGGTGCATTTGGGACCTCGAAGGACAGGTCCTTGATGTATTGCCCATGGATGACCAGCGGCGCGTTCGCTGTTTCATCGGAGGTGTGTTCGCTCATTGACTTCTCCAGAATGGAGCCGCACCGATCGAGGCGCGACGCATTCAACCCCTAGCACAGGTATTCGTGTCGAGACAATGGTGGCGATCGTTCTTTGTAGCAGATGACATTCGCCTGCCCGCTGGTCCTGATCGGCCTTTCGAACGGCGCTGCCGGGTCAGGATGGGGGTAGGGTAAGCCATTCCCCTTTCCGCCGTTCTCCTCTGCGCCCTGCTCTACCTCCTGCTCGGCTCCCGGCAATGACGGCCGGGGAACAGCTACGGCAGAAGTGCAAATCGTTCTCTCGGAAGAGCGATCGTGGCGGGACATTTCACGCCACACACCATCAATGACGGTTACACTGGTTGTATCCTCATTCCCTTGTTCCCCCACCGTCAAGACGGTGATTACCCATCGTTGCAAGGCTGTCCGCACTGGTGGCACCAGCAGCAAAATCCCCATGGCATCCGTGACGAAACCGGGGATGATGAGGAAAAGGCCGGCCAATCCCAGCCACAGACCGTCAAACACTTCGCGCACCGGTATGCGGTGTTCAGCCAGGGCTTGGCGACTACGGGTCAGTGCCGCACCTCCCCGCCAGCGCAGGACAAGCCCTCCCGCTAGGGCCGTTGCCAGGATCGCTGCCAGTGTAGGCACACCGCCGAATCGGTCTCCACTCGCAATGAGGAGGGCAATTTCCAGGAAGGGCAGGAGGATAAAGGTCAGCACCAGAAATATGGTCATGCTTGCTCTTTGCTGAATGACGACTTATTTATGATACGGGTTTGCAGGAGTCAGTGATCGGTGATACACAATCTCCCCATCATCACAGCCCCTCCCTAACGCATTCCGGGGGAAAGGTCCACCATCAGGATATTCAAGCGAAGAAGCATGAGCGAAGGCTTGCAGTTCATTGACCTGATCTTTTACGCCATGATTGCCGTCTTTTTGGTGCTGCGCCTGCGCAGTGTCCTGGGCCGCCGGAATGGTGAAGAGCGGCGTCGTCGGAGTCCCTTCGACAGGGCTGAGAGGCAGGACGGGCCAAAGGAGGAGCCGAAGCACGAAGCCGACAATGTCATTGATCTGCCTTCGCGTACCATCCTCTCCTCTGCGGCGGCAGAGGCGGCCCTTGTGCGTGTTCAGATTGCCGACCAACACTTCAATATCAACGAATTCTTGCATGGCGCACAATCAGCCTTTGAAATTATCATAGGCGCCTTCGCGAGAGAAGAGAAGGATGTCCTGCGTCCGCTCTTGTCAGATGCCGTGTTTGATAACTTCTGCCGTGCCCTTAAAACGCGGGCAGAGGCAGGCGAGTCGGTCGAAACCCAGTTACTGGGCCCCCCCACTGTCGAGATCACGGATGTCAAAGTGCAAGGACGAGTGGCGTTCGTGGTGGTTCGTTTTCTGTCGGAGCAGGTCAATATCGTGCGTGATCGAGACGGCAGGGTTATCGAAGGGGATCCGAACCTGGTCAATAGGGTTGTAGACGTGTGGACATTCGCGCGTGAGATGCAATCTTCCGATCCAAACTGGACCTTGGTTGAAACGCGCAGCGGGGACTGATCGCATGATACGGCTGGTTCTCGTTGCCCTTTTGTGCGGGCTCGTTGTCGCTTGTAGCCGTTCCACCTTCCTCGTGCCGGAACGGGAAACGGTTTCCTTGAAGCCGGTCTCGTTTGACGATCTGCCGGGCTGGTCGCAGGACTCTCTCGCGGCCGCCGTGCCGGCCTTCCTTCGTTCCTGCCGGGTGTTCCTGCGCCAGCCCGAAACCCGGAACGTCGGCAACGGCCAATTGACCGCCGGTATGATGGCCGACTGGTGTGGGCCATGTCGGGCCGCCGAGCGTCTGTCCCCCGGGGACGACGAAGCTGCCCGCCGCTTTTTCGAAAGCTGGTTTGAACCTTTGCAGGTAGTCCGGACGGAAGGAGAGGAGGACGGTCTGTTCACCGGCTATTACGAGGTAGAACTGGCTGGATCGCTGGTCCCCACGGGTCCCTACCGGACACCGCTTCTGGGAAAACCGAGCGACCTTGTAACGGTGGATCTGGGACAGTTTTGGCCTGAACTGAAGGACGAGGTCCTGGTGGGACGGGTTGAGGGGAGCCGGCTGCGCCCTTATCCCGATCGGGCACGCATCGAGGCGGTCATGGCGACGGCCACAGTGAAACCGGATCCGGACGTGTCGGTGATTGCCTGGGTACGGGATCCAATCGAGGCGTTTTTGTTGCACATCCAGGGATCGGGACTCGTGCGTCTTGCCGACGGGACCTTCTTCCGCGTCGGTTATGCGGCCGACAATGGTCACAAGTTCGTCAGCATCGCCCAGCGTCTGATTGAACGGGGGTGGATCGCGCGCAACCAGGCGAGCATGAACGCTGTGCGCGACTGGTTGCGTGATCATCCCGATCAAGCCCGTACCGTGATGGCCGAAAATCCACGTTTCATCTTCTTCCGTGTCATTGATGCCGATGGTCCTGTCGGTGCCCAGGGCGTGCCCCTGACGGCCGGCCGCAGCTTGGCCATCGACCCGCGCTATCTGCCGCTGGGCGTGCCGTTGTGGCTGGATACGCACGCGCCCGACGGACAGCCGCTGCGCCGTCTGGTGATCGCCCAGGATACCGGCTCTGCCATCACCGGGCCGGTCCGCGGTGACTTCTTCTGGGGCCATGGCGAAGCGGCCCTGGCCAAGGCTGGCCGGATGAAAAGCAGGGGACGCTACCATATTCTTCTGCCCCAGTTCCGTTCCAGCCCGATGGCATGAAAGAGTGGGCAATCGCCGGATCGAGTCAGAAAACGAGGCGTGTGGAGTCCTAGCCATGAAGCGTCTTTATGGCACTGGTACGCTGGTGTTCAAGGAGGGAGAATCGGGACTTGTCGCCTATGTGATTCTGTCTGGCGAAGTGGGGCTGATCAAGGATGCACCACGTGGCCCAGTCGTGCTGACCGTACTCGGCAAGGGAGAGGTCTTCGGCGAAATAGGAGTGCTAACTCGTGATCCGCGCAACGTCAGTGCCCGGGCCCGTACCGAGCTCGTCGTGGAAGTGGTCCCGTGTTCCGAGTTCCTGCACTAGCTTGAAACCAGGCCGTCTGTGGCCATGAAGGTGCTGACCCGGCTCGCCAACCGTTTGCAGGCTGCCGATGCCATGATCGCTGAGTCGGCTGGAGAGCGGCAGACCCCGTCTCTTCGCAAGGGAAACAAGGGGCAAAGCCTGATCGGTTTCTGGCACCATCTGTTCAGTTCCCGTTCATCACGGCAGTCAATGGTGGTTGTCATGAAACAGAACATGCAACCGATGATGATCCTGGTTGCCACAGTCAGCGGCGATTTCTAAGGGGGGGATGCTGGCCAGGCAGGTGGAGGGCGGCGCTTGAGGGCATGCCTGACATCATTATCCGTTCCGTGACGGAGCAGGGGCCGGCGGAAATGGAGGCGCCGGGAGGCTGAAACGCTCGTGCAAGCCCGCCGGCTTCTGGCACGCCAGGGGGAGGTGTGCTGCTTTGAGGAATGATCGAGGCAGACAATCCGCTTGTGCAGATCTTTTTCCTGTCCGCGAGCAACGAGGAACGGCCACTGCCGGACTTTCCGTTATTTCTGCCACTCGATTCCAGTGAGTCCTGGGCCTAATCTGTTACGGGTGGCCACCTTGGCCGGTCTGGAGCCCCGTTCGGAAACCCAGACGCAGACGTTGCGCGTGGCACTGGTCGATGCCTTGCAGCAAAGTCAGATCGTGACCGAAACTCTACCTCCCGTGCCCCGACTGGGCAGCGAGGAACAGGCGTCCATCCAGATCGCCTATGCCAACGGTGCCACCCTGGCCGGAACGTTGGATCAGAGCACTGACTGGTTTCAGAGGGCCATTTCCGCCTATCGGAAGGCATTGGGACTGCTGAACGGTTGCTCGGCCGGTCCTGCAGACCGTGGGAGAACGCAGTGATGAACCAGAAACGGGCCGTAGAAGGCCCACCGCTCCGCCTGCCTGGCCTTGGACACGGGACCTCGCGCCCAAGGAATGGGGGGGTGTTACAGGCCCGGATCGGCGGATTGCTCTATCGCCTTGCCATGCATACGGACAAGATGGAGCTGCTGAAGGAATCCCTGACGGCTTTTCAAGGAGCGCTGCAAGTGATCGTCCGTGCTGAAGAGCCGTTCCGGTGGGCCAACATCATGCACAATCTGTCCCAATCGTTGTAGGTCTATGATGAACCACCTCAGGAACGTCGAGCTTTTGCAGCGGGCGGTGGACGCCAGCCAGGCGGCGCTGGAGGTCCGCAGCCAGGAAACGGCACCACTTTTATGGGCGGCCTCGCAGAACAATCTGGGATCGGCCCTGTTCATGCTGGGACGCAACGCAAACGACTCCGAATACCTGCAGCAGTCGGTAGAGGCCTTCCGCTCGGCCTTGCAGGTTTACGAGTTGCACGGTGCGGTAAAGATGGTGGTAGTGGCTGAGAAGAATCTGGCCAAGGCTGTCCCGCTTCTGGAAAGCCTGCGACGGCGACGGGTGGCGCGGCCGGAGTGGGCGCGGAATCACGCAGAGGATGACGGGCCAGAAGAAACACCGCACCTCGAAAATTAGGCAGAGGACTTCTCCGCTCTGGGCAAGCGGCCAGAAGATGAAAAACCTCCGCCTGAGGAATGTGGATAGGGAGACTTGTTCTAGACGCGGCCTGCATCACCACGAACCCGACGATACCGGTGCCCATAGCACATCCTCGATGGTCCCCGCTCCTACCGCCAGCATGACCAGGCGGTCGATCCCAAGGGCGATGCCCGCGGCGACCGGCATATGGGCAAGTGCGTCCAGGAAATCCTCATCCACGGGCACGGTGGTGCCATACAGTCGCTGCCGGAGCGCGACATCATGGTGAAACCGCGCCCGCTGGACGGCGACATCGGTCAATTCCGAATAGGCGTTGGCCAACTCCACCCCACATGCGTACACCTCGAACCGTTCAGCCAGACGTGGGTCATCGGCCTTGCCGCGCGACAGGGCCGCAAGCGGCACCGGGTAATCATAAAGAATGGCTGGTCTATCGTGGCCCAGGTGAGGCTCGATCCGTTCTAGCATGATGCGGAAGAATACGTCCTCCCAGCGGTCGGTGGAACGGTGCGGAAGCCCCGCCGCCGTTGCCAGAAGGGCTGGATCAGGATCGGCAGGATCGGTCAAAGTGGCGAGAAGGTCGATGCCGGCCAGCCTGGCGAACGCTTCGGCGACCGACAGGCGCTGCCAGGGGATATGCGGATTGCACAGCCGGTTTCGCCAAGTGAAAGCCGGATACCCAGCTGCTGTCATGACTTCCCGCAATAAGGACTCACAATCATCCATAAGCACGCTGTAATCTGCATCAGCCCTGTACCATTCCAGCATTGTGAACTCGGGATGGTGCAGGGGGGATCGCTCGCCATTGCGGTAGACCCGTGCAATCTGAAAAATGCGGGGCAGACCGGCGGCCAGCAGCTTTTTCATGGTGAACTCGGGCGAGGTGTGGAGATAAAGGGTACGCTTAGCCTGTGCGAACGGCTCCACCAGTTCGGTGGCAAACACGGCGATATGAGGCTCAAGACCAGGCGAGATTTGCAGGGCCGGCGTCTCGACCTCAAGGAACCCCCGTTGGGTGAAGAAGGCACGCACGGCAGCCACCACGGCTGCCCGCCGTTCCAGGAAGCCGCGCCTTGCCGCGAACCGTTCAGGAGTCCACCAAGTCATGAGCTCTTTTCTCCGTCCTGTCAGACAACCGGTCGTCCTTACGCCGTACCTAGCTGAACGCATCTCGGCGAGTCCGGCTCTTGCCCGCCAGTTTACACCAAGCCCGGAAGAAGGCATCATCACGCCTGCGGAACGGGCCGATCCCATCGGAGACGGCACGCATATGCCTGTCAGAGGCATCGTGCATCGCTATCCCGACCGGGTACTGCTGACACCGCATTTTGCCTGTGCAGCCTATTGCCGGTTCTGTTTCCGGCGTGAGCGGGTAGGCCAGCCGGGGGAGGCGCTAACCCCGGCCGAACTCGAGAACGCGCTTGCCTACATCCGTGCCCGCTCCGCCATCTGGGAAGTGATCCTGACCGGCGGTGATCCGCTGATGCTGGCACCGGAACGGCTGCAGGGCCTGCTGGCGGCCCTTGCAGACATCCCGCATCTGGGCGTGATCCGTCTTCATACCCGCCTGCCGGTGTCCGATCCCAGGCGGATGTCGAGGCGGCTGATTGCCGCCCTTGCCACCATCGACGCTCAAGCTGTAGAGGAGGACACGAGCCGGGATAAGGCTCTTTATGTGGTGCTGCATTGCAATCATATCGATGAACTGGGGCCGGAAACCACCGCGGCGTGCCGCGCCATTGTACGAGGGGGCATCCCAATGCTGGCACAGACCGTGCTTCTGAAAGGGATCAACGACACACCCGAGGCCCTGACGGCGCTGTTCCGGGCCCTGGTCCGGCGACGTATCAAGCCCTACTACCTGCATCATGGCGACCTTGCTCGTGGAACCAGCCATTTCCGGACGACGCTGGCCGAAGGCCAGGCCTTGATGCGCGTCCTGCGTGGCGACCTCTCTGGCCTGTGCCAGCCGACCTATGTGCTTGATATCCCAGGTGGCCATGGCAAGGTGCCAGTTGGTCCCTGTTACGTGCATGGCGAACCGGCAGTGGAAATGAAGGTAGAAGATCCTACCGGGAAACGTCACCGTTATCCGCCTCTCTGAGATGCCATTGCGGTCGTGATTCACCGAATTTGTGCATAAAAGGGAGGATTACGATGGCCTGAACCCCTTCCACGAGCGAAAAACTAACGGGAGCGCGCTGCGTTACACAGGCGACATGACAGATAAGGAGTATGCGCGCATTGTTCTTCTGCGGACGCCGCTACACGCTGGGCAAACGAAGCCAGCGGACCACCCTCAGATACGCTGCGTACCCTGCCTCGTCGAAAAAGCGCTGCTAAAACTCACGCATGGAACGCGGACAATCAGCCATGGTCACCCTTTAGGACAGCAGATATCTCTATTTCACTCTATCATGCCGCCCCACAAGACGTCACGGTATCTTGTAGAGCCGGACGTATGGGGACAAGCCTTTCGACGGTAACCGTTCACATCACCTCCTCACGAAATCAGCTTCTTTCCGTCGCCCACGCGCAAACATTGGTCTATATTTGGGTAGGCGCGTTGCTAGGCCACAATATACTGCGCCATCCAACCATGGATTCCCGCTTTCGCGGGAATGACGGAGGGGGATGTATCCGGCTACCCATCGCGAGTCTGGCTATTAAACAGGCTGAAACGGAATCTTCCCTTTCCTCCGATGGCCCAGGTTGAAAGGTGTGGCGGCATGGTGTCAAACTCGCTAAGTGTTTTATGATGCGTTGGGCAGTTCTCGGCAAGACGAGAGAAGTGCAATGTCATCCCCGGCCATAATCCGGAGGGAGCATGAGACCTGATCGTCCCTTTCAACACGAAGGAAACGGCACTCTGGGGCCACAGACGCAGGGAGTATTTTCGCGACTCGCTCCCAGCTATGAGCGCATGGCTGTCCTGGAGCGGGCAACCGGCGAACGCCTGCTTGACATGTTGGCGGTCGGGCCGCGCGATTTCGTTCTTGATCTCGGCTGCGGCCCCGGTCATCTGACCCGTCGCATCCGTATCCGCACCAATGGCAAACTGGTGGGTGTGGATGCCTCGGCAGGCATGATCGCACAGGCGCGCTGGCATGCCCACGGCAGCGGGATCATCTTCCAGGTCAAGATGGCTGAGGAACTGGATTTTGACCGCAACTTCAATGTCATCTTCTGCAATTCGGCCTTGCAGTGGTTTGCCAGTCCCGGCCGAGTGGTGGATGGTTGTTACCGCGCCCTGCGGCGTGGCGGCTGGTTGGGGGTCCAGGCACCGGCGACTCGCCAGTGGTGCTCGCTGGTCCGTGACGTTATGGCCAGAGCGGCCATCGATTCGCGGACGAGCGACGATTTCAGGGGCTTTCGCGATCCCCTGTTCTTCATGGCTACGGTCGAGGAGTATGCGGCGCTGTTCAATGGCAGTGGTTTCGACGTTCACGATGCCTGGATCGAACGGGAAACCACACGTCACAGACCAGAGGAAGCGCTTGATCTGTTGCAGGCCATGGCGGGAGCGGCGCTGTTCAATCCGGCTTGCTATGAGAATGGCGCCACGAACAGCTTCCTTGCCAATCTGGAGGCTGTGGCCCGTGACACCGTCCTTGCCGGGAGGGAGGGAGACGGCCTGGTCGAGGTCAACATGCATCGACTCTATCTTTTGGCCATCAAGCCGCTGCTGGCCTGAGAGTGGCTCACTTTGGAGCTTCGGGAGAGGAGGGCGTGTCGCAGCGGTGCAGGGCGACGGCGATGGTCCGGGTGAGATGCCCCGGGTCGCAGGGTTTGCGCAGGATGGCAACGACGCCAGTCTCCTGGGCGGGGTCGTCAGTTTCCGTTGCGCTAGTCAACAGGATCGACGGCGCACCGAACCCCTGATAGATTGCGCGTATCGCTGTCATTCCGTCGCTCCCACCTGCCAGCCGGACATCCATGAGGAGCAGGGCGGGGTGCGGGCGTGTGACCAGTCGAATCTCCTCCGCGGCGGAGGTGGCGATTCCGCAAATATCGTGACCTGTTCCGGTGAGAAACATTTCCAGGGACAACGCCACCAGGTTTTCGTCTTCGGCGATCAGCAGGCGTGGCTTCCGTTGCATCGGTCCATTCCAGGCGTTGCCTTCTCCACCTTCCCCTGAGCTCTCTTTACCTTCTTTCCGTTGGCGATGTATACAGCGAAACGGTTCTTTTCAAGATCATAGTTCTCATCATTCTCAACGGTTTGGCGGAAGGTTCCAGACATAAACATATACATCTTTATCTGGATCCGCGTGGTTGCGTGACCGTAGCAGGTCGTCCTTGAATATTCATTCGCCGCCGATCATGGGGCTGACCAGGCTCTAGCGTGACATGATGTCTTCTCGGAGGGCGACGTAGACAGAATTCTGCAGATTGTGTCTGCGACATGGTGGATCGGTTAGGTCATGGAGCTGTCTATCGTCCAGAAATGTCCGGAAAACAACACTGAACCTACTTCATGACCATGGACACGATTGGATCTCATCCGCTACCTTCCCGTAGTTTCCCGCCGCTGAGCCATTCAGCCGTGTGCATCGCATCTGCCTGGAAATCGGCCCGTTTGCAGGTGTTACCATCGATGCCTTGCGATTCGGTTTCGGTGTCGTGATGCGTGGTTCGCTCGCCGAAAGTGCAATTCTTGAGGCTATTAAAACACTTGGGCAGGCCTGGTGCATCGCGTGCTCTGGAACCTTTCCGATTGGTGCGTGTTTGGGGGCGTGCCCTGTCTGCGGTTTACACCCCTTGCAGGTGGTTGGCGGCGAGGAGTTGCGGATCAAGGAACTGGAGATCACCTGAAATGTGCAGTGTCTGCGGCTGCGGTCATGGAGAGATCCAGGGTGGGGAGCATGGGCGCGAAGACCACCTCTCGCATGATTTGGGCGCCTATCGCACGGGTCATCGCCATGGCGAAAGGCATCGCCGCGGTCTGGCGGGCCTTTCGGTGCCCGGTGTGAGTCGGCGACGGACGATCCGGCTCGAACAGGACATCCTTGCCAAGAACAATGCGTTCGCAGCCGCCAACCGGCGGTTCTTCCGCGACCACGCTATCCTGGCGCTCAACCTTGTTTCCAGTCCCGGCGCGGGCAAGACTTCGCTCCTCGTCCGCACCATCGCGGCGTTTCGTCATCCCGTCTTCGTCATCGAGGGCAACCAGCAGACTTCAACCGATGCCGAACGGATCCAGGCGACGGGAAGCCCCCGCCATCCAGATCAATACCGGCAAGGGCTGCCATCTTGATGGCCACATGGTCGATCATACCGTGTAGCGTCTTTCCCCCTCGCATGATAGCGTCGTGTTCATCGAGAATGTTGAACCTGGTCTGTCCGATAGCCTTTGGCCTTGGCGAGGCGCACAGGATTGTCGTTCTGTCGGTGACGAAGGGCGAGGACAAGCCGCGCAAATATCCCGACATGTTTGCGGCTTCCGACCTGGTCCTCGTCAACAAGATCTTTCTTCTGCCGCACCTCGATTTCGATATCGGCGCAGCGCTCGCCAATGTCTACGCGGTCAATCCGGCTGCGAAGGTTCTGGAATTCTCCGCGCATACCGGTGAAGGCTTGTCCGCCTGGCTGGCTTGGATCGATGCAGCCTGTGACGCCGTCAGCGCCGGTCATGTGAAGGCGATGACAGCAGAATAGGCAAGGGTGCGGTCATGTATCTGGCGATTCCGGCCAAGGTCATCCGCCCGTGCTGCCGATCCGGCCCGTTCCTGACCATCTGATGGAATTCTGCGGCGGTCATATCCATGCCGTTCTCCGCCGGTACAGAGGGGGAAAGCCTGTCCGTACCCCTCCTTCCACATTTACCCACAAAGGCGGCAGAGGGCTGATTGTACCACCGGCATCATTTGGACACCGCGAAAGATCGTCATTCCCGCGCAGGTTGGCATCCACAAGGTACTGACAAGCGTGGATTCCCACCCCCGCCTGCGCGAGGACAGGCTTTCGCGGGAATGACGGGATGTAAATAATTCGAGGTGTTCGTTTGATCTGGCGAGTGCGGAGCCGTTGGATTGGGCAACCCCCGGCGCGTTCCTTCCCCCGATTGGTCCCCGAGACGGGACTGGCGCCGGGGTTTCTTGTAGGTAACTCCTCGACGATCCAGACTAGTTACCGGTCGGTGATCATAGTAAAGATCACTATTGTTGTCCTAACGAATGATCATTTCAATATTTAGTGGCAGGACCTCCAGAACGACATCGGCTTCTATGTAGTGATACACCTTTGAGGTGTGCTCCTTCCTATGGCCATCTGGCGGCGATTCCCCGACCTTGCGGCCATGATGAATAATGTCGCGTAGCGCTGCGAATAGCTTAAGTTTGTCAGGATTGCCGGAGAATGAAAATGATTCCTCATATCCACTGCTTGTAAACTTAACTCGCCCCAACGCAAGGCTCAACTCTGACCGTGTCGCCAGGCCATTGTTGTACAGCTCCCGCACTGCTGCCCGCAGCGTCTTTATATCCGCCCCGGCTGGTGCCAGTTTATCACTCCGTAACGTGACCCACCGGCCCGCCCCCTACCAAATACTTTGCCCCCCTCGGCGCCTGCTTGAGGGTAGTGTTATCGGCGGTGTGGATGTCGAGATCCAGGGCTTCGATGGCCGCGGCCAGGGTGTATAGGGTGGTTTGCGACCATGTTGCCTCGGCGGTTCAACGCAGACGCGACCTCTGGCCGCGTGGCAGACAGCTGGAAGCCGCCTCTCCTTGATTGGAAACCGTTCTGAAAAACTGACACATGAAAGAGGCCGGAGGTAACAGGTGATGATCGTTCTGATCATGAAGAACTGAAGGACGGGTTGTTCTAAGTAAGTCAGGCGATGACAGATTGTATGGTTATTTGCAAGTCTGTCCCAGTTGCAACTAGCAAGGTGATTTTCAGGTCGATTCCTGTCCAGTATGACTCTTGTAACTCTTATATGGTGATAAGCATAATGCCTGTTGTCTTGCGGAGAACAGTTTGTTAGAATGCTTTTAGCCGGCATGGCCGCATAGTGGCCACGGTGAGCGCCTGTGCGGAGAGGGAAGTGGTGGGCAAGGGAAGACGGTTTTGCTGTATCGCAGTAATTTTGTCGCATTTCTGTTTGCAGCGCACGATGCCTGTTGCTAAATGAGAAGGGCAGGCGTTGAAAGTGTGGTTGGGCGTGTGCGAATGAAAAGAACGGAAACAAGGAATAAGGAAAGTGCAATTTGATCCTCTCAATCGAGGGCCACGCTTGTTCGGGGTGGCGTCGTTTCTGTTCGGGGGATCGCCGGAATCGGACATGAAGAGTGTGCTTGACCTGGTCCCTGCCCGTGTGGCGGTCATAGATGGCGGCGGCTGCATCCAGGTGGTCAATGCGGCATGGCGCACTGTCGCCTGGGGAAGGGGCGACTACGTCAGTCGGTCTTTTGAACGGGGGCTGAATTATCTTGATTTGTGTGCTTCAACGCAGGGGCGCAACGCTCCAACAGCATGGACGATCGCGCACGGGTTACGGACCGTTCTCAAAGGCAGCGCACCATCCTTTCAGGCTTTGCTCACCTGGTCCCTGGAGGAAGAGAGGCGGGATTTCATCTGTATGATCGTGCCGCTGGGCCACGAAAACAGAGGCTCTCCCAGCGGGGCGGTGGTTATGCATGTGGATGTCCCGGCAGAAGAGTATGCCAGGGCTGCAAGCGATGCTGGGGGGGAAAGGGAGGCAGGCGGGACAGCGGTCTTCAGCGTGCCATCGGTTGACACAATTCGTTCGGCAGGCAAGGTGATTGATTGGCTCCCCGCTATGGTAGGCTATGTCGATACCGACTTGGTGTGCCGCGCAGCCAATCGCTGTTATCAGGAATGGTTCGGCATTCCCGCTGCTGAGATCATCGGCATGCGCCTGCCGGACATGGCAGGCCAGCCCCTGTTCCAGCGCATCGAAAGACACGTACAGCAGGCTCTGGCAGGCGAGGCCGTCTGTTTCGAAGACAGGTTCGAGATCCGTCCCGGTCAGCAGCGTTGGTTCCGGGCCACCTATATTCCAGATCGCGGTCATGATGGTCAGGTGCGCGGCTTCTCCAGCATAGCCTATGACATCACGGCTATCAAGGAGATGGAATCACGGCAGGAGAAGGCCCACCACGCGGCCGAGCAGTGTCGTCGTGCCCATAGTGCCTTTCTTGAACATATAGATCATGAACTGAAGTCGCCTCTTGCCTCCATTGGCAGGTTTGCTGAGGCCCTGGCGACAGAGGTGTTCGGTCCTCTTGATGATCGATACCGTGAATACGCACGCGATATTCGTGATACTGCCTGCGATCTTGTGGGCTTGGTCAACGATCTAGATGATCTGGCTCGTATCCAAGCCGGCCAGTTCCAGCTTGACGAAGAGCGTGTCGATCTCCGTATCCTCCTCACGAATGGTCTGGGACGGGCAGAGCAAATGGCACGCAAGGTTGGCATCCGGCTGCGACTGGCCATTCCTGCCCAGACCCCCAGCCTGTTCGCCGACAGGCGGCTAGTGCACCAGATGGCCCTCAACACGGTGACCACTGTCATCACCCTGGCTGCCGAAGGAGACACCGTGCATCTAGCCGTCCGGCAAGACAGCAATGGTCTGACCCTGACGGTTACCGACACGGCAGTGCGGCTGGAGTCGGAGGTACTGGAACATCTGCTGGAACCGTTTGGTTACCATGATCGGCCTTGTCCGCCTGCTTCCCTGAGCACCGGTGTGGCTTTGCTTCTGGCCCATCATTACATGGACCTGCACGGGGGAACGTTGCAGTTGACAGGTGATCTACAATCTGGTATCAAAATCATTGCCTCTTTTCCCCGTGTGCGTGTGGTCACGTGACCTCTCCGGAAGGTTTTCAGACACTGTTGTTCCAGACGTTATCATGAACGTGTGGTCTCCGGTGATAGGGCCTGTGCCTGCGAAAGCCCTCTGTTGAGACACTCATCGTGGGACAATGGAGCCGTTTTCTCCAGACCAGGACACCATCCCTGCCCTATCTCTCCCCCGATCCAAGGGGGTGGATTCTCAGAAGATGGCTACCCAGGAAGCGCCCGAATGAGGCGAGTCTGACTAAAGGAAAAGTAGGACATGTCACAACGTGCCGCGGCCGGAAAGAATTTTTCGTTTCGTCGAGTCGGTGCGATGGTCCTGCGCTACCTTTATCTCTGGCGTGCCTCCTGGGTCCGCATTGCCGAAATGATCTATTGGCCCACGGTGCAGATGATCTTGTGGGGCTTCACCAGCCAGTTTCTTCAGAATCATTCGAGCTGGCTGGCGCAAGGCGCAGGTATGCTGATCGGAGGTGTGCTGCTGTGGGACGTCCTGTTCCGTAGCAATCTCGGGGTGTCCCTGTCGTTCATGGAAGAAATGTGGTCGCGCAATCTAGGCAATCTGTTCGTAACACCCTTGCGAGCCTATGAACTGATCGCTGCGCTCATGGTTATGAGTCTGCTGCGGACCCTGATTGGCCTGATGCCGGCGGTTTTGCTGGCCATCATATTCTATGCATTTAATCTTTTTGCCCTGGGGTTGCCGCTGATCGGGTTCTTCATCAACCTGTTGATCAGCGGCTGGAGTGTTGGGCTCGTCGTTTCGGCCCTGGTGTTGCGCTTCGGGCTCGGCGCTGAAAGTTTGGCCTGGGTTCTGGTCTTTGCCCTGGCGCCCTTGTCAGCCATTTACTACCCCGTTACGGTCCTGCCAGCGTGGTTGCAGCCGGCGGCCATGGTGCTACCCATGTCCCATATCTTCGAGGGTATGCGCCAGGTTCTGTTCGAGGGAACGCTGGACGTCGGGCACATGGTCTATGCGGCCGGTCTCAACGTGGTTTATGCCGTGGTGGCCGTATTTTTTGCCTTGCGCATGTTTCACGCGGCACGCCGGCTTGGTCTGTTCCTGAACGTGGGGGAATGATCGAGAACACGGCGATCAGGCGCCCATCGGGGGCAGGAGCGGGATACGGTACAGTGCGCAAGGATTTGCAGACCCTGATCCGTCTTCACCGCCGCTAGATGAAAAACGGTGTGCCCCTGGGCAAATGCTGCGGCAGGAGGCCACCATCCTGATGGCAATCGGCCAGCTCGAGGCTGGAAATGTGTCGTGAGCAGCAGGTCGCGGCTCACGATATAGCCGGAGCAGGTCTGTTCTATGGTTCCTACCACCTGGTATTCATGGAACGGTGGGCCGGGCTGGAACAGAACCTGGCTGGGGTGCGTGCGCTTATTGCGCAGGCGCAGGAGGAACTGGCCGAGGTTTTCCACGCCTTGAAAATCCGCGAAATCACTCAGGCCAACCATGACTTGACGCCCTCCGGCAGGAGGCGGAACGCAGGGAAACGGCCGTTCTCGATGAAATCGGACTCACGCTCTACCCCCCACAAAGGGGAGGAAAATCCGTGATACCAAGGGTAGCCCGTCGAGGTTTGTTGGCTCCGGTTCTTGTGCGCTTTGATCACGACGAGTCAGAACACACAAGTATTACTGATTGTTACTGATCTGTTGCAGAGATCAACCATGAATCGAGCATGGCACGTGCGACCGGCAAGGCATGGTCGAAATCGGCCATGCTGGCTGAAAAGATCCAGATATGTACAACCGTTCCGCTACGGCGTGGCACAGCTACAACCCATTGGCGCAACCGTTCCACCTTGCCATCGAACGTGGCTGTTACCTGGGTGCCTTCCAGAAAGACACCGTTTTTTTTGTAGGGAAACGGCAGAGGTGATTCAACCTGCTGCGTTGCAGCGCGTACCTTAACTTCTTGCACATACTGGCTGGCAATGGCTGCCGCGCCGTGCCGGGGCTCGCCCGGTCGCGGCGACAGACGATTGTCAAGACTGACAGTGACAAAGGCGTGCGCCGTTTCCGGTTTTCCCCCGAACACGACGGCATAGCCGTGGGAACGCGTCACCGTCCAGTCGGCAGGGTAGCAGATGGTGTAACCGAAACCGGGCTCGGCAAAAACCTTGTCCAGGGCGGGCGAAATCATTTGCGATTCTGCCGCAGGGAGACAATCAGTACTTCGGGCGGTAGCCGACACGATGGTCATTCCCACGCCCGTCATGACCAGCAGAAGAACAACTACACATTGTCGTTGTCGTATCAGCATGGAGTCTTTCCTTGACAGAAACGGATGGATCGGGACACTTCCAGGAAACGCCGCTGCGTTGTTCCTGTAAAACGAGGCGGGTTGGGGACAAGGAGGGAGAATGATACCCCGTTATACACGGCCCGCGATGGCTAAAATCTGGGAAGATGCCAACAAGTTCCGGATCTGGTTTCTGATTGAGGCCCATGCCTGTGATGCCCTGGCGCAACGGGGCATCATTCCCGCAGAGGCTGCACAGAAAGTGTGGGCGCGGGGAGACAGGCCCTATACGGCAGAACGGGTGGCGCGCATTGCGGCCATCGAACAAGAAACCTGCCACGATGTCATCGCCTTTCTGACCGAACTTGCGGAAAACGTGGGACCGGAAGCCCGTTTCGTTCACCAGGGCATGACATCCTCTGATGTGCTTGATACGTGCTATGCCGTCCAGTGCACGCAGGCTGCGGACCTTTTGCTGGAAGACATCGACAGGGTGCTGCTCACCTGCCGACAGCGGGCCCTGGAGCACAAGGCAACCGTGTGCATGGGACGCAGCCATGGCATCCATGCCGAGCCGATCACACTCGGCCTGAAGTTCGCCGGCTTTTATGCTGAGTTCGCCCGCAACCGCGAACGGCTGCAACGGGCACGGGAAGAGATTGCCACGTGCGCCATCTCTGGCGCGGTCGGCACTTTTGCCCATATCGATCCTTTTGTCGAGCAATACGTGGCTGAAAAACTCAGTCTGAAAGCCGAGCCGGTTTCCACACAAGTCATCCCGCGTGATCGTCATGCAATGTTTTTTGCGACACTTGCGGTGATCGCAAGTTCCATCGAACGGCTGGCCATTGAAATCCGCCATCTTCAGCGCACCGAAGTCCGCGAGGTGGAGGAATATTTCGCCCTGGGCCAGAAGGGGTCCTCCGCTATGCCCCACAAGCGCAACCCCATTCAGACCGAAAGCCTGACCGGCCTCGCCCGTCTGGTCCGCGGCATGGTGATTCCGGCGCTGGAGAACGTGGCCCTGTGGCATGAACGCGATATCTCCCACTCGTCGGTGGAACGAGTCATTGGCCCGGATGCGACCATCGTGCTGGATTTCGCCTTCGACCGTCTGGCCACTGTGGTGGATAAGCTGCTGATCTACCCTGAGGCCATGGCCCGCAACCTCGGCCAGCTTGGCGGTCTGGTTCATTCGCAGCAGGTTCTGCTGGCCTTGACCCAGGCCGGCATGAGTCGCGAGGATGCCTACCATCTGGTGCAGCGCAACGCCATGGCCGTATGGGCCGGGGAACCTAGTTTCCTCGACCTCTTGAAAAAAGACCCGGAGGTGAGAAGACATTTATCTGAAAGGGAGCTTGAGTCCCTATTCGACCTGTCGATCCATACCCGTCATGCCGAGACGATTCTGGAACGGGCTCTCGGAGCGTGGTCATGACAGGCTGGCCAGTTTCCTCACGGCCTGCGGGCGATTGTTTTCCCGGTTCTGAATCGGCGTTACGGCTGGCGGTCTGAAGTGTCCGGATACCCCGTGTCCGGGGATGGTGGTCAAGATCGTCTGGAGACCTTGTCGGCATGCCCAAGCTTCTCTACCTGGATTTCGAGCAACCAATCGCCGAACTTGAAGGCAAGATTGAGGAGTTGCGGCACCTGAGCGGCGAGGACGCAAGTGGTGTCAATATCACCGAGGAAGTGGGACGCCTGCGGTCAAAGGCGGAGAAGCATCTCCGCGCTCTCTACAGTCGTCTTACACCCTGGCAGCGAACGCAGGTTGCCCGCCACCCCGAACGGCCGCATTGCATGGACTACATCGCCGGATTGATCGAGGATTTCACGCCCCTGGCAGGGGATCGCGTTCTTGGCGAAGATGCTGCCATTGTCGGCGGTCTGGGGCGATTCCGTGGCCAGTCGGTCGTGATCCTGGGACAGGAAAAAGGTCGTGATACGGAATCACGCGTGCACCACACTTTCGGTATGCCGCGGCCAGAAGGCTATCGTAAGGCCGCGCGACTGATGCGTCTTGCCGATCACTTCCGGTTACCAGTCCTCACCCTGGTCGATACCGCCGGAGCCTATCCCGATATCGAGGCCGAGGCCCACGGCCAAGCGCAGGCGATCGCCTGCTGTCTTGAAACATGTCTCGACATCCGTGTGCCTCTGGTTAGTGCCATCATTGGCGAAGGAGGCTCAGGAGGGGCGCTTGCCATCGCCGCCGCGAACGCCGTCCTGATGCTGGAAAATGCTGTCTATTCGGTCATTTCCCCGGAAGGATGTGCGGCCGCCCTGTGGCGGTCAGGAGATCAGACCCAGGCGGCAGCAGAAGCGTTGAGGGTGACCGCACAGGACCTGTTCCGTCTTGGTGTTGTAGACAATATTGTGTCAGAACCGCTGGGAGGCGCACACCGCAATCCTCTTGAGGCCATCACCAACGTGGGCACAGCGATTGCGAATACTCTCCGCGAGCTGATGGCACTGGAAGGAGGGATCTTGCGGGCGCGTCGCCGCGGGAAATTCCTGGCCATAGGCCGAGGGGTACTGGAGTGACGTCCGGATTTGAGCAGGCATAGGGTACAGCGTGAAGGAGCGGCACAGGGCTGGCTGCCGGGACGGTCCTTCAGGCGGCAGTCTTTTGGTCGATGGGGAAGGGCTTGTTCGGAGACGTCCCCGGGCAGTTGCGATGAGGGAAGGAGAGTTGACCATGGGGGAGACGATCAGACTTGCGGCGCGTGACGAACATCTTTTCGATGCCTACGTAGCCTGGCCAGTCGGAACGCCGCGTGGCGGCTTGGTGGTGATGCAGGAGGTTTTCGGCGTGAACGGGCACATTCGCGCCATTGCTGACCGCTTCGCGAGTGAAGAGGGCTACGTAGCCATTGCGCCGGCTGTTTTCGACCGCCTGGAACGGGGAGTCTCTTTCGGCTATGGAGAAGACGATTTGGCCCATGGTCGGGCACTCCGTCTTGCTCTGGGGTGGGAGAGGCCATTCCTTGATATCGAGGCCGCCCGCGTGCATGTTGCCGCTGAGGGAGGCGTGCGCAAAGTGGGGATGGTCGGTTTTTGCTGGGGGGGCTCACTCGCCTGGCTGGCAGCGTGTCGCCTGCCGTTCCAGGCGGCGGTCTGCTATTACGGCGGACAGATTGCCCAGTTTCTTGACGAGCACCCTTTCTGTCCGGTGATGATGCACTTTGGACGTCACGACTCCATTATCCCTCCCCTTGACTGGCAGGCCATCATGGCCGCCCATCCGGAAGTGGCCTGTCACCTTTACGAGGCCGGGCATGGCTTCAACTGTGACAAGCGGGCCGATTCCCGGCCTAACTGCGCAGCGGAGGCCTGGTCACGGACCGTGGCCTTTCTAGCGGGCCACCTGACCTGAATGGCACCTGGCGGGGTGAAGAAGGCAAGAAACACGAAGGTGTAAAAGAGCTAGAGATTCCCCGCTCATCCCGGCAATCCTTTCGTTTTTCGTTTGTTCTGGAATGCTGTTCTCCGTCTGTCTTGGACGATCACCCCATGAAACGCGCCTCTTCCACCTTCGTCTGTCAGTCCTGCGGGGCCCTGCATACCCGGTGGACCGGTCGCTGCGAATCCTGTGGAAGCTGGAACAGCATCATCGAGGAAGTGAAGGCTGCCGTTCTCCCCAAGGGGCTCGATCCGGCCAAGGGGGGGCGGGCGGTCGTGTTCGCCGGGCTGGGGGAGGCCAGTGCGGGGCCATCACGCCTGCTCACCGGCATTGGTGAGCTGGATCGGGTATGCGGTGGAGGGCTGGTGGCCGGCTCGGTCCTTCTGGTGGGGGGTGATCCCGGCATCGGCAAGTCTACCCTGTTATTGCAGGCGTGTGCCGCCCTGTCGGGACCATCGGAGGGAAAGACAACGCCTGCTCCTCCGGTCCGCGCCATCTATATTTCCGGCGAGGAGGCAGTGGATCAGGTCCGGCTGCGGGCTGTCCGTCTGGGGCTTATACAAGCAAAAGTTAATCTAGCCGCAGCCACCAGCGTTCGGGATATTCTTACCACCCTGGACGGTCCCGGACTCATCGCTCCCACTGTGCTGGTGATCGATTCCATCCAGACCATGTTCGTCGATACCCTGGATTCGGCACCTGGAACGGTGGCCCAGGTCAGGGCGACCGGGCACGAACTGATTCGCCTGGCCAAGCGGCGAGGACTGGTGCTATTCCTGGTCGGGCACGTCACTAAAGAGGGAATGATCGCAGGCCCCCGAGTGCTGGAGCACATGGTGGACACGGTGCTGTATTTCGAAGGCGAGCGTGGCCATCCCTTCCGCATTCTGCGGGCTGTGAAGAACCGGTTCGGCCCCACCGACGAGATCGGAGTGTTCGAGATGACCGGTGGGGGCTTGGTGGAGGTCGTCAACCCCTCGGCGCTGTTTCTAGCCGAACGGCGTGGCAACGTGTCGGGAAGTTGCGTCTTTGCCGGCATCGAAGGGACCCGGCCCATGCTGGTGGAAATCCAGGCTCTGGTTGGACCGGCGGGGTTGGGCACACCCCGCCGGGCCGTGGTCGGCTGGGACGGGAACCGGCTGGCCATGGTTCTTGCTGTTCTTGATGCCCGTTGCGGTCTTGCCTTAGGAACGAGAGACGTCTATCTGAACGTCGCTGGTGGTTTGCGTATCACCGAACCGGCGGCGGATCTTGCCGTCGCTATGGCCCTGGCATCGGCAGCCACCGGTATCCCGGTTGCATCGGACATGGTGGTGTTCGGTGAAATCGGCCTGTCGGGCGAGGTGCGTGCCGTCGCCCAGGGAGAAGCACGATTGAAGGAAACAGCCAAGCTCGGGTTCACGCAGGCCATGATTCCGCAACACGCCCGTTCCTCTGAACGGTTGCGTCGTGGGGAGATGGCCGCTAGTCTCGCGATTCACGAGATCGGTCACATTCAAGTAATGGTTGATTCTCTCCGGCGGAGGGAGGAGGGCAGATGAGCGGCCAGGTGGTGACCGCAGGGGACATCGTGGTGGGCCTCGTGATGCTGTTATCGGGGCTGATCGGTTTCATGCGTGGCTTCGTTCATGAAATCCTTGGCATCGCCGCCTGGGGGGGGGCGGTTTTTGCCGCCCTGTACGGGCTCGTATGGGCAAGACCGTTTGCCCGTGATCTGATCCCGCTGACATGGGCTGCCGATGCGGCCGCCGTCGTGGTCATCTTTCTAGTCACACTGCTGGTCTTGTCGATGCTGTTCCGTGCCGTTGCGCACATGCTGCGGACGAGCCTGTTCAGCTCCCTGGACTGCTCCCTGGGCTTTCTTTTTGGTCTGGCCAGGGGTGCGCTGGTGGTTTCCCTTGCCTATCTTCTGGTAGAGTCGCTGATGCAGCCAACTGATCACCCGTCATGGTTGCGGGGAGCGCGAAGCCTGTTCCTGATGCAACACGGTGCCGCCCTGATCCGTGCCGTGGTGCCGGATGAGTTGTCTGGCAAGGCAAGGAGTACTACCGCCGCGGCGGTGGAACGAGTTCGTCAGATGAAGGAAGCCGAGAAAACCTACCAGCAGCTCTCCAACCCGCTTCCGGTCCGTCGTGCGCCGGATGGGCAGCCCCTCCCATGACGCCTGACAGGAATACCGATGTCTTCGATCACAACCGACCCTTTCGATGCCGACCATCTGCATGAGGCGTGCGGGGTATTCGGCATCTTTTCCGATCCCGACGCAGCCGCTCACACAGGTCTTGGCTTGCACGCCTTGCAGCACCGGGGTCAGGAGTCGGCGGGGATCGTGAGCTGCCATGGCGAACAGTTCTATTCCCATCGCGGCATTGGGCATGTATCGGAAAACTTCAACGAAGAAGTGATCGGCCGTCTGCCGGGCGACAGGGCCATCGGTCATGTCCGTTACGCAACATCGGGAGAGACCGTTCTGCGCAATGTCCAGCCTCTGTTCGCCGATTTCGAATTCGGTGGATTGGCCATCGTCCACAACGGCAACCTGACCAATGCCATGACTCTGCACCGGGCCCTGGTACGGCGTGGCTGCCTGTTCCAGTCCACGACCGACACCGAGGTGATTGTCCATCTGATCGCCATCAGCCAGTATTCCACTGTCGAGGACAGGATCATCGATGCGCTTCGCCAAGTGGAAGGAGCCTATTCCCTAGTCGCTCTGATCCGCAATGCCTTGATCGGCGTGCGTGATCCTTCAGGGATTCGGCCTTTGGTACTGGGGAAGCTCGACAAGGCTTACATCCTGACCTCGGAGACCTGTGCGCTTGATATCATCGGGGCAGAATTCGTTCGCGATATCGATCCCGGTGAGCTGGTGGTGGTCGATGGGCGTGGCGTGCGTTCCATCAAGCCGTTTCCCCATAAACCGCGACAGTTCTGCATTTTCGAATACATCTATTTTGCGCGACCCGATTCGATCATGGAGGGCTTGAGCATCTACGATGTCCGCAAGCGGATCGGCGTCGAACTAGCCCGGGAAAGCTGTGTTCCCGCCGATGTGGTGGTTGCGGTGCCTGATTCCGGCGTGCCGGCTGCCATGGGCTATGCGAGCGAATCCGGTATTCCGTTCGAATATGGGATCATCCGCAACCATTATGTCGGCCGCACGTTTATCCAGCCCACCGACCGCACCCGCCATCTGGGGGTAAAGCGTAAGCATAATCCAAACAAGGCCGTGCTGCAGGGTAAACGCGTTGTGTTGGTAGATGATTCTATCGTTCGTGGTACGACTTCGATGAAGATCGTGGACATGGTGCGCCAGGCAGGCGCGGTAGAGGTTCACATGCGCATTTCCTCGCCACCGACGGCGCACCCCTGTTTCTTTGGCATCGACACGCCTGAACGCGAAAAACTTCTAGCGGCCCGTCATAACGTCAAGGAAATGACGGTCGTGCTGGGAGTCGATTCGCTTGCTTTCATTTCCCTGGATGGTCTGTACCGGGCCATGGGTGAGAAGGGCCGCCATGACGCGCAGCCCCAGTTCTGTGATGCTTGTTTCACCGGCAGCTACCCAAGTCCTCTCACCGATCAGCAGGAAATGAATACGTCAACGCCCTTGTCGTTGCTGGCCGAAGAGAGACTATTACCCCGATGAAGACCTGGACCGGCCGCCTGGAAGGACGCATCGCCCTTGTCACCGGTGCCTCGCGTGGCATCGGCCGGGCTGTTGCCTGCCGTTTTGCTGCCGAAGGTGCAACCGTGATCGCCGTGGCCCGCACGGTTGGTGCCCTGGAGGAACTGGACGATGAAATTCGCGCCCTGGGCCGGGATAATCACGCCGTGCTTGCGCCCCAGGATCTGGCTGAACATGCCAGAATCGATGAAATGGCACTTGCCGTCTATCACCGTTTTGGCCGGCTGGACGTGCTGGTTGGCAACGCGGCGACGCTGGGTCCCTTGAGTCCCATGCAACACGTCGCGCCACAGGACTGGAATCAGGTGATGGCGGTCAACGTGACGGCCAACTTCCATCTGATTCGCAGTTTCGATCCGCTATTGCGCCAGTCAGACGCCGGGCGGGCTGTCTTTGTGACCTCTGGTGTGGCCACCGACGTATTTCCCTACTGGGGAGTCTATGCAACCTCGAAGGCAGCCCTCGAAATGATGGTCAAGGTCTACGCTGGCGAGGTGACCAAAACCCGCATTCGCGTTAATCTTCTTGATCCGGGGATCGTCCGCACGCGCATGCGCGTGCAGGCTTTTCCTGGCGAAGACCCGAGTCGTTTGCCGCCACCGGAAAGCGTGACCGGCGCATTCGTCGAACTTGCGAGTCCTGAATGTCGCCACCATGGTCAGATCGTGCGGGCCTATGGCCAGTGTGACTAAGAGCACGTCTGGAAACATAACGAGTGTCTTCAATGCGTTAAAAAAACCGCCGTCATTCCCGCAAAAGCCTGCCCTCGCGCAGACGGGGGCGGGAGTCTAGGGCCGTCTCTGGTACAATGCGCTGTCCCTAGTCCCCCGCTCCCCGCCTTCGCGGGGACAGGCTTCGCGGGGGTGGCGACCAATGCATTGAAAAATAACGATATGTTCCAGGACAACCTCTGGAGGCTGTCGAAAGATAGCAAGCAGCTGGTCACCTTGTCACCGGAAGGCCAGAAAATCATGAAGATGTGGCTCTGACGAACAGGCGGGCACGCATCCGTGTCAGCATTATCCAGGATTAAGGCCATGCTGAGCCTTGGCCTATCGCCATGCCCGGGAAACACGACCGTCTCATGAAGCCCGGCCTGCTGTAGTCTCGAAAGGCGCAACACCCGGGTCAGGAGTATGTTATCCATGTCTGCACGCGAAACGTTCGTCGACCGGATTACCCAGGTGGTCGGTCCGGATGGCATGGTGACGGACCCCATCGCCATGGCGCCTTACCTGCGCGAGGAACGTGGCCTTTATCAGGGACGTGCAACCGCCGTGGTGCGGCCGGCCTCCACCACTGAGGCGGCAAGGGTGGTGCACCTGTGTGCCGAGGCCGGGGTGCCATTGGTTCCGCAGGGAGGCAATACCGGTCTCGTGGGGGGAGGCGTGCCGTGGGAGCACGGGCATGAAATCATCCTTTCTACCCGGCGGCTCAACCGGGTGCGCGCCATTGATCCGGTCAACTATACCATCACCGTCGAGGCAGGCTGTATTCTTGCCGACGCGCAGGAAGCCGCTGCCGGTGCCTGCTGCCTGCTGCCCTTGTCGCTTGCAGCGGAGGGAAGCTGCTGCATTGGTGGCAACCTTGCTACCAATGCAGGCGGTCTCAACGTGCTTCACTACGGCACTGCTCGCGATCTGACCCTGGGGCTTGAGGTGGTGCTGCCCGATGGCCGGATATGGAACGGCCTGCGTGCCCTGGCTAAGGACAACACGGGTTACGCCTTGAAACATTTGTTCATTGGCGCCGAAGGCACGCTCGGTCTCATTACTGCGGCTGTCCTGAAACTGTTCCCGCGCCCCCATGACACGCAGACCGCTCTCTGTGCCCTGCCAAATGTGGAGAGTGCCCTTTCTCTCCTGTCGCGGGCCCGGGCGGCCAGTGGCGACTCGGTGACGGCCTTCGAATTGATCCCGCGTCTTGGCCTTGAGTTCTGTCTTCGCCATCTGTCCGGCCTCCCCAATCCGTTCGAGACGGTTTGGCCATGGTACGTCCTGATCGAGCTGTCAACAGCGAACCCTGCTGTCGCCTTACGTGCAAACGTTGAGGCCCTCCTGGAACAGGTGTTCGCAGCGGGGGTAATCAGAGATGCCGTGATTGCCGGCAGCCTGGAGCAGGCCGCGACGCTGTGGCGAATCCGTGAGGGACTCCCAGAGGCGCAGAAGCACGAGGGAGGCAGCATCAAGCACGATGTCTCGGTGCCCGTGAGCCTGGTCCCCGCGTTCCTGACTCGGGCCACGGTAGCGGTGGAAACCGCCCTGCCGGGGGTGCGGGTCTGTGCGTTTGGTCATGTCGGCGATGGTAACATCCATTTCAACCTGAGCCAGCCCCTCGCTATGAGCCGGGAGGACTTTCTGGCCGAGTGGTCTCGCCTGAACCGGATCGTTCACGATATCGTAACCACCATGGGAGGCAGTATCTCGGCGGAACACGGCATCGGTCGCCTGAAACGGGCGGAAATGGTCCGCTGCAAGGATCCGGTGGAACTGGACCTGATGCGCCGGATCAAGCAGATCATTGATCCCGGCAACATCATGAACCCGGGCAAGGTGATCGAATGATCACTGCCGCGCCTTGATGACGCGGAGTCCGGAAAATTTTCGGACTCCGTATAAATAACTACCGTCATTCCCGCGCCAGCAGGCATCCATACCATGCTGACAGGCATGGATTCCCGCTTTCGCGGGAATGACGAATTCTAGGTTTTTAAAGGTCTCCACGTGAGACTTTTCGAAGAAAGCGCGTTTGTGCTATCACCGCGCCCATGCTGCGGATCAACGATCTTACCTGCCGTATCGGAGACCGGCTCCTTTTTGATTGTGCCTCGGCGCAGGTGGCCGTCGGCCAGCGGGTGGGCTTGGTGGGGCGCAATGGTGCCGGCAAGTCCACGCTGTTCCGGCTGATTATGGGCGAAGTCGGTGCAGACAGTGGGACCCTGATGGTCCGGCCCCGGGCCCGCCTCGGCTGGGTGGCCCAGGAGATTCCCGATGGCGACGACAGCCTGCTTGAACGGGTGCTGGCTGCCGGCGGCGAACGGACAGCCCTTCTGGCCGAGGAAGCCACCGCCGTTGATCCGGTGCGCATCGCCGAAATCCATGAACGCCTGGTCACCATCGAAGCGCATGCCGCGCCGGCGCGTGCCGCGGCCATCCTGGCCGGATTGGGTTTCTCCTCCGTCCGGCAGATGGAGCCGGTGCAGGCCTTGTCCGGCGGCTGGCGCATGCGTGTCGCCCTGGCCGCCGCCCTGTTTGCCCATCCTGACCTACTGCTTCTGGATGAGCCCACCAATCACCTGGATCTGGAGGCTACCTTATGGCTGGAGGGACATCTGTCGTCTTATCCTGGTACGCTTTTGCTCATTAGCCACGACCGCGACCTCCTGAACAAGGTAGTGGGGCGCATTCTTCACATCGACAACGGCAAGCTTGTCTCCTATCGTGGCGGCTATAACCGTTTCGAGCGGGCCCGTCACGAACGGCTGGAACTGGCCGGCAGGACGGCTGCCCGTCAGGGAGAGCAACGCCGGCACATCCAGGCGTTCGTTGACCGCTTCCGGGCCAAGGCGGCCAAGGCGCGTCAGGCGCAGAGCCGTCTCAAGATGCTCGAACGCCTGGAACCGGCGGCAACGGTGGTCGAGCACCAGTCCGTGACCTTCGACTTTCCCGATCCGGTGCCGTTGCCGTCGCCCTTGCTGGTGCTGGAAGACGGAGTGGCCGGCTACGACGGCCGGCTGGTGCTGCGCAAGATCAGCCTCCGTTTCGATGCCGATGACCGCATTGCCCTCCTCGGCGCCAACGGCAACGGCAAGTCGACCCTGGCCAAGGTTCTGGCTGGCCGGCTTGCGCTCATGGGAGGAACGATCCAGTGTTCGCCCAGGCTCACGGTCGGCTATTTCGCTCAGCATCAAACGGAAGAGCTGCATCCGAGCGAGACGGTGTTCCAGCACATGGGGCGCGTTTTGGCCGGCCTGCCCGAAGCCAGGGTACGTGCCCATCTGGGCCGGTTCGGCTTCACCCAGTCTCGGGCCGACGTAACGGTGGCCCAATTGTCGGGGGGTGAAAAGGCACGGCTCCTGTTCGCCCTCATGAGCCGGAGCGCTCCCCACCTCATGATCCTGGACGAGCCCACCAACCATCTCGATCTCGACAGCCGTACGACTCTGGTGGAGGCGCTGAACGCCTATCAGGGCGCCATCGTTCTCGTCACGCACGATCCGCATCTGATCGAAATGGTGGCCGACCGGCTGTGGCTGGTCGCCGATGGTACGGTACGGTCCTTCGAGGGGGATCTCGACGACTATCGCCGGCTCCTGCTGGAGCAGACACGGCTGGCGCGACGCGAAGAGTCTGCCGTGGTCGTTCGGGGCAGTGGCATCAGCCGCAAGGACGAGCGGCGGTTGAGTGCCGCGATTCGCGCCCGTCTTGCCCCCTTGCGTCAGGTAGTCCTTAAGGCCGAGCGGCGTCTGGAAACGTTGCAGGCCCGTCAGGCCGGTCTGCAAGCCAGGTTGACCGACCCGGCGCTCTATAGCAACGAACTTGCCGTAGCCGAACAGGTCAAGGCTTTGCGGATGGAACTGGCCGAGCTCGCCGCAGCCATTGCCGAGACCGAAGAAGTCTGGCTGGAAGCCCAGACAGCCCTTGACGAAGCCGAGGCATCGCTGGGATGAGGCGATGTCCAGAGAACGCTTCAACGGGAAGACATGACTTTCGTATGCATACGTCTCTGACGGCACGGGTTTGCACGGATGATATGATCCATGGCGTTGTCTTCTGGAGAAGATCTTATGGGCTGAAACTCTGCACAAGACTGCCTACCAGAAGGGCCAAGCCATCTACCAGCACGAAAAAGATTAACTTGAATGGCAAGGCCAGTATTGCCGGGGGCAGCATCATCATGCCCATGGACATCAGCAGCGAGGCGATAACCATGTCGATGACGACAAACGGAATGTAAATCAGGAATCCGATTTCGAAGGCCCGTTTTAGTTCACTGATGATGAAGGCCGGTACTAGGACCTTGAGCGGTGTACCTTCCGGGTGGGCAACTGGTCTGGTCTTCGAGATGTCCATGAACAGCGCGACGTCAACCTCGCGCACGTTGCATATCATGAAACCATGAAAGGGTGCGATGATGCGCTCCGGTGCTTCGTTTTCGTCTATCTCCCCTTCGACCAGCGGCACGATTCCCTCGTAATAAGCCTTTTCCAGAGTCGGCTGCATGACGAAGCCGGTCAGGAACAGGGCGAGGCCGGCAATCACCATGTTGGACGGGCTAGTCTGGGTCTGGGTGCCGACAGTCTGACGGGTGAAGTGCAGCACGACGATGATACGGGTGAACACGGTGACCATGACGAGGATGCTGGGCGCGAGGCTCAAGACCGTCATCAGGGCCACAAGCTGAATGATCCGGCCGGTGGTGGTGGAACCGCTGCGGTCGCCGAAATCCAGTGTGGTGGCCGACTGCGCCAGGGCCAGCAGGGGCTCGGTCAGGGGAAGAAAACGGCTACCATGCAGAAGACAGCCACGCCGCCCAGAAGGGCGCCTGGGGAGACTTTTATGGTCTATCCTCCGCGTTCATCGTAGGCGAGAGGGTGCTCGTCGAGACGAGACTGGCATCTTCTCCTGGAAGCTGCTGGCGGGGGGAGTAGCCGTTTCCACTACTACGTCGGTGGCACCGCCGACCAGCAGGAGGTGTTCGGTTGCATCGCGTTGGACCAGGACCAAGCATCGTTTGCCGTCCACGGCGACGGTTTCTACCACCGCCAGGCGACGCGAACGGGAACGTGAGGGGAGGAGGGAGGAACCGAATCGCCGCACCAGATGAGCCACCAACATGATGCTGATGCGTGTATAATTGTGTGTTTACATGCCTTCCATGCTTGTTGAAGATCACATACCTCCTGTCCACCATTCCTTAAGCGATTTCATTCTGTACCTATAGGTCATACATGGCTGTAGTTGATCTCTAATAGTTGTAATATATAGGAAATAAGAACCGCAAAAAGGGGGGACAGGATGGACCTGACCAATCTGACCCTGTTCAACATGGCCAAACGGCACATAGACTGGATGGCCCAGCGTGAGCAGGTCCTGGCCACCAACGTGGCCAATGCCGATACGCCCGATTTCCAGCCGAGTGACGTGCGTCCACTTGATTTCCAGAAGCTTCTCCGCGCCCAGGCGCCCATGGCTGCCATTGCCAGGAACGGCCCCGGCCGTCGAAACGCATCCCGACCACACCCCCGGCACCATTCCGGAGCGGGGGCCGTTTCTCGTTGACAAGGTGCGGAAAGCTTACGGAGAGTCGCCAGGCGGCAATGCGGTCGTCTTGGAAGATCAGACCCTCAAGATCGCCGAAAGCAGAAGCCAGTACGAACTGGCGGCCACCCTCTTGCAGAAGAACCTACGTATGTTGCGGGTGGCCATTGGCAAGAACGGGGGTTAAACAGATCGAAGAGGGGAGAGTAAGCGTCATAGACGATTTGCAACGCATGGACCGGATTGCTACCGTGGGCATGAAGGTCAAGATGAAACTATTGAGGGTAATTTCGGAAAATCTTGCCAATGCCGATTCGATCACCAAGACACCAGGCGATGCCTCCCTATCGGCGCAAGGTGATGACTTTCAAGAGTGTGCCGAACCACAAGGCAGAGGTTAAACTGGTCCAAATGGACTGGATACAGGCTGATCGTTCCGAATTCAGCTGCCGTTATAACCCCGCCCACCCGACCGCCGATGAAAACGGCTATGCCCGCGATGCCATGCCCGGGGAAGGGGCACTGTCCATCGCACCGGCACGGTGACCTTCAACACCCTCACCCAGCGCGGGCCCGAGATCATTTCGGCCGGCGATTATGTGCTGATCGAGGTGAGCGATACCGGAACCAGCATTCCCAAGGAGGACATCGGCCGTATCTTCGAACCGTTTTTCTCAACCAAACAAGGTGGTGCTGGCACTGGGCTGGGGTTGTCCACCGTTTATGGTATCGTACGGCAAACTGACGGGTTCATTGTTGTCGACTCCGCCATTGGCGAGGGGGCAACCTTCACCATCTATCTGCCGCGTTATGGGATCGAGCAGGCCGTCGAATCGGCTGTGAAGCCCTCCACCCGGAGTCTTGCCGCCGCCCTGATGGCGGTCCGGCGGTCCAGACATCCCGCGATTCTCAGCAACCACCCAAAGCCCCAGGGCAGGCAGATGATGAAACGCGTCCCAACATCATGGGAGGAGGCATCACGGGAGACGACACGCCCCCCTCTGCGCTTCTCCCGGATGGGAAAACGGTGCTGCTGGTGGAGGACGAGAAAACCATACGGGCTTTTGCGGCCCGTGCTCTGCGCCACAGAGGTTATACCGCGCTGACAGCCAGCAGCGGCGAGGTGGCTATCACCGTCGTGCGCGACAATTCCGGCCTTGCCCTGCTGATCAGCGATACGGTCATGCCGGGCATGGACGGCGCAACGCTCGCTTGTCTGGTGCGGGCGGAATGGCCAGGCATCCGGGTCATCCTGACGTCAGGCTATTCCGACGACATCAACAGTGGCGAACTGACCGATCTGCCCGATGCTCACTTTCTGCCCAAGCCGTTCAGTCTTGAGGGGTTGGCTAATCTGGTCGGGGATGTTCTAGCCGACGTTATGACGGTCCGCGACACCCCGTCCACACCCTATCCTGCACGCCTCCCATGACCCCATACGCATGGATCCCTCTCGAACCCCTTTCTCCCCCCCCCCCCCTCTGGGCGGAAGACTCCCTCCCTCCTGATGGGGGAGAGCTTTGGGGGGTGGGGCCTGCTGATGCGCATTGGGATAAATTCCATGATGAGAATTGCTGTTCAGCCCCTCCGCCAGATTGTTCCGGTCGGGGAATCCTCCAGAATAACCCCTTTCTGACGCATGGTCTCACGGAGCCGGTCGGCCTCTGCGAAGTCACACGCTGTGCGGGCTGCGGCACGGCGGGCAATCAAGGCCTCAATGAGGGGCGAGTCGGTTTCTTCTACGCCCATTTTGAACCACGCCTCGGGTTCCTGGGCAAGCAAGCCTAACATGGCGGCACCATCACGCAGCATGCCTTTGAGTCGGATCTGGTCAGCACGGCTGGTTGCCTTGTTGAGGGCGGTTGCAAGATCGTGCAGTGCGGCAATGGCACGGGGCGTGTTGAGATCGTCACACAAGGCAGCCATGACTTCAGGGGCTTCCATCCGTGTCGGTTCCGGAGGTACGTCGGCCACAGCCCGCAGGGCGGTATGGAAACGGTCGAGTGCCAGTTTTGCCTGGCGCAGACCATCTTCAGTCCAGTCCAGCGGCTGATGGTAGTGGGTGGACAGCATGGCAAGACGGATGGTTTCCCCCGCGACACCTCGCTCCAGGAGCTGGCGTACGGTGATGAAGTTGCCAAGTGACTTCGACATTTTTTTACCTTCGACCATCAGCCAGCCATTGTGGAGCCAGTAGCGCACAAACGGCCTGTCATGGGCGCAGGTGCTTTGGGCGAGCTCATTCTCGTGATGAGGGAAAATTAAATCATGTCCGCCACCGTGTATATCAAATGTCTCGCCCAGGTAAAAACACGACATGGCCGAACATTCGATATGCCAACCTGGCCGGCCGCGACCCCATGGACTGTCCCAGCCGGGCAGGTCGGGAGAGGAAGGCTTCCACAGGACGAAATCGGCTGGGTCCTGTTTGTAGGGTGCCACATCCACCCGTGCTCCGGCCACCATTTCCTCACGGGCGCGGCCCGACAGAATGCCATAATTGAGCGCGGACGGGACGCTGAACAGCACGTGCCCGGAGGCAATGTAGGCATGACCGCGTTCGATCAGCCGTTCGATCATGGCGACCATTGCAGCAATGTGGGCCGTGGCACGCGGCTCGACATCGGGCGAGAGGGCGTTCAGGGCTGCCATGTCTTCGTGAAAGAAACGGGCCATTCCCTCGGTGATGGCCCAGATGGTGTGACCGCTTGCGGCGGCACGGGTGTTGATCTTGTCGTCTACGTCGGTGATGTTGCGAACATAGGTGACCCGCGGATACAGCCGTTTCAGCAGCCGGTAGAGCACATCGAAGACCACCACCGGCCGTGCGTTGCCGATATGGGCCCGGTCGTAGACGGTGGGACCGCACACATACATCCGGACCCGGGCAGGATCGAGAGGGACAAAAGGTTCCTTGCGGCGGTTCAGGGTATTGCACAGTTCAAGCGGCATTGTCGTTCGCACGTCGTTTGGGCTTTCCGTCAATTTTCAGAATCTGCTCGTGACGGCTCGAGCCTCTTGCCATCTGTTTGCCGATGCGGTGCCGTCTTCCGGTTCTTGGCCGGATTGGCAAACCGGAATCGTCCCGACAGGATGCAACCCTTTATGCCCGGATCGCAGGAACGACCAAGCACACGCCGACAGAGACCGTTCTGTTCGTGCGGACAACCCCACCCCCCGCTCATGTCTTTTCCCTTTCTTTCGCTCTCTGTCAAGATCCGTGCTCCCTTGTCCCACGCCTCTAAAGGAGAGGGGCCCGGGAGCGCCTTTCCCCATTTCCCCATTGTTTCATTCTGTTTCAGCGGATGTATTCCACAAGATGTCCGGATCGGACAGGTCGGCACTTTTAATGCTTTGGGCGGTGAAGCGAGAAACCTTGACAGTCGGCGACCAGTGGTTCGGGGCAAGACCGGCTTTTCGTTTCAGGTGAGTCAGGAAATCGCTTCTCCCCGGCAACCGTTCCCATACTTGGGGCAGAAACAATCCCTGCTGGCCCTGCTCCTCAAGGATCAGACCGTCGAGACCTGGCCGCATCTGCGCCAGAAGATCAGCCTGATCGCGGAAGGTCATCGGCTGTGCCGGCGTGAGCAGCGACACCGACACCTCCAGATCCGGCAGTTCGTGCCGCAGCAAGGGGCGAAAGCGTGGATCCGCAAAGGCGGCCTTGAAGGCATTGTCGGCCACGTCCTCGACCAGAGCCCGCCAAGCCTGCGGCGAACCGATGCAACCGCGCAATTGGCCTGCGCGGTTCAGGGTCACGAATGCCGCCCCCTGCTGATGCAGCGCCGGAGAAAAGCTGTCGAGGTCAAGCGAAATACCGCGTCCGTAGTAAAGGCCATACCGGATAGAGGCCGCTGCCACATGCAGGAGGGTCTCGCCATGCCGGGCAAAAATGTCCATCCAGGGACCTCCTTCCTCCCGCTTCGCCTCCGTCTGCGTGTCAGGCTCCAGGAGGGCCCAGGCGCCATAGCCGACGACACGGTCGCGGGAACCGGCGGTGTCCCCCGAATTGCGCACATCCAGAGTGACGATCGACAACCCCCGGCGACGTGCCACGCTCAGAAGACCCCGCACCGGTGCCTGGCCACATGCCTGGTCGCGACCGATGGTCTCGCCGTCAAGGGACTCGATGGCCTGCACGGTGGCGGCATCCAGACGCCGGCAGGAATCATAGTCCAGATAATGACTGAGGTCGGTGCTGACAACCACGACTGTCTCTGGTCCTCCCCATGCCGTTTCCAGCACGGCCGCGACCTCTTCAGGGGAGGTCTCGCCCGTTACCACCGGAACTAGGGTAAATGAACCGAGAACTTCTTGCAGAAATGGCAGATGGACCTCCAGGCTGTGTTCCTGCACATGGGCAGCGTCCAGCACGCCAATGCCCGGCACGGCACGCAAGGCGTTCACGCCCGCCCCGTCGATGGGAACGATTCCCAGGGGTGTTGCATAGGCTGCGGCGCTTGACAGGGCTAGGCCGCGGAACGCCACCCGATGCGATGGACCGATCAGGACCACCCGGTTGAGACGGCCACGGGCCGGCAGGAGATGGGCGTAAGCTCTGGCGGCTACGGGTCCCGAATAGACGTAACCGGCGTGTGGCGCGATCAACGCTTTCGGGACGGCCGCGTTGGTCGCTCCCCGGGCCAGAGCCATGTACTTGCGGACCATAGTCGTCAATTCGCCGGGGTCAGCGGGGTAAAAGAAACCAGCCACCACGGCAGTTCTCACGAAAGCCATGCCACCCTCCCTGACACGTTGACACATTATACACTAAACTGAACGGATAATAAGGTACAACCCTCTCGCACGGTAGTACAGCACCACAATGTCGCGTCGTCGTCCTGCCTTTCTATGGTCAGGGATCTTCGGGAGCCGTATAATACTTTCCGGACACGGACCGGCCTTCCGGCCGGCCCGCGGGGAAAGCGCAAACGAGACCATGATCAGGGAAGATTTTGCCGACGCCGTACCGGGACGGTATTGGCAGCGGCTAGCAGATGGTCGCATCCAGTGCAGCCTGTGTCCACGGGGGTGCACGCTGCAAGCCGGTCAGCGAGGCCTGTGTTTCGTGCGGGCGAGTGACGGCGTGCAGATGGTGTTGACCACCTATGGCCGGTCGTCCGGATTCTGCATCGATCCCATCGAAAAGAAACCGTTGAACCACTTTCTGCCTGGCACGCCGATTCTTTCTTTCGGCACGGCCGGCTGCAATCTGACGTGCCGGTTCTGCCAGAACTGGGACATTTCGAAGGCACGCCGATTCGACCGTCTGCTGGACCAGGCCACGCCGCAGGCCATTGCTCAGGCAGCCCGCCAGTTGGGTTGTCCCAGCGTCGCATTCACCTATAATGATCCGGTGATCTTTCTGGAATATGCGGTTGATACGGCCCGCGCCTGTCGTGCCCTTGGCATTCGGACGGTGGCTGTGACAGCAGGTTACATCGCGCCGGCGGCCCGGCGTGAATTCTTTGCCCACATGGATGCGGCTAACGTCGATCTGAAGGCTTTCACGGAGGATTTCTACCACCGGCTGGCAACAGCTCGCCTTGCTCCCGTCCTGGAAACGCTGGTGTATCTGAGGCGCGAAACCGGCGTCTGGTTCGAGCTGACCACCCTGCTGATTCCAGGGGAGAACGATTCACCGGCGGAAATCGACGCCATGACCCGGTGGGTGGTGCAAACGCTGGGACCGGACGTGCCCCTCCATTTCACGGCTTTTCATCCCGACTGGAAGGTAACCAACCGACCACCGACTCCGCCGCAGATTCTGAACCATGCCCGGGACATCGCGCGCGCCAATGGCATGCGCTACGTTTATACGGGTAACATCCATGATCGTGACGGCGGATCGACCTACTGCCATGGCTGCGGCCGGAGAGTAATCGAGCGTGACTGGTATCGGATCGGCCATTATGCCCTGACCGATGACGGTCATTGCTGGGCATGCGGTACGCCATGTGCCGGGGTGTTCCATGGCCCGCCCGGCACATGGGGACGCCGCCGTCAGCCGATGCGCCTGGCCGGCTGAGACCAACAGGCGTCAATCGTGACACGCGTTCAAATGTCCGCTGCCGCCGGTGCGCCGAATGGCACAAAAGCCAAGGGCCGCGGATACGGGCCCCGCCGGCGCCTGGGGAGATCACGATCAAGGCTCAAGAGTATGGGTCGGCATTTCATTGACATTTGGAACCAGTAGCGACGGACGGTTGGTTGCCGTAATCTGCGACCTGTAAGAGGGGGCAGGGTGGGGGGCTGTGATGGCGGTTTATACGGAGGTTTCGGATGAAGAACTGACCCGCTTCATCACCGAATACGATATCGGCCGCGTCATTTCCTGCAAGGGCATCGCAGAGGGGGTGGAGAATTCAAACTTTCTTCTGCAGACTGATCGCGGGACTTTCATCCTGACCCTGTACGAACGGCGCGTGAAGGCCGACGATTTGCCCTTCTTCCTCGGGCTAATGGAGCATCTAGCGCGAGCAGGGATTGTCTGTCCGACACCCTTGCATGGCCGTGACGGGTATGCCCTGCGCACCCTGGGCGGGCGTCCGGCGGCCGTGGTAACCTTTCTGGCCGGGATGTGGCCGAAACGCGTGACGCCAGCGCATTGTCTAGCCTTGGGCAAGACCCTGGCCCGTCTTCATCTGGCGGGGCAAACCTATTCGGGATTTCGTCGCAATACCCTTTCGGTGCACGACTGGCGCGCATTGTTCGAGACGGAGGCCGAACGGGCCAATTCGGTTCTGCCGAGTCTGGCTGATGAAATCCGTTGCGAGCTCGACCATCTGGAAAACACCTGGCCTGTCGCCTTGCCGTCTGGCGTGATTCATGCCGATTTGTTTCCTGATAACGTCTTCTTCCAGAACGGGCGGGTCAGTGGGGTGATTGATTTCTATTTCGCCTGCAACGACTTCTTTGCCTATGACGTTGCTATAGGCCTGAATGCCTGGTGTTTCGATGCCGATGGTACTTTCAGTGTCACCAAGGCACGATATCTGGTGTCGGCCTATCATCGTATTCGCCAGTTAGGAGAAGAAGAAATGACCTTCCTTCCTTTGTTGGCGCGGGGAGCGGCAATGCGTTTTCTGCTCACCCGCCTGTATGACTGGTTCAACACGCCGCCCGAGGCCTTCGTCAGGCCCAAGAATCCGCTTGAATACGTTCACAAGGTCCGTTTCCATCGCAGCGTTACCGAGCCGGGGATCTATGGCGTCATCTGACGTCCCGACGCAGGTTGAGATTTTCACCGACGGTGCCTGTTCCGGCAATCCCGGCCCGGGCGGGTGGGGAGCTGTTTTGCGTTGCAAAGGCGTGGAGAAGAAATTATCAGGTGGTGCGCCAGCCACTACCAGCAACCGCATGGAGCTGACCGCCGTCATCAAGGCCCTGGATGCGCTGATCAGGCCCTGCCAGGTGAATCTCTACACCGACAGCCAGTATGTTCAGAAGGGAATCCGTGACTGGATGCCGGGCTGGAGGGCGCGCGGCTGGAAGACATCCAGGCGGCAACCCGTCAAGAACCAGGATCTCTGGCAACATCTGGAAGCGGCGGCGGCGCGCCACCGTGTGACGTGGCATTGGATCCGTGGCCATGCCGGTCATCCGGACAACGAACGAGCCGATGTCCTTGCCCGCGCCGGACTGGAACGGACACGGGAGCAAGGCACATAGGGATTACAGGAAATTCCTCGCCCGGGCGAGGTCGAAGGCATCGTTGACATCCAGCCAGTGACCAGTAATGTAAACGATTCGTGGCGGATGACCTTTGGCTACCAGACGGTTGAATAGATCTGGCAGCGATGCGGTGGCAAGCGTTCCATCTGCGCGCATAGCGGCAAGTTCGGACCGCATCAGGGCGGCTCCGTGCGCCGACAACCGGGCCAGTCCGATCCATTCACCGCAGGCTTGCGCGCGTGTCAAGGTCGGGGAGATACACTGCAATGCGACCGGCCGGTCGTCCAGGTAGGCGCGACTGGCCGGCAAGGTACAGCGAACCAGGTCGGGGGAACGCTTGACCTCACCCTCGGGGGGGCCACTATCTACAACCAGAACAATATCCCCTGGCGCATTCAACAGCTCCGACAGGATGTAGTCCCGGAACAGGATATCGCCATAAGAAAGGATGCACTCGCCCTTCAGCTTGTGTTCGGCGCAGGCCAGCGACACCGCCTCCCCCGTCGTCGCATGAGCATCATTGATGATCTTGTCGATGTCTGGGAGCGTGATGGCCGCTGGACAATAGCCGGCGACAACGGTCACGCTGCGCACACCGGCCCCGATCAGGGAACGCACCAGCCGTTTCAGCAATGGTTCACCGCGCACATCCAGCATACACTTGGGTCGATCGGCGGTGAGAACGGAAAGCTGACTGCCGCGGGAAGCCGCTAGCACTATGGCGCTGACTGTGCGCCGCTGACCTGGCAGGTAGCGTTTCTCGGCCTCACTCAGTTCGGCCTCTCCCGCGATCTCGAACACGTCGGAGACGCTCGCGATATGCTCTTCCACGCTTACCAGACTCCGATCGCGAAAGATGCGGCCACTGACTGCACGCATGGCAGCAAGCGCAGCTCGCAGGTTGTGGTTGGCCCAGATGCACATCGAAATCCCTGCCTGACGGTAACGGTCAGAGGGTGTGAGGTGATACATGGTCGGGACGATGACAAGAGGAGCGCGGTTTCCCCACGCAGCCGCAAAATGGAGAATCTCATCAGCAGTTGATTTTTTGGAGTGGACCAGAATACCATCCGCTCCGGCGGCATGGTAAGCCTCGGCCCGTTTCAAGGCCTCTTCCATGCCGTGACCAGCAATCAGTGCCTCGACACGCGCGATGATAGAAAAATTTTGATCACTCTGACTGTCCTTACCGGCCTTGATCTTGCCGCAGAATTCATCCACCTCGGCGAGGGTCTGATTGCCATCGAGGAAAGAATTGGTTTTAGGGAACAGCTTATCCTCGATACACACGGCAGCGATCTGCCGTTGGCATAGCTTTCTCACCAGCCTGCGGAAGTTGTTGAAATCCCCGTAGCCGGTGTCACCATCGACGAGAACGGGAATCGTCGTGGCATCAGCCATGAACTCCAGCACATCCAGCACCTGGGTCCACGAGGCTTCGTTGCGGTCACGCACCCCGAGCGCCGCGGACATCGACAGCCCAGACGCCCAGATGCCCGCGAATCCGGCGTCCTCAACCACCCGGGCCGACAGACCATTGTGCGCCTCCATCAGGAATGTCAGCGCCGGGGTAGTCAGCAGATCACGAAAACAAGCTGCCCGCGCAGACATCATGCGCCATCTCTCCGCCATCTTGTTCTGGATTATAACCCGCCCCGAGAGGAAACCGATACCCTTTCTCCTCCCCCCCCCCTCTCCGAAATGAATGGTCAGACACTCCGACATTCTTCCCTCCGGGGCAGACTAGAACTGATAACGCATCCTCAGCCGTGCTTCATGCGCTTTCCCGTTGATCTCCGTTGTACCTCCAGAAGAGGCAACACCGCTGACAACAAAGGAATCACCCGCGCCAGCGTCACCCAAATAGAGATAACAACATCCCCCGTCTATCGTCCAATTGGGCGCAACCGTAACACTAATTCCCAATGCCAGCCGCCATGCCAGAGATATTTTCGCATCCCCTGTTAGCATGCCCATCACGCCAAGGCCCGGCGCTATCACGGTATCATTAACGATCCTTTCCCGAGCAAAACCAATTCCGCCACCAACGTAGGACGTAACCCTGCCAAATCTCGCGATATCGGCATAAACGTTCACCATGCCGACAACAGCGCTTCCTCCCATCCTGAAATTGGCACTTTCCCCTCCTGCGTGTTCTCACAATGTCTCTCCGTAGTCGGGGTGATAGGCAAGCGTAATGTTGTTGCGCAGATACTGGTTCACGCGATAGCCAATTCCTCCCTCGACAAGAGCTGTCTCCCCGCCCTGTTCCGGAGAGAAACTGCCACTGTCAAAATGCAGGTAAAGCCCTTCACTTCCCCCGGCGGCCGTTCCGCTTCTTCCCGTGCCCAGCATCAAACCAACGGCCACCATCACAGGCTTTTTCATCACGCCTCTTCGCCCCTGAACACGAAGCAATGCCGCCATTCCCTTTCTGGTTCATCAGCTTGTATGCGTCCACCTGGAAAGACGAGTAATTATAACGCTTCCCTTTGACCCCTTCAAGAAAACACGGCAGGGCACGGCCACTTTCATTATAGAATTCATTTTGATTCGTATCGGCAGACTCTTTCGCAAAAAGCCCTCCCCCGATCCAATGGGGGATCGCTTATTTCAACGGCATTGGGCGTGATGCAATCACGTCGGATCGCATTCCTTGGGAACGAAGGTCTCTGACCCACGAAGGGGTAGGGGGGATGCTCGTCCTCCCGGGTCAACCTGAAATCGTCACGCTCTGGAAGTTTCTAGTCATGAAAGTACACGATCTGGCCATCGCCGCAGGCGTGATGATCCTCTGGGGTCTTAACCTCATTGTTGTGCGGACAGGCATACAAGAAATTCCACCTCTATTTCTGACCGCCCTGCGGTGCATCCTGGTGGCAGCCCTGATGGCTCCGTTCTTCCGTCCTACGCCGGACAAGTGGCCCGGCATACTGATGCTGGGGATCGTGATGGGAGTGGGTCATTTCGGGTTCATGTTCCTGGGTCTGAGAGGTATCGACGCAGTGACGGGGGCCGTTATCATCCAGCTTGGTGTTCCCTTCAGCGCCATGCTGGCATGGCTGATCTTTGGCGATCGGTTGGGAGGGAGGGAGGTGCTCGGTCTTGGTCTGGCATTCGGGGGTGTGGCCGTTCTGGCCGGTGAATCCAAAGGAGGCGACCCACTCTCCTTTGGATTCATCGTAGCGGCGGCAGCGATGTGGGCCGTATCGAACGTGATCGTCAAGAGACTGACCCCCATTCCCCCGGCTGCCCTGAACGGTTGGGCATCCCTCTGTGCTGTGCCTGCGCTGCTCGGACTGTCGGCTGTTTTCGAGCACGGCCAGAAGGAGGCCCTAGCACAGGCGACATGGCACGGCTGGGGGGCAGTCTTCTACACGGCCTGTGGTTCATCTATTGTCGCCTATACCTTGTGGTATAGGCTCATCGCCACTTATTCCCTGAACCGGATCATTCCCCTCACGCTGCTGGCCCCGGTGATCGGGATGGCAGGGGGGATCTTTCTTCTCGGCGAGCCTTTGACGCGGCCGCGGGTGGTGGGCGGCCTCATGACGATGGCGGGCGTGGCCATCTGCCTGCCTATCCGTTTTCGGTCAGAACGCTTCCTGCCAGGTACAACGAACCGGTGACGAGGATGCGCCCTGGCGCGCCGCCGCGGGCGACGATTTCAGTGACCGCCGCGGCAACCGACTCGGCCGGCTGAACGTCGGGATGGCCCTGGCTCCGCACCAGGGCTGCCAGGGCCTCGGCATCCAGGCTGGCCGGCTGGCGGGGAATAGTAACGGTACGTATACATGCAAAGCGCGTAACAATCGGCTTTATGAATCCTACAGCATCCTTTGTCACCAGCATACCAATAACCATGAAGAGTTGTCTATCACGCCAGGTGCGGGCATGCCGGGCCAGAGCTTCGGCGGCAGCCGGGTTGTGACCGCCATCAACCCAGATCTCCCAGCCCGCAGGCAGGTTCTCCATCAGTGGGCCACGCCCTAGCAATTGCAAGCGGCCGGGCCATTCCACCGTCTTCAGACCTGTCATGATCGACGTGGCCGATACCGCGAAAGGCAACCGCTCGACAGCCGCAACGGCCAAGCCGGCATTGCGGATCTGGAAATTGCCAGCCAGCGCCGGCAAGGGCAGTTTCAATGGTCCGTGAACACCTTCAAACACCATGCTGTCGTCCTGATGCGTGCGGATGTGCCATTCGCTTCCCTCCCGCCACACCGGTGCACCCACTTCCAGCGAACGCAACTCGATGATGTTGGACACTTTCCGTTCCTGTTTGGCGGTGACGCAGCCTACCCCCGGCTTGAGAATATGGGCCTTCTCGGCAGCAATCGCCTCGATACGGCCGCCCAGATACTGTGCATGATCCACGGCAATGGGCGTCAGGATCGTGAGGAGTGGTTTTTTCAGAACGTTCGTTGCATCCAGTCGTCCTCCCAGCCCCGTTTCCAGCAGCACGACATCGGCACGGGTTCGGGCAAAGGCCAGGAAGGCGGCACATGTGGTGATCTCGAAAAAAGTGATCGGTTGACCGGTATTGACCCGTTCGACCTCCTCTAGAAGCACAAGGAGGGCAGAATCATCCAGAAGCCGGCCAGTGACGCGGATTCGTTCGTTGAAACGGACCAGATGTGGCGAGGTATAGACATGTACGTCCAGACCAGCCGCCTCCAGAAACGCCCGCAGGTAGGCCACCACCGAACCCTTGCCGTTGGTTCCGGCCACGTGGACGACAGGCGGCAGGGCGGCTTCGGGATGGTCAAGTGCCTGCAGGAGACGCCACACCCGGTCCAGGGACAGGTCGATGGTCTTCGGGTGCAAGGTCGTAAGCCGCTCCAGAACGGCATCTGGGGAGACGTGTGGGCGATCCGGGAACGCGAAAAAGACCGACATGGATTCAATCTCGCCTAAGCAGGGAAGGAAAAAGCGGCAAAGAGAACCATAAGAGGGTGTGGTTGGAAGATTGGAATGTGAATAGGAGAATAGCATTATGTCTTTCGCATATTTGTTTCGTCAACGGCGCAGAGTCATCTTTACACGCTTGAGCAGAATCCTCTGCGGAAAACGGTTTCAGCAGGATGTTGTTGACGCCGGCATGGGTGGCTTGGGTGGTCAGCCGCCTCTCCTAGCTGACAGTCACCAGCAGAAGGAGGGTATGCTGATTGGCTTTGATCTTGCCAGAACGCAGGGTATACGCTAGCCCAACCCCGTCAATCGGGCTCTGTTCCATCTCGCAGATGATCAGAGATCAAGGTGGACCTCACGCAGGTAGGGGTGGCCTGGGGGATGGTATTGAAACCTTCCATGCGCTGTGCCCCGCTATCACGCAGGATTTTCATGATCATGTTGCGTAAATTCATGTCGCTGTCAACAATCTAAAGCTTTATATCTTACAGACTGCCGTGTATCATGAGCGCATATGAGCAGTTTTGTTAGCCGCCTTGCGTTAAGACAGACGTTAGTCCCTCAGGCAATGATCTTATCTAAATGATGCCGGAGACAAAATACCCTTTTGCCGTGACATATGGACTGCCAACATGCACCCGATATACCCGACGGTTGCCTCCTGGCTTGAGACGCCGGCAGTCTTTTTATGAGCCATGTTTGCCGTGGCGGTCGAGGTGGTTCAGGCATGAACGATGCTTGCTGCCGCCTGTGCCGGCCGTTCCGCACGGGCGCACCATGGTTGTGGGCGCCGGCAAGGCGGCGGCGGCTATGGCTCGGGTCGTGGATGACTCCTGGACTGCTTCTCTGTCAGGCCTTGTCGTGACCCGCTACGGTTACGGTGTGCCAGCCGGCCGGGTCGAGGTCGTGGAAGCAGGTCACCCGTTGCCAGACAAATCAAGCCTCCATGCAACCCGTCGCATCCTGGATCTGGCTTCCTCCCTGACGGAGGAGGAGCTGTTGCTATGCCCTAGTTCTAGGGGGAGGCTCAGCCCTTTTGACGGGCCTGCCTCCGGGTTTCACGCTGCCCGACAGGCAGGCCATTGCGCAGGCTCTTTTGCGGAGTGGCGCACCGATTGCCGAGATCAATTGTGTGCGCAAGCATCTCTCGGCTGTCAAGGGAGGGCGGCTGGCCATTGCCGTCCGGGGCCGGCGCAGGTGGTGGACACTGGCCATCTCCGATGTCCCCGGCGGATGATCCGGCCGTGATCGCTTCCGGTCCCACAGTTCCCGATCCGACCACGGCGGCCGAGGCGGCAGCGGTGCTGAAACGCTGGCCGATCGTGTCACCGCCGGCAGTGGCCACGCACCTTGCCAGCCCCCGCGGCCAAGACTCCCAAGCCATTGGCTTCGGGCTGGGGGCGGCCGACGGTCATCGCCCCCGCGTGTAAACCGCCCTGGATGCAGCCGCTGTCACAGCGCGGCAGGTCGGCGTGACCCCGGTCATTCTGGGTGACCTGGAGGGTGAGGCGCGCGAGGTGGCCAAGGTGATGGCCGCCATCGCCCGCCAGAGTGCCCCCCGCTTCGCCCAGCCGGCCGCTCCTCCTTGTGTGCTCCTGTCTGCTGGCAGCGAGACGACCGTGCAGGTGCGGGGAAACGGCCGCGGCGGACGCAACAGCGAGTTCCTGCTTGCCCTGGCCCTGGACGGTCATCCGCAGGTTTACGCAATCGCTTATGATACGGATGGCATCGACGGCAGCGAAAACAATGCCGGTGCCCTGATCGACCAGGGCACCCTGGCCCGGGCCCGCAATGCACGCGCCGCCCTGGATGCCAATGGCTTTTTTGCCGCTGCCGGTGGCTTGATCACCACTGGTCCCACCCTGACCAACGTCAATGATTTCCGGGTGGTTCTGGTTCTGCCACCCCGATCGCCTCGTCCTTTGTCCGTACCGGTTCCATGAATGTCCCGTCTCCATCTGCCTCTGACGACCCCCGGCACCGTGAACTGCAACGTTCCCGGCGTATCCGCCATCGGTCTTGTCGCTAGCATGACCGCCGTGCTCCTGACGACGACACTGGTGGAAAATTCGGGATTCTGGATCCGCCTGCTCCAGACCGGTGCCGAAGCGGCCATAGTTGGAGGACTTGCCGACTGGTTCGCAGTCACGGCCCTGTTCCGCCATCCTTTCAGGCGGCCGGTTCCTCATACGGCCCTGATTCCCCGCAACAAGGATCACACCGGTGCCGGACTGGGGGCTTTCGTCGCGCGCCATTTTCTCGATCCCGACACGGTCGGCCGCAAACTGCACGCCCTGGATCCCGCCGGAGCCTTGAGCCACTGGGCTGGCCGATCCCCGCATGCCGAAGCCCCCTGGCCCGTCGCCTGGCCACGGGCGTGCCTTACCTGATGCACAGGCTCTGGAGGGCCAGACCGTGCGCGCTTTCATGGAGAAAGCCCTGCATGGGTAACTGAAAGCGCTTGATCCGACTGTCCTCATGGGGCGGACCCTGCACGTTATGATCGATTCTGGGCATCATCATGCTCTAATCGACGACGCGCTCACACTGACGGCGCGCCTGGTCGCCGAGCACGAACAGCAGATCTACGAAAAGGCCAGTGCGAAGAGTGCATGGGGGATCCCCGGCCCCGTTGATCGCCATATCGCCGAGGTGGTCATCATGGCCATCTATGACACGATTCTGGCCGCTCTGTGGGACGAGGCAAAGCGGCGAGTCGCCGATGATGCTACAGCCGCGGATTCAAGATTGAAGCAGACTCTAACCCGCAGTCTGCAAGACATAGCTGAGACCGTGCGCACAGACAAAACCCTTGCGGCTGCGGATCAATCAGCGCCTTGAATTCCTGGTCCGCACGATTGTCGTACCCTGGCGCGTGGAAATCGGCGCTTTCATTGCCGACGTGGTGCGGCGATGGAACGGCGCACGGTCGCCAACCGCATCGAACGGGAAGTCGGGCGCGATCTGCACTACATCCGTATCAACGGCACTGCCGTCGGCGCTCTGGTCGGCGGTCTTTTGTTCCTCCTTTCGCACCTTCTGTCCGGCGGCTGATGACGTTTCGATCAGCTCAGATATCAGGTGCCCCGGGCGCAGAGGTTTTGGTTGGCATCTGCCCGACCTTGGCGCCGATCGCTATTTCAGCAGCATGAATTTCATAAGCCATCTGCAAGCTGAGCCAGCTTTCCGCGGATGTCCCAAACCAATGCCCGAGCCGCAGCGCCGTATTCCCCGTAATTCCCCGCTTGCCGCGGATGATCTGACTGATACGGTTGGGTGGCACTCCGATTTGCCGGGCTAGTTCCGTCGGGGTAACGCCAAGCGCTTTCAGTTCGCCCGCAAGAACTCTCCCGGGATGGATGACAGGATGGCTCATGGTCTCCCTCCCCTTCACAGGCCACAGTGAGAATCTCCAACCACACTGCGGCTGTTTATGGACGGCCCCGATGTCTGTATCCCCTTCGGGAAGACTGGAATCTCTTCATAAGAGTACAGTTTAATATACCAAGATGATTGACGTCAAGTGACAGCGATTCTCATTATGGGAATGACACTGATTTGTAGAAGGGACATCCCTGCACCCTCCCTCCCCCTTGGATCGAGGAAGGGTCGGGGTGGGGGTAATCGCGACGTTTGGTCCGATGGTGGGGGCTTACAACGGTCACGCCATCGGGCCCGCGGGCTGATAAGTTCTAGACGGAACCACCACCCGCCCAACCCTCTTCCATCAAGGGAGAGGGTTGACAGAGTCCAGGCGGAAAAGGCTTCCTGCTCCCTCCTTGGTCCTCTCCCGACGGACCCCGAGGCGCACAGGATAGCCGGACAGGGGACGGCAGCATGTCCTGTTTGCTGCTTCTCTGCCGGACGGATCTCATCGTTCCGGCCGCAAGACCCGTTTCAAGGTTTCCATCGCCCGATGCATGGCCACCTTCAGGGCTGCGACACTCTGACCGCTCACCGCGGACACCTCCTTCAGCGACATTTCGTTCAGTTTCAGCATTTCCACTGCCTGCCGCTGTGCCGGTGGTAGGGCTGCGATCGCCTGCCGGAGATGGTTCACATCATCTTCATGAAAATTGGTTGCGGGATCACCAGAAATTTCTGGCAAGCTGTCGACCGTGACTTCGTTGGCGGCCCGACGGACATAATGGCAGGTGGCGTCGGCCATGCGGTGGCGGACGATCGCATACAGCCAGGGCTGGAACGGCCGATCGGGGTCGTAGGTATGGGGCGGGACGGTGTGCACCGATAGGAGCACATCCTGCACCACATCTTCGATGTTCTCGACAGAACCCCAGCAGTGCAGGATGACCTTTTGCACTACTGCGGCGATCCCAGTCAGAAGGTGCCGGTAGGCCATCGCGTTCCCGTCTTGTACGGAACGTATCCATTCATCCCATGGATCGTCGTTCTTGTATGCCATGTTCCCTCCGTAACCTTTTCCCCCGCGGCTGCGAACCTGTGTGGCAGGTAGACTTGGTCTTGCAAAATCGATCTGGCGTGGAGCATCCGTCTCTTCGTATGCGCCGGGCCGGGAGAGAAGGGCCTTGACTTAAGGCATATTTGGTGCGTGAATGCCATAAGATTTCGCAGCGTTTGTATCCAAAAAGCGGGATGAGCACAAGGTGGGGTGTGTTCAACCTCAGGCAGAGAAGTGTCGTCGTCATAAACGAGGGAACGTCAATGCCGCCGTTATCGGGCAGGGGTAGCAGGGAGGGAACGATAAAGGATCCAAGGCTGTTGCCCGGCGTGGAACGTCTCTTCGACGCCGATGAATTCATTGTCAGCAAGACGGATCGGAAAGGCCGCATCACGTATGCCAACCAGATTTTCGTGCGCATGGCGGGCTATACCGAAAAGGAATTGATTGGCGCACCGCACAGCATTATCCGGCACCCGTACATGCCGCGGTGTATCTTCAGGCTGTTGTGGGAGAGGATCAAAGCAGGCAAGGAGATCTTTCGCCTATGTCGTGAATCGCGCCCACAACGGCGATCATTACTGGGTAATGACGCATGTGACGCCCCCCTTCGACGCGGGAGGCAACATCGTCGGCTATCATTCGACGCGCCGCAGGACGGAGAAATGTGTCGTGGAAGAAGTCATCGTGCCGACCTATCGGCTTCTTCGGGATGAGGAAAACAGATTCACGAACGGCAAGGAAGGCACGCAGGCCTCCTACGACAAGCTGATGCGCATTCTTGTAGAACGGGGGAGCACCTATGACGAATTTATCTTCTCTCTCTAAGGCGATAGGTTTTGTTGTCATCGCCGGCCTCCTCGTTCTCGGGGGTTGGATCGTTGACGTCGCGAGGCAGGGCGGAACGCTGGGAACTCTGGCAGAAACGGCAAGTGTGCTGCTGTTGCTGGGGCTTGGCATTTACCAATCTTGTGCGTGTTCAGAGAGAAATCCACCGTGCCACGACCTTATGCAGTATCGTAGCCGGCGGCAACTTTCATGAGCGCATCGTAGGAATACGGGAAGGGGCGAGGTTGGCCAGTTGCTGCATGCGACCAATGATCTGATCGACCGTGTGGATGCATTCATCCACGAGGCTGTTGCAGCTCTTGACTGTTTCTTGGCCAGCAGATTTCATCGCCGCGTCGTCGAGACGCGACATGTGGGGGGTATGCTTCCTGCGTTCCAGCCGCTCCATCAATCGGGCCAGTGCGACGATGGCTGAACAGCAAGGGGAGTTCCTGGCTCTCTCCAGAGACCTCGACTATTATATGAAGCTGGTCAAGAACACGGTGACCACGGCAGCACACGGGGTCGATACCATCGCCCGTTCCGTCGAAACACAGGCCCAATCAACCAGCCGGCAGGCCTCAGCGATGGCGAGTGCCGCCCTGCAGGCGTCGGGCAACGTGCAGTCCGTTGCCACGGCTGCCGAAGAGCTATCCTCCTCTATCAATGAAATCGGCCATCAGGTCGGACGGGCTGCCGAAGTGGCTGGCAAGGCTGTGCACGAGACCAAACGCACCAGCGCCCTGGTGGGCTGGGTTGTCCACGTCCTCCAGCCGCATCGGCGAGGTGGTCAAGCTCATCACTGCCATCACCGCCCCAGACCAACCTGTTCGCCCTCAATGCCACCATCGAGGTGGCCCGGGCTGGCGAAGTAGGCAAAGGCTTTGCCGTGGTTGCCAACGAGGTCAAACATCTTGCCAATCAGGACCGCCAAGGCTACCGAAGACATCATGCAGCAAGTTGCCGGCATCCAGTCGGCCACAGCCGAAGCCGTGTCCGCTATCCGCGCAATCGAGGGGACGATCAGTGACATCAACGACATCTCGACCACGATCGCCGATGCGGTGGAGAATCAAGGCCAGGCGACGCGTGACATCGTCCACAATGTTCACGAAGCCGCGCAGGGAACCCGGGAAGTGTCGGAGAAAATCGGCACGATCGACCAGGCGTCCGGCGCGATCACCCATGCCGTGGGCGAAGTACTGATTGCAACCGGAGAGCTGTCTGGACAGGTGACGCAGCAGATCACGCTTCTTGATCAGAAGATGGCCACTCTTCTGGGTAAGCCGCGTGCGGCGATGTGACGAAAGGTGTGTCATCCTCATGAAGGAAATGCTCGTAGAGATGAATTTCTTCCGCGAAGATTAAACTTAAGATGGTGAAACTGTACCATCTTGATCATACATCTGACAGAAAGCCCCTCTTCCCCCTCAAGGGGAAGGGGTCTTGGCAGCGTCCAGGTGATTCATGATCATTTCCTTCACGGATTTTGGTCTTGAAGGACCCTATATTGGTCAGGTGCTGGCCGTGCTGTATCGCGAGGCCCCCGGCGTTCCGGTCGTCAACCTGCAGGCCGATGCCCCGGATCCCTTGTCCGCCGCCTATCTGCTGGCAGCCTATGTGTCGGCATTTCCAGAGGAGAGTGTATTCCTGTGCGTGGTTGACCCCGGTGTTGGTAGTGCCCGGTTGCCCCTGGCGGTACGGGCCGACGGGGCATGGTTCGTTGGCCCTGACAACGGCCTGTTTGAACTGGTCATGCGGCGGGCCGGCAGGGTCGAAGTCTTTGTCATCACTTGGCAGCCACTGCGGTTGACAGCCAGTTTCCATGGCCGTGATCTGTTCGCGCCGGTTGCAGCCCACCTGGCCCGTGGCCAGCCTGTGCCTGGTAGACCTGTATCGCAGACTGTTGTGGCACGTCCCGATTGGCCTGATGATCTGCCAGCCATCGTCTATGTTGATAGATTCGGCAATGGAATGACCGGCCTGCGTGCCTCGGTCGTCGCACAGGAGGCGATGTTGTCGTGCGGCTGTCATCGCTTGCAACGGGCGCAGACTTTTTCCGAAGTTCCTATCGGTATGGCGTTCTGGTATGAAAATGCCAACGGGCTTGTGGAAATCGCCGTGAACCAGGGACGCGCAGTAGAGAGGCTTGGTCTCACGATAGGTAAGAAGGTGATCGTTGATTAACCGTCAAGGCCGCAGAGACCACGAGAATCATGACAGGATGTTCGCTTTTTTCGTTTAGTTGCTTAATTTCATCACGATCATTCATACCATTGTACCAATGACCATGGCGTCGGGAGATGTGCCGCAGGAGCAGTCGGGCATGAGCGTCAGGGTCAAGTTCTGGGGGTACGCGGCAGCATCGTCTGTCCGTCTCCCAACCCTCGTGGTCTATGGCGGTAACACGAGCTGCGTGGAGATTACGGCCGGAGAACAGCCGTTGATTTTCGATGCTGGTACGGGGATTCGCAATCTCGGCCTCGATTTTCTGAAACGTGGCATCATGGACAGCGTGTTATTTCTGACCCATACCCATTGGGATCATATCAATGGTTTCCCGTTTTTCGCACCCGCCTTCCGGCCTGGCCACTCCTTCTTGATCATGGCTGGTCATCTGGTGGAGTTGGGCAGCGTGCAGAATGTACTGGAAGGACAGATGGCCAACCCCCACGTTTCCGGTGCCGCTCAAGGCCATGCGAGCCAACCTGGTCTTCGAAGATTTCCGCGCCGGGGAGAGCTTCAGTGTGTCCGAAGAGATAGAGGTCATGACGACGCCTCTGAACCATCCCAATGGGGCGGCGGCCTACCGGGTCAACCATGGCGGACGTTCAGTCTGTTATGTCACTGATACTGAACACGTTATAGGTTAGCCTGATAAAAATATTCTTGCTATAATTGAGCTTACGGATCTGGCCATCTATGACAGCACCTATACTGACGACGAATTTCCGGCCAAGGTCGGCTGGGGCTGGGGGCATTCCACCTGGCAGAAGGGGGGTCCGCCTGTGCCGGGTGGCCATCTTTCATCGTGATCCCGACCACGTGGATTCTTTCATGGAGCAGCTGGAAAGCGAGGCCCGTCACAAATGGTCGGGCACTTTCGTGGGGCGCGATAACATGGAAGTGACGCTTGACTGATTATCCTTTCTGTCTGGCCTACACAGGGGGGAACAGGGGGAGCGTGTGAAGGGAATACGACAGGATTGATCAATGTCTTTCGCGACGTTGCTTGGCGTGTTGTTCAGTTTCGGTCTGTTTATCGGTTCGGTGGTAATGGGCACCAGCCATTACGTGGTCTTCATCAACCTGCCGAGTTTTGTCATGGTGGTCGGAGGAACCTTTGCGGCAACCTTTGTTGCCTATGAGCCGCGCTATGTTCTAAACGCGCTCAAGATTATGAGATCGATCTTCTTTGCGCCCCGGATCGGCTGGCAGGTCCTGACAAGCGAAGGTCGGGCGCGTCATCCGCTGGGGCTACATCGTTCAAAAGAGCGGCCTGCCCGGGCTGGAGGCTGATGCCGGCAAGGTCCGTCATCAGGACTATTTCCTGGGTTTTGCCATTGATCTCGTCATCAATTGATCTTGTCATCAGCGGCTACACCGGAACGGAGGTGCGTGAAATCCTGGCCAACACCGTAGAGACAACCTCTCAGCGAGTAACCGTTTTGGCAGACATCCTGCGCAGCATGGCCAGCACCGCGCTGGCTTTTGGCATGATCGGGACGCTGGTCGGCCTGATCATCAGGCTCGATATCATGACGGCGGATCCATCGAAGATTTATTCTAGCACGGCGATTGCCCTGATAACAACTTTTTATTGTGTCAATATACAACTAGTAGAGTTACTACCAACCACCAAAAATGTGCAACGGCGCGAGGAAATCGTACGCTTCCGCAATTATCTTGTGGCGAAGGGGCTGGCCCTTCTGGCCGAGCGGAAAAGCCCGCGTTACATCCAGGATAGGGTGAACAGCTATCTTGATCCGGCGATCCACTTCAACATCGAACGGCACTTGAAAGAGCGCAGATGAGTTTCAAGACAAGGACCGGTGCTGGAGAGGAGGTGCGAGCACTGCGAGGACTAGCTGGTGGCCTATTCCAACATTGTCACGCTTCTCCTGACTTTTTTCGTGATGCTGATTTCCATCTCGAAAATCGATGCTGTCCAGTTCGAACAGGTCAAAGCCGGTCTGAAAAAGGGAATCAGCAAGGAAGAAATAGAACGGCCGCTGGAGCGATTAAAAAAAGATATGAAAGACATCGTCACCAACCTGGAGATCGACCGGGTAGCTAATGTAGGATAGGACTCGATGGACATCGTCATCGAGTTCGTGAGTGCGGTCTTTTATGACTCCGGTTCAGCCATCGTAAAGCCCACGGCCGTGCCGGTCATCCGGCAACTTGCCGAGGTTCTGAACAATCAGCACTACGATGATTTCCAGATCGAGGTGCAAGGCCACACTGATGACGTGCCGATCCATACACCGCAATTTCCCTCCAACTGGGGGCTGTCTGCGGCCCGGGCGACCGGGGTGGTGCGGAGTTTGATCGCACTCGGCGTGATTCCGAACCGCCTGCGGGCGCTGAGCTTTGCTGACATCGCACCGAAAGTGAGCAACCGTGCACCAGATGGCACACCTCTGCTGCAGAACCAGGACATCAATTGCCGCTTGGACAGATCTCCCCCTTGCGAAATAAACAATGACTGCTGCTTTTTATACTTTTACACCTACCTTGCACAAGGAGCAGCCTCCCGGAGGATACGGAATTTCTGCAACGCCTGTCCCCCTCCCCCTGGAACGGCTCCGGATGGAGGGCCCTTGAGACAGAGTGTTCACAGGGGCTTGAGCTGCACGTCTACTGCGGCCACGTATTCGATGGTCGTTCCCGTCCCGTCCAGATCCACGATCATGACATCACCCTTGATGCAGTGGTCGGCCGCGGTATGCGTATTGAAATAATTCCATACATAACAGGCTGCGATGCGTTCCAGAGGACCGGGTCCCTCGCCGGTCTCGCGGCAAACGTAAGCACCCAGTACCCCGCGCGCCCGGTTCAGTTCCCTGTCGCTATTGCGCCGGTCTTCCTTGAGATTGCGGGCGAAATCCTTGTAATGCGTTTCCTCAATCTCGAAATTGGTGACTGTACCACTGTAATAATAGATGATCTTGCGCATGACCAACCTGCCTTCTGCAATTGGAACGCCCCCTCGCTCATGATCGCGGAGACCGACGGCGAAAGATGGAGCGCCCCTCAATATGGGTGACATAACCCTCCCGGTTCAACCGGATACGCTCGACTTGCCCCGTTGACCCTGTTTCTTGGGCAGTGGCGGTGATTGCGACGTATTCAGGCGTCATGCGCGCATTCCAGAGGGAAAGATTCTCTCGGAAGCTCTCATAGCTGCCATAGACCTGCTGCATTCTGGTCCGTGTTGTGAACGATTGCAAAAAAGGAGCTTGGCGGCTTTCAGCGCGGTAGGCGGCAAGCCAGACCCCGTTCGCCCGCGAGGGCGGTTGCGCATCAATGGCAGTTCGGAAGGGCGCCGCATCCCCCCAGATGGCACAGGCCGCTGCAAACGGAGGTTGCTGAACATGCGCACCGACCCGTATCCGGTTCCGGACCAGAAATACATTGGCCCAGCCGCGTACATACGTCACCCACCACACGGCCTGCGGAGTCACCGGCAACGTTGCCACCACAGCGCAGGCTGTCCGGTCCCAGTACACTGATCGGAGGGCCTTGTCTACCCAGCGCTCAAGAGGTCCGCAACCGTGCTGGGGATCGACAAAAACACAGCCCGCCCATTCCTGGGTCAGGCCGTCCGCCGTCCCGGTTCCGGCAATGCGCACAGTGGCGGGCACATGGGGATGATCGTCCGGTGATGCGCAAGGGTCGAGGTCAAAGGCCTGTGCCTTGGCCAGTACAGCAAGCAGCCAGGATGGTGTATACCACTCTTCCCCACTTGCCCGTTTTGGGCTTCTCCGGATCATCTGGTGTTTGCTGTCGATCAGTTGCCGTGACGGTGGGCACTTTGAGCAGCCGCGATTATACGAATTCCAGAAAATGCGCACACAATATTATTTTTCCGGTTCTTCCGGGCGACGCATGCGGATTCCAAGGAACAACGAACCGTGGGAGCGTCGTGAGAGCGTAGGTACTCACTTGCAGATTCCGCCATGCATCATGGGTCCAGCCCGCGCATGACGAGGTGTGTTTACTAAGAATCGTCAACAGGTTGGCGCTCATGTCCCTATACCCAGGGCAATCGGGTGAAGGAAGTTTGTCATGAATTTTCGCGCCACCCCTGCGAAAGCGCTATCATATACTCACAAGTCTGCCCCGGCATGGTGTGGAACCGTTGCTTTCCCCATCAGGTATCCCCCTTCCTCCGGAAGGGAACACGCCCTCCCTCTGACGGGCAGACTCCCTCCCCCTTGGATCGGGGGGGGGGGCCCGCGACGGTCACGTCCCTTGTGCCACGGGGGCTGACAAGTTCCAGGCGGAAACATCACCCCCACCCAATCCTCCCCCATCGAGGGGAGGGCTTGCAGATCCCAGATGGAGGGGCTTCACGCCCCCTCTCCCCTCCCCTCCCCTCGATCCTCTCCCGACAGACTCTGTCTCGAAAGAGACCCCCTTGAGGGGGGCCTGCCCCCTCGGGGGAGAAGGGTTTTGGAATGGAGCCTACTAAGGCAACTTAGAATAAAGTCAATACTAATAGTTGCTGTCCTCCGATGGGGGGGCCTGGGTGGGAGGAATGGTCTGATTGCACAGGCCGCGGCGCTTATATACATCTTATAGAGATAAGATAAGGTCTATCAACAATTTATACATTGTATATGTAGCATATATTATAACTTAAGAGAATGACGACTTTGTGGGTTGTGATCTCATTCCTTTACTCGATTGCCCTGTCTCTATACCCCCCTTGATTGAAACGGGCCATAGATGTGAATCCGACGGAGTGCCCTGGATCATGTCCTGATGCTGCAGGTCCAGGATCTGCCCGGGTGGTCTTTGTTGGCATATTTCACATTAAACAAACGTATTTCATAAAAAAATACTATAAAAAATACTATAGAGTTCTATACTTCTTGTTGATTCTTATCATATGGTTGATTAAATATGTTCATACAACAGTGTCAGAGTGGTTTAGGCTGGGCAGGAAGCGAAGGCCATGAGCATCATCAACCAAAGCGTGATTGAAATAGACCCAATGGTGGCATTCGCCTGGCACGATGCGGGCGAGGCGATTCTCGTCGATGTCCGTGAGGATGAGGAATGGAACGAAGCCCATATCCCGGGCATACGACTGGCACCCATGTCGGAATTCGATGCCGTGTGTTTCCCGCGCCAGCCTGGCAAACGCTTGGTCATCGTCTGCGGGATCGGTAAACGCTCAGAGGCAATTGCCCGCCTGCTGGTCCGACATGGCGAGGCGGTGGTCTACAATTTGACCGGCGGGCTCGCGGCGTGGCGGGCGGCAGGGCTGCCAGTGGTCACAAGCGATTTCGGCTTCGATCCGATCGACGCCACACCTAGCGACCTTCTCGGTCGGCTCGTCTTCGGCCTGTCTGGCTTCTCCATGGCGGCAGCGTGCAAACCCTCCCTTTCCCATGCCCCTTCGGGTGTGTGACAACAGCGGCTGAACCGGCTGGTCATCTTCCGATGACAGGCCGGTTTCTGCCTACAAACCCCTTTCTGCCATGGCCTCGACCGCCAAGGTCTGTGCCTCCTCCTCCAGTCCGACCCGTCGCAGGGCAACGATGACATGATGCAGGGTGAGGGGAGGTGCTGTCGCCGGCGTGTCACCGCCCAAAGCCACCAGAGCTAGGAGAAGCGTTTCGCCCACGCGCCCAGCCTTGGCTGCCTGGGCCAGTCCATGCCACACTGGCAGGGAAGGCAGGGACACCGGATGCAGACCGGCTCCCTCTACGAGCCGCACCCAATCGTCCGTACTGACGGGATCGCCCATGGCATCAAGGATGTTCAGCAGCGCCAGCGTCCGCGCGTTCGAACGGCTGGTTTCTGTCGGGGCGATGCGCCAGGCCTCTCCCCGCATCGTTGACCAAGGATCGCCCCGCCGCATCAGTCGGGCAAACGGCCATGCCCGCGCCGCTTTCGCATCGGGGCCGTACTGGGCCAGGGCCAGCCATGCTGTACCCTGTTGGACGGCGCCAGCAGCAAAGGACAGCCGCGTGGCCTCTTCGGCAAACCAGACCAGATCAGGGGCAGGGAGAATCTGTACCAGCATCGGCTGATAGAGGCGTGCCGTTGTCATCACCATCGCCGTATCATCCCCCCGGCTGGCCAGGGCAAGGGCACGGCTGATGAGGTCCGCCCGCGGCATGGTGGCCACGGCCTGCTGATAGAGCGCAGCACGTCCATGGACACTGGTGTCGGTGATCTCCTCCGAGGCCTTGCCGGCTTCCGTGGTCGCGAAGGTCCGATACAATTCTCCTAGGACGGATGTTTTAAGTACGCCCATGGCTTCTGCACGTTCGGCCAGGATCAGCCGCGTCTCGGCCTCCAGGGTGGTCATCTGGGTCAGGCCCCGGACCAGCATGGCCGAGTGGATCTGCACCACGTCCTTGGGCAGGGTTTCGCCCGTTCGCCGCAGGACCGCCACATGCAGCGGCGTCAGACCGCGCGCCGTTTTCAAGGACAGCTTGCGCAAGCCAAGCAGGCCCTCGATCACGGCCCGGAACAGGGGATCTTCATGTCCCTGCTCGCGCAACAGATCAAGACCGGTGAAGGCCGCATCACGTCTGCCTTCAGTCGCCTGACAGAAGATGAAGGCCTTGTGCCAGAACACCTCTCCGTAAAGGCGATTGGCGCTGACCGTTTCGGCACAGGCAGCGGTGTCATTGCCGGCCACGAAGTGGCTTTCGACCCGTGCCCGGGCCACGCCCTCTCCCACGGATGCAGACGGCACCCTGGCAGCCATGGCGATCACGTCATCAGTTTCTCCCAGGGCGGCCAGTTTCTCAAGGCGCAACGGCAGCAGGGGCTCACGCGGATTACGGCCGGGAGGTGGTGCCGCCGTTGCTAGCAGACGGCGGGTGAGATTATGCACGGCGCGTGAAGGCGTATCAACCGGCAAGTGCATAAGCCATGTCCGTACGACGCTCCGTGTACTGTCCTTCCACAGAGCCGGACCGAATCCACTCTCCCCGGGTCCCAGCACGCCAATGTCATCAGGATCGACAGTGGCCAGGGGCTCCATCTCTACCTGTTCCTCTGGAGCTAGCAAAGGTTGTGGGTAAATCAACACCGCCCCATCCGGTGTCATAGGTGCATCCGCAGGTTCACGCACCTCCGCGGCCGGCTGTCCTTCGCCGATGACCACTGTCGATTCAAGAGGGGTCGATTCCGCAGGATCAAACGGAAGAAGACGCCGTGGCGCACCCACACCGCTGTCCTTTGCTGCCGCTCCTGCCGTTGCCGGCTGCGGATCACTTCCCGCAGGCACCAGGGGGACCGAACGATGCTCAAGAATCTGTGCCCGGAGGGTGGAGGTATCCATCGTCACTACGCCCCCCGCCAGGCCAAGAATCGCGACCAGCACCAGACCGCGCAGTCGTTCGCGCGGGCCGTGCCAGCCTTTCCGGACCTGGTTACAACGGCTTGTCGAGGAATCGCTCATGGGGAATGACCTTCTCCACCCGTGCTATTGGCGAAGGTAGATCCCAGCTTGCCAGAAAGCCAGCTGCAATCAACAGGGCAACAATAACCATCATGGCAAGAAGCCGTGCGAGGCGCTGCATTTCAATCACACCCTTGATCACAATTCCTGATGAAGCGGCCCCCTCTGGACAGGAACAGGCCGCCTCGCTACAAGCGCAGCGGTTCTAGCCTTGGAACCGGAATCAGTTTATCGGTCTGCCGTCCTTGTTGCAACGAAACGGCAGGAAAGAGTCGAGGAGAATTGCGTCGGATGGGTGTATGCGTCGGATGGGTGTAAAGGATAATATCAGCAGCGAACAGAAGCATAGAATGACCGGGTCGTCTTCATGCCTACCGCAGACCGTGGTCATCGTCGGCCTGATGGGGGCTGGCAAGAGCGCCATCGGCCGGCGGCTGGCTGTGTGCCTGGGGGTGCCGTTCGTTGACGTAGACGCCGAGATCGAATCGGCTATCGGCTGTTCCATTGCGGCCTTCTTCGCCCGGTATGGGGAGGTAGCCTTTCGCGATGGCGAGCGGGGGGTTATGGCCCGTCTGCTGAAAGGACCGGTATGCGTGCTTGCTGCTGGAGGGGGAGCGTTCATGGACGCGGAGACTCGGGCTACCATCAGGGCCCGTGCCGTGTCGGTATGGCTCAAAGCGGATCTGGATGTTCTGGTCAGCCGTACCGCGGGTCGCACCCATCGTCCCCTGCTGAACAACAATAACCCCCGCGCAGTCCTGGCCCGCTTGATGGCAGAGCGCTATCCAGTGTATGCTATGGCTGATATCATTGTCGAATCCACCGACAGACTACACGAGACAATGGTAGAAGGGGTGGTGGTCGCTCTCCGGTATCGTTTCGGTCTCACGTTTCCGGGACCAAAGGTATGAGCTTTTCCCCTGATGTTGCAGAGGATCGGCTGCGCGTCGATCTCGGTTCCCGTAGCTATGTCATTCACGTCGGAAGTGGGCTTATTGACCGTGCCGGCGCCCTGGTAGCCCCCGTGCTGCGCCAGCGACGGGTTTTCGTGGTCAGCGACACCCTGGTGGCGCCGCTTTATCTGGACCGGTTGCAGGTGGCTCTGACCGCGACCGGTATCGCTGTTGAGTCGACGGTCCTGCCTGCCGGCGAGCAGACCAAGAGTTTCGCCTTTCTGAAACGACTGCTTGATACACTTCTGACGGCCCGCTGTGAACGCCAGACCACCCTGATTGCACTGGGTGGGGGGGTCATCGGCGATCTGACCGGTTTTGCTGCAGCCATCCTTCTGCGTGGAATTGACTTCGTGCAGATTCCGACCACCCTGTTGGCTCAGGTGGACAGCGCAGTCGGTGGCAAGACCGGCATCGACACATCCCATGGCAAGAATCTGATTGGCGCTTTCCATCAGCCACGCTTGGTGATCGCTGATACCGCTACGCTCGATACGCTGCCGGCACGCGAGATCCGGGCCGGTTATGCGGAAGTCGTTAAATATGGTTGCATCGATACGCCCGCCTTCTTCGCCTGGCTAGAGGACCACGGGCCACGGCTCCTTGCTGCGGGCGATGCCGAGGTGCGCCGGCATGTCGTTCTGACGAGCTGTGCCGCCAAGGCACGGGTGGTTGCCGCCGACGAGCGGGAGGACGGTCCGCGTGCTCTTCTCAATCTCGGTCATACGTTCGGTCATGCACTGGAAGCTGAAACGGGATTCGGTCCTGACCTCTTGCATGGCGAAGCGGTCGCAGTCGGCCTGGTTCTTGCCTTCGATCTGTCGGTGCGACGGGGCCTCTGTCCGACCGCCGAGGCTGATCGCCTACGTCGCCATCTGGCAGGGGTGGGATTACCGGTTTCCATCCGCCAGGCCGTTGCCCGTCCGCTCGCACCCGATCATCTGCTCGCGCACATGCTCAGGGACAAGAAAGTGCGGGATGGCCGTCTGACGTTCGTGTTGGCCCGTGGTATTGGCCATGCTTTTCTCGATCGTATGGTGACGATGGAGCAGGTGCTGACAGTGCTGGCTGAATCGGCGGGTCAGGAAGGCCTTGCAGCCGTTCAGGGAGTGAAGGGTAGGGAACAATGACAGAGTCAGCCCCGGACGGCCAGCAATGACCCTATCGATTGCCGTCATTCTGCTTCTGCTGGTAGTGTCGGCCTTCTTCTCGGGTGCTGAAACCGCCCTCACCGCGCACAGCCAGCCGCTGATGCATCAGCTCGCCCGCCAGGGCAATGTCCGGGCTGCGCGCGTCAACCGGCTGTTTGCCGCCCGGGAACACCTGATCGGCGCCATTCTGATCGGCAACAATCTGGTCAATGTCCTGTCATCGGCACTGGCCACCAGTATCATGATCGCCCTGTTCGGCGAAGCCGGTATTGCCTATGCTACCCTGGTCATGACCATGGTGATCGTCATCTTTTCCGAAATCCTGCCCAAGACTTTCGCCCTGCGCAACACGAGCCGCACGGCCCTCGTCATGGCGCCGCTAGCGCATGTCATGGTGATCGTCCTGAAGCCTGCCGTTCTTCTGGTGCACGGGATCGTCGCCGGCATGCTGAAACTATTTGGTGCCGACAAGACTCCGGAAGGTGATCCCGCGCTTCGGTTGGCCGAGCTGCGCGGCGCCATCGATCTGCACAGCAATCACGAGATTCTTCATGAGCGCAACATGCTGCGCAGTGTCCTTGATCTGGCCGAAGTGACGGTGGGCGAGATCATGACCCATCGGCGCCAGATGGCTTCCATCAATGCCGATCAGCCACCGGCGGCCGTGGTCGAACAGGTTCTGGACAGTCCCTATACCCGCATGCCTCTGTGGCGTGGCCGGCCCGACAACATCATCGGCGTGCTACATGTCAAGGCCCTCCTGCGAGCAGTGCGCTCCTATCAGGGGAAGCCGGACCAGCTCGACATGGTGACCGTGGCTAACGTCCCGTGGTTCATTCCCGATACCACCACCTTGCGGGATCAACTACAAGCCTTCCGCGAACGACGAGAACATTTCGCGATGGTCGTAGATGAGTATGGCAGCATTCTGGGCGTTGTAACACTTGAGGATATCCTGGAGGAAATCGTGGGTGACATCACCGATGAGCATGACATCGCCGTAGCTGGCGTGCGCCTGCAGACCGATGGATCTTACCTGATCGGGGGAAATGTGACCTTGCGGGATCTGAACCGGCAGTTCGACTGGAACCTGCCAGATGAAGAGGCGGCGACCATTGCCGGTCTGGTTCTGCACGAGACGCGTTGCATTCCGGAACCTGGACAGGTTTTTGCCTTTCATGGCTTCCGGTTTGAAATCGTGCGCCGCCAGCGCAACCAGATTACCGCCGTGCGGGTGACGCCTGGGGGAGAGCGGTGAGCCTGTTGTCCCGAATATCCATCCGCACAAACCATGCAGGTCAAATCACTGTCCCAGACCGCAGCAGGGCGCGCAGCATGGCATGGATGACCGTTCGGGAGGGCCCTGTCGATGAGGATTCTGTTCATCACCTCGACCCGCATTGGTGATGCCGTTCTGTCGAGCGGTTTGCTGAATCACCTGGTGCAGACCCATCCGGAAGCGCGGATGACGGTAGCCTGCGGGCCCCTTGCAGCGCCGCTGTTCGTTGCCGTGCCAGGACTGGAACGGATTCTCGCCCTCACCAAGGGCCGCTATGCCAGCCACTGGCTGCGGCTGTGGAGTACATGCGTGCGGCAGCGGTGGGACATCGTCGTCGATCTGCGGCGGTCGCTGCTACCCTGGCTGCTGGTAGCCAGACGGCGCTATCATCTGGGGAACGGAGACACCTCAGTACACCGGGTGCGCCAGATTGCCGACGTGCTTGCCCTACCCGAACCACCGGCGCCACGCTTGTGGACGCTGCCCTGTCATCAGGAGGCAGCCCGACACCTGCTGCCCCCCGATGGACCGCCGGTGCTGGGTATCGGGCCGACGGCGAACTGGCGGGCCAAAGTCTGGCGAGCGGATAATTTCGTTGCCTTGATCGGCCGTCTGAGCAGAATGGACGGCATTTTGCCGGGGGCGCGGGTAGCCGTGTTCGGTGCAGCCGCCGAACGTCCCCTTGCCCAGCCAGTTCTGGACGCCCTGCCGCCGGCACGGCGCATTGATCTGGTCGGCACGGGAGATCTGCTGACTGCCTATGCCTGTCTACAACGGTGTGCCTTCTATATCGGCAACGATTCAGGGGTCATGCATCTAGCGGCGGCGGCCGGGATCCCGACCCTGGGCCTGTTCGGCCCGAGCCGTGAGGTCCATTATGCGCCCTGGGGCCGGAATGGAGCGGTGGTGCGCACCGCGGTTCCCTTTGCCGCGATCCGTCCACCGGACTTCAACCATCGCACTTCTGGTACCCTGATGGATTCCCTCTCCGTGGCGCAGACCGAGGTGGCAGCGCGGCGTCTATGGGCGGAGACCCGTGACGGAGAATGGCGATCATGAACACTTCCTGCCCGGTGACGGGAACATCCTCGATCGTTCTGTCGGCGCTGGTCATCGTCCACAATGAAGAACATCATCTGGCCGACTGTCTGGCGTGCCTGCGCTTTGCCGACGAGATCGTGGTTCTTCTGGACCGCTGTACCGATCGCTCGAAGGACATCGCCCACCTCTTCACCGATCGAGTGATCGAAGGTGCATGGCCGCTCGAAGGGGACCGCCGCAATACCGGCATTGCCACCTGTCGCGGCCAGTGGATCGTCGAGGTTGATGCCGATGAGCGGATCGACCCGCCGCTTGCGCAGGAAATTCGTACCCTGATCACAATTACACTCCATGATATTCATGAACTACCGGTTGACAATTACATTGGCTCCCGGCTGGTACGCCATGGTTGGGGGGCTTCCTATGGCAAGGCGGCCTATCCGGGGTTGTTCCGCAATGGCACCAAAGTGTGGGGGCGCGAACGGGTGCATCCCGCTCTGACCTTCTATGGCCGTCGTGGACCACGGTTGCAAAATCGGGTCCGCCATTACGTGGATCGCGATATTTCAGATATGATTCACCGTCTTAACTTCTATTCAAGTGCCCGTGCCCGTGACCTGCGTGAGGGAAGGCGGGGGGGAACGTTCGCGACCAACCTGCGCCGGCTTTTCACGCGTTTCTTCAAGTGCTACATCCTTCGTAAAGGGTATCGGGAAGGTGGGTACGGATTTCTGATCGCCCTGTTTGCCGGCCTTTACCCGCTGTTGTCGTATTTGAAAGCGACCTTGGAGGATGGGTGATGGTCCGCGTTATCATGGCCGACGACAGCATTGCCTTCGACGGTGTCGCACGCTGGAACAATCGCTCCTGGGTGGCGCGTGGGCATGTCGTGTCCGTGCGCAACAGGTGTGCAGCGCCGTTGCACTACCAGGGAGTCGAATGGCAACCGCTGACGATGGCTTGGCTGTAAGGGGCCGATCTCTACATCGCCAACCGCAGTAATCGCTTGATTCGCGCCCTGCCGACGACCCGCTGCACCGTGTCCTGGATTCACACCCCGGCCCGCTATCTATTGAAATGGCGTTATTTATGGAAATTACAGATTAAAAGGCCAACCATTGTTTTTGTCGTGGATTATCATGCGACCACTTATCCGCAATGGGCGCCGGGCGGCAAGCGGGTCGTGATTCCCCATGGCGTGCCGGAGATGTTTCGCATGACGGTTTTTCTCCCGGGGGCATTCCCGGCCCACGCGCCATTTTCACGTCGAATCCCTTGCGGGGACTCGACTGGCTCTTGGAGATCTGGGCCAGCGCCACCCGGCCCCGGGTACCAACGGCTGAGCTACATGTCTTCTCTGGTTCGTCTCCTTATGGAAACATCGGCCGCGATAAGGCAGCCCGGATGGAGCAAGTGTTGGCGCGGGCGCGTACTATGGCCAGCATGGGCGTCGTGTAGCACGAGCCGGTTGCCAAGGCCGTTCTGCTGGAGGCGTTGAGACGGGCGCGAGTCATGTTGTATCAGGGCGACCTCAACGACACTTTTTGCATGGCACTGGCCGAAGCCCAGGCGATCGGCGTGCCGGAGGTCGTGCAGCCGATTGGTTCGACCGTCGAACGAGTGATCGATCAGGTCACCGAGTTCATCGCGCCCGGACGGGCGGCTTTTGCCGAAGGGGCTATATGCCTTTTGACCGATGACACCCTATGGCAATGCATGCACGAAGCCGCTCTGGCCACAGGACGGCGGTGGACGTGGGAAGACGCTGCTGCCGCCTTTGAACGTCTGATTCCCGCCCCCACGGAGAGTCACCGATGATCCACGTCCTGCAAGCCATGGCTGGCGCCGCGTTTGGTGGTGCAGAGGCCTTTTTCGTCCGCCTGGTCCTTGCCCTACACCGTGCCGGCATATCGCAGCATGTCATCATCCGCTCCCATGCCCGCCGTGCCGAGGGTCTGCGTGCTGGTGGATTGTCCCTCACGGAACTGCCGTTTGGCGGCCCGTTCGATGTCGCCTCCCGCCTTCGCTTCCGGCACGAAATCGCGCGTTTCCGGCCTGATATCGTGCTGACCTGGATGAACCGTGCCACCCGGATCTGTCCCCGTGGTTCCTTCATTCACGTCGGCCGGCTGGGAGGCTATTATGACCTCAAGTACTATCGTTCTTGCGATCACGTGATCGGCAACACGCAAGGTCTTGTTGATTATGTGGTCCGACAGGGCTGGCCGCCGGAGCGGGCCCACTACCTGCCAAATTTCGTCAGTGAGACGCGTCATCTCCCCCTGAACCGGATGACCTATTATACGCCGGAAAGTGCCCCTCTGGTTCTGGCATTAGGCCGGTTGCATGAGAACAAGGGCTTCGACACGCTGTTGCAAGCCATGGCGCAGGTGCCGGAAGTTTATTTGTGGATCGCAGGGGAAGGGCCGCGGCATGCCTCCCTGGAGGCCCTAGCTACCCATCTTGCGGTCAAACCGCGGGTGCGCTTTCTGGGTTGGCGGGAAGATGTGGCGGCTCTGTTTGCTACAGCCGACCTGTTCGTGTGCGCCAGCCGCCATGAACCGCTTGGCAATGTTGTGCTGGAAGCGTGGGCACAGGAAGTGCCGGTTGTGGCCACGGCGAGCCAGGGACCGGCGGCCTTGATCCGCAACGGCGAGAACGGTCTCCTGACCCCGATCAATGACTCCTCAGCCCTGGCGCGGGCCATCCGTCGGATGTTGCAGGACGATACCCTACGACAGCGGATCGCCGCGGGGGGACGCCAGTCGTTCGAAGCGGCGTTCACCGAAACGGCAGTAGTTGCGCGCTATCGCGCCTTCTTCGAGACGGTCACCGGTTCATGTGTGGCATCGGCGGATTCATGACCCGTGACGGTCGGCCGGTCGATCCAGCCGTTCTGGCTGCCCTGACCCATGCCCTGGCGCATCGCGGCCCTGATGGGTGCAGCACGCATCGGGCGGGTGCGGTCGGGCTAGTGCAGACTCGGCTTGCCATCATCGACCTCCGCACGGGTAACCAGCCATTCCGGGAAAAGGAGAGCGGGACTGCCCTAGTTGCGAATGGTGAGATATACAATTATTTGGAACTGCGCGCCAAATTGCATGATGTGATGTTTGCAAGCCATTCGGATTGCGAACCGCCGCTGCATTTGTACCGTCGCCATGGGCTGTTTTTCACCGATTATTTGCGTGGCATGTATGCCCTGGCCCTTCATGATCCCAGCGGACAACGCGAGCGCCTGGTGCTGGCCCGTGATCCTTTTGGTATCAAGCCCTTGTATTATGCTGAAACGGTGAAGGGTTTTTTCTTTGCGTCCGAGGCCCAGGCCCTGGTTGCCGCCGGCGCTGTACAACCATCCATTGATCGCAGACGGGCCCTCGAACTGCTTCAGCTTCAGTTCACGACTGGCTTCATTCTGGCGGATATCCGGCGCGTCGCCCCTGGCGAGATCCTGGTTGTCGAGGCAGGACGGGTGGTGGAACGGCACCACCACCCGGCACTTTCATCCGCCGCGCCCCTTCCGCCAGATCCCCTAGCAACCCTGGATGCCGTGTTGCACGAGGCAGTTGCCTTGCATCAGCGGTCCGATGTCCCCTACGGACTGTTCCTGTCGGGTGGAGTCGATTCGTCTGTTCTCCTGGCCATGATGACCCGTCTGAACGAGCGACCCGTGCTGGCCTTCACGGCTTATTTTCCTGACACCGACGCGCGTGACGAACGCGCCTATGCCCAGGCCGTGGCGACGGCCGCAGGAGCTGAGGTCGTTGCGGTTCCTTTCACCGAGATCGATTTCTGGACTTTGTTGCCGGCGGTGGTGACAGCCATGGACGATCCGGCGGCTGATTACGCCGCCTTGCCCACCTACAAGCTGGCCGGTGTGGCACGCCAGGCGGTCAAGGTGATTCTCTCGGGCGAGGGTGGGGATGAGGTATTCGCCGGCTACGGCCGCTATCGCGGGGCCATGCGGCCATGGCCGTTCACCCGATCCATGCGGCACAAGGGGCTTCTGGATGGGCTGGATCTCCTGCGTCGAAACCCGACCGGCTGGCGCGACGGGATAGCCGCTGCGGAGCAGACGGCTTGCCATGGCACGCGTTTGCAGCGGGCCCAGGCTATGGACTGCACCGACTGGTTATCGCATGACCTGCTCGGAAAACTCGATCGCTGTCTGATGGCGCATGGCATCGAGGGACGGGTCCCATTCCTTGATCCGATTCTGGCGCGTTTTGCCCATGGTCTGCCTGATGAGCTGAAAGTTCGGCGGGGGGTCGGCAAGTGGCTCTTGCGCCGGTGGTTGGCCGATGCCCTGCCGGCGGCACGGCCTTTCGCCCCCAAGCGCGGCTTCACTGTGCCGGTAGGCGCATGGATTGCCCGGCGCGGTCGGCTCCTTGGCCCTCTGGTGGCGTATACGCCGGCGATAGCGGAGCTGTGCCGACCCGCAGCAGTCGAGACCCTGTTCGCCGACGCCGATCGCGCACCACGTATCGCTCTTGCTGCATGGGTGCTGTTATTCTATGCCCTGTGGGTGCGTCGTCATGTTGATGGCGTGCGACCGGGAGAGGACGTTCTGGCCATGCTGGAAGCGTGAAATTTTTTCAATCGATTCCGCCTCAGGGGAACGAAAGGAATCGAGAGTGTTTCACGTGAAACAAGAGGGTACCGCAAGGGGAGGGCTTTCAGTAGTGTCCAAGATCACGGGATCAGAACGGTAAGACCACTTGTCTGGCGGCTCTCAAGCATGCCATGGACCTGTGTCGCCGCCGCTAGAGGATAAGCCTGATTAATGACAAGCCGCACCGCCCCCAACCGTACCACCTCAAACAGCGCCTCTGCCATTTCTTTCAGGGCGGCGGGTGTCGCTGTGTAATGGGTAAGCTTGGGACAGGTCATGAACAGCGAACCCTTGTGGGACAAGAGGAGGGGATCAACCGGAGGGACAGGACCAGAGGGCATTCCCGTATGCCACCATCATGCCACGTGGCCGCAGGAAGTCAAGGGAATCGGCAAAAGCGTCCCGGCCAACCCCATCGTAGATAATGTCCACGCCGTTTCCTCCCGTCAACGCCCTGACCGTCTGGACAAAGCCTTGCCGGGTGTAGACGGTCTGATGGTCGTAGCCATGGGCCCGTGTCAACGCTGCCTTCTCGTCGCTGTCCACCGTTCCAATGACGGTGGCCTGCAGGTGGTGAGGCCATTGACAAAGGATCAGTCCGACTCTTCCCGCTGCGGCATGCACCAGCACCGTCATGCCTGGCTTAACCCGGAACGTGTGCCGAATCAGGTAACACGCCGTCATTCCCTTCAGCATCATTGCCGCGGCATGCCGGTCGGACAGACCGTCAGGAATCTTGAGCAGAGAGGTGATAGGCATGGTGCGCGCCTTGGCGTAAGCCCTAATCGGGCCAGTGCCATAGCAACCCCTGATCCCCAACCAAGAAGTCTTGCACATCGTGGCGTGGCCCATAGCCCTCGATTACACCTGCCGCTGCCGCCTTCAGCCCTAAGCCCGATGGCAAGGCCAGGGGATACAGACTCGCGCAGTGATAGGCGTCGACATAGTTGAGGCCGATGGCCGTGTGGCAGACCGTCACCTAACCGATCCCCGGCGGTGGCACCGCCACGGCCTCCCAACGCAACACCTCAAGTCCGCCGTGTTCATGAATGCGGACAGCCTTAGTCATCTTCCAATCCCTTGCTTTCTACAGTTTTCACATGCGCGGAATATGCACCCCCTCCAGGGCCAACAGATGTCGTTTGGCCTCGATTCCGGCATGTTCCGAATACCCGCCCAAACCACCGTTTGCCGCCATGATCCGATGACAGGGGATCAAAATCGGGATCGGATTGCGGGCGCAGGCCATGCCCACAGCGCGCGGCGCCATTCCAAGGTCAGCGGCTAACGCACCATAGGAACGGACGATTCCAAAGGGAATGGTTCCCAGGGCAGCCCACACCCGTTGCTGAAAAGCGGTTCCCCGCGGTGCCAGGGACAGGTCGAACACCTGGCGCTCGCCACGGAAATAGGCAGAAAGCTGCTCTGCCGCCCGCTGCAACAGAAGACAGGACTCTAGCTTCCCCGGCAACCTGCCCCATTCCAGGGCAACGAGCGCACCATTTTCCTCTGTCATTGTCAGCAGCCCCAGGGGACTGACGAAGCTGTGGTAATGCATGGGCCTGTTTCCGACAACGAAAGTGTTCAAATCTACTTGCCGATGCAGAAGTCCCGGAATACCACATCCAGTACGTCCTCCACCCCGATGCGGCCTGTAATCTGCCCCAGTGCTCGGGCGGCCAGCCGCAAGTCTTCTGCCGCCAGCTCAGGCAAAGCGGCTGCCGGTGCACGCTCCAGTGCCGACAAACAGGTCTGCAAGGCTGTCCGGTAGCGTAGCCGTGTCAGGGCCGGTGCGGCCCCTGCCGACCACCGCTGTTCTATCTCGCCGTGCAGGCGCTGTTCCAGTGCTGGCAGGCCCGTGCCATACAGGGCGGAGACCGGTACAACCGATCGGCCAGTCCCGTCCAGACTAGCACTGGTCAGGTTGGATCGTGCAGAGAGCAGGTCAAGTTTGTTCACAACGACTACTGCTTTGTCGTCGATCAGCGCCGTCGTTTCGGCATCCACAGTCGGCCATGTTTCTCCGTCCAGCACAACCAGTTTCAAATCGGCTGCCGCGGCACGGGCGAGGGCGCGGCGGACACCTTCAGCTTCGATGGCCTCGACCGTCTTTTGCAAGCCAGCCGTATCGGCCAGCACGACAGGATACCCGCCCAGATCCATCTGCACTTCGATCACATCCCGTGTCGTTCCAGCTGTGGCAGAGACGATGGCGGCCTCCCGACCGGCCAGACGGTTGAGCAGGCTCGATTTGCCGGCATTGGGAGGACCGACAAGGGTGATGTGAATCCCGTCCCTGATCCGCTCGCCCCGTCCATTGTCATCGAGATGCATTCGCACCGCGGCCGCCAGTTCCGCGATGCCGGCGTGCACGGCCGTCATGAGGGCGGGCGGCAGATCATCCTCGGGGAAATCGATTGCTGCCTCCAGGTAGGCAAGAAGCCGTGTTAGCTGTTCCCGCCACGCCTCGTAGAGTCGTGCCAGCGCGCCATCCATCTGCCGCAAGGCCTGGCGCCGCTGGGCTGCCGTTTCCGCAGCGACCAGGTCGGCCAGTCCCTCGGCAGCGGTGAGATCCATCTTGCCATTACGGCAGGCGCGCCGGCTGAATTCACCTGGTTCGGCTGGCCGCAGCCCAGGCATCCGGGCGAGGACAGCCAACAGCGCTGTGACCACGGCCCGCCCGCCGTGCGTATGCACTTCGGCCACATCCTCACCCGTGAAGCTGGCCGGAGCCGGAAACCACAGTACTAACCCGTGGTCCAACACTTCACGGGTAGTTGGATCCCGCAGTGTCCGCAAGGTTGCCCGTCGTGGCAATGGTAGGGGAGCGGCTGCCACGGCGGTCAGCACCATCGCTGCCGCCGGTCCGGACAAACGCACCACGTTGATGCCTCCCCGACCGGGAGGCGTCGCCAAGGCGAAAATCGTCTCCTCAGACGTCACGACCTTCTCCCACAGATTCGCAGCAGAGGGAGACGGGACCTCTCCCATGGATTAGGTTTTATGATAAAATGCAAGCGCCCTCCTCTGCGCACCCGCAGAGATGGCTACACCGGATCATCCTCTGGTCGCAACAACAGCCGTTGTACCCACTGGCCATCGATCAGATGAGTCTGCAGAATTTCACCCACATCCGCATTTGTCCGATAAGTATACCATACCCCTTCAGGATAGATGACCATGACTGGCCCCAATGCGCAACGATCCAAACAGCCGGCGCTGTTGATTCGCACACTGCCAAGCCCCCGTTCCCTGACACGGGCCTTCAGGTAGTTGCGCAATCGCTCAGATTCACGGCGACCGCAAGAGCCACGGATATGACCGTCCGGTCGTACGTTGGTGCAGCAGAACACATGCTGCCGATAATAAGGGGGAGGATCCTCCATGTGTTATTCTCCCTATTTTCTGGTCTTGTCAGTGGTCTTATCGGTCTCATGGGGAGGGGGAGCGCTGCGTTCCCCGCCCATGCCCGCCATAAACTGCGACCACAAGGCCGACTGCATTTTTTCCAATCCCTGGATACCGCTCGGTAGCCATGTGCGCAATAGATGATCAATGTCCATGATCTTCAGATTGGCGCGCAGACGTTCCTCAATATCCTGCAACAGATGGTCCTGTAGCGGCTTGACATCAGGAAGGCCGAAAAAGGCTCGTGCCTCTGCCGGCGTGCAGTCGATATCGATGTGGATTTTCATTTCCGTACCTTCGCCAATTGTAATGTTCACAGGGTAATCCAAAGTTAAGACTTATGAATACCATAACACAATGTCCGAGACCGTTATGACACACAACCGCCTTGGTCAGGAAACCAGCCCTTATCTGCTTCAACACAAGGATCACCCGGTGCACTGGCAGCCGTGGGACAAACAGGCTTTTGCCGAAGCCCGCGCTGGCAACAAGCTGATCCTGTTGTCGATTGGGTATGCCGCCTGTCACTGGTGCCACATGATGGCATACGAGAGTTTCGAGAATCCGGAAACAGCACGGGTCATGAACGAATCCTGCGTCATGATCGAGGTGGATCGCGAAGAGCGCCCGGACATCGAACCTTATCTACCAGAATGCCCTGGCCGTGATGGGCGAACAGGGAGGATGGCCTCTGACCATACTTCTGACCTCAGAGGGCATGCCGTTGTGGGGCGGAACCTAATTTCCACCCGAACCCCGCTTCGGACGCATGGCCTTTCGCGATGTCATCGCTACGGTTGTAAGTGCCTACCATCGCCAGCCGCAACGGGTTGCACAGAGCACGGCTGCCATGCGCCAGGCATTACAGCATCTGTCGCAAACGAGCGGCCGCAGCATGGCCCTGTCGTTGCCCTTGTTTGATCGCGCCGCGCAGGCGTTGCTGGAGCACGTCGACAGAGTCCATGGAGGTCTCCAGGGGGCGCCGAGGTTTCCGCAGTTTCCCCTGTTCGGTTTCCTGTGGCGGGCTTGGCGCCGGACACGCTCGCCGCACCTGAAGCAGGCCGTGCAGATGATGTTGGTGCACATCTGTCAGGGGGGAATCCATGATCACCTGGGCGGTGGCGTGGCCCTCTATGCAGCCTATGAGGTATGTCTGGTCCCCTACTTCGAGAAGATGCTGTATAATAATGCTCTATTCATCGACCTTCTCACCACCGTCTGGCAGAACACCCACCACTCTCTGCTCGCCCGCCGGGTCGTGGAAACCATCGGCTGGATTATGCAGGAGATGATCGTCAGCCCTGGTGCTTTCGCTGCTTCCCTTGATGCTAACAGCGCGGGGGAGGAGGGAGGGCAGGTTCTATGTCTGGTTTGCGGCGGAAATCGATGCCACTCTGGGCAGCGACGCGCCGCTGTTTCGGCGCGTCTATGGCGTTACCTCCACCGGCTAGTTAGGAGGGACAGAACATTCTCCATCGTTCCCCCGCCACGGAGCCTGATAACCCCCGGCCGAGGAGGAGACCTTGCAGGTCTGCCGGACGCGTCTGTTCTCAGTAGCGGGACACTCGGCCACGTCCGACCCATGATGGCAAAATCCTTGCCGACTGGAACGGCCTGATGATTCAGGCCCTTGCCAGGGCCGGTGCAGTGTTCGAGCGTCCGGCGTGGGCCGTCCTTGCGGTGCGCACTTTTGCCACCATCTGTAACCGCATGGCCATGTCCGGTGACCGGCTGGGGCACAGTCTATGCCAGGGACGATTGCAGACCACTACCGTGCTGGACGATTATGCCAATATGAGTTTAACTGCTCTGGCTCTGCTGGAGGTGACAGCTGATCCAGCCTATCTGGAACAAGCCCGCCGCTTGGTCACAATCGTCGCGCGTTCTTATTGGGATGACCGGGAAGGCGGTTATTTTTTCGCTGCGCGTGGAAGCGACCGACTTGATCACCCGGCCCAAGACGCCGGCTGATACGGCAACACCGTCTGGCAACGGTACCATGGCCCATGTGCTGGCTCGACTTTATCATATGACCGGCGTGGACGACTGTCGGCAACGTGCCGAGGCTCTGTTCGACACCTTTTCCGGTACCCTTGCAGAGCATCCCCTCACTCTGGTGACCATGATAAATGCCTTTGAACACCTGCAAGCGGCCATGGTGGTTGTGATCGTTGGACCTGACAGTCAGGCGGCGGCTTGGCGCTATCATGTTCTAGCGGTTCCAGCTAGTGACCTGATCGTCCTGAGTGGTCCGGCTGATTCGCCACTGGTTCAAGGCCGACCGATGATCAACGGTGCCCTGACCGCCTATATCTGTCGTGGACAGACCTGTTCCGCCCCGGTCACAACGATCGAGGCACTGGTTCAGGCATTGACGGAAAAAGATTGTTTCACGTGAAACAAACAGGAGAGGATATGCCGCTCCTTGTGTTATTTTTCCGAGATTGGGGAAGGACCAACGCAGGAGGGCGCACGTCCATGCGTCCTGACCGGATGGTTTCCATGGGAAAAGAATGAGTACATATTACGATGTCATCGTGGTCGGGGCGGGTCATGCCGGCTGTGAAGCCGCTGCCGCCGCAGCGCGGTTAGGAGCACAGACACTCCTGCTTACCCATCGGCTGGAAACGATCGGCGAAATGTCTTGCAATCCGGCCATCGGTGGTCTGGCTAAGGGGCATTTGGTGCGGGAGATCGATGCCTTGGATGGCCTGATGGGACGCGCTATCGACCAGGCCGGCATTCAGTTCCGTATCCTCAATCGATCGAAAGGACCGGCCGTGCAGGGCCCGCGGGCACAAGCTGACCGGGTGTTGTACCGGACGGCCATGCGCACGTTGCTCGCCGAACAGCCTCGTCTCGTGATGCGGAGCGGTTCGGTCGAGGATCTGGTCACGGCCGCGGACGGCACGCTTGCCGGCGTGCAACTGGCCGATGGGCGCGTAATTTCGGCCGGGGCCGTGGTTCTGACGGCCGGAACATTCTTGCGCGGTTTGATCCATTGCGGAGAGTATCAGGAACCGGCAGGTCGGATCGGCGAAGCCCCTTCTTCTGGTCTTTCGGCGGCCTTGACTCGTTTGGGCTTCTCTCTCGATCGTCTCAAGACGGGCACACCGCCCCGCCTGGATGGACGCACCATCGATTGGGCCGGGCTGGAAATTCAGGAGGGCGATAATCCTCCCACACCCTTTTCCACACTGACCGGGCAGATCACGTTGCCGCAGGTCGTCTGTCACATCACGGGGACGACTGCGGCGGTACATGCCTTGATCCGGGCCAATCTGCACCGGGCCCCGATGTATTCGGGGCAGATTGGCAGCGTTGGCCCTCGTTACTGTCCCAGCATTGAGGACAAGGTAGTGCGGTTTGCCGGTCGTAACCGGCACCAGATCTTTCTTGAACCGGAAGGGCTGCGGGACCACACCGTCTACCCCAACGGAATCTCGACTTCATTGCCCGTAGATATTCAACAGGAGCTGTTGCATCATATTCCTGGTCTGGAGCAGGTCCGGATGCTGCGGCCGGGCTATGCCATCGAATACGACTTTGTCGATCCGCGGGCCTTGCGCCCCACTCTGGAAGCCCGCTACCTGCCGCGTCTGTTCCTGGCCGGGCAGATCAATGGCACGACGGGCTATGAGGAGGCAGCGGCGCAAGGACTGATGGCGGGTTTGAACGCCGCCCTGCTGTGCGCGGGGTCAGCCCCCTTCGTTCTGGATCGGGCCGAGGCTTATATAGGGGTGCTCATCGATGATCTGACTACCCTGGGCACGGATGAACCTTATCGCATGTTCACGTCGCGTGCCGAGTATCGACTGGTGTTGCGGGCTGACAATGCCGATCAGCGCCTTACCGACCGGGGTATAGCGCTGGGCTGTATCAGTCCGATCCGTGCCCAAGCATTTGCCGCCAAATGTGCGGCCTTGGCTGCAGCACGGCATCTGCTGACCAGCCTGCACGCATCGCCCGCGCTTCTGGCACGACAGGGAATCGCCATCAACCAGGATGGTGTGATTCGTCGGGCTGTCGATCTTCTAGCCATGCCGGGAATGACCCTGGCACGTCTGACGGCCTTGTGGCCGATTCTGGCGACATTCCGCCCCGATGTAGTAGAGCAGATGGAAATCGAAAGCCGTTATGCCGGCTATCTGCAACGGCAGGAAGCGGATATCCGGGCTTTCCGTCGTGACGAAGACCTGCTGCTGCCGGAAAACCTGAACTATGATCAAATCGGTGGTTTGTCCACTGAGATCCGGCTGAAGCTAAGAGCGGTTTGCCCTCCTACATTAGGTGCGGCAGCCCGTATTCCAGGGGTGACCCCGGCGGCCCTAACGGCGTTGCTTGGACACGTCCGCAAGCGGTCGGCAAGCGGGGCAAGGAATGGTTTCACGTGAAGCAATGACGCCTGCGACGTTTCAGGCCGCTGCCGGTGTTTCACGTGAAACAATGGAGCGGTTGCAGTGTTATGCCGTGCTCCTGTGCCGGTGGCAGACTCGGATCAATCTGGTGGGGGCGGCAACCCTCTCCGATTTATGGCGACGCCATCTGTGGGATTCGGCACAACTATGGCCACTCCTGCCCGTAAAAATACGGGGACTGGTTGATCTTGGCAGTGGGGCCGGTTTCCCCGGTCTGGTACTCGCCATCCTTGGCGTGCTCGATGTGCATCTAATCGAAGCCAATGCCCGCAAGAGCGCCTTCCTGCGTGAAGCCGCACGTCTGACAGAGACCTCTGTCATCATCCATACCGCCCGCGCCGAAACATTGACGCCCTGGCCTGCCGACATCGTGACCGCTCGTGCCATGGCGCCCCTAGACAGGCTGCTAGCCCTGGCGGCACCTTTTCTGACACGGCCACAGGCCAAGGCACTGTTCCTGAAAGGCAGAACTGTGGAGGAGGAATTGACCGCGGCACGAAAACAGTGGAGTATGACTGTCACCCAGATTTCCAGCCAGTCGGATCCGTCGGGTATCATCCTGTGCGTGAAAAAGGTACACCGTGTCTAAGGTTCCTATCTCTGGCCCTAAACCACGCATCATCGCCATCGCCAATCAGAAGGGCGGCGTCGGCAAGACAACGACGGCCATCAACTTGGCCACGGCATTGGCCGCTGTGCATCGCAAGATCCTGGTCATTGATCTGGATCCCCAAGGCAATGCCAGCACTGGACTGGGGATCATGCAGGCCGCTCGCGCAGTCAATACCTATCATGTCCTGACGGCCAATGTTCCGGTAGAGCGCGCCATTCTGCCGACGTTGGTGCCAGGGCTGCACATCGTGCCGGCCGGCGTTGACTTGGTAGGCGCGGAAATCGAACTTGTTACCACAGAACAGCGGGAATATCGTCTGCATTCCGCATTGGCCGGGCAACTGCTTGCGTTCGACCATGTGCTGATCGACTGCCCCCCTTCATTGGGATTGTTGACGCTTAATGCCCTGGTGGCAGCGCATACTGTGATGGTCCCATTGCAGTGTGAGTTCTTTGCCCTTGAGGGGGTGAGCCATCTTGTCAAGACCATCGAGCGGGTCAAAAAGGCCTTCAATACACGACTGGATATTCAGGGAGTCGTCCTCACCATGTTCGACAAGCGCAACAATTTGTCTGATATGGTTGCAAACGACGTGCGCGACTTTTTTGGCGACAAGGTTTACAACACGGTCATCCCCCGCAACGTTCGTATTTCCGAAGCGCCATCCCATGGCAAGCCGGTTCTGATCTATGACCTGCGTTGTCCGGGGTCGCAAGCCTATCTGCACTTGGCGGGCGAAGTGTTGCGACAGGAAGGTGAAGCAGGGGTGCCATGAGCGCGGAAAAAGCCTGCCATCATTGGCTGGCAGAGGGAGAGAATCGACAATGAGCAAGGCCCAGCGATTGGGACGTGGCTTGTCGTCGCTGCTGGGGGACGATGCGATCATCGCGTTGCCCAAGGAAGCGACCCATGAGGCATCGATCGATTCCTTGCATCCCGGTCGTTTCCAGCCCCGCCATCATTTCGATGAAGCGGCGATTGCCAGTCTGGTTGACTCGATCCGCCAGCGCGGGATCCTCCAACCTATTCTGGTGCGTCCTCTGGCCGAGCAGGACGGCCATTACGAGATCATTGCCGGGGAGCGGCGCTGGCGTGCCGCACAACAGGCTCAGCTCCACGAAGTCCCCATTGTCATCCGCACGTTATCGGATCGAGAAGCGCTGGAAGTTGCCCTGGTTGAAAACCTGCAGCGGCAGGATCTATCTCCCCTGGAAGAAGCCGAGGGATACAATCGCCTGATCGAAGAATTCCACCATACGCAGGAAGAACTGGCTCAGGCCATCAGCAAAAGCCGCAGCCATGTCGCCAACATGATGCGGTTGCTAGCCTTGCCCGATCTCATCAAGACGATGCTTGATCAAGGGGCATTGTCGGCGGGGCATGCCCGTGCGCTTCTGGGGGCTCGTGAGCCCGTCAAGCTGGCACGGACCATTGTTACGCGTGGTTTGAACGTGCGCCAGGTGGAAAGGCTGGTCCAGAAGGAAGGCGGCAAGGCCGCCCGCAAGCATACCTCCCCCCCTTCCCGGGATGCCGATCTCGTGGCCCTGGAACGGGATGTTTCCCATTGCCTGGGATTCAAGGTCCGTATCTCCTTCAGTGGTCAGGGGGGCACCCTGACCATTCACTACAATACATTGGAACAACTCGATGATATCCTGCTACGCTTGAATGCATCGGCCCTGGTTCATAAGACCGCAACGGATACGTTGTCCCTACCTGCGGAGGATGCTCTTGCTTCCCTAGCCTATGCTTGTGCCTATGCTGAAGAGGAGATGAAGGAGGAAGAGCAGCGAGAAGGGGAGGCAGGCCCTCCTCAGGATACCCAGGACGAGGAAGGTGATCCCTGCAATGATTCTGTTCCCGGCCATTGATCTGAGGAATGGTGCCTGCGTCCGCCTGCTGCGGGGTGATATGAGCCAGGTGACCGTTTTCAACACTTCCCCGGCAGCACAGGCCCGCGCCTTTGCCGAGGCTGGTTGTGCATGGCTGCATGTAGTGGACCTGAACGGCGCCTTTGTCGGTCGGCCCGTGAACGCCCCGGCGGTTGAGGCTATTCTGGCTGCCGTGACCATCCCGGTGCAATTGGGCGGCGGGATTCGTGACATGACGACCATCGCGCTCTGGTTGGAGAAAGGGGTACGACGCGTGATTCTGGGGACAGCCTCCTTGCGTGATCCAACCCTGATCAAGACAGCCTGTCGTGTTTTCCCTGGTCAGGTGGCCGTAGGGATCGACACCCGGAACGGTCAGGTGGCCGTGGAAGGGTGGGCGAAAACCGCGCACGTGACAGCGCTGGATCTGGCGCTCAGGTTCGAGGATGTAGGCGTGGCCGCCATCATTCATACTGACATCGACCGGGATGGTGTCATGGCAGGTCCCAACGTGGCCGCATTGGTTACCTTGGCTGAACGGCTCACGACACCCGTCATCATTTCGGGTGGCGTGTCGTGTCTGGAGGATTTGAAAGTGATTCGAGCCGTGGCCAACACGGTGCCAGGGGTGGCGGGCGTCATTTCCGGTCGCGCTCTTTACGATAATCGTCTTGACCTGCGCCAGGCTCTAGCCGTGCTGGCGGAGTTTTCATTGGTCTGATATCAGGAAGTGTTGCGGGAAGAAGCGGGGCAATCAGGCGAATGACACTGATTTGCAGAAGGGGCATTCCTGCCCCCCCCCTGGAGGGAAGGCTCCCTCCCCCTTGATGGGGGAGGGCTAACAAGATCTAGGCAGAGGGCTTCATGTCCCCCACCTTGATCCTCTTCCGACGAATCCCGTCTCAAAAAGGTCCTCCTGGAGGGAACACGCCCTTCCCCTGAAGGGGGGCCTGTTAAGGCGACTTGGAATAAATTCCATAATGAGAATCGCTGCGACCTGGCCCTTCCCCGGGATGGGGAAGAGCGTTAATCGTATCGTTCGGGGTCGTGCCCTTCGCCCGATTACCCTGCGGGAAGGAAGGAGCATCGTTTTCCTCCATCATCCATTCCGCTTGTACCGTCCCATTCTGCTCGAGAGGAAGACATTGGTTACGCAGGGCAGCAAACCGTGCCGGGTCGAGTAGACGCGACAACGCCCACACCGCTGCCCCGCGCACCAGGGCGGATACATCCGTCAGCCGTGCCTGGGCGACGGCAGCCAATTCGGGCCGGCCACTATTGCCAATGGCAAGCAGCACATTACGCACCAGGCGGTCGCGCCCGATGCGTTGAAGGGGAGAGCCGCGAAAGTGTTCAGTGAAAGCAGCTGCGTCAAGCGCAGCCAACACGGCGAGTTCAGGGGCAATCCGATCGGTGCGTGGCTGCAAGTCGGCAACAGGAGTCGGCATGGCAAAGCGGTTCCACGGGCACACCGCGAGACAGTCATCACAGCCATAGATACGGTTGCCCATAAGAGGACGCAGAGCGGCGGGAACCAGTCCCTTGTACTCGATGGTCAGGTAGGAAATACAACGGCGGGTGTCGATCCGTCCGTCAACGGTCAGGGCACCAGTCGGGCAGGCTGCATGGCAACGGTGGCATGTCCCGCAGTGCGAAGGGTGTGGTGGATCGGCTGGCAAGACAAGGGGGGTGAGAATCTCACCCAGGAACAGCCATGACCCGAAACGACGCGATATCAGATTAGTATGACGGCCCTGCCAGCCAATATGCGACGCTGCCGCCAGCGGTTTTTCCAAAAGCGGGGCGGTGTCGACGAACATTTTGACATCGGTCGTGAAAGTGGTCTGTATCCATCGCCCCAGTGCCTTCAGCCTGATCCTGATCACGTCATGGTAGTCCAGGTTGCGGGCATAAACACTGATAGTGCCACAGTGGGGATGCGCTAGAGACGCCAGCGGATCTTCAGCTGGGGCATAGTTCAGACCCAGCATGATCACGCTTGCCGCGTCCGGCCACAGCCGGCGTGGATCGGCACGACGTTCCGACTCCATCCATGCCATATCGCCGTGGCGTCCTTCGGCAAGAAAGGCTGCCAGGTCGGCACGAACCCGTGCGGGCAGAAAGAGGCGGGTGAATCCGACCGCATCAAAACCAAGGGCGTACGCCTGTTTACGGATTCTATCCCGGGCATCGGGAGAAATACTGTCAGCAAGGGGAAACATTTCCGACCGTCCATGATTTTACCGAGTTCACCTAGCGGCACCTGAACTTCTTCCAGCACCATTGCT
>CAZUWH010000010.1:0-16678 GCA_964624075.1 uncultured Rhodobacterales bacterium
GCTTAAGCTACATCCACTAGCCTATCAGAATGCCCGTCTTGAATAAGACGGGCTAGCCTACGAAGTGATCTAAGCCCTTCCATCTTTGCCAGCCTGGGCAACCCTGTCGGCTGGCAGTCTGGAGACGGTGATACTGCCGCCCGAGATCCGTCGCATTGTGATCCTGGCCGAATCGATGCCGCTTGCGTGGCCGCCGCTTTGACCACCCCTTATTGGGAAGATCGCATTCTAGGCCGTTCGGGCCATGACACGGCTGCCAGTGCGCTGCGCATGGGTGGCAACCGGCAACAATCCGCGCCAATCGTGGGGCATTGGTGGGTGCCTGTCTGACTCTCGGGCAGGCGTGGGTGAGGGCGGCTCACCCCCGGTATAAGGACGACAACATTGGGCAGTTTTGAAGCCTAGTCCGAAACCACGGGCGGGCAACACGGTATGCCGTCAAACTGTTCTTGGCGCATTTGCATGAAATTTGGCGTAAACAGGAAGGGCTGCCAGTGCCACTACCCTATCCCATTGTCTATCTGAGCCACGTGCATAAGATCGAACCATCTGAAATGCCTGCTTCAGAAGAAGAATTTTCTTCAACGCCGTGAACAGAGAGAGAACCGAAGACCACATGCGAGCCATTGAAAGCGAGAGAGCCATCATGAACGAGCAACCATACTACGCAAGAGTACCGTGTCGATGAAGTGAACCACAAACTTGGAGAGAACCACCAGAGGTAAGTGAGACCAAATCGATGAGAGAATCGTGCCCTTAGAGAGGACTAGATTAGGAGGGAGAGCTGCACCATAAGAGGGAGCAAAGCACATTGATAGAACTGTACTAACTGAGCTAATCAACTAATGTGAGGGCATCGTAACAGAAGAATGAACCAGAAAGATAGAGGGAACCATTTTGTTGGTGAGAGAATCTCTATAACGAGAGCGACGTATCAGCAGAGCGAACCATCTTATCCGAGAGAACCGTGAACGTTGAGTGATCCATGCACGAAGAGAGTGCCGTTATAGTAAAGTGAACCTGACACTCAGAGAGAACCAGGCAGTGTGAGTGAATCATGAAACGCGAGTGTACCATTTCAATAGAATGAAGCGTGATATTCGAGAGAATCGACGTAGTCGACTCGACGGCTATTTTTTGAAACACGTATAACGTGAAAAGGCCATGGTCAGTGCGGAATACAGCCAAGGCCTTTGCTTTGTATATCATTAATCACATTCTAAACGTGATGTCTGAACGATAGCACCAAAAAATTTCCGGACTCTTTCTTTGCGACCCGGCTACGTTTCAGAGGATCTGCTGAAATCTATCAAACCCTCGATTTTCTTGGTGAGCGCGCTGGGAATCGAACCCAAGACCTGCTGATTAAAAGTCAGCTGCTCTACCGCTGAGCTACGCGCCCTCGCAGAAACCGGGGAGAGGCTAGACCATAAGAATCTACAGCACAGGGGTCAAGAGTATCTTTATCCCAACCCCATATCCCACCAGATTGCCAAAATCCGATCTTCCGCGGCCCACCGGGAACCCCGCTCAGCGTGGCTGCGTTACAATCCTCTCGAAGAGGTATACGGGCGCTCGTTCCGGCGCGGGTATCAGCCTCGGCGATCAGGCGGGCGGAGGCTGGTCCGGCGGCGGTAGGTCCTTGAGGAGCGACGCATAGACCCGGCATGGTAGTATTCATCAGGGTGGACCTCCAGCCATAGCCGCGCCTGTTTGGCATTGCCTCAGGCAAGCGGGAGCGTCGCGGCCTCACCCGGCTTAAGGTAGGTATCGGCGATCTCCCGCCAGTCGCCCCCCTCGTAGACCACCCGCCGCGCGATAACATGGACCTGCTCCGAACCGGCGAGAGGTGCACCCGCGCTGTCCAAGGCCATCGCGTGCATGACGACCCGGGGCGTGACGTAGGTCGGAAAGGCATAGCCAACGCCCGTGTTGACGAGCGTGAAGGTGACCTTGTTCCCTGTCTGCGGTGAAGGTTGGCGTCAGACGGCCGCCACCATGTCGGGATCGTGAATGCCCCGCCACAGGTGCCGACGGCTTGGCATGTGGCAAGACTGACAGGTCTGCCCGGCAGCGGCCTGCGGGCTTTGCCGCCATCCCTCGACCGTGTTCTCCAGCAGCTTGCCGTTGATAGCCTGATCCGGGGAGAACTGATGGCAGACGGCACAGAAGTCGGATTTCCAGAAGTCGGCTGTGCGCATAACACCGCCGTGTGCTATACATCCGCCGCACCGTCTCCAACGGCGCCCGTGCCCCGCTGTGGCAGGCCGAAGCGACGATGCACGCGGACATGACAGCCGCTGCACAAATTGCCGGCCGCCGCCAGCTCGGCGAGCAGCGCGTGGCAGTTCAGGCACGCCTGGGTATCCGCGGCGGGAAAGGTCAGGAGTTAACCAACCAGGTCGGGCGAGAAGGCGCGTGCATGCTGGGCGGTTTGCCACAGTCCACGAACTGGCTGGCATGATAGCTGCCGCAGTCCTCGGGCGCCAGCGAGCGTTCTGCCCTGTTCCAGGCGGCCGGCGCCTCGCCCTGCGGGGCCAGGGGCTAGTGCCAATGGCCGGAGGGCAAGCCAGGTGTGCCAATCACCGCCACCGGGCGTGATGACCACGGTCGTCCCCGCCGCCACGGCCAACAGAACCGGTAGGATGAGGCCCCGCATGGTTTGTACGCCCCCCCTCACGCCGCGGCGTGACCAGGATCATCAGGCTGGCGTCCTGGAGATGGAACAGCCGCAGGCCGACGTTGCGCCCAGCGGCTGCCGCCGCCAGGGCTCCCAGCGCCGCGGGGGCGCGCGGCCGCAGCGCTGGGTGGGTGCCCGCCCCCCCCAGCCCCGCACCAGTCAGGATGATGGCCGGGAAGAACACCCAGTCGGGACGTAGTTCCAATCCCTCTGCTCCCAGCCATAGCTAGGCCGTTACACAGCCCTCGCCTAGGCTGTGGTGTGGCCAGCCGCCCACACATCGAGCGGGGCCAGCGGCAGGACCAGCGGCCAGCGCGAATGCCCTGGCACGCCGGCCGAAAACGCGGCGCCGAGGGCTGTCGTCAGCGCCGCGCCCTGCGCGATCAGATAGCAGCCGTCGGTGAACCTCAGGCTAAGATCGGGACGGGGCGGCAGGGTGAGCACGACCATCGCGCCACGGCCGGCACCGCCAAGCACAGCCACAGACCCAGGGGCCGCACCGGGGCCGGGGCCTGTCAATCAGATTCACGGTCTTCATTCTTCTGTCTCCCGGCGGCGCAACGCCTTCGGAACCTTCAGGACCCCAGGACATCGCCCCCCCTGAGGGGGGGTGACACACTCTCCCCCGCGCCCCATCCCACTTCCGTTCCAGACGTTCCTCCACCTGCCGCCGGCCAGCGGAGCGGCAACCGCCCGACGCAGCCGGTCGGCCTCGCCAGGGGCCTTTTCTCTGGAGTTCGTCGCTACACCGGAAAAGGTTTCCGGCAAAATGTCAACAGTCACCGCTTGTTCCCTCTTCGGGCCCCCCCGTCCCTGTCCTGCACGCCACTATATACCCCAGTGCCTCCATTTGCCCCAGGGATTGTCCAGACCGCCTGCCATCAAAAAATCCTTGACCACGTCGTAACCTTTCCTCTCCCGCCCACGAACTCTTCTGGCAAGCGAGCCACGGGCTCGCGGAACCGGTAATGCATCCAGCGGGAGAGATACATGCGTTCATTGCCGAATGACAGGCTGGCACATGACGGGCTGGTCATGGGGTTGGCCCCAGTGCGGAACACGCCCTCCCCCTTGGATCAGGGGAGGGGGTCTCTTTCAGGACGGGGTTCGTCAGGAGGAGGATGGGGAGGGTTGGGTTTCCGTCTAAAGCCCTCCCCTGATTGTCCTGCGGAGGACAATAGGAGATCTTGACCTGCCTCCTCCCGCCGGTCCACTCTGCCTCGTCTTCAAGGGCGGGAGCACGTTGGAACCATGGTCCGATATGACTACGATCTTGTCACCATAGGCGCCGGATCGGGGGGCATACGCGCTTCGCGGCTGGCGGGTGGGTATGGTGCCCGCGTGGCGCTTTGTGAACAAAGCCGGGTCGGCGGCACGTGTGTCATCCGCGGCTGCGTGCCCAAGAAACTCCTCGTCTATGGTGCCCACTACGCCGAGGACTTTGCGGATGCTCGCGGTTATGGCTGGACGGGGGATGGGACACGTTTCGACTGGCCGGTGCTAATCGCAGCCAAGAACCGCGAGATCAACCGTCTGGAGGGCGTCTATCGCCGCCTTTTGCAGGACAACCGGGTCGAACTGATTGCGGGCGTGGCACGACTGCTTGATCCGCATACCGTCATGGTTGCCGACCGCCGTCTGACGGCCGAGCGGATTCTCATTACCACCGGAGCGAAACCTGCCCTGCCGCCTGTTCCTGGCATCGAACATGCCCTTACCTCCAACGAAGCCCTGGATCTGCCAACCCTGCCACAGCGAATCGTCATCGTTGGCGGTGGCTACATTGCAGTCGAGTTCGCTGGAATATTGACCTCTCTAGGCTGTATAACGACCATCGTCATCCGCGCCGCCGAGATCCTGCGCGGCTTCGACCACGATATCTGCATTACGTTGACTGCGGAGATGGAGAAGAAGGGTGTCCAGATTCGCCGCAATACTACCGTGCAGGCCATCGAAAAAACGCCGGCAGGCCTTCATCAGGTACGACTAGCCACAGGCGAGATAATCGAAGCCAATGCCGTGCTCTATGCCACTGGCCGGGTTCCGAATACCCGCGGCCTTGGTCTGGAAGAGGTCGGCGTGCGGCTGAATGACAAGGGGGCCATCGTCGTTGACACCCGGAACCGTTCTACCGTGGACAGTATTTTCTCTGTTGGTGACTGTACGAACCGCCTGGATCTTACACCGATTGCAACTGCCGAAGGACGTGCCTTCAGCGAAACCTTCTTCAACAATAATCCTATCACGGTAGACTATGCCAATGTGGCCTCGGCAGTGTTCAGCCTGCCACCGGTCGCAACGGTAGGGCTGACTGAAGAGCAGGCCCGTACCCGTGGTCCAGTGCAGATCTTTCTCACCCGGTTCAAGGGCTTGCGTCACACCTTGAGTGGACGGGACGAGTGCACCATGATGAAACTTGTGGTGGATCAGGACACCGACCGGGTGCTGGGTTGCCACATGGTCGGGGCCGATGCACCCGAGATCATCCAAGGGTTGGCGGTAGCCTTGAAATGTGGTGCAACCAAGCGCCAGTTCGATGCCACCATCGGCATTCATCCCACTGCGGCAGAGGAATTCGTGACTCTGCGCGATCCCGTGCCGGCGTGAAACAACGAGGTGCGGGGTGAAGAAGGCAAAAAAGGGAAAGGTAAGGGCTGAAAGGTTTTCCTCCTGCTCTCTATCCCCCCGTCACACTCATGTGACGGGCCAAGGCAGGGCGATCGTGAACGGAGTCGATGACAAAATCGTGTTTCCTTGGCTTGTGCCACAAGGCCTCGGCAATGGTGGCTGTTAGCAGGGCGTCGTCTTCACTGCGACGAAGTGGTGTACGCAGGTCTACGCTGTCTTCCCGCCCCAGGCACAGAAACAGCTTTCCGGTGCAGGTGAGTCGAACTCGATTGCAGGTGTTGCAGAAGTTATGGGTCAGGGGCGTGATGAAACCGATTTGCTGCCCTGTCTCGGCACAATGGACATAACGCGCCGGACCGTTCGTCCAGTCATTGCTGTTATCGCTGCTGGTGAGGGTGAAACGCTGCGCTAGCCTGCGCCGAGCCATGGACAGGGGCAGATAATGTGTCGTGCGGTTGCCGCCAATGTCTCCTAACGGCATGGTTTCGATAAAGCAGATATCGTGGCCGTAACTGCCGCTCCAGACCACGAGATCGACCAGTTCATCCTCGTTGAGACCGGCAAGCGCCACGGTATTGATTCGGATCTTGAGACCCGCCCGTGTGGCGGCGGCAATGCCCTCCAGCACCTGTGACAGATCGCCATGCCGGGTGATGGTCCGGAAACGATCCGGACGCAGACTGTCCAACGATACATTGATCCGCCGCACACCAGCCGCCGCCAGCGCTTCGGCGTGACGAGCAAGGCGCGTGCCATTGGTAGTCAGTGTTAGTTCGTCCAGCGCCCCATCTGTCAGATGGCGCGACAATAACTGGACGAGTGTCACCACGCTCCCCCGCATCAAGGGTTCTCCACCGGTCAAGCGGATCTTGCGCACGCCAAGCCGCATGAAGACTCCACAGGCTCGATCCAGTTCTTCCAGGGAAAGCAGTTCACGGCGGGGTACGAAGGTCATTTCTTCAGACGTGCAATAAAGGCACCGTAAATCGCAACGATCGGTAACAGAAAGGCGAAGATAAACAACCCTGCGTCCAAACCAATCGTGCATGGCCTAGTTCCTCCTAGCGTTCGCTCTAACCAGATATAACGTGTGGTTCTGCCTCTGTCGATGGCAAAGCAGGACAAGCGGGTCTATCTATATATTCCTATAACCAAGCCATCATCCTTGGATCGTGGGAGGGCGTCTTTACAGAAATACGCCGTTATTACCGCGTTGGCATGTCTCCGCGCAGGCGATGACAGGAATTAATACCTGCTAGCATGTCACGGGTGGCGGGCATGAACGGTCATTAGAGGTGTCCGATTGTGTATAAAGTCATGTATAAGGAACGACACATGCGAGGAGACAAAAGACTCCTCGCATGTGTCGTTCCTCTTCCAGGGCCACAGGTCAAGACTTGTGGCCCTTGATATGATAGGTTTCTGGGAAGTCACAAAAAAGTTGGAAAGAGGCAGGAAAGCCGTAGCCATGGGCCGGTTTTCCATGCTCGAACTGCGCAAACGGAACGAAACGTGGGGAAGACAAGGCATCTCCCCTTGAATCCGGCCATGCGGACGGCGCGGGAGAACGAGAATGAACTTCACTTTGCTGAAAGAACTTTTCGCGGGTTTCCTTCGCACCCGCCACATCATCCGTCATTTCCGCCGCCGGGCGCTGCTGGAGACGTTGATCCGGACCGGTGTCAGTCGCGAAATCCCAGTGGGTCACGCACAATCCCTGGTCACCGCGGCCAGGAGCGACGCGGGTGCGTTGCTCAGGCAACTCGACAGTCACCTCGACGGCCTGAGCGAGTCCCAGACCGAAGTCATCCGCGCGGACGTCGGTCTCAACGAAGTTGAGCACGAAAGACCTCTGCCGTGGTGGCTACACCTGTGGCACTGCTACAAGACACCCTTCGACCTGCTGCTGACACTGCTTGCAATCATCTCGTATGTCACCGAGGACGCCAAGGCAACCGTCGTGATCGGTGCGATGGTCGTGCTGTCCGTTGTCATCCGGTTCTGGCAGGAGCGCAAGTCCAGCAAGGCGGCCGACAAGCTAAAAGCGATGGTCAGCAACACCGCCACGGTCCTGCGCCGCATCCCGTCGGAGAACACTGCGCTGGAACCGCAACCCGAACATGCACAACCGCAGGCGTGGTCGGTAAAGCGTGTCGAGCTACCGATCAAACTGCTGGTACCGGGCGACGTGGTCGTGCTCTCCGCCGGGGACATGATCCCTGCCGATTGCCGCATCCTGCGCGCCCAGAACCTGTTCGTGAATCAGTCGGCAATGACCGGCGAATCCCTGTCGGTGGAGAAGTACCCACAGCAGCGCGGTCGGGACACGGTCAACCCGCTGGAACTGGACAACATCCTGTTCATGGGTACCAACGTGGTGTCGGGCTCGGCTGCCGCCGTGGTGGTAGCCACGGGCAATCGGAGCTGCTTTGGTGCACTCGCCCAGCGCGTCACCGAGACCGACCGGGCGCCGACACAATTCCAGGCCGGCGTGAACAAGGTCGCCTGGCTGTTGATTCGCTTCATGTTCATCATGGCGCCCCTGGTCCTGCTCATTAATGGCCTTACCAAGGGCAACTGGATGGATGCAGCGCTGTTTGCCATGTCCATCGCCGTAGGGCTCACACCGGAGATGCTACCGATGATCGTGACCTCCACGCTTGCCAAGGGCGCCGTGCTGCTCTCGCGCCGCAAAGTGATCGTGAAGCGGCTGGATGCTATCCAGAACTTCGGTGCAATGGACGTACTGTGCACCGATAAGACCGGGACGCTCACCCAGGATAAGGTTCTCCTGGCACGCCATACCGACGTATGGGGCATGGCCTCCGACGATGTGCTGGAATACGCCTACCTCAACAGTTACTATCAGACAGGGCTGAAAAATCTACTCGATGTGGCTGTGCTGGAACATGCCGAGGTGTACAGGGAACTCGATGTAACGACGGTATTTCGCCTGGTCGATGAAATCCCGTTCGACTTTCAGCGCCGGCGCATGTCGGTCGTGGTCACCGAACATGACGCGTCACATCGATTGATCTGCAAGGGCGCCGTCGAGGAGGTTCTCCACGTGTGCAGCCTGGTTCGCCACGGCGTGATCGACGAGCCGCTTACGAACGGATTGCTAGCGCAGATTCTTGAGGTAACGGATTCGCTCAACCAGGAAGGCTTGCGCGTCGTGGCGGTCGCGGTCAAGGACCTGCCAGCGGTTGACAAAGATTACCGCGTGCCTGATGAATGCGACCTGACCCTGATCGGCTACGTCGCTTTCCTGGATCCACCGAAGGAAACAACGGCACCAGCGCTCAAGGCGCTCGCCGATCATGGCGTGACGGTAAAGGTGCTGACCGGTGACAACGCGCTGGTCACGGCCAAGATCTGCAAAGAGGTGGGTCTGGAGCCCAATGGCGTGCTCCTTGGCGTGGATATGGAGCGCATGAGTGACGCGGAATTGGCGCAGGTGGTGGAGAGGCATGACGTATTCGCCAAGCTCACCCCGGCGCACAAAGAACGCATCGTGCGGCTGCTGCGGAACAACGGCCATGTGGTTGGTTTCATGGGCGACGGTATTAACGATGCGGCCGCGCTGCGCACAGCCGACATCGGCATCTCGGTCGACTCCGGCGTAGATATCGCCAAGGAGGCGGCCGACATCATCCTGCTGGAAAAGAGCCTGATGGTACTGGAAGAGGGCGTACTGGAAGGCCGCAGGACCTTCGCTAACATGCTCAAGTACATCAAGATGACGGCGAGTTCCAACTTTGGCAACGTCTTCTCGGTGCTGGTGGCCGGCGCCTTCATCCCATTCCTGCCGATGTTGCCAATGCACTTGCTGGTGCAGAACCTGCTCTATGACATCTCGCAGATTGCCATTCCGTTTGACCATGCGGATAAGGAACTGCTGCGGCAGCCGCAGCGCTGGCAGCCGGGCGACATCGGCCGATTCATGGTGTTCTTCGGGCCGATCAGCTCGATCTTCGATATTACAACCTACGCGATGATGTGGTTTGTGTTCGCGGCTAACGTCCCTGAACAACAGACCCTGTTCCAGTCCGGCTGGTTTATTGTCGGCCTGTTGACCCAGACTCTGATCGTGCACATGATCCGCACGCCCAAGGTCCCATTCATCCAGAGCCGGGCCGCGACGCCGCTGCTTGTGATGACCGGCCTCATCATGGCCGTGGGCCTCTTTCTGCCGATGGGGCCGTTGGCACACTACTTCAAGCTGCAAGTGCTGCCGCCACTGTACTTCGTGTTCCTGCCGATGATCCTGCTGGGCTATATGGGCCTGACACAGGTTATGAAGGGACTGTATATTCGCCGGTTTGGCTGGCAGTAGGAGGAGGCGCGGGAGCGATCCAGAAGACCCACGAGCTTGGTTGCCGTCGGCAGGCGTATCGGCGGACGCATCGGGCTTCAGGATCGGTTGGAATGATGAAACAACCCTTGCGACGCAAGGGGACGGTGCTTGGTGGCCTCAATGTCGAACAGAATGCTCAGCATACGCCGCTGGAACAAGGTCGGCCGTTCGCAGGGCGTGCCATACGAGGGGAGGAGAGGCGGCAGACGGTCGATCTCTTCACCACGGCTAAGCAGAGCGAGCGCGCAGGCCCTGGCCACCTGATCGCCGATCACAGCCGTCAGGCCATCGAGCACGGGATTGCAGTCCACATCATAGAAAACCGGTATCCCATCTTCCCCGAGAACGAACAGCAGCATGGTCCAGCGACATCCCGCCGCTGCGGCAGCCCGTTGCAGGGGCTCTGTCCACGGGCCGGGTGCCATCGGTAGAAAGATCTCAAGATGCTCCAGACTCTGCCGCCCCGGCATCTGGAAGCTGGCGGCTAGCACGAGCCTGTCATCCACCACCCATGCCCGGACCAGCGGACTCGGCGCCGCAATGGGAGCCAGCGGAACCGGTGCCAGAGTGTCGGCCACTAGGGCCAGCTGCTGACGCTCCTGGAATCTTTGCCAGCTCTCCCGCCCGGTTGCAGGGCGCCAGATCACCCCTTCGGACGTAGCGAGGAGTCGTTGCGCTGCATCCGTTTCTCTGGTCAGAATCAAAGGCGGGACGGGGAGTTCGGCCCGTTGCAGGGTTAGAAGCTGCTACAGCTTGGTAAAGGCACGCTCGTGCGCCCGGGGCGGGTTGAACAGGCGAACGCCTTGCGCATCCAGACGGCGGAACAGACTGACGAGATAGCTTTGCCGCTTCCGGCGCCAGGGCGGGCTCCTCGTGACGGAAATCGAACAGGCCTGCTGTCTGTAGGGCCGTGAGATCGCAGTCTCCCCACCACAGGTGGTCGCTCGCGATCCTGGTTTCCGGTCGATGTTTCCGGTCGATCAATGAAGGTCAGGTCGAAAACCGCCGTCGTGCCGGGCGCCGGGGCTTCCAGGTGCGTGGCCACCAGTCGCGCTGTCCGGTTTTGCCCTGGTGGGCAAACAGGCCGACGGTCCGCATCTCATGGCACTCCTCTGAAGGAGGTCGAGGGGGGAGGGAGGGGATGCTTTCCCCCATGTCCTGTTCCGGGTTTTCACGATGTACCCGTCTGCTGTGCCGCAGGTGGTGCGAAATAGTGCAACATGTTGGTTCTGCGCAGCGCTGCCACCCGTTTTTGCGCGAAGGTCGTCGCGGCGCTCTGTTCGCCATACAGACTGGCGAGAATGCCTTCCGTCTTGCGAGGGGACTCGCTATAGCCGTAGTTTGCCCAGTTCTGCTGGGAAACCGCCTGCAGATTGAACTGGACATCGGGACGAGGGCGGTTTTCCTCCGCCACACGCAGGGCTTCCACCTCGGTTGTATTCGGCGAGTCGGGTCGAAGCCGCCACATAATTTGCACGTGCATCCTCGACGCGTAGATGTGCCTTGGCCGCCTCGGCATCGCCTAGCGCCTTGTCATGACCGTCGCCCGATCCAGGGCAAAGCGTCGCTCCACCCCCGCGGCCAGTTCGGCGACAAGCTTCGGGTTTTCCTCCGCCGCAAACAGCTCTTTCAGCGCCCGCACGAGGTTCCAATAGGCCGTATCGGCCTGGGCAAGGATTTGGTTGATGGTTTCCCGGAGTTGAAGATCGGTATGGGACTGTTCAGGCTGGCTGCGTTTGATGGCCGTCTCGGCGCTGGCCAGTTCCCCGAAACCGGCTGAGAACAGCACCGGCCCGGACAGATTCAGCGTCGCATCGGACAACCAGCGGCCATCCTCGTAATGATGGTCATTGGCGTAATAGACCTTCTTGTCCCTGGTCTGGGTGATCAGGGTCAACGAAGGTCCCCACGGGAGCTGCTGTTGCAGGTTGACCGTATAGCGCATCTGGTGGAGGGGACCGTTCTTGTCGTCCGTGCTGGCCTTGGCTCTTCGGCATCGATCCGCCGGAAGACGATGGCCGTTACCTCCGGCGAGTTCGGGATGCCGAAGTGATAATTTGAATTGCCTGAACCAATGAACTCCTTGACACCCACCAGACCGATTCGTGACCGCAGACGCATGTCGCTCATCGTGTAGCCCACGGACAGGTCGAGCGAAGGCACGAACAGGGCTTCCGCCTCGCGCAGGACAGCGGCTACCTTCTCCGGCTCGATCCGGGGGCCCCGGACAGACTCAGATTCCGCTCCAATGCGGCCTGGATGACCTTTGGCAGCGTCAAGGAAAGAAGACGGCGGCCAGAAACGGTTCAATCAGGGCATGCCGCGCCCTTCTCTTCTGCGGAAGGGGATACCGTGACCTGCCCGGCCACGTTCCGAGCCAGGGCCGTCGCATGGGCCCGCGCACGGCCGGCGCAACCGTTTCCGGGGCTACGATCCTTCCCTCCGGAGCTGGTGCCTGTTCTGCGATGACGGCGACGGGTGGAACCATGGACAGGCCGAACAGGAGTCTGTCAACCAGGGGTGACGGTCGGGTCATGGCTTTGCGTTCTTCGCAGTGAAGTGGCTGACGAGGGCGATGGTTTTCAGACCGGCAACGCGTTGGCGGTCCATTTCGGTTTTCGCCGTCCGCTCGCCGAAGCGATCGGCCAGGAAACCGGCGGCGGCGAGCAGGCTGCCTGGCGGCTACCGTGGGCCTGGATGTGGGCCTTTTCTGCTTCGAGCAGCCTGATCAACTTCTCCGTCAGTTCGTACTCGGTCACGCGCCGGGTGTCCTGGTAGGCCTTCGCCCGGTTGAAAACCATCTGCGCTGCCTCCTGGCCGCGGCGGGTGATCGTAACGCGGGCGCTGCGCATGGCGGCAGCGGCATCACGCAGGTCGTTGTCGAGGGCGAGTTCCGTAGCATCGCGGAGCAGGGTCTGCTATCGCCCGCTAGCCTCCGCCTCCACCTGGCGCCGCCTTGGCCCCGCCCGTTCGCCCAGTGTAGTGGCAAGCCGATCCCTGCCGTGGTAGTGATCTGGTCCGGGCCAGAGATGTTGGTCAGGGAATCGGTTAAAGTCTCGTAGCCGAACAGGGCGTTGCTTTGATGGAGCTGCGCTGCGGCGCTGACCCGGATGTCGGGGTTGGTCTGCCGGTCCCCCGAGTCTCGTGGATCGCGGCTACCGTCAGAATCCGCACGGCGGCCTGCCGGTAGGCGGGATTGTTGCGGCCCGCGGACGGATCGTCGATCCGTTCCTCTTCCTGGGCCAGAAGGGCGGCGAAGCCGACCGGTAGCAGCGGAGCATGATCTTCGAGAGCAAGCGTCCCGTGCAACTGGTTCGCCACTGTGAAATAATCCTGCACGGCGCGGTCATAGGCGCTGGCGAGGGCTGCCGCCTGCGCTTTGACCTGTACCTGGTCGATCGAATTCCGTAATCTGTCCCCGTTCATACAGGTTTGCCGTATGGGTCTCAAGGGTCCGTGCCGCCTTTGTCAGCCGGTCGGCCAGTTCGATGTTCGGGACGGCACCCACCAGCGCCCAATAGTTGGTATCCACCCGGCGCAAGGTCTCATTCACGACGACCTTGAAGCCGAACACCTGGGCCTCGACTGCATGTTCGGCGACTGTCCGGGTCAGGTTGGGCTCGTAGTCCACGCTAAAGGTACGCGTGAACGGCAAGGGGAGGTGGTCTGCACACCGACGCCCATCGTCCAGGGGCGATCGTAAGGATCTGGCGTAGGTGTCCCGTCCGCCAGTCTGATCGTGTAATACGTGTCCATGTAGCGGGCGCGGAGGCTAAAGGTGATCTTCTGCCCCTATGGCAACCGCTGACTCAGAAAGCCGGCGATGGCGTAGCCGGTGGCATCGAAGGTGGTCGATCCCTGGTTTGCCTCGATCCGGCTGTCATAGTAGCCTTCGGGGTGGGGATTGGCATAAACTAGGGCAAGGATCGGTCCCTCGCCGAAATATTTGTACCACTGACCCGCGTATTGCGCGGGCATGCCGGCGATGCTGCTGCAAGGAACCAGAGCCTTCTTGAACTTTTCATCGCGCAGGATCCGGGTCTTGCCATGGGCATAATCGGCGTTGAACGAAACGGTCAGGACCGGGCGGAACAAGGCTTGCGCCTGAAGCAGCACTTGGCGGGCGATGTCACGGGCGATACCGCTGCGCTGGAGGTGGAGGGCCAGATTGTGCTCCAACGTCTGCATGGCTATGTCGCGCACGGTCATGCTGCGCGGTGCAGCCGTTGTTAGCCGCCCTACGCCCAGATCACGGACAGAGGCGAGCGCATGTGTCAGCGCTTCTGCCGCCGGTGCTTCCTGCCGGGCCAGAATAGAATCGGCAAGAGAGGGCCGTTCCAGTTGTGCCACTGCCACTATAGGCCGCCCCGTGCGATGGCCGCCGCCGCTTCGGCTTCGCTGGTGATGGCGGCGGCCTTTCCTTTCTGCCCTGTCAGCAGGCCGGCCACCAGCGCCATGCCTCCCCACACCCGTGCCGTCCATGCCGGGGAGAGGGTTTTCAGAGGAAGTGCCTAGAAACCGTTCATCATATCCCTCCGTTGGCCATGCCGTTGGTCATCACTTTTTCAAGAATGCCCCGTGCGGCCGAGATAGCGGACGATCCCCATGCCGTGGTCGATCCAGGCCGAGATGTTCGCCAGACGCGCCGTCAGCACCGTATTGGAACGGGCAAGATACTCGCAATAGAACATAAGATACTGTTCATTGCGCTCCGCGGCCTTCTGGAGAGCGAGCCGTGCTAGTTTCAGTTCCTCCTCGCTGCGTTGTCTCCGCAGATCCGCCGAGCGGATCTCTTGCTGTGCCTCGTCCATGCGGCGGAGCAGGCGGTTGCGGGTTTCCTTCAGCCTGTCTCCACCGTCTGCCGTTCGGTATAGCGTGGGTGCAGGCTGCCGCTACCTCGTAGGCATCCGACAGAGGCAGGGCATAGCGGAGAAAGACGGCGAGGTTGGTCTAGTCTGGATTGAACAGATGTCCCAGGGTCCCGCTCACTCGGTCATAGCTATAAACGTTGTCCACCTGGCCTATGGCATAGCTGAACGATAGCCGAGATATCGGGGCGGATCTGATTATCACGGAAACGCGTGTTAGCCCGGTTTGCGTCGAACTGCGCCTCGACGATGGCTAAGTTCGGATGGCCGGCCAGAAGCGCCTCTTCCACGTTTTCGACCACAATAACGGTTCGATGTACACCATAGGTAACTAATCTGCACGCATGGAAACGTCAATCTCCGGCACGAATACAATCTCATCACGCAAGGCTAGCAGACGGCGCAGAGCATTCGATGTCTGCAAGTAGTTGTTCCATGCGATTTCCAGGTGATTCCTGGTATTCTCGGTCTCGGCCTGAACCTGTTTCAGATCATAGAGCGTGACCGAGCCAGCATCGAAGCGGCGTTGCACGCTGATTCCGATGACCTCTAGAAGCCGCTGATGGGTGGCGATGGTAATGATTTCCTCCCGTACCTGGACAAGAGCCAGGTAGGCGAGCAGGGCGGTCTCAAACTTTAAGGTTGTTCATATTGCTTCAGTACAAGTTTTAGAAGCTGATTGCTTTCAGCCCAAAAGGCTTCCAGATTGGTGAGCGACCCGTCCGGCCTGAAGCCCTTCTTGGTGAACGGAAGCGGCATGGCGACAGACAGGGACAGATTGGCCGTCCACGGCATCCGGCTGCCCCAGCCGAACGGGTTAGCAACGATACCACCACAGGATATTCGGAAAAGCCAAGCGGGTCATAGGTGTCCTTGATGCGGCGATTGAGATCGGCCTGGAGACTGACGACTCCCCCCACGGAAGGGGCTGTTCAAGGGCCATGGCGTAGGTGGTGGTGAACGGAGTGACCGGATCCTTGTTGGTGATGGTGAAGTTTGCAAATTCTGTCTCGGTGCCGAGAACGGGAGCGAGCAGACATTTATAAAAATCAGACGTCTCGTCAGTGCTTTCTATGATACTTTAATCAATAGAAATACATCCTGTGATCGTATTTCCCGTGGAAAAGCCGTTATTGCCCTGGTTATCCTGATTCAAGACGTTGATCCGCAGCGTGGCCATGCACCGCGACAGGTGTGAGAGACTGCACTTCACGGGAAATTGATGCATAGAACGGAGTCCTCAGATGTTTCCCAGAAGGGGTGGTCGCCATGAGTGATGACGAAGACAAAACAGTTGTTGCCGGGGAGATGGAACAAAAAACCCGCTAAACAGCGGTGCCACCCTTCCGGGTCTGCCCCCAGCCTATCTGGTCTGTCTCGAAGCATCCCAGGTCGAAAACCTGATCGTCGGGCAGTCATTTCTTCTTATCTTCTTACGGAAATAGAAGTGTTGCTTGGACGCGATTCTTCCTGCGTGATCCCGATCACGGCCAAGAAACTGTCCCGTCGTCATGCCCGCATTTTTGCCGGCGCTGGCCGATGGGGTATCGAGGATACCGACAGCACCAATGGTATCTTTGTCAATGAAATCAAGGTTCCGAGCGCGTGGCTCAATCATCACGATGAGATCCGGGAACTTGAACGGCCAGCCCTTGTCAAGCCACAGGCCAAGACAGCCGCCGCCGTGGGGGCTGTCCATCCTGCTGCTTCTCCGGGCAGTACTCCGCCTACCGCTTGAGGCCGTCCCCGGTGCGGAAGAGGGAAGCGGCACGCTGCTGATTACCGGTCCCAAGGCGAGTGAAATCATTACAGACATACGAGCAGAAGATCAGAAAGAGAAAAATAAATCCCCTCCGGTCCAGAATCCTGCCAGACCAAAACAGCCGCGCGGGGGAGTGGCAGCCCGTATTCTTCGTCCCCTGGCGGCTGTTCTCATCGTGGCAGCGGGTTTGGGCCTATGGTGGTACTACGGCCATGAAAGCGGAACCGAACGGCTGGTGACGCAATCGAAGCAACTGCTGGAGCAGATCCTCCGTCGCAGTCACCAGCAAAGCCTGACCCAGATTCTGGCCACCGATCATGCGCAGGATACCGCGGCCCTGACCGACCAGCTTGCCCAAGCGGCCATTGCCTGGATGGCACCCC
>CAZUWH010000010.1:16688-77758 GCA_964624075.1 uncultured Rhodobacterales bacterium
CCCCCCCCCCCCCCCCCCCCCCCGCGACGACGAAGCGCTCGCCAACCTCTACGCCCAGCTCACGCCTCTGCGCGTGGCATGCTGGAAGAGGAATGTTGCCATTACGATAAAGAACGGCGGCACCACGACTGAAGTGCGTGGTGTCCATTGACCGCGACCACGCAGAGGTTTATAGCAACTACTCTAAATCGCACGATAGCATACGCTGTGGAAGTAGGCAGGGAATAATTTGCGTATTGCATTGTCATTACCCCACCCTAGCCTATCCGGAAGAAGGGGGATACCAGGAAGGGGCAGGCTATGTTCTTCAAGTATTTCATGGGAATCGGCAAAGCTAATCTTATGGCGATTGTAGAAAGCAATGCCTTGGCGGCGAAGGGAACACATGCTCTTGCCCATGAATATTTAAGCCTTGCGCACCGTAATATTGAAAGAGTAACCGTGGTTTCGAGGGCCATGATGGCCTGTCGTATGCCGACCAGAGTTGTTCTTCTGCAAAGCAGGCTCATACGTGAGGCGTTCTCCTGCTTCCTAGATGAACGCAACCGGCTGGCGGAGGTCACCAGTTCCGTTGTGCGTGAGACGCTTGCCCCTACTATCGGCGCCCGTTGCAAGGCAAACCTTTCTCCGTCAGCCTTCCAACTCCACGCATGAGATCATCCTTTTGGCCCGGTTGATCCAGGGGAGAGAGGAACGCAAGCCGTGACAAGGTTCACTCCCGTCAGGGGGGCAGGGCGTTTCCTATGGAACAAGGAGGGTCAGGCCGTGGGGGGAAGTGGGGAAGCAGATGCAGGAACGAAAGGAGATGGCCATTTCGGCACCCCGGAAAACCAGTCTGGTCAAAGAAATACGAAGAACCAGAGACAAAATCTCACTGCGATAGAGCAATTTCCAGCCAAATGGTATGGCGTTGACTGGCAGAAGAGAAAACACCGGTACGGCCGGCGGGGGACCATCAACCTGACCGGAAACTGCCCTGGGAACTCCCTCTTCCGAACACGAGATCTCCCATGCCTCGTGTTCGGAGGCTGAAAGGGGGCGCTTTATCCTGCCCTACAACAATGATACCGAATCTGCCATTGGCCCTTTCTGGCCGACACGAATGGTCAAACGGACCCGCTGTCCAGCCTCAAGCATTGACAGGCCGGCCTTTTCGATCACACGATTGCCGACAAACACGTCTTTGCCGCCGTTATCAGGCGAAACAAAACCAAATCCTTTCTCGCCGTTATAGAATTTGACGGTACCCTCGACGACCTCGGACTCTGTCGGGCCACCTGCGCCTATCTTGACAACTTCCTTGATCATCTCGACTTGCGGTCCTTTTTTGCCTTTGGCGATGTAGCAGTCGATCACTGTCCCTTCAGGAAGGGTAGCAAGACCGACTTGCTCGACTGCCGATATGTGGAGAAAGGCGTCTGGACCTCCGTCCGACGGTGTAACGAAACCAAATCCCTTGGAGGGGTTGAACCATTTGACGGTGGCCCTGGGCATCGAGAACATCCTGGTGCTAGAGACTGGGAAGAACGCAGGCAGTCTTCCGATTCGAAACCGTGCGACTCCTGCAACCGTAGCCGACATTTTCGCAGGGATGAACCGCAAATGCACCGTTTTTCTCCCCATGAGTGGACGGGAACGGAACCGCGGATCTCCCTCAGGCAACCCTCGGGTAGGCCCGCGCATGCTAAGTATGGTGCAAGAAGTTTATGATTTCAAACAAAGTCGGGAGGAAAAGCTGCTTTTGCCAGGCAAAACCCTTCTGCCGGGAGGCTACCAATGCCTGAATGGCCCAGGCCGGGCTTTGCGGTTCCGGCTTATCGGGTTTCCGGCAGTGGGACAGCCGCCCCGGAGCCGGGGAGCGATCTTTCCGACTCGGCTCGCATTTGGACACGACGCCGCATGGAACCGGTGGGTCGGAGAGGGCGGGATCGTGACTCGGACTGTCTGGGAGACGCATTGGGTGGGACGATGCGTTCGTCACACAAAACAATACGGTCCTTGCCATTCTACTGTGGGGCACTTCTGAAAATCCTCCCCCTTGGATAGCGTATCCCCTCCAGGGGGAGGGGAAGCAGGGGTGTCTCTTCTGCAAATCAGTGTCATTCCCACAATAGGAATCGCCGCCTCCCCTATCAGGGGAGCTTCATGACACGTCGAACTGGCAAAGATTATGTGCATACGATGGGGGAAGTTAATCATACTGTCAGGAACTTTGCCCTTCGCCCGATGGCCGGAGAGCGAAACATGATCAAGAGCTTCGCTCCCACATCGGTTGAGAGACCGGGATCCTACCCCTGCGCAGGAACCGCCAGGGTTTATCCCTGTCACCATCGAAGCCAGGATCACCCCACCCCGTAATATCCATGAGCGTAAACCATGACTTACGCTCATGGGACCGCCGCAGCGGACATTTGAGCGCGCGACACGCCCGACGCTCGTTGGCACAACGAGTTATTACGTGTAATGGTTGAAACTTGCGGTGCTTCCTGCGACTATACAGTGCACATAATCCTTCCCAGTTTGACCAGGTCGGGAAACGATCAGGCCGCATCTTCCTTGCGGTTCTTGCTGGAATTGACATAGGCAATCGCCGCATGTTCGGCACAATAAGGCTTGCTGGTCAACACGCGCTTGCCGCAGAAATGGAAGCTGGCATCACGCGGGTCACCGATTGGCCAGCGGCAGGTCAATGCCGACAGCTCCACAACGGAACGAATCCTGGCATCTTCCTTTTTTTCGATTCTGGTTCTTTTGATCGGCGATGGCCGACTGGTCAGACCCACTCGATGCGCCTTGCCGACAACGGCATTCTTGGAAACGGACAGCCGTTTGCCGATCTCTCCCGTGGTCAATCCTCCGTCCCACAAGCGCTGCAACTCGGCAATGCGCTCTTCGGTCCAAACGATCTTTTTATCCATGTTCCGTCTCGCTCCGTGGTTGACAACATAATTGTCAATACCAGTATCTATACGCATCTCCAACGAAACAAAAAAAGGCCGTGACACACACGGCCCGAGGTTAGGGAGGAAACACCCACGAAAACTGACACCTCACCGCAACGCGCAATGACCATGTTGCGTTGCAAGATCTGACACATCTGTTTCCTCTTGTAAAGAGAAAAATGCATAATCGTCTACCACGCGATAGACTTCCGGATTGTTCTCCCCGCAGTCACACCTTCTTGAGACCGCAAGAGAAACAAACCTATCCGTACCTTTCGATTCTACTTTCAATGAGATTGATCATAAATTATACAATCTATGACTTACAAGAAATGAATGGCACCCTTTTTCATTGCATGTAGTCCTGCCACGCGTAAGGGGGGGCTGGCACGTGATTATTGTGGAATGCGCACACAGAGAGCAAACGCCCTGCTCGTCCCAATGCGCGGACAGGAGAACTGCGCGCTCGGGAACGTTCTGGAAAACGTATTATTCCGGTGGCATTGAGGCCAAGCCTTCCTCACACGCTTTTCAAATCTTTTCAAGGGGTGTCGCGCGTGAGGAGCGGCACACCATGGATCACCGTTCCAGCGAGTCTGTAGGCCCTTGTCATACCAGCCCAGCCGTTGTTGACGGCGACGATCACCCATATCAGGTCCGGCTCGAACGCCATGGCAAGGTCGGTGGAAGAGGGATACGCCGGCCTATCGGGGTGGGAGTGGTAGTGTCCGATCAGACGCTCCGCCCCGCCGCGTAAATGCCGCATTAAGGCGAGACGGGCAACCGGATCGATCTCGAAACGGTCTCGCCGCGTCATTGCCAGAAGGTTGTGGGCTGGGACCACCCGTGTCACCCGTAGCTCTCCTTCTGCTGTGACCTCCCCGGCCAGCAGGCCACAGCATTCGGCAGGATAGGCGGCCACGGCTGCGGCTCGGATTCGATCGAGATCAGCTGGAGCCAAGCTCAGGAGGCTCGGGAACGGATTCACGGAGCAGATCCTGCCGGGACAGAGTCTGTGACGATAGTGCCAAGCACGTGGCCAGTGAGCAGGTCGATGATGACGATCCGTTGTTTCCGTCCGCCGTCATCTGCAAGCCGCAAGATCAGACGTTCCGCCCCGTCTGCCATCATGGCAACAATCCGGGTGCCGTGGGTGCCGCCGGGGGGCGAAGCCAGCGTGACCGTTCCGAAAGGGATGCGCTGGTAGCGTGACGAATCGGCAGCAGCAGCAGCTGGCGAAGAGGAAGCAGAGGCAGGGGCAGAGTCGCCGGCCTTGATGAACAGGCCATAAGCAACTATGCCTAGACCGACGACGATGCAGGCAGCCATCGCGAGGACCAGAATCTTGACCGCTTTGATGGTACGCTCATCCGACAAGACTTCCCCCCCTTGAAGCAGGAAACATTTGCATGATAGCCGATGATACGCCTGGCATGTCTTCCTTTGCGTTCAAGATGTACGTCACGCCGGAACAGGCCGGCTTGCGGCTGGATCAATGTGTGGTGCCCCCATTGTCCCGCTCGCGTCTCAAGGCCTTGATTCTGGACGGGCAGGTAACGGTGGATGGCATAGCGATCCAGGATCCGGCCATCCGGCTGCACAAGGGGCAGAACGTGGAGGTTGTAGTTCCCGCACCCAGGCCGGCGCATCCTGCACCGCAGGCGATTCCCCTTGACGTCGTGTACGAAGACACGGACGTGATTGTGATTGACAAGCCGGCCGGCATGGTAGTCCATCCAGCCCCTGGCACGCTGGATGCGACTGTGGTCAATGCCCTTCTGGCTCATTGCGGGACTCGTCTGTCGGGCGTAGGCGGAGTCAGGCGTCCGGGCATCGTGCATCGTCTCGACAAGGGAACCAGTGGTCTTTTGGTGGTGGCCAAAACTGACCTGGCCCATCATGGCCTTGCCGCCCAATTCGCCGCCCATCGGGTGGAGCGGGCCTATAAGGCGGTGGTGTGGGGTGTTCCGTACCCGTCCGGGGGGGTGATTGAGAGAAATATCGGCCGGCATCCCATCGATCGGAAAAAGATGGCCGTGGTGAAAAGTGGTGGCAAGTCGGCCTTGACACGCTACCAGGTGGAGCAGGTTTTCGGCCGAACAGCCAGTCTGATCGAGTGCCGTTTGGCCACGGGGCGCACGCATCAAATCCGGGTACACATGGCTTCAGTCGGACACTCTCTCGTCGGGGATGCGGTGTATGGCCGCGTCCCTTCTTTGCAGGGACTACCGCAGGTGGCAGCGATAGCCTTGCGGAATTTTCCGCGCCAAGCCCTTCACGCATATTTGATCGGCTTTTGCCATCCAAGAACAGGAAACCGGCTGCACTTTCAAAGCATATTACCTCTTTATATCAAAGAGTTAATAAAACTTTTAGAGACTCACTAAATTTTGATATACCTGACTAAAAAACTGCGTTATTATTTGATCTTGTATGAGGGGTATGGTACCGTTGTCTGTGGATATGGGAGGACGGTCGTTACGCATGGTCCGTCGTGGTACGGGTAGGCCTCTCAATTTCGAAGGGAGAGATCGGCATGGCTTCGTATTCACGAAATCTTTTGGTAGTACATGAGAACAGCCTCAGCCTCTATTTGCAAGAAATCCGCAAGTTTCCAATGCTTGCAGCGGAGATAGAATATGAGCTTGCCAAGGATTACAAGAAAAGCGAGAATCTTAATGCAGCACACAAGCTGGTAACGAGCCATTTGCGTCTGGTAGCAAAGATTGCCATGGGCTATCGGGGGTATGGTCTGCCCATGGGGGAGGTCATTTCCGAGGGCAATGTAGGTCTGCTGCAGGCGGTGAGTCGCTTTGACCCGGACCGTGGCTTCCGGCTGGCCACTTATGCCATGTGGTGGATTCGTGCTGCCATCCAGGAGTACATCCTGCATTCGTGGTCGTTGGTGAAAATTGGAACGACAGCCGCACAGAAGAAACTTTTTTTCAACTTGCGCCGACTGAAAGGACAGATGCAGGTCATTGAGGAAGGCGAACTGTCCCCTGGACATGTGCGCTTCATCGCCGAGAAGCTGGATGTTCCTGAAGGGGATGTAGTGCAGATGAATCAGCGTCTAGCCAGTCCCGACCACTCGCTCAATGCCCCGGTACGGATAGATGGCGAGGGCGAATGGCAGGATTTCCTGATGGATGAGACGGAAAGCCAGGAAGCGACCCTGGCTAATCGCGAAGAAATGGGACAGCGACGCAATTTGCTGGCCATGGCCATGAAGACACTGAATGAACGCGAACGCCACATCCTCATCGAGCGACGACTACGTGACACGCCAACCACCCTGGAAGACTTGAGTCAGCATTACGATATTTCACGGGAACGGGTGCGCCAAATCGAGGTGCGAGCATTCGAAAAACTGCAGAAATCGATGCGGGGCGCCTTGATGAAACAAACGGCCAGTGGGTGATGCATGAGTCTTGGAAGCGTCAGCGCCCTTGTCTCACCATCATCATGCTCGGGCCTGGCCCGCTGCATCCACGCGGTTCTGCCTGGTGTGGAGCGATCCACTCCAGCGGTATGGCCCGGCGTGGATGCCAAGGCCACAGGGTCGGGCGCAGGCTAATCGGGTGAAGGTATACATTCCCGCAACCAAGCCCCCCCTGGATGGGGGAGGGTGTTTTTTGGGAGAGGGTCGAGAGGGGAGAGGGTCGAGAGGGGAGGGGGGAGTATACGGCGCCTTCCGCTTGGCACCTGTCAGCCCGTGCGTCTGATGGCGTGACCGCCGCCCCACGAGCCCCCCCTCCTTCTCCCCTCCACCGCCAGACCAGACGTCACGATCACCCCCACCCCAACCCTTCCCCGATCCAATGGGGAGAGGGGCTTTCCTCCAGGGGAAGGGCTTGACGGAATAGGAACTTGTACTTTCACCCGATGGCCCTGGTCAAGCGTAACAGCCCTTGACAAGACTCTCCATGGCATGGCAGCTCTTCCGAGAGAAGGCGTGAAATCTCACGCAGTCTCTGAATGGGCATTGGCCTGCGGAAGGGGTCTGCAGACTTGCTATCCTAAAATGGCAAAGAGCCGGGTGGAAGCGTGTCTGCCTCTCCCCTATGCTGTCATGGCGTGGAAGGGCTAGGAAGCATTCCGGTAGCATCCCTTGCAAGGGCCAGTCAGGGGGGGGGAAAAGGCGAAAGCCGAGGGCGCTGCAACGGGCGGGTGGGCTGACGGGAACATGGCCCCTGAAGTTGCCCTGTCCCTGATGCGGTATGCCTCGCATAGCAGAGTCCCTCGGGAAGTTACGACAGGGACGAAAACTATCAGAGTATAGTGTATAAGCTGATGGGTTCCCAATCTGTCCATCGGAGAGCAATCCTGCCGGAAATGAGACCGCCTATGCCCTGTGTTCACGTCGTGTCATGATCGGGCTGTTGCCCAAGTCTGGAGGCAATCGCGGCAACCCTGATCTGCGTGCCGATCCGATAGACGCTCTCTATTCCCGGCGTGCCACGCGCAAGGCACACGGCGCGCCACGCTCCAGACGCCCGCACTGCCAGCCCCTGGTGCGACGGCGCTGGTTGTTGTGGCGTGTGGCAGGCTGGACCCTGACGGCGCTCATCTGGGGTGTCATCGTCGTGCTGGGCATGGTGGCATGGTATGCCGCCGATCTGCCCGACGTGCAAAGCGCTGCCGCCCTGCAACGACGACCGGGCGTGACAATCCTCTCCGCCGATGGGGAGGCCATCGCCGCTTTCGGCGACTTATATGGCGATCCGGTCCGGGTGAAGGATCTGCCCGCGTATGTGCCGCAGGCGGTGCTGGCGATTGAGGACCGTCGCTTCTATTCCCATTTCGGCGTCGATCCCCTCAGCATCCTGCGCGCCGCCATCGCTAATTTCCAGGCTGGCCGCGTAGCGCAGGGGGGCAGCACTATCACCCAACAGGTTGCGAAAAACCTGTTTCTGACCCAGGAGCGCCATTTCAAACGCAAAATGCAAGAGCTGTTGCTGTCCCTGTGGCTTGAATACACCTTCACTAAGGAGCAGGTTCTGAGCCTTTACCTGAACCGGGTTTACCTTGGCTCCGGTGTCTATGGAATCGACGCCGCGGCGCATCGCTATTTTGGCCGTCCGGCCCGGGAACTGACCCTGTACCAGGCCGCCATGCTGGCCGGCCTGCCCAAGGCGCCATCCCGCTACAACCCTGCCACCGACCTGGAAGCCGCTGACCGTCGGGCCCGCCAGGTACTAGCTGCCATGGTTGCCGCAGGTTTCCTGGAGCCGCAAAAGGCCAGAGTCGTGGAGGCCACTGCCGCCGTGGCCCTGCTCGGCGGGATGGTGCCGACGGGACGATACTTCGCCGACTGGATCCTAGCCCAGGTTCCGGCACTTGCCGGTCCTGTCGATCGTGATCTGACGGTTCTGACCACTCTTGACCGGGTTCTACAGGTAGGGGTTGAAAATATCCTTGAAACCACGCTAGCTACTCCAACGGCTATCAAAGCCAATGTCGGCCAGGGGGCCGTGGTAGTGCTGACGCCAGAAGGTGCCGTGCGGGCTCTGGCGGGAGGACGCGACTACGGCGACAGCCAGTTCAACCGTGCCACGCAAGGGGTGCGCCAGCCGGGCTCAGCCTTCAAGCCGTTCGTCTTTCTTGCCGGCCTGGAGAGTGGACTTGCGCCGAATGCGTTCATCGATGATGCGCCCATTACCGTCGGCAAATGGCGACCAAGGAACTTTTCCGGTCGTTACGAGGGACCGGTGAGTCTGACCCATGCCTTGGCCCATTCCATCAATACCGTTGCGGTACGGATTGCGGATCGGGCCGGCCTGTCCAGGGTAGCCGAGGTCGGAAAGCGGCTTGATCTTCCCATGCCCGCCAAGCCCGATGCCACCCTGGCGCTCGGGACGAGCGAAGTGACACTGCTCGACCTGACAGCCGCCTATGCCACCCTGGCTGCCGGGGGACGAAAAGCCATACCGTTTGGAATCGCTGAGATCCGCGACCGAGAGGGGCGGATTCTTTACCGTCGCCCGCGTGAACCGGGCCTACAAGTGGTCCAGCCCGGTACGGTTGCCACCCTGACCCGGTTCATGACGAGCGTGCTGACGGAAGGAACGGGGCGCAAGGCGGCCCTGGAACGACCGGCTGCCGGCAAGACCGGCACTACCCAGGAATTCCGCGATGCCTGGTTCGTGGGGTTCACGGCTGACTACGTGGGCGGTGTATGGGTAGGGAATGACGATAATACGTCCATGAAGAAAGAAATGACCGGCGGCAATCTGCCGGCCCAGCTCTGGCGAGAGATGATGTTGCTGGCCCACCGTTCCCTGCCGGTGCGGGGCTTGCCCGGTGTCGACAGCCAGATGCCGGTGGCCGTGGAGGCCAAGCTTCCGATCCAGGCACCCGTCAAGGAATCAGAAGGAGGACTCGATGGGTTGATCCGTTCCCTGTTCGGTGGATAGAACGAAACGGGACCATGCTTTTCCCATCCCCTGCTGTCCCTGTTTCTCTTTTGCCAGGACTGGCGTTGGCGCGAGCGCCAACGCCATGAGAACGACAAGTTGCCGCAGGCGGAGCAGCTTTTCCAAGCGGCTACGCGTGTCCTTATCGACGAAGGGTTGGCGGGGCGGCAAAGCCGCCAGACGGCACCGTACCCAGTCGAGCCAGCTGTGAATGAAGGAGAGCTCTTCGGCTACTGGAACATCGGGCGGCAGAACCAAAAGCAATCTGCCTGCGCCTGGATCGACCCGTAGGCTCACGCGGCAGACGGAAGTGCTGCGGCAGACCCGTACCAGCACTGGAGAACCATCCACCTCAACCCTACTTGCGAAACAGGGTATCGGCATGAATACGCGCTTTCTGCTTGTCGGTAATGGCTGTATGTGCCCGGGCGATTTCCGTTTCCAGGGCATGGACATATTCCCCCGGTGCCGTGATGGATATGGTCACAGGATCACGCAACAACGGGAAGACCCTGGGCGGTTCCGGATCCTCTAAGTCAGATATCACTATGTCTGTTTCCCGTGGGCGCAGGTCGTTGGAACCTCTCGTGACCGATTATAGCGCATTATTTTTCATGGGGCCAACATGTAAGCTCGCCCCCCCTTTAACGGTGCGCAAGATGGCACAGAAGGAGAAGGCCGATAGGCATAGGCAGTCGGCACCTTGAAAGATCGTCACGCCCGCGCAGGCGGGCATCTATGATATGCTGGCAAGCATGGATTCCCGCTCTCGCGAGAATGACAAGACGTAAGTTGCGCGGGAATGAGGAAATGTAAACTTCTCTGGAATGGTGAAGTATAAATAATGCAAGATGCCCAGTCACAACTCGGTGCAAACAGACAGTTTCAAGGATAGTGTGTGGCATCACAGCAGACCAAGGTCAAAAAATGTCATTAAACATAACAAGAGAAACAAATTAAATACTACTACTGTAGTAGAGTCTACTATTGTTGTTCTTTCCAGCTGTGCAACAATTATTCTCGGTACGGAACAGCATGTTTCTGTCAATACTTTTATGATAGGAGCTGATATACAGTTCTCGAATGGCCAATCCTGCAAAAGTCCATGCACGATAACCGTCAAGCGTGACCAGTCTCTGCAAATCACCATCACCAAGGCTGACTGTCAACCGCACACCGCCACGATGATTCCGACCCTGTCGGGAGGTGGTGTCATTCTTGGCGGATTGATTGACTATGGAACGGGAGCGGTTTACGATCCGCGATTGAATCCGTTGGCGATTCTCCTGATCTGCAACTAGACCAGCAGCGGAGCCTTCGTGTTCTAGATTGCGACTCGTTCTGTTGACGACCCGGTCTCTGCAAAGCGTTCGCGAGCGCCGGACCAGGGAGAAATGCCCTGACGGCCCCCTTCCGCAGATTGGTTTCTTGTCCGATTTTGATGATATCCATGTCCGAATCAGCCTTTCCTGACTCCCTGACGACCCGTGATGCCTCCCTTGCGACAGAGGGTATCGCAGCCGCTGATCCGGTGGCACGGCGTCGAACCTTTGCCATCATCTCCCATCCGGATGCCGGTAAGACGACCTTGACCGAAAAGTTGCTCTTGATGGGCGGCGCCATTCGCCTGGCAGGGGCGGTCAGGGCGCGCGGGGAAGGCCGACGGGCCCGTTCCGACTGGATGAAGATCGAGCAGCAACGAGGCATTTCGGTTACCACTTCGGTGATGACATTCGAATACAATGGCATCACCTTCAACCTGCTCGACACACCCGGACACGAGGATTTCAGCGAAGATACCTATCGGACTCTGACCGCAGTTGACTCGGCGGTGATGGTCATCGACGCAGCCAAGGGCATCGAACCGCAAACCCGCAGGCTGTTCGAGGTCTGCCGGCTACGGGATGTCCCCATTCTCACCTTTGTCAACAAGCTGGATCGCGAGGGGCGGAATCCATTCGAGCTGATGGACGAAATCGCCGACCAGCTCGCCCTTGACACCACACCCCTGACCTGGCCGGTGGGAGAAGGCAGTGATTTTTGCGGCTGCCATGACATTCTGTACGACCGCATGATTTTCCTGCAGGGGAAGGGAGAAACATTGACCGCAGCGCAGCGTGACCGGTTGCAGGAGGAGGTGGCGCTGATCAGGGCCGCCTGTCCCGCCTTCGATGGCGAAATCTACCGCCAGGGGCATCTGACGCCAGCGCTGTTCGGCAGTGCCCTGCGCAATTTCGGTGTGCGCGAAGTTCTGGATGTGCTGGCCCGCTTTGCACCAAGCCCACGTGTCCAGCCGGCTGAACCGCGTTGCGTCGATCCTGCGGAGGACCGTGTCACCGGCTTCGTGTTCAAGGTACAGGCCAACATGGATCCAAACCATCGTGACCGTGTCGCTTTCATCCGTCTGTGTTCGGGCCGTTTCCGTCGCGGCATGCGTCTGACCCAGGTTGGGACCGGCAAGTCGATCGGCATCCACAATCCGATTCTGTTCTTTGCTCAGAACCGTGAGCTAGTCGAGGAGGCCTGGCCCGGCGACATCATCGGTGTACCCAACCATGGTGTGTTGCGGGTGGGAGATACCTTGACGGAAGGCGAGCCGCTGCGTTTTACCGGCATCCCCAATTTCGCGCCTGAAATCCTGCGCCGGGTGCGGCTGGGTAATCCGATGAAGGCCAAGCATCTGAAACGGGCTCTGGAGAGCCTGGCTGAAGAGGGCGTGACGCAAGTATTCCGCCCGCTGCTCGGGGCTGACTGGATCACCGGCGTGGTGGGCGCGCTTCAGCTTGACGTTCTAGTCGATCGTCTGACTACCGAGTACGGGCTGTCGGTGGTGCTAGAGGTAGCGCCCTACGAAACCGCCCGCTGGATAACCGCCAACGATGCAGGGGAATTGAAACGGTTTGTTGATGCTCATCGTTCCAGCATGGCCGAAGATCGGGATGGGCGGCTGGTATTCCTGGCCCGCAACGCCTGGGAAATCGGGTACGTCGGGGAGAAATGGAAAGCTATCCGCTTTGAGACCGCCTGTGAACGAATATCGTGACCACACAATACCCTATTAAGGGGTGTGGGGGGGGGGAGGGCAGGCCACCCCCACGTTTTGGTTCCTTGCCTTCCGATTGAAACAAAGTGGGGGAGGCAAAGCCTCTCCCACATCCCCTCGATTCCAATTCTTATCCGGACTCTGTATTACTTGCGGAGTCTATCCGCTCGCGCGCTCCCGCATTCAGGTACCCAATGCGTCACGCAAGGCCGCCACCAGAGGCATATCCGCAGGTGGCAGGGGATAAGTGGCCAGGCGACGGGGGTGAACCCAGTGCAGACGCTGACCTTCGCACCCCTGCGGCTGACCGCGCCAGTTGCGGCATATGTAGAGTGGCATCAGAAGGTGAAAGTCCACATAGGGATGGGAGGCAAAACTCAGGGGAGCAAGACAGCCCGTGCGGACTTCCACTCCCAGTTCTTCACGCAGCTCACGAATCAGGGCCGTTTCCGGTATTTCGCCTTCTTGTACCTTGCCACCCGGGAATTCCCACAGGCCGGCCATGCGCCGGCCTGATGGCCGCTGGGCGAGCAGAACCCGGCCATCGGCGTCGATCAGGGCCGCTGCGGCGACCAGAAGCATCGGTCGGCTCGTCCACTGTGCCAGCCATGCGGTCCGACTCAAGGTGAAGGCATCGACTGTCAGGGAACAGCACCGGTTGCTGCCACAATCAGAAATCTCGCTCGTAGCCCTGAAACCAGCCTTTTCCAGAATCCGTCGCGACGCTGGATTGTTCTTCATGATGGAGACCGTCAAACCATCGAGGGCGAGATCCTGGAAAGCAAAAGCGACCACGCGTCGAACGGCCTCGGTAGCGATGCCGCCGTGCCAGAACGGCCTACCAATCCAGTAGCTCAACACTGCCTGGGATGGTCTGCTCGAAGCCAGGCTGATCGCACCGACCATGATGCCATCAACGAGGCATTCGATGACAAACGAAACACCCTGACCGGTGGCCATCAGATGGAGGAGATGATGGATAGCCTGGACCGGGTCAAGGGGATGGGGAAGCTGATCGGTCGGAGCAGACACCTCTTGCTCACCGGCCAGTTCCATCAGACGCGGGGCATCGGACTCAGCAATTGACCGCAGCCGCACGCTCATGGCGGAGAGGGGTTGGCCGTGCCAACTTTGGGTGAAGCAGTCGGAATGGTTTGCCATTCTACAGGGATTCCAGACGCATTCCAGGCCTTGAATCAAGGAAGCAGGAAAGGGTGAAGAACTATCATGACCGATCCGGGCACACGGCTGACGGCCTACAACGTCTCCCCCCGCAGCAGGCGCGGCAGATCTCCCACCGTGCCCATGGCATGCTGCATGAAAAGCTTCTTCAACGGTGGTAGGCGGTTAACCATGGCGAGTCCCATGTCCCGGGCCAGCCGCAATAGCTCGATGTCGTTGGAGAACAGGCGGTTGAGGACATCGGTCAGGGCCAGCATCACCATGTTGTCGAAACGGCGCCAGCGTTGATAGCGGAGAAGACTGCTCATTTCGCCCACATCGAGCCCGAGCCGGGCGGCATCCACGATCACCTCGGCCAGGGCCGCGACATCGCGGATGCCCATATTGAGTCCCTGACCGGCCAGGGGATGCATCCCGTGCGCGGCATCACCTGCCAGGGCCAGGCGCTGTGCCACGTAGGCATCGGCAAACTGCAGCGACAGCGGATAGGAAAAGCGTGGACCAGCCACCCGAATTCCGCCCAGGAAATCGCCGAAACGGGCTTCCAATTCGGCCAGAAAGGCGTCGTCGTTCAGAGCCATCAGGAAGGGAACGCGCTGGCTGCGCTCGGTCCAGACGATCGAGGACTGGCAGGAGTGCGCCAAAGGCAGGATGGCAAACGGGCCCGCCGGCAGGAAATGCTCGTGCGCAACATTATGATGGGAGTCTTGATGGGCCACCGTGCAGACGATGGCCGTCTGGGAATAGTGCCAGGACGTCAGGCCGATCCCGGCCGCTATACGCATCGGCGAAGCACGGCCATCGGCAGCAACCACCAGACGGGCCTCGATTTGGCGTCCGTCAGTCAGGGTGGCATGGACACCGCCGCTATCACGATCCAGATGAGCCACGGTCGTGGGGGCGAGAAAAGTTACCGCCGGCAGGGTACGCAGACGGCGGAGCAGCGCCCGGCGCGTGACCGGGTTCTCGACAATCCAGCCAAATGGTTCCTCGCTGACATCGGCATGGTTGTAATGTAGGAACAGCAGCGAATCGTCATCGGCGACACGGATATCGAGAATGGCCCCGGCCCGTGGCATGATCTCGTCCCAGATGCCGATGCCGGCCAGCAATCGCTGACTGGACAAGGAAATGGCTGTCCCGCGGCCGTCCAGTTCGGTTGCCTGCAGAATGGTTGGGACGTCGCGATCGACTACGATTACAGTGACATGGGCCTGCCCCAGGGCACAGGCCAACATGCTGCCAACCAGCCCACCTCCCACGACCAAGACATCGGCGACCAGGCTGTTGCCTTTGGTGCTATTGGGGGTACTGGACTTCTTCATGCAGATCCCTTCCGTTGCCCTCCCCCCGCAAGCGGGGGTTCATAACTGTATAGAACGGCTTTTCCCGCACCCACAGGCAACACCCACCAGGCCTTTTGGGGGAAGAAGGGGCCTTCGGGGATTCTGGGGTGGCTGATCGGATTTGAACCGACGACCCTTGGTACCACAAACCAATGCTCTGACCAACTGAGCTACAGCCACCACTCTCCCTCCCTCCTCTCAGAGGGCAACCTGCACAAAAACGTGACCCTTCATACCAGAATGTGACAAGGCCATCAAGGGATCAACAGCAATCCTCAGTATGAAATTTATTCCAAGTCGCATCAGTAGGCTCCACCCCCAAACCCTCCCCCGACCCAAGAGGGAGGGGGTCTTCCCGTCAGATAATGAGAATCGCTGAGGGACCAAAACGGAGCAATCGGGGCGATGGTATATTCCCATGACCAGGCCCTCCTCCTGGATGAGCTGCCGTATGCACACAAGTTAGTTACTGTAACCTGTAGAGGTGCATCATTTCACATCAAGAATAACTTCCTCTTCCCTTGAGGGCTACAGAATGCACACATCTTTTTTGATTTCTGACGGCCCAGAGCGCTCCATCGAGAGCATGCACATTAGACGCCTTGTAAAGCCCGGGAAGGCAGGTGGGCTCCTCGAATTATTTATACTTCGTCATTCCCGCGGAAACTTGTCCTCGCACAGGTGGGGGCGGGAATCTATGTTCACCAGCCTGTCACGGATGCCCGCCTGTGCGGGCATAACGATTTTTCGAAATGTCCGAATAAAGAAAGGCTTTGCCTCTCACCTCCTCGCTCGCGGGCAGGATCTACGTGCGCCTGGAAGCCTCTGAGCCCCTCGCATATTGACATTTCGTCATCCCCCCTCAGCAGCGGGGCAGATCCGCTGCCCGCAATCTGGGTCCGACCTGGCGGGCCAGATGATCGCACACGACGGCCCCCTCCCCCCGGCACAACAAGGCCAGCGGACTTGCCTCCCAATCCGGGTTGACCGTTTCCAACCACTGGCGTCGTTCCGACAACACGGGCTTCAGGATAGTCAGGATATGCCGTACGGTGATAACCTGGCGCAAGCCATGCAGCCGCTCCTCCGCCATGCGTTCGGGTGGCGCATGTGACCAGGTGCCGATTTCAGCCCCATCCAAACCAAGAATGGCAGCCTGTTCCTCCAGGTCAAGACCGAGATCAGCGGCAGCAGCCAGATAATGGTGCAGAAAGATTAACCAACCGACACAGCGCCACACCATTGCCCGTTCAGCGGGGTAGAGCACTGCCGTCACAGGTGAAACCATCCGCAATCGCTTCCCTTCCACACTGTCGGCCTGCAGATCGGCCACGGCCTCGGCTTCCGGCCTGTCCAGAAGCGCACACCAAGCCTCCCACACCGGGGCCATGTCCGGTTGCCGGTGCATCAAATCTTCCAGATGCTGCACAACCCGCCGCTTCAGATCTGGATTGGAGCACATTCGCCGTAGGACGGCTCGATGGTAGGCGGTCATTTTCATTTCATGCAACGTTCGCGCATCCATGCCCTTGCCCTTCAGGTTCGACACAGCCGCAAAACGATATCATGCCGGTGCGCCGATCAATCGACTCCTCATATGGCCCGTACCGGGCACGCGCATCGCTATGCCGAAGGCACGCATTCCACATGATACGCTCGACCGCAGTCGCAATGGCTACTTGATAGAAGCGGGCAGGTCGGATAATATATCAAGCATTGAGCGTACCTGGATCAGCCGTGCAGGTTCGTTGGGGTGAACGCCGCGGCATAGGTTTGCCGCAGCAGGTTTTTTTGCACCTTGCCCATGGCGTTGCGTGGTAGTTCCTCTACGAACAGAACCGCCTTGGGAATCTTGTAATTGGCAAGGCAGGTACGGGCGTGATGAATAACGGTTTCAGGCAGGAGGTGATTCCATCCTGTCTGAACTACTGCTACCACCGCCTCGCCGAAATCGGGATGAGGCAAACCGATAACCGCTGATTCGATCACGCCGTCAAGTCTGTTGATGACTTGTTCCACCTCGCGCGGATAGACATTACATCCTCCGCTGATGATCAGATCCTTGACCCGCCCGACCAGAGTGACGGTACCGTCCGTCTCGATACGAGCCAGGTCCCCGGTGATGAACCAGCCATCGGGCGTGAGGTCCTCCGTTTTGTGGCGCCAGTAGCCAGCAAAAACATTGTTCCCACGGACATGCAGCACGCCTACCTCTCCTGGCGGCACGAGGGTGCCCTCTGTTCCGGCTACGCGCACCGATACACCGGGCAGTGGCCGGCCAACGCTGCCGGACCTGCGTTCGCCTCGATAGGGGTTCGAGGTATTCATGCCTGTTTCCGTCATGCCATATCGCTCCAGAATGGCATGACCGGTCCGACGCTGGAAGGCCGTAAAAGTCTCCGGCAACAAAGGTGCAGAGCCGGAAATGAACAGCCGCATCTGGGCGCATGTCGCGGCAGTGAGATCGGCACCCGCGAGCAGGCGGGTGTAATAGGTCGGCACGCCCATGAAGACGGTCGCCCGCGGCAAACGCGTGATCACCTCAATCCGGTTGAAGGCCGGCAGCCAGATCATGCAGGCGCCGGACAGGAGCACGCAGTGACAGGCCACAAACAGGCCGTGGGCATGGAAAATGGGCAGGGCATGGAGCAGGACATCATCGGCGGTAAAGGCCCAGCTTGTACGCAGGGCCTCGCCGTTGGCGGCCAGATTGCGGTGTGTCAGTATCGCGCCCTTGGGCCGGCCGGTGGTGCCTGATGTATAAAGCAGAGCGGCCGTGTCGTCTGGCGCGCAGGGGCAGGACGTGAAGGGGCGGACAGGAGAAAGGGACGGGAACGACCCGCTGCCATCGGCCGCCAGGGTGAAGAAATGGCGGCAGCCATGGCGCAAGGCTGTGGCTTCCTTGATCGCTGCCGCCGGACTGGCCACCACGACGGCCGGTTCGGCATCACCGATCAGGTAGTCCACTTCATCGTCACGATAGGCCGTATTCAAGGGCAGGAATACGAGTCCGACCCGCAGGCAGGCCAGATAGAGAAATAGGGCCGCCGGCGATTTGTCCACTTGCACGGCCACTCGATCGCCCTTGACACAGCCAAGAGAAGCCAGAATGGCGGCAAAACGGGCCGATGTCTGCTCCATGTCGGCCCAGCTATAGAGACCATCGGTGGTCTCGATCAGGGAACACGACGGGTCGGCGGGAAAACGACTGGCGATCAGGCGATAGAGATTGGCATCATGCATGACAAGGCTCTAAGGAGAATCGGAAGCAAGGGAGGGGAGCGAAGAGGGAATCTCAACCGGCACCGGGAATTCTGTCCGCAATGGCAGGTCGATCACTTCGCCTGAAGGCAGAGGGTGGTGCAGAAGCTTGAGCAGCCTGATGAGAATATCGCGCAACTGATGACGATGCACCACCATGTCCAACATGCCATGGGCGAGCAGATATTCGGAGCGCTGAAAATCTTTGGGGATCTCCTCATGTATGGTCTGTTCGACGACACGGGTCCCGGCAAAGCCGATCACTGCCCCAGGCTCGGCGAGAACGATGTCACCAAGGGTAGCAAACGAAGCAGCTACACCACCTAAAGTAGGGTCTGTCAGTACGACAAGAAAGGGCAGCCCTTTTCCCTTGACATTGTCCACCGCGACGGTAGTGCGGGCCATCTGCATCAACGATAGGATGCCTTCTTGCAAACGGAGACCAGCCGCGGCCGAAACCACGACCAGGGGAGCCTCCTGCAGCACGGCCAATTCGGCAGCAGCTACCAGACCCTCGCCGACCGCCAGCCCCATGGAGCCTTTCAGGAAGTCAATGTTGAACACCGCCATGACCAGCGGCGTTCCTCCCATGGTACCATGGGCGACGATGATGGCATCGTCTTCCCCGGTCTGGATCTGGGCTTCCTTCAGGCGGTCCACATAACGTTTCCGGTCACGGAATTTGAGGGGATCGAACTGGGTCTGCGGCAGCTCAATGTATGTGAAGCTGCCGCTGTCGAACAGGGTGACGAGCCGGGTTCGGACCGGCAGCCGCATATGGTGGCCACAACGGCTACAGACCCGCAGGGTGCGTTCGAAGTCCTTGTGAAAGAGCATGTGACCACATTGCGGACATTTCACCCACAGGTTCTCGGGCACGTCCTTGGGCCGAACCAGCTGGCGGATCTTGGGCCGGACATAGTTGGTCAGCCAGTTCATGGCTGCGCTCCCGTATTGGTCAATACCAGCAAGCCCCATTGATGGAGACAGGGATTGATCGAGACAGGACCGGTCAGTGCCGGATGCTGGGACTGGCGCGGCACGCAGATGCTAACGTGTTGACAAAAGACAGCACCTCCTCCACCAGACCGGGCCGTGGCTGTCCCGCAACATCAAGACCTGCCGCAATGTGCTGCACCACAGCCGAGCCCACCACCGCAGCATCGGCGATATCCGCCACGGCGGTCACCTGTTCGGGCGTCTTGATGCCAAAGCCCACGGCGATTGGCAGCTCGGTCTGATGCCGCAGACGCAAGACGGCCTGTCCAATGGCCTGTCGCGTGGCCGATGTGGTGCCGGTAATGCCGGTGATCGAAACATAGTAGATGAATCCCGATGCCTTTTCGAGCACGACCGGCAGACGGGCGCAGTCGGTGGTCGGTGTGGCCAGAAAGATGAAGTCGATGTTCCTAGCCTTGAGAATCCCGGCCAGTTCGTTCGCTTCTTCCGGTGGCAGATCGACGACGATGCAGCCATCGACACCGGCGGCGGCGGCGTCAGCCGCAAACCGCTCAGGTCCATAGATGTAGATCGGATTGTAATACCCCATCAGCACCAGCGGCGTTGTGTTGTCTTCGGTCCGGAAGGCACGTGCCATGGCGAGAGTCCGGGACAGGGAACCGCCAGCCTTCAAGGCCCTTTGCGAAGCCGCCTGGATGACGGGGCCATCGGCCATGGGATCCGAAAACGGCACACCCAGTTCGATCACATCCACACCCATCCGCGGCAGACCCTTCAGGATGGCAAGCGATGTGTCCGGATCGGGATCGGCTGCCATGATATAGACCACGAGCCCGCCACGCTGTTCTGTCTGCAAGGCCGCAAACCGGCGTTCCAAGCGAACCGAGGCGGAGGCTGCCGGCAAGGGGGAATGAGGCGGATCGGCGGCTTTCATGACAGGTCTCCTTCCCCGCCCTGGTGTCTGGCGACCGTATTGATGTCCTTGTCGCCGCGGCCGCTCAGGCTGACAACGATGATGTGGTCCTTGGGGAGTGTCGGCGCCAGTTTGAGGGTGTGCGCGATGGCATGAGCGGATTCCAGGGCAGGAATGATGCCTTCAAGCCGGGTGAGAAGACGAAAGGCTTGCAAAGCCTCCGCATCGGTGACCGGAACGTATTCGACCCGGCCGGTGTCCTTGAGCCAGGCATGCTCGGGCCCGACCCCGGGGTAATCGAGCCCGGCCGAGATGGAATAGGCTTCCATAATCTGACCGTCGGCATTCTGCAACAGATAAGTGCGGTTGCCATGCAGCACGCCCGGCCGTCCGCCGATCATGGAGGCGGCATGGCGGCCAGTCTCCAGGCCATGACCGGCGGCCTCGACGCCGATCAGGCGGATGGTTGCCTCATCGAGGAAGGGATGGAACAGACCGATTGCATTGGATCCCCCGCCGATGCAGGCGATCAGGGTATCGGGCAGACGGCCTTCCAGTTCCAGGATCTGGTCCCGGGTCTCGCGACCGATCACCGCCTGGAAATCACGCACCATGGCCGGGTAGGGGTGGGGGCCTGCCGCCGTTCCGATCAGGTAATAGGTGGTATCAACGTTGGCGACCCAATCCCGCAGCGCTTCATTCACGGCATCCTTGAGAGTGGCCGATCCGATGGTCACTGGCCTGACCTCCGCTCCCAGAAGCTTCATGCGAAACACATTGGGCGCCTGCCGTTCGATATCGGTGGTTCCCATGTAGATGACACATTGCCTGTCGAACAGGGCGCAGACGGTTGAGGTGGCTACGCCATGCTGACCGGCACCGGTTTCGGCGATGATCCGCTTGCGACCCATGCGACGGGCAAGCAGAATCTGGCCAATACAGTTGTTGATCTTGTGGGCACCGGTGTGGTTCAGATCTTCCCGTTTCAGATAGACCCTAGCCCCACCCAGATAAGCCGTAAGCCGGGCGGCAAGGTATAGCGGACTCGGACGGCCAACGTAATGGCGCAGGTAGTGTGCCATTTCGGTAGCAAATGCCGGATCGGCCTTGGCCTGGGCATAGGAACGTTCCACGTCGAGAATGAGCGGCATCAGTGTCTCAGCAACGTAACGGCCTCCGTAAAGACCGAAATATCCACGCTCATCGGGTCCGTCACGGTAGGTGTTGAGCATGGGCCTGGTCATGGGCAGAAATCCCTGCATTCCTCTGACGAGCGGTTGTTTATACGGCATCCCCGTTCACCGTAACAGAGGTAAACCGGACTTGCGGAAAAGGGAAGGCCTTTATGTATACAACCTTGATTCGCAATCCCCAAACATCATGCCAGATTGCCAGCATCTCAAGCCGATCGGATCGGAACGGATATCGTTATCTGTCCTGGACTCCCCTGTTCCTTCCCCCGGTCTGCGACCAACAGAAGCACACTCAGTGATTCATCAGCTTGGTTAGCGCAATCAGCGCCCCTAGAATGGCGAGCGCCTGGAAACCAAGTGTCCCAACCATCCACTTCATCAGCTCAGCCTTGGTCTCAGCCAGCTTGGCCTCCATGGTTGCCGTCAGTTGCTGGCGCCTACCCTCTACGGCTGCTTCTAGGTGTTCCAGCTTTACTTCCAGCCGTTCGGCCGTACTTGGAGGCCAGCTCCTGGGTGATCGCTTCCGCAAGAGCCTCTGCGGCCGCTTTGGCCTGCATCAGGCTGAAATCGCCAACCATCAGTTTCTCAGTGAATCTTAAGGTGTCAAAAGCGACCACAGGCATCGTCGTTCTTCTTTTCGACCTTGTCGGCTCATCGTACGTGAATCCCGACTTACGCGCAACACCCTCCCCACATCTGCAACGGTGCGACCCCCTGCCCTGACGTGCCGGAACAGCCGGAGGCCACCGCCTGAGCGTTAAGGGGAGCTTTGATCAGTTACGATCATAACCCATAAAGACTAGCATGAGATATAAAGAAACTGGAAGTGTCAACAGGATCGGCAACGAGGGGCGATCGGATACCGGATGAACGAAACCGCTACCCTCTGCAATTTCGTCTTAAGAGTCATGGGAAAACCTGTCATGGGTCACACTTTCCTTTCATGCCGTTTCTGCTCTGTATCATGATTACAATGGGGATCTTACCTCCGCGAAGGTTGGGAGCGTTCAGGGGGCAAGTACGGTGGCATATGGTGTGACCGCGCGCGCCTTCCTGCTGCCATACCTCCTTATTATACCCATGAGCGTAAATCCTGGCTTACGCTCATGGGGCCGCCGCGGATGCGGCCTATCGGCGCCTGGGGGAGCCTTGATCGGTTACGATCAGGGCTCAAAGGTATTAGACATATACTCTCTAAAGTTTAGAGATGTTTCTATATACCCTTTATTACCGAATAAGATGCAATGAAATTTCTTTCACAAGAGAAACCAGCGAAAAATATCAGGACACATACGGAGAAAACGCATGGACACGGAACAACCCGCCTCTGGCACGGGACTGCTCAGCTTCTTGCAACGATGTCTTGGCATGGTCGGCAGTGTGACAGTTCTGTCCGTGATAGGATGTGCGCCGTTCATCGACGAACCGTTCTCCGGCACGGAGCGTATTGCTCTGCCCGATCCTGCGGTGCGTGATGTGGTGACGGTCTGCTACAATAACGCTTTTACCACGCCGGAGACAGTTACGGCCTTAGCGCGCGAAGCGTGTGATCGTCGCGGCAAGGTGCCAAGGTTTCTTGGACAGTCCGGTTTCCGGTGCCGGCTGCTGGTTCCGGCTACAACTACTTTTATATGTATTGACCAGACAACTACGTCGCACCATGAGAATCTTTCTGAAAAATAACCGGATCGAGGGAGGTGGTAGCGTCCAGATGAGCACCTTGAATTGTTTACGTTTTATCATTCCCGCGAAGGCGGGAATCCATGCCTGATCAGCCTGTTATGGAGGTCCGCCTGCGCGGGCATGACGATCTTTCGAGATGTCCAGTTGGCATGAAGCGGTTTCCGATCAAGGAGAAGCGGCTCCCCACCGCTTTACATGTGATGGTTGTATCCACGTTGAGCACTGATGCAACCTGGAATGAAGCTGCTCTCTATCAGCGCGATATTTCCAGAACTTCTCGTTTTCCAATATGATTGGGACGACTGACCAATCCTTCGGCCTCCATGCGTTCAACGATGCGAGCCGCACGATTGTAGCCGATCTGCAATTGTCGCTGGATGAAGCTGGTTGAGCATTTGCGTTCGCGCAGAACAATGTTGACTGCCTGCACATAAAGATTGTTCTCACCGTCTTTGTCACCCCATTCTGTGCTGGTAGCATCTACCGATACCGCGTCTTCCTCTTCAGTCACACCCACAACATAGGCGGGTTTGCCTTGTGTCCACAGATATTTGACTACCTGCTCCACCTCTCCGTCAGCAACGAACGGTCCATGCACACGGGTGATCCGTCCGCCTGCAGCCATATAGAGCATGTCCCCTTGTCCCAGAAGCTGTTCAGCTCCTTGTTCACCTAAAATGGTACGGCTGTCGATCTTGGAGGTGACCTGGAAGCTGATCCGGGTCGGAAAATTGGCTTTGATCGTTCCGGTGATGACGTCCACCGAAGGCCGCTGGGTCGCCATGACTAGATGGATCCCGGCTGCGCGCGCCATCTGCGCCAGACGTTGGATGGCGGCTTCCACTTCCTTGCCGGCCACCAGCATCAGGTCGGCCATTTCGTCTACGATCACAACGATGAATGGCAACGGATCGAGCGCAAGCGTCTGCTCCTCGTAGACCGGTTTGCCGGTTTCGGGATCAAAGCCGGTCTGCACCGTACGGTTCAGGGACTGACCAGCCTGGGAGGCCTCCTCGATGCGCTGATTGTAGCCGGCGATGTTGCGTACACCAAGCTGGGACATGGCCCGATAGCGGTCTTCCATCTCCCGGACCGCCCATTTCAGAGCCAGCACCGCCCTGGCCGGGTCGGTTACCACGGGTGCCAACAGGTGCGGGATGCCGTCATAGACCGACAGTTCCAGCATCTTGGGGTCGATCATGATCAGACGGCAGTCAGCCGGTCCCTGACGGTAGAGCAGGGACAGAATCATGGTGTTGATGGCCACCGATTTACCCGAGCCGGTGGTACCTGCAATCAAAAGGTGAGGCATTCGCGCAAGATCGACATAGACAGCTGTGCCACCGATATCCCTGCCAAGGGCAAGCACCAATTTGCCGGCGCCGGAATCGAATCCCTCGGCCCCTAGCAGCTCACGCAGGTAAACGGTCTCCCGCTTGTCGTTGGGCAGTTCGATGCCAATGACATTTTGCCCTGGCACTACGGCAATACGCACGGCAAGGGCGCTCATGGAACGGGCAATGTCGTCGGCAAGGCCGATGACACGGGACGTTTTGGTGCCGGGCGCAGGCTCAAGCTCGTAAAGGGTTACCACCGGACCGGGCCTGATCTTGACAATGCGTCCCTGCACGCCGAAGTCGCTCAGCACGGCCTCCAGAACACGGGCATTCTGGACCAGACTCTCCTCGCTGAGCCGGATCACCTGCCCAGACGGCAAAGTCAGCAACTGGACGGAGGGCGGCTGATAGGGAACGTCGGGGGCAACGACATCGCCATGGCGCATGCCAGCCACTGTGCGGGGGGGCGTTGGGATACGTCCCCAGGGTGCCTCGTGCGCCTCTTTCCACATGTGGCCCGTCTCTGCCGCTGCGGGACCGTCCGGAGATGACAGAACAGCCCCCTCCTCGATCATGAGCCCAGTCCGGGCTGCCATCAGAGAATTACGGGCGTGATGGGGATGCGGAACGTCTCTTTCCCCTGGCGCAGCATGCCGTGTGACCATCCTCCCGATCCACCACCCCCCCTCTGCCAGCTGCCGGAGCACGATCCACCATTCCGACCAGGCAATGCCCAGGGAAAACAGAAACAGTACCACGCCCACGCCCGTGGCCAGCACTGCCATGATCCAGCGCCAGTCGTGGCCCAAACTTGCTGTGCATAACACATCACCAATCCAGTTGAGGAGAAGACCGCCGGCGAAACCACCAGGCCGGGCCGTGAAAGGCCAGAACAATGACCGCGGGAGAACGTCAAGTCCTACTGCCACCAGCAGGGCGGCAAGCGGTGTCATCAGTAGCCGAAGCCACAGGAATGGCATCGTCTGGGCCGCCGTGAAACGGGTCCCCCAGACCACCAGGCACAGTACCGGCAGGACGGCCGCAAACCCCAACGTTTGCAGGAATAGATCAGCAATGATAGCCCCCCACATCCCAAGGGCATTGCTCCCCGGCGCGTTGGTCGCCGTGTTCCAGGACGGATCCTCGGGACGATAGCTCGCCAGCGCCATCGCCAGCAGCAACCCGCTGACCACCAGTCCCAGACCAGACAGACGCAACCCCAGCCGCTCCAGGGAGCGCGTTACCCCTTCAGGCAGGAAAGCCTTGCGCAGACTGCGCCTGCTCAAAGTTGCCATCCTTGACCATCCTGTTCAATGTCCGGGTTTTCCTCGTGGAGGGGTCTCACACCCTTCACGGACTCAAGATATTGCACAAACGCTCCAGTGCCCAGGTCGTAGTCTCAAGGTCGTGGACCAGAGCCACGCGGATGTAGCTGCGGCCAGGGTTAACCCCGTCCTGATCGGGCCGGGCCAGATAGGCACCCGGCAGAACCCAGATGCCCGCCTGCTGGAACAGGGCACGGGCTGCCGTTTCACCGTCGCCGACCTTAAGCCATAGGAAGAACGTACCCGGCGGACGGCCGAACCCGAACCGGCCGTTCAGAGTGTGCATGGCCGCATCCATCTTGTCGCGGTACAGGGTGCGGTTCTCTACCACGTGGACCTCATCCTGCCACAGGGCCGTCGCAGCAGTCATCACCGGCAGCGGCGTGGCGGCCCCTCCGTAAGCGCGCAGGCGGGCAAAGGCGGCGATGATGTCGGGGTCGCCGGCAACGAATCCAGAGCGCAGTCCCGGGACACTGGAACGTTTCGACAGCGAATGAAACACCACCACATTGGTCAAATCCCCCCCCAGCGCAGCGCACGCTTGCAGGGCGCCGGGAGGCGGTTCGGAATCATAAATCTCACTGTAACATTCGTCCACCGCTACCACAAAGTTGTAGCGCCGGGCTAGGGTGATGATCCGTATCAGGTATTCAAGACTCGCTATCGATCCTTGCGGATTGGCCGGTGTACAGAGGAAGGCCAGTGCCGTCCGGTTGAGTATGGAGGGATCACAGGAGGGATGTTGCAGGCTTTCTGGATCGAACCTGTTGAAATCTGGCAAAAAACCGGTACGCCGGTCGGCCAGGACATAAACGGGTTCGGCTCCTGCCATCACTGCGGCGCCGACATAGACCTGATAGAAGGGATTGGGAATCAGTACCGCTGTGCGTCCTCCGGTCTTACGTCGCGGCACCACCAGATGGGCAATCAGGTAGAGCGCTTCCCGCGTGCCGGCCACCGGTAGGACGTGACGATCAGGGTCGAGAAGGGTGTCCGGCAAGTCGAACCGATGGACGAGCCAATCGGCCACGGCGACGCGAAACGCCGGTGTGCCGTTCATGGGCGGATAGCGGCCCCACAATGCCGAATTCACATCCAGAATTTCGCGGAGGAAAAAGGGCGGCGGATGCTGGGGTTCGCCAATCGACATGATGACCGGCTTGCCGGACGGAGGGGTGATCCCGTCGAGAAGAACCCGCAGCCGCTCGAACGGATAATCGGTCAGCATAACGAAACGTTCGTTGTAGATCACGGTGTGGACACCCTGTCTCGCGATACTTCAGAACATGACGATCGCCGCGGTTTCTGCCGTCAACGCCTCGCTTTCTCCGCAAGCATGATACAGGACAGGCACGGTCGAAAAAACTGTGTCGAACGACCATGCTACGGTGAACGCCGATGCCAGGCCGGCAGCGGGTTTGATACGATATGCTCGAACGTAAATCCTGATTGACGCGCAAGAGTCCACCACGACGGGACAACGGTTCACGCCTGCTGCGCTTCAATGATGCTGCGACGGATTGCCCGGGTACGGGCGAACAAATCCTCAAGCTTGCTGCCCTCACCCCACCGGATGGCACGTTGCAAGGCCGTCAGATCCTCGGTGAAACGTTGCAGCACGTCCAGCACGGCGTCCTGGTTGTTCAAGAAAATATCCCGCCACATGACAGGGTCGGAGGCGGCAATGCGGGTAAAGTCTCGGAAACCGCTGGCCGAATACTTGATGACTTCGTGCTGCAAGTGTGCCTCAAGATCAGTGGCGGTGCCGACGATGGTATAGGCAATCAAGTGCGGCAGATGCGAGGTGATGGCCAGCACCCGATCATGATGGGTCGGATCCATGAGATCAACCTTTGCCCCACAGGCTTCCCACAGGGCCCGCACCCGGTCCACCGCCGTGGGCTCGGTGCCGGGCAGCGGAGTCAGGATGGCCCAGCGCCCCGCGAACATCTCGGCAAGGCCGGCCTCCGGACCGGAATGTTCGGTACCGGCAATGGGGTGGCCAGGCACGAAATGCACATGGGCTGGCAAGTGAGGCGCCACGTCACGGATCACTGCCTCTTTCACCGATCCCACGTCGGTCACGATGGCCCCCGGCCGGAGATAGGGCGCCATGGCCTGGGCCAGGGCGCCATAGGCACCAACTGGCGTGCCGAGCATGATGAGATCGGCACCTGTAACGGCCTCGGCCACATCGGCGGTCACGGCATCGACCAGATTCAGACGCAAGGCTGCCGCGCGCGTGTCTGCCCTGCGGGCGCAGGCCGCCGTGCGTACGGCTAGCCGGTCGCGCCGCACCACCCGTGCCACCGACGAACTGATCAGACCGATGCCAATAAAGGCGATGCACTCGAACAAAGGCACCGAACACGAGGCTGTCATTACGCCGCATCCTTCTGCGTCATGAAGAGCGTCAGGGTCTCGACCGCTGCCCGCATGTCGGTATCGCGACCGATGGACAGACGCAGTGAATGGGCCAAGCCATAACTGTCCATACGGCGGGCGATCAGGCCATGGCGACGCAAGAAGGTATCCGCTGCGATCGAATCCCGTCCCCTTTCGTCCGGAAAACGGACCAGAACGAAATTGGCGACACTGTCGGTCAGCGCCAGGCCAAGCGCAGTCAGCTTTTCCGTGAGCCAGAATCGCCATGTCGTATTATGAACACGGACCAATTCGGTGTAGGATCTGTCTTCGATAGCGGCAATGCCGGTCACTTGTGCCGGGGTGGAGATGTTGAACGGTCCACGGATGCGGTTCAGGGCATCAATCACCGTGGCTGGACCGTAGGCCCACCCCAGTCGCAGAGCCGACAGGCCATGAATCTTTGAAAAAGTGCGTGTCATCACCGTGCTGGTACCGACCTCAACCAACTCGGTGCCAGCGGCATAGTCCGAACGGTCCACGTATTCGGCATAGGCGGCATCGATCACTAGCAACACGGACTCCGGCAGGGCACGATGCAGACGGGCCATTTCCGTAGCCGGCACATAGGTCCCGGTCGGGTTGTTGGGGTTGGCCAGGTAGACGATCCTGGTGCGGGGTGTGACGCTGGCCAGAATAGCATCGATGTCGGTGCGCAGACCGACCTCTGGCGCCACCACGGGCGTTGCGCCCGTGGCATGGGCGATGATGGGGTAAAGCAGAAAGCCGTACTGGCTGTAAATGATTTCGTCCCCTGGCCCAGCGTAGGCGTGACCCAGCAGGCTCAGGAGTTCATCCGACCCGCAACCGCAAACAATGCGGGTCGGGTCGAGACCGTAACGGCTGCCGATGGCGTGGCGCAGGGCCACGGCGTGACCATCGGGATAGCGGTGCAGACTGTCGGCGGCGGCCCGGTAGGCCGCGCTGGCACGCGGGCTTGGCCCCAGCGGATTTTCGTTGGACGACAATTTGACGACCGTCTCAACACCAGGAAGAACCGCCTCTCCTCCCACATAGGAGGAAATCTTCAGGATGCCGGGGCGGGGGGTTGGTTCAGGCATGGTGACGTGCCTCGTCGGCTGAATCGAATCGCGAAGTGGTCGGGAGGTATTCTGATCGGGCCTCTCGGTATGCGCCTTGCTCCCGGATGTCAAGGCCGGCGTGTAGGACACACAGAACCATCGCCCCCAGAGGCAGCCCCCGGTCGCTTACCGGTCGGAAACCGGCGTTCCCGGCTGCCCGAAGATTCTCTCCCTGCCACAGATATTCCAGGAAACGCAATTGCGTCGCACTTTGATTGCGAACGGTTGTAACAGCGCACTGCAAGCAGAAGATCTCAGTATGGAATTTATTCCAAGTCGCCTTAGCAGGCTCCTCCCTCCCCCCCCCTAAACCCTTCCAAGGGGGAGGGGGGTGCCGGGAGGCCCCTTCTGCAAATCAGTGTCGTTCCCATAATGAGAATCACTGCTCGACTCTTCACTTTATTGTCCGTCTTTCTTTCTGCCGGAGTCGACCCTTCCGTCAGGGTATTGGATGGACATCTCTCATGACCGTCATACCCGCGCAAACGGGCATCCATGACATGCGGCTGAACATGAATTACTTCCCTCGCCTGCGCGAGGACAAGCTTGCGTGGGCCTTCGCCGCGCCGAAACGCTTGAGAATGTGTAGGCGATAAACGTCGACCACACGCTGGTCGAACAGAATCGCAAAGAAGGTTAGGAATTCCTCGGCTGTGGACAGACGGATCATCAGGTCGTGCATGCAATCGTCCTCCGGTTGGAAATTGATGGGTCATCCAAGCGTAAAAGCGGCGCAGATCATCGGATGTCGGCGGGCACTTGGCCATGATCGCGAAGCGGCGGACACGTGCCAGAATGGCTTGTCCTTATGCCGGCGCTACCGTGAGACCGAGATCCATGCAGACTTTCAGCACCGCGGTGAGTCCAGAATGCTTACCCCGCACCAGGTGGTGATGGCGGCCTAATTTGGTCGGATCGAGGAACCGATAGTTGCACTTGTCCTTGAGCAGGTCATGCACGCAGATACCGCTTTCGTGCGTGAACACGGCAGCGCCTACGACGCTCTTCGCCGCCGGCACGGGACGTCCAGAGGCGCACGCAACCAGCTCGGAGACCAACGACAGATGCCAGAAGTCAATCCCTGTTGAATACACGTATAGAGTGCTAATAGCGACCACGACTTCTTCAAGAGGAGCATTGCCGGCCCGTTCGCCCAGACCGTTGACGGTCGTGCTGACGTAACTGGCCCCGCCCCGCACAGCGGCGGGTACGTTCACCGTTGCCAGTCCCAGATCATCGTGGGCATGGATCTCCAGTTCCATTCCGGTTACGGCGCGCAGGGTGTGGAACGTCGCCTGTGTCGCAGATGGATCCATGAGCCCAAGGGTATCGGCGAAACGGAACTACCTGGCGCCATTCTGTGCCATGACGTCAACCGCGCGCAAAAGAAAATCAGGATCGGCGCGGAAAGAGTCCTCGCCACCGACTGCAACCTCCAGACCCGCTGGCCCGGGCCAGCCTGGACCACGGCGCGAATCCCCTCCTGTTCCTCCGCTCCCATGGCCGGAATACCCACTTCCAGTTCCGGGACGCCTGCGGCGTCGAGCGCACGGGCGATTGCCACTTTTTCGGTGACGGTGTGAAGGCGACCCTAGCCGTCTGCTCGCTATCGCGCAATGTGGTGTCGTCGATGATGACTATATGGCACCTCGCGGCCTGTTGCGGGGCCGAACAACCCGGACAGAACGATCAAGGGCAATTCATCACCGAAACAGAGGGAAAAGTCGTCACACGCCTCGCAAACGGGGGATTTGCACACTAGCACATCCTCCTGAAGACAAAGCTGCCGGTAGAAGAATTTCTTCCACTTCATGCTGCCGGCATTCTTCGTTGCAAGAGGGTGGAAGTGACGTTCGAGGAGAGCAGAAACGTCGGACCGGTTCGACAGGCCCATGTCCTGCCACAAGTGGTTCATGCCCAGACTGCGACGGGCAATGACATGGCTGAGCCATTCCTCCTGGACTGTGCCCATGCTGCGGTGGTCTAGCAAAAAGCGACGCAGATCAGGTTCTTCCAGGGCATCGACACCAGGACTGGCATTAGGGGGCAGGTCATCGAGCAAGGCCACGGCATGGGAGAAATGGCAGGCTAGCATCTCTTCCAGGGTGGAACGGGCAAGCCCCAGCCCCTCGGTAAGAGGACGCGGCTCCGCAGCTGCCACGGCCAGGGTGCAGGCAAACACATACCCATCAAACGGATCACCGACCGCTCTTGCCATCAGCCACCGGTAGATCATAGAACGCTCCGGCATGATGACCCTCCTTCATCGTTCTCCCACCGTCAGGCGGACATGGCCACGAAGCCGTGGGTCTGGCAACTCTTGCCGCAGATGCAGGCACCGGCATGGGTTATGACCATCACTCTACGTGTAGAGGGTCGTATCATCTTCCTCATCCTCTTAAACGTGTATAAGTTCGCCTTCGTCATCGACACCCATCAGAGTTATGACGCTGCGACCGCGAAACAGCGACTGCAACCAATGCATTTATCTCCATCAATGTCTAGAAGACATTATAGCTCAAATTTAGTTCTATTACGCGTAATATGTAATATTACGTTCATTTATAAATGTAATGTTCCTCTAGATAATTCTTTGTAAGTGTGTCTAATGCTGTCAGATCTCTAAAAAGAAATTAGTTTCCTAGACAACATCCATGATCAGCTCACAGCAGACCTGGATGTTATCTGATAGGTTGTACAGATCCATTTTCAGCTTGGTAGCGCGGGCGTTGAGTTTCTTTAGCTGTTCCTTCAGATCTTCTGTTCCGGTCATGACTTAAGCCTGTACAACATCAGGAAAACGGGCTATCAGAGTGACGCTTTCAGCAACCAGTTTGGCACCCTGCTCAGCCAGTTTGCCCAAGGTTTCGAAACAGAACCGATGGACATCGCACACGTTATGGTTGATTACTGCCAGCCGTCCGGCGGTGAGGGCCATACGTCCGAAGCCTTTGGCATTGATGCTCGTGATCGGAGTGGCGGTGATGCCAGTTTCCTTCTTGATCGCAAGTCCCACCGCCTGGTAGAATAGTTCCACCCGCCGAAGCACGGCGGGGTCGGGATTGCCGATGATCGGCAGGGTGCAGCGCTGCTCCCTGGTGACGGTGGAATCTCGCAACAAGGCAGCATCACTCTTGCTCTCCAAAACCCCATATGTATCTTGATCTTGCGCCTGTATTTGCAGGATTAGTGCCCGCACGAAGGGATGGGCGGGGGCTTCCATTTCAGGGTCTGTGGTCATCGGCTTTCCTCCTCGTCCAGAAAACCCGTGCGTTCAGCCGAAAGTAGGCGACGCAGCCAAGGGCGGTGGCGTGCCGTTCAGCGTGCTCCGGGCACGTTCCAGTACTTCCTCGATCGGCTGGGACTGCGGCAGTTTGATAGGATGAATGTGCGCAGCGACCACCCCGCGCCGCTGCTGGACCACCAATGGCTAGCACGAACAGCAACGCCATGCCCGCCAGTGCCTCTGCATCCGCACGCCGATCCGATCGTCCTCCTCATACCCCCTCCCATCGGCATGGTGCCCATCCCCCTGGCTTTCCTCATCGAAGGTGATAACCTCAACTAGCCGGTGGCCATCGCGGGACACATCATAGATGGCGAAGCGGTGAGCACTGCCGAAATGAGCGTTGAGGGATTTCATGTCCTGGGTGGCAATGGCAACCTTCATGGCTCTTCCCCCTCCATGGGGCGGCGTAGCCTCAATGAGCCGCAGACGTCAGCACGGCTGCATGGCACGTCGGATGATCAATGGGGTGCACGGCGTTTGCGTGCGCGATCAGCAGATTGGCGATATCTAAAATCAATTTGTAGGTGCACATGCAGCCGATTCTGACCTGATAGGCTGCGTCAAGCCGGTCGAAGACAGGAAAACCCGCTCGGTACAGGGGAATACAAAACCGCGCAGCAGCCTGCCGTCCGTGGGTATGGGTGATGATTAGGTCGCAGGCCTCTGCTCGTTCCTCCGGATCGGCCAGATCGCCGACCACCACCATCGACGGGAAGCATACCCAGACCGGGCGTTGCCACGGTGGTCACGGCTGTGGCGATCACGGTTCCCATCTCGGTCAGCCACGTGGACAGGGCCAGCAGATGATCCGGTTCGGCCGCGATGGCCAACCGCCGGCCGCCAAAGGAGGCGTGGCCGTCCAGCATGGCATCGACCAGCCCCCCCACCCCACCGCGCGGGTCCGGCGCAGCCGTTCCGGCATCGGGCAGCGGCTGAGGGACATGAGCGTTGCCACCAGGTCGTCACGTGCCTTGATGCCGGTCAGATGCTCGAACAACCGGTAAGGGCACCCCTGTCTTGCGCTGCAGGGCTTCTGCCGCTTCGGGCATGTGCTCTCCGACCGTGATGGTCAAGGCAGAGCGGCCCATGCAGCGGATGTCATCGAGAGTTGTACCGCCCAGCGTCGTCCCGCGCCAACTGTCCGGCACATGACCATCGAGGGAGGACGACAGATCTGGTAGGATGATTGATTGTATGCCAAAGATCTCGACAGCGTCGCGCAATTCCTCGACGTCGCCGATGGTGAAGTGGCTGGGGCTGAGGATGTTGACCTGCCCGGGAATGACGGGCAACATTGGGAGGGTCGGCCAATTCCTCGATCATCGCCGTGACCGCCTTACCCCATCCTTCCTGCAGGCTGCCGGCAAAGTCTGGGGTTGTGAGGCCAGCACCAGAGCCGTATCAGCCAGATCAGCCAGTTCTGGGCGCCGGGCGCGGATGATTTTCAGGTCGCTGGGGAAGTCCTCTCCTCGCGTCCCGGTCAGGCCGGTGGTACAAATGCCGGTCACTTTGGGATGGGCGTGTACCATGACGGCAAGCAGGGCCTGTTCAGGATTATCGAGACCACCGAGGATGGTGGTGATTCCGTTCGTGGCGGTGGTCTGGAGCGGAATGGATTCGCGGAAATGACGGACCATCAAAACCAGAGCGAAAGCCGTGCAACCTTGGCTCCCGTGCAGGAGCGGCAGGCAGCCGTCCAGCTCCATGAAAGCCAGCGCCCCGCCCAGGGGGCGCTGTGCTTCAGAGGGTTGGTGACACAGATGGGTGTTGTGTGGGTGGGGAGGAGACGGCACGGGCCATGTTGGGCCTCCCATGGCGCCGGGCGCCATGGGAGGCCCATACCGGGCTGTTCAGGGTGCGATTGATCGCGCTGACCAGTTCAACCATGCCCTCATAGCCGGCCGGCATAGGCATGCGGGCGCTCCTGGTTGATATCGAGCCACGGGACGCGGGCCTTCAGGGCGATGAACTTGGTCCGGCCTCCTGACAGCATGATGTCGGCCCCACCGGCCTTCAGCATGCGGTACGTTTCTTTTGGAGGGAGAAGCCCCCCCCCCCCCCCCCGCGCGTCGAATATGTTGGCGTCCTCGCCCATCAGGGCACGGATGCGTGCCTTGTCACCGTCGGTGGATTTTACCGCACCGATGTGCCGATGACGGTCATGCCAAGTTCCTGCAGCGCCACCACTACCGACTAGCTTTTGACACCGCCGGTATAGAGCAGGACCCGCTTGCCAGCTAGGCGTGCCCGGTAAGGCGCAAGGCGATGCCAGGCGCGTGCTTCCTCCATGGCGATCAGGGCTTCGGTGCGGGCGGGGGCAGATCAGCCGGACCAGAGCGCCTGGCTGCATAGCTGTTCCAGCTATTGCCGGCGCAGGCGATCGGTCCATGCACCAAGTAGGCGGCATCGGTGATCGGCTGGAGGGTGATCACCGCGCCATCGAAAGCACAGTCGCCAGCCGCCGCGCCGGAGGTAAGCATTCCACAGCGACGAGATCGAGGCCCTGTTCCCCCCTAACAAGGGCATCACGGTCCAGTCGGAATGCCCGATCGACCTGACTAGTGACGACATCGAAGCCGTTGCCCGCGCCAAGAACAAGGAAACCGGCAAGCCGGTCATCCCGGTCCGCTGCGAGGGCTTCCGCGGCGTGTCGCAATCTCTCGGCCATCACATTGCCAGTGATACCATCCGTGACTGGGTGTTTGAGAAAAGGCCGGTCACCTTCACGCCGACCGATTACGACATCAACATCATCGGCGACTACAACATCGGGGGTGACGCCTGGGCTTCGCGCATCCTGCTCGAAGAGATGGGCCTGCGGGTGGTCGCGAGCTGGTCTGGGGATGCAACCCTTGCCGAGCTGGAGCGGGCGCCGAAAGCCAAACTCAACCTGATCCACTGCTATTGGTCGATGAATTACATCTGCCAGCATATGGAAGAGAAGTATGGCATTCCCTAGCTCGAATACAATTTCTTCGGTCCCAGCCAGATCGAACGGGTCCCTGCGGGCCATCGCGGTGGTCACGGCCTATGAAGACCTAGGCATGGTGGTGGTTGGAACCGGCTATGAGTTCGGCCACAACGACGACTATCAGCGCACCACGCATTACGTCAAGGAAGGCACGCTCATCTTGGTGACGTGACCGCCTACGAGCTGGAAAAGTTCATCGAAGGCATCCGTGCCGCAGAATGCAACCAAGATCCTTGATCATCGACCGCTGTTCCGCGAGCCTGAGTATTAGGCTATGCTCAGGGCCAAGCAGGCGCAGTTCGAATGCCCCCATCCCGACGACCATGTCCAGGAGACCATCGACTGGACATGGTCGTCGGGATTATCGGGAAAAGAACCTGGCCCGCGAAGCACTGATCGTCAATCCGGCCAAGGCGTGTCAGCCGTTGGGAGCCGTGTTCGTGGCGAGCGGATTCGAAGGAACTCTTTCTTTCGTCCACGGCAACCAGGGCTGTGTTTCCTATTACCGGAGTCACCTGTCACGTCATTTCAAGGAGCCATCGTCGTGCGTTTCCAGCTCGATGACCGAAGGTGCAGCGGTGTTCGGCGGACTCAATAGCATGATCGACGGTCTTGCCAACGCCTATAACCTCTATGGGCCGAAGATGATCGCCGTCTCCACCACCTGTATGACCGAAGTGATCGGCGACGACCTGAACTTCTTCATCATCCAGGCCAAAGACAAAGGGTCGGCGCCGCAGGACTTTTCTGTTCCCTTTGCCCATACCCCGGCCTTCGTCGGCAGTCATGTCATCGGCTATGATAACATGCTGAAGGATATACTATCCTATTAATGGGCTAGACAGGAATAAAAGCCAAACACGTTGATCAACATCATCCCTGGTTTCGGTGGCTATTGCGTTGGCAACATCCGCGAACTGAAGCGCATGCTGGATCTGATGGGCATGGAGGCAACCATTCTGTCGGATACTTCCGACATCTATGACACGCCATCGGATGGGACCTTCCGGATGTTCGCCGGTGGCACGACACGCTCACGCTACCCAATACTGCACGGAGAAGACCTTGGGGATGTGTGCTGAGAAAGGACAGGAGATTGCTGCGTTCCATTATCCGCTCGGCGTGTCGGCCACCGATGAATTCCTCATGAAGGTCTCAGAACTGACCGGCCGACCGATCCCCAAGACCCTAGAGGTAGAACGGGGACGTCTGATCGATGCCATAGCCGATTCACAGGCGCATTTGTATGGCAAGCGTTATGCTATCTATGGTGATCCCGACTTTGTTCTGGGCATAAGCCGCTTTCTCATGGAAACGGGCGGCGAGCTGGTGCACTGCCTGTCCACCAATGGTACCAAGGCCTGGGAGACACAAATGAACGACCTCCTGGCCGCCTCGCCCTTCGGAGCCGGTGGCAAGGCCTGGGCGGGCAAGGACCTCTGGCACATGCGTTCGCTTCTGGCGACTGAGCCGGTCGATTTCCTGATCGGTAATTCCTATGGCAAGTATCTGGAACGTGATCTGAAGGTTCCCCTGATCCGTCTGGCCTTCCCGATCTTCGACCGTCACCATCATCATCGCTTCCCCACCTGGGACTACCAGGGGGCACTCACGGTGCTGGTCAGGATTCTTGACAAAATCTTCGATACGATCGATGGAGATACCAACATTCCTGGCGTCACCGACTACAGCTTCGATTTAACGTGTTAGCAGGCATGGAGGCAACTTAAGGTCGCAGCGCATGAACGTTCAAAGGGCGGGGTGTCCGGGTTTCCGGACCCCCGTCCCATTTCACAGGGGAGGCAGGGGATGCTTCTAGCACGAAGGGATTATGGGGAGCCCTTGTCCCCTGCACCAGGAACGTTGTGTCGTGCTTGATTCTTCCGCCATGGCCGCTTTAGTTGAATCCCTTGAAGGGAATCACGTTCTGTGTGTCGGCGATGCCATGGTTGACCGCTACGTTTACGGTACAGTGGAGCGGGTATCGCCAGAGGCGCCCATTCCCATTCTGCATATCGGCCTGGAAACCAGCATGCCGGGTGGGGCGGGCAACGTGGTGCGCAACTTGAGTGCTCTTGGTGCCCGGCCGGTGCTTGTCTCGGCTCGCGGAGACGACAGTGCGGGCGAGGAACTGGCTGTTCTGCTGGCCTGTCATGAGGGGGGGGAAGCCCACCTGGTCACGGAGCCCGGACGCCAGACACCGGTCAAGACCCGCTTCATCGCCCAGGCGCAACAGCTTATGCGTGTAGATCGTGAGACTGTCGCCCCCCTTTCGACGGCCGGTCGACGAACCTTGGTGGCACAGGCCGTGGCGGCCCTGGAACGGGTGGCGGCGATGGTCCTCTCGGACTATGGCAAGGGCGTACTGACGGGAGGCGTGGCAGCCGAGTTGATCGCCACCGCCCGGGGACGGGGACGGCCTGTCCTCGTCGATCCCAAGGGTACCGATTACGGCCGCTATCGGGGTACGACGCTGCTGACACCGAATCGGCGCGAACTGGCCGAAGCCACCCATCTGCCTGCTGGTAGCGATGCCGAAGTGGTCGTTGCGGCACGCCGGCTGATCGAGACCTGTGCGGTCGAAGCCGTCCTCGTCACGCGCAGCCAGGATGGCATGACCCTGGTGTCTGCCGATGGGATGGTTCATCATCTGCCGGCTGAAGCGCGCGAAGTGTTCGATGTGTCCGGAGCCGGGGATACGGTGGTGGCCACCCTGGCCGCAGCCCTGGCGGGTGGTGTGGGGCTGGAAGAGGCCGCTCGATTGGCCAATGTTGCCGCCGGCATCGTCGTCGGCAAGGTCGGAACGGCGGTAGCGTCTGCAGCGGAGATCGTGGCGGCGCTTTACCATCGGGAGCTGCTCTCGGGTGAGGCGAAGGTGGTGCCTCTGGAAACGGCACTGGAACGTGTGACACGGTGGCGCCAACGTGGCGCGACGGTAGGGTTTACCAACGGGTGCTTCGATCTGCTTCATCCCGGTCATGTCTCCCTGCTGCAGCAGGCGCGCGCAGCGTGCGGCCGGCTGATCGTCGGCCTGAACAGCGATGCCTCGGTCCGGCGCCTGAAGGGACCGAAACGTCCGGTGCAATCCGAGGCGGCCCGCGCGGTGGTCCTGGCCTCGTTGGCAGATGTCGATCTGGTGGTCCTGTTTGGCAGCGACACGCCCCTGGCCCTGATCGAGGCCATACGCCCCGACGTTCTGGTCAAGGGCGCCGACTACACGGTGGAGAGCGTGGTGGGAGCCCCCTTGGTACAGGGGTATGGTGGTAGGGTCCTGCTTGCCGGGCTGGAAACGGGATTCAGCACCACTGCGACCATCGCCCGGATGACCTGATCCTATCAGGTCAAAGGACAGGAGTCTGATCGCCCTGTTCCGGCGCCCGATCGCCTTCCGGCAGGGCTTCTCGCTGGATTTCATATAACATGAGCGCCGTCGCAATCGCGAGGTTCAACGAATCAGCGTGGCCTGTCATGGGAATCCTGACCAGCCGGGTACAAAGCCTGGCCAGGGCTGGAGAAAGACCGGGGCCCTCGCTGCCCATCAGCAGCAGTATCGGCCCCTGATAGCCCCGCCGGAAATCCTCGCGTGCAGAGGGGTGCGCCCCAACGACCTCGCCCGGCCAGCTGACGCACCATTGTCGGAAATCCTCTGGGTCCATCCGGACAAGGGGAACGTTGAAAATCGAGCCCATGGTTGCCCGCACGGCTTCCCGTGCATATGGATCACAGCAGGTTCCGACCAGTATGATCCCTCTTGCGCCAACGGCATCGGCCGTCCGTACGATCGTTCCAAGATTGCCGGGATCGCGGACTTCCTCCAGCGCCACCCACACTGCACTCCGTGCCACGATGGCCGGGGGTTTTCCCCACCGCTGGGCAAAAACGGCGAGCAGATCCTGTGGGTTGTCCCGGATGGCGATTTTCGCAAACACTGGTTCTGACACGTCAAGACAGGTGGCGCCCTGTGCCGCGGCCCATGCGATCAGATTAGTCCGGATCCGGCTCGTGTCGCTCGTACTGCTCCGTATCAGAAGAAAACGCGGGTTCCAGCTTTGCTCACGGGCGGTGGCGATTACCCGCAGTCCTTCGGCCACGAATAGGCCATTTTCCCGACGGCCTTTGCGCCGGTCAAGAGCACGGATCAGCTTGACGATTGGATTGGATGTACTCGTAATAGTATAGACTAGTTGATGTTGATCAATTATTAAGGTCATAGCTTGTCCAACGTGTAAACAGGGAGGTAGACAAGGTTCGCCCTCCCCCGGCTTCTTGCAGGATCAACTCGCCACTTGTGAAGCACCCACCCCGTCCGGCCAGGACTTCCCGCGCCAGAAGATCGAACGACAGACTGGAAGCACGAACCGCATACGTGGTCAGGATCAAAAAGGCCCGTCTGTTCTCAAGGAGGCGTGCACAGTTCTGCAACAGGTCAGGCAGATCCTGGAACAGATTCCACACCTCACCATCCGGGCCACGACCAAATTTCGGTGGATCCAACAGCACACCGTGGTACGTCCGCTCACGACGAACCTCGCGGGCCGTGAACTTGCGGGCGTCGTCAAGAATCCAGCGGATCGGTGCCCGTTCCAGACCGGCCGAGGCTTGATTCAGACGTGCCCATTCGATCGCCTTGCGCGAGGCATCCACGTGTGTCACGTCCGCCCCTGCAACTAAGGCGAGAATGGACGCCGCGCCCGTATAGCCGAAAAGATTGAGGAGACGCGGCCGTTGTTCCCCAAACTGCCGCAGCAGCCGTACCATGCTGGCGATCCACTGCCAATGGGGGTATTGTTCGGGGAATATGCCGAGATGACAGAAGGAACCGAACCGGCAGTTCATGGGGATCCCGTCCATGGAGATGGACCAGGTCACAGGGGAGGCGCCACGCAACTGCCAGCGTCCCTTCCCGCTATCCTCTATGCTGTCGAACGAACCATCGGCGGCCTGCCAGATCCTGGCTTCCCGGTGTGGCGACCACATGGCTTGCGGCTCTGGTCGATCAACCGTGATGCCGCCAAACCGTTCCAGCTTGCGCCCGCGGCCGGAGTCCAACAGCGCGTAATCAGGAAAGCCCTCGGTGACGGCCAGAAGAATCTGCCCTGTCTTGTTCCATTCCACGGTTGCCTGGCGTCTCGTTTCCAAATTCCCTCAACCGCTTACCGCGCGTAAGCGGCGTCTTCGATGAAGAGCTGAACACTGCTCCGTCCCTGCCAGATATCATGGTGCAAAGTCCCAGCAACATGCATCAGGATGCCATTGTTGGCAAGCAGCGCATAACCCAGATCGGAATCAGCACTGCGGAAGGCAATGGCCTTCAAGCGTGCCCCCCCATTGCTGACCAGTGTGCAGCGCACATGTCCAGACCCCACGATCCCAGGCCGTACCACGCGTACATTGGCGAACGCGAAACGTGGCACGGGATTGCCGGAACCAAACGGCCCTAATTGACGCAGAGCATCTACCAGGGGAAAAGTCGCAGCGGCGGGCTCCATTGCGCCTTCCAGCCATAAAGTCGGTGTGAGCACGTCAACGGTTATCGTCAAACGCTCGACCAGAAAGTCATGAAACGTTCGCAGATTTTCCAGTCGGACCGCAAAGCCTGCCGCCATGGCATGACCACCACCGGCTTCCAGCAGACCCTCTACCCGCGCCGCCAGCACGACAGCGCCCAAATCGATGCCGGGAACCGAACGGCCAGATCCCTTGGCCACCTGTCCCTCGATGGAGAACACACAGGTGGGCCGATTGTAACGCTCTTTCAGGCGGCCGGCGACGATGCCGATCACCCCCGGGTGCCAGTGCTGACCGGCCACGAAGATCAGGGGGACTTCCTTTTCGGTCCGATCGTCGAGCTGCTTCAGGGCAGCCTGCAGAACCTGTTCTTCGATTCCCTGGCGATCCTGGTTGTGGGTATCAAGCAAACGGGCCAGGGTCAGGGCTTCAGCCGGATCGTTGGTGGACAGCAGCCGGGCGCCCAGGTTAGCCTGCCCCACCCGACCCCCGGCATTGACGCGTGGTCCGAGCAGAAACCCCAGATGCCAGGCGTCGGGAAAATCGTGCAGCCCGGCCACTTCGGCCAGGGCGTTGAGTCCGGCATTGCCGTGCCAGGCCATGACCTTGAGTCCCTGCGCAACCAGAGCACGATTTACTCCCACGAGCGGCACCATGTCGCAAACGGTGCCGAGCGCTACCAGGTCGAGCCACTGCATCGGATCGGGCGCCGGTCGGGTGGCCGTATACCAGCCTGCCTCACGCAAGAGGCGGTTGGTTGCCACCGTCACCAGAAAGGCCACACCCACTGCCGCCAGATGACCATGCGAACTGGTTTCGTCAAGCCGGTTGGGATTGACGATCGCAAGGGCTTCGGGCAGGGAAATTTCCGTCTTGTGGTGGTCTACAACCACGACATCGAGCCCTGCCGCTGCTGCTGCCGCCAGCGGCTCGAAGGCGGATGTACCGCAATCCACCGTCACCACCAGAGCCGCCCCGGCTTCCTGCAGTTTCAGGAGCGCGGCGGTATTGGGGCCATAGCCTTCATCGATGCGATCGGGCACATACAGGATGACTCGTCCGCCAGCGGCCTCGATGAAGCGTTTCATCAACGCGACGGAGGTGGCACCGTCCACATCGTAATCGCCGAACACGGCCACAGTTTCTGCCCCCATGATGGCGGCTGCCAGACGCGTTGCCACCTTGTCCATACCTTTCAAGTGGAAAGGGTCCGGGAGGTAGTGTCGCAATCTTGGGGAAAGGTGTGTTTCCACCGCTTCAAGAGGGATGCCCTGTCGGGCTAGAACCCGGGCCACCAGGTCAGACAGGCCGGCACCCTGACACAAGGCCAGGGCGCTGCGCTCATCAATACCATGACACCGCCAGTGCCGGCCGGTAATGGAGCGGGCAACACCCAGAAATGGTACCATCTCCCCGCATTGACCGGGATCAGCAGCCACGCAATCCATAGTCAGCCTTGTGGGTGAAATCGTGATGGGCCTGGACGCGGCGCACGGTACCGCTCTTTGAACGCATCACGAGCGAATTGGTGATGGCGCCGCCCATGCAGCGACGTACACCTTTTAGCATCGCACTGTCCGTGACACCGGTTGCGGCGAACATGACATCTCCCCGTGCTAGTTCGGCCACGGTATAGATTCGATCCCCGGCCGCTCCCATGGCCCACCCCCGCGGGGCTTCGGCAGACTGGACCAGCCGGCCCTGCATTTGTCCGCCAATGCAGCGCAAGGCAGCGGCGGTCAGCACACCCTCCGCGGCGCCGCCGCGGCCGATGAACAGGTCGATTCCCGCTTCCGTGTCACAGGTTGCTATGCCGGCCGCTACATCGCCGTCGAGAATGAGCATCACCCGGGCACCGGCCTTGCGCACCTCGGCCATCAACGCCTGGTGCCGTGGCCGGTCAAGCATGTATACTAGCAGATCCGACACCTTCACACCCTTAGCCTGGGCTAGGTGATGCAGGTTGTCTGCCACCGGTCGATCCAGGTCGACCACGTCCGCCGGCAGGCCGGGACCAACGATCAGCTTGTCCATGTAAGCGGTATGAGGTACCAGGAAGCTACCGGCTTCGGCTATGGCTACGATGGACAACGCATTGGCACCTCCCTTGGCGGTAATGGTGTTGCCTTCCAGGGGGTCGATAGCGATATCGACCTGCGGTCCCACGCCGATACCGAGCCGCTCCCCCGGAAACAGAAGGGGTGAGTCGCGTTCGCCAAGAACGATTATGCCATTGATGGCCAGACCGTTCAAGGCGCCGTGCGCTGCCTGCACCGCAGCCAGGTCGGCGGCGCGATCGTCCCCCTTACCGACGAAAGCGGCGGCAGCCAGGGCGGCAGCTTCGGTCACTCGCATCGCTTCCAGCGCCAGATTGCGGTCCATGTATGCGAGCCCGGCGACAGGTACCTCCGGCTGTTCTGGCATGATGGCCCCTCTTCTTCCCCTTCCCTGCTTCGATGTGGCTGACGTACTGGCGCAGTATGAAAGAGCATAAGACAAATCGGTTGGCGGCTGAAGCCGGAAAATTGCTGCTGCATACCGGCCGACCGGGATGGTGCACTGCTGTCTGTGCAAGGCGGCGTGGATAACCGGAACAGCCCGATAGGAGTGGGGTAATTCAGAGGACATTGATTCTACTTTACATGATTCCAGGACTGATATCACGATGCTATGGAGCACCCATGAGTCTCACATACACCTTCTCCTCTCCCCCCCCTCCTTCCTCTGTTCCTCATCCTGGTCTTGGGGGTTGAGAAGCGGATGGGAGGGAGCGGGAGTACCATTGACGTCAACGACTTCCTCCCTGACTCGTGCCTGTCCCGTTGCAACTAGCCGCAAGGCCAAGGGATAGAGACGATGCTCGGCCTCAAGCACACGCGCTGCCAGGCGGTCGGGGTCGTCGCCAGACAGGACGGGAACCACGGCCTGGGCCACAATGGGGCCCTCGTCCATCGCCGGGCGGACGAAGTGGACGGTGCAGCCGGTGAAACGCACGCCGGCGGCCAGGGCACGGGTATGCGTATGCAATCCACGAAACGCCGGGAGCAGCGAGGGATGAATGTTGAGGATCCGATCCGGCCACCCGGCGACGAAGTCAGCCGTCAGCAGCCGCATGAATCCTGCCAGGCACAACAACTGGGCCCCGGCGTCGCGCAGACAGCGGTCAAGGGCAGCTTCGAAAGCCGGTCGTCCGGCGTAGTCGTGAGGATCGATGACGGCGGTTGGAACGCCGGCATGAACGGCACGTGTTAATCCCACCACGGCGGGGACATCAGATATCACTTGAATAATCTTGGCCGGGAAGTCCAGCGCGGTTGTCGCGTCGATCAGCGCCTGGAGATTCGATCCCCGGCCGGAGATCAGGACAGCGACCTTCAACCGCGCCATGCTGCCTCCATATCAGAAACAGTCACGGCCGGGCCCGCGTCACGGGCGACGATCATGCCGACCGGCAGCGATGGCAGGCCGGCTTCAGCCAGCAGGCGCAGGGCATGTGCCACTTCAGCGGCAGGGACCACGGCCATCATGCCGATACCACAATTAAACGTCCTTGCCATCTCGGACCACGCCACATTCCCTGCTGCTGCCAGCCAGCGGAAGACCGGCGGCAGTGGCCAAACCTTGGCGTCCAGAATCACAGCACAGGTTTCCGGGATCACGCGCGGGATATTCTCGATCAGGCCACCCCCTGTAATATGCGCGAAAGCCTTGACCAGCCCAGCCCGGGCTAGTACCAGGCAAGGCTTCACATAGATGCGTGTCGGCACCAGCAACGCCTCGCCCAGGGTGATGCCAGGGGCAAACGGTGCTGGGTCGGCGTAGGATAATCCCTGCATGGCAACGATGCGCCGCACCAGCGCGTAACCGTTGGCATGGACCCCGCTGGATAGCAGCCCGAGCACGATATCACCGGGTGCCACTGTCTCGCCCATCACCAGGGCATCGCGTTCGACCACGCCGACCGCAAAGCCGGCCAGATCATAATCATTGTCGGCATACAGGCCAGGCATCTCGGCCGTTTCGCCACCGATCAGGGCGCAGCCAGCCTCCCGGCACCCTTCAGCAATGCCGGCGATCACTCGGGCGGCGACCGGAACATCCAGGCGTCCGGTTGCAAAATAGTCCAGGAAGAACAGCGGTTCCGCCCCCTGGACAACGAGATCGTTGACCGACATGGCCACGAGGTCGATCCCGATTGTATCAGGACTGGCGACAGCGATGGCAATCTTCAGCTTGGTACCGACTCCGTCTGTCGTCGCCACCAGAATCGGATCACGATAACCCGTTGCCTTGAGGTCGAACAGGGCCCCGAAACCACCCAGTCTGGCCGTGGTTCCTGCACGCACCGTGCTATCGGCCAGCGGCTTGATTCTCTGCACCAGGGCCTTGCCTGCATCGATATCGACTCCGGCCTCCCGGTAGCCAAGCCCGTCCGCGGGATGACCGGCATGTCCGGAAGCCAGCCTGGAAGAATGGGAGGGGGTGGAAATAATGTCCTCGTCTGCTAAAATACAAAGCATGTCCTGTTAAACATACTTCATTCGGTTGGGTTTGCAATGGCTGTCTTGCCTCTCTTCTTCCGCCTGTTGGCGATGCCGGCGCGGCGGAAAAACATGGACGCCTCCCCGGGGCGGACGTCCGGTCACGCCGCTCTTGATAGAAGACCGCCTGCGAAGGAAGGAAGCCGTTCTGTCCGCTCCGGCTTCCGCGCCGCTTTGTGGTTCGTTGTCATGGTTATGACGATGATTTGGGGCTGGCCAGCGGCACACTCTCCAGCTGCAAAAGCTGCGGACGGGGGTGGCTTTACCGTCAGCGGTATTTCCGTTGATGTCATGGCGTTCTCCCCGGCCGAAGCACGCCGTCGCGCCTTTGCCAAAGCCGAAGCGGAGGCGGTCCGCCAGCTCCTGGAACGACTGGTCGCGCCGGTCGACCATGGCCTTCTGCCATCTGTAATTGATGAGCAGGCAAGGCAAAGACTAATACGAGATGTAGCCGTGGAGGAGGAGAAGACGGCCACTGCGCATTATATCGCCCGGCTGTCGGTTCATTTCAGGCCGGCAGCGGTACGCGCCTATTTGCGAGCCATCAACGTTCCCTATGTCGAACCACCGACCCGTCCGATTCTGATCATCCCCCTGTTTCAGGCTGCGCCGTTTACCGCCTCGCGGTTATTGGATGAGGACAACCCGTGGCGAATGGCTTGGCAACGGCAGATGGGAACGGACAGCCTGATTCCCGTCATCGTGCCACCAGGTGACTCCCTTGATCGGAATACACTCTCGCCTGAACAGGTCATGGCGGGGGATTCCGTGGCTCTGGACAAGATGGTGCGCCGCATGCGTGCCGAACGGGCCGTGGTGGTTCAGGCCACTGGTGCCAAACAGGCGGGCCGGCTGTCAGGGGTGGATGTGCAAATCCTGCCGCCGCATGATATGTTGCCATCCTTGGCTGAACACGTTGCCGCTGCATCGGGGGACGACATGACCGCCGTGCTTGACAAGGCTGTCCAGGTCGTCACAGGCTGGCTGGAAGCTGACTGGCGTCAGTATGGTGCGATACGGGCCGCGGTGGGGCAGGGGAAAGGGCGGGAGCTGACCGTCATGGTCCCGGTTGATTCCCTGGCGGAATGGCTGGCCATCAGGCATGATCTCGGCCGTGTCCGCCTGATCGTCCGGACCAGTGTGCAGGCCCTGACTCGCACGATGGTCCAGTTACACCTTCAGTATGCCGGCGAGGAGACTCAACTGACTGCCGTCTTGGCCCAACAGGGGCTGAAACTCGATGGTCATGGTCCGGTCCGGCGTCTGGTTCGCACAACAACTGGTGCCAGCCGGGTTCCCTCTGATCGCGGGGGATAAGGGAAGTGTTCCGCTTTCCGCCCCTCCGGTGCTGGCGGAGCGTGACACCACCGCAGCCCTGGTTTTACAGGTATGCAGAAGGGGGCGTGGGGGGGTGGGTGCCCTGCTGGTATGTGGTGCAATTGAAACGTTCACGACGTGGTGAATGAGCGTCAAAGTCATTCCAAACAGTCTCACTCTGATTCGACTGCTGGCAGCGCCGGTAATGGTCTGGCTGATCGGCGAAGGCATGATGGCGGCCGCTTTCTGGCTGTTTGCCGCTGCCGCTCTGACCGACGCTGCCGATGGAGCCATCGCCAAGATGTTCGATGCCCGCACATGCGTCGGAAGCTATTTAGATCCCCTGGCCGACAAGGCCCTTCTGGTGGGTGTTTACGTGTCCTTTGGATTTGCTGGTTATCTGCCGCGCTGGCTGGTCATTTTGGTTGTATTTCGCGATATTCTGATCGTTGGCGGAGCGATTCTTTACGAACTGGTCATTGGCAACCTGGTCATGCGGCCCCTCTTGATCAGCAAGATGAATACGTTGGGACAGATCGTTCTGGCCGGAACAGTCCTGGGAGGCACCGGGCTCGGCATGAGGGTAGGACCAGCCCTGGGCCCCATGATCGGCTTCGTGAGCGCCACAGCCATTCTGTCGGTGGTCGCCTATGGCTGGGTCTGGGGCCGGGCAGCCTTGACTGACAATGGAAACGGGCAATGATTCAGTGGCAGGCCAGTCGGCTGAAACGGGGGGTGTGCCTGCCGCCGTGCGCAGCCTTGATCAGCATCGCCAGACCGCCTCCCTGTCATGGCCTGAGGCATGGAGGTCAGGCAGCACGGTCTGATGCCAGGTGCGAGAGGCGTCTCTTCTCTCTGTCCCAGCCCTAGACGGTCCGGGATGCAGCACAGATACCATCCGCCTCGCCAGCTTGTGCTGGACCTTGGTTACCGTCCTGCGCTGGGGCGGGAGGACTTCCTGATCGCTGACAGCAACCGTGCCGCCGTAGCCTGGATCGACCGCTGGCCCGACTGGCCACAACCAACGCTTGTTCTGCATGGACCGGCTGGCTGCGGCAAGAGCCACCTCGTGCAGGTTTTCGCAAGACGCAGCGGCGCCGTGGTGGTCGAGGCAGCCCGCTTGACTCCCGAGCAGCCGCCCCGGCTCGTCACTGGTCAGCGCCCGGTTGCCGTGGAGGATGCCGATCAGACCGGCGATGAAACCGCCTTGCTGCACTTGTTCAACCTGGCCCGGGAGTCGCACGCGGCCCTGTTATTGACGGCCGACATGCCACCTGCACGCTGGCCTCTGCGTCTGCCCGATTTGCGTTCCCGTCTGAACGCCCAACCAGCCGCTGCCATCGCCGAACCCGATGATGCCCTGATGACTGCGGTGCTGGTAAAGATGTTTGCCGACCGCCAGATCCACGTCAACGAGGAATGCCTCGCTTATCTGCTACGACGGATGGAACGCTCGTTTGCCGCGGCACGGGACGTGGTGGCTGCCGCCGACGCCCTGGCCCTTGCCACCCGTCGTCCCGTGAGTCCAGCTCTGCTGGAAACCGTTCTGGCCACTCTGGAACAAGATTGAATGACAGGTAACGATGAATTCCCATTGCATTTGACTCTTCGCCGGTCAGACCGTATACAGCGAGCTTGTTTTCAGGCGATCCTACGGAGTTGGACTCGTGAAACGCACCTATCAGCCGAGCAAGCTCATCCGCGCCCGCCGGCATGGTTTTCGGGCCCGCATGGCCACTATTGGCGGACGCCGCGTGATCAAAAACCGTCGTGCCAAAGGTCGCAAGCGCCTGTCTGCATAAAGGGGGCGAACGCCACCATGCAGACATTGGTCCGGCTCAAGCGGCGGGCAGACTTTCTTCGTGTCGCCAGGACGGCACGTAAATGGGTGACCCCTGGCCTGATTCTTCATGCTGCCCCAACTCCTGGGGCAGGGGCAGTTGTGCGGGTGGGGTTCACCGTTAGTCGCAAGGTTGGCAACGCCGTCAAGCGTAATCGTGCCCGGCGGCGCTTGCGGGCGGTAGCCGCGGCTGTTCTGCCCTCGGAAGCCGGACCGGGTCACGATCTGGTTCTGATCGGCCGGGTCGGGACAGGGGAGTGCCTTTACGCCGATCTGTTAGCGGATCTGCAGACGGCCGTGCGCCGTCTCGGTCTCTCGCGACAGGGCGGGAAGAGCGGGCATGGCCAGCGCGAGCCAAAGAATGGCAGTTCTCCGGAGGGGCATTGTCTACGGTAATAACGCAAATGACAGAAGGCCCGCCATGATGTCGCCTGCTGCCATGGGAGTGACGTTTCTGATACGTATTTATCAATATCTGTTCTCGCCTATGCTGCCGGCAAGCTGCCGCTATCTGCCGACGTGTTCGGCTTACGCAATCGAAGCCGTCAGGCGGTTTGGTGCCATGCGGGGTGGGTGGCTGGCGATGCGCCGGCTGGCCCGATGCCATCCCTGGGGTGGTCACGGCCATGATCCGGTGCCGGAGCGGTGGCCCTCGTTTCCGGCGTCTCCGGCCCCAAAACGTCCCCCCGTTTCCTGAGCATCGCAATCATCGAACCCGCAGCGGATGGCAAAGTCATGTCGGAACAGCGTAACGTGATCCTGGCGGTCATTCTTTCCCTGGCGATCATGCTGGTGTTCCAGCTTGTCCTGATGCCTCCTCCGCCTCCCGCCGACCGGCAGGGGGCCGCGCCGCCGTCTCCGGCAACCGTGTCGTCGCCGGTTGAGACGCAGCCGGGACCGCCGGGACTGACCCCGGGCACCGGCCCTTCGCACGCGTCTCGCCCCGATGGTCCGATAGCACGGGTTCGCATCGATACGCCCAGCCTGCACGGTTCCATTGCCCTGGCCGGCGGGCGCCTCGACACCCTGGCCCTGGTCAGGTATCACGTTAAGCCCGATCCGCAGTCATCGGAAATCGCTCTTCTGACACCGGGGGGTACCCCCTATTATGTCGATTTCGGCTGGGTGCCGGTCACGCCAGGGATTGAACTGCCCAGCGCGACAACCCGCTGGACCGCTGATTCGCACCACCTAAGCGTCGACAAACCGGTCACGTTGACCTGGACCAACAAGGATGGCGTCATCTTCAGCCGTACCTTTTCAGTTGATGCACATTACATGTTCACGGTCCAGCAGAAGATCGAAAATCGCAGCGGGACACCCTTGACTCTGGCACCATATCAGGCCCTTTACCGATATGGTATCCCCTCGACGCAAGGAATGTATATCCTGCATGAAGGGCCACTCGGCGTGATCGGCGGGGTATTGCGGGAGAAGGATTACGAAGATCTAAAAGAGGACGGCAAAATCTTCAGGGAGAACTCCACGGGCGGCTGGGCCGGCATCACCGACAAGTACTGGCTCGTAGCCCTGGTCCCGCCGCAGGATCAGAAGACCGCTGTGCGCTTCCTGCATCAGATGGTCTCGGCTGTGGATGTCTATCAGGTCGATCATATCGGCCCGTCGCAAACCGTGCCACCAGGCGGCGCAATCGAGGCCGCGGGGCGTGTTTTCGCTGGCGCCAAGGAGGCATGGCTTCTGGATCATTATGCTGAAACGCTGGGGGTCAAGAAATTCGATCTCGCCATCGATTTTGGCTGGTTCTATTTTCTTACCAAGCCGTTCTTCCACGCTCTGACGTTCCTGCACGGGCTGGTCGGCAATTTCGGTGTGGCTATCCTGCTGTTCACGGTCCTCATCAAGGCTCTGGTCTTTCCCCTGGCCAACAAGTCCTATCAGGCCATGAGCAGGATGAAGAAATTGCAGCCCGAGTTGAAACGGCTGCAGGAACGCTTCAGCGAGGACCGGTTGCGGCTCAACCAGGAAATGATGGCCCTCTACAAACGGGAGAAAGTCAATCCGGCTGCGGGCTGTCTGCCGATTTTGATCCAGATTCCCATTTTCTTTGCTCTCTACAAGGTCCTGTTCGTCACCATCGAAATGCGGCATGCGCCATTCTTCGGCTGGATCCGGGATTTGTCCGCACCCGATCCGACCAGTCTTTTCAACCTGTTCGGCCTGATTTCCTGGACACCCCCGGCATTTTTGCAAATCGGGGTCTGGCCGCTGATCATGGGCGTGACCATGTGGCTGCAACAAAAACTGAACCCGCAGCCAACCGATCCGATCCAGGCCCGCATCTTTGCCGTCTTGCCAGTCATGTTCACGGTCATGCTGGCTCAGTTCTCGGCCGGTCTCGTCATCTACTGGGCATGGAACAACATCCTGTCGATTCTCCAACAATGGGTGATCATGAAGAAAATGGGCGTGAAGCCTTGAGCATCGCACGTCTGGCTCCCGCAGAAACGGATGAGCTTAGCATCGAGAGGGGCGGCGGTATCGAGGCGGGGCGGCGTCTGTTTGCCGGTCCGTGTGCCTTCATCACCGCTGCCGCGACAGTGAGCCAACTGCCTTCATTTCACCTCCCGGAGATCGCCTTTGCCGGCCGTTCTAATGTCGGCAAGTCCAGCCTGATTAATGCCCTGACCGGCCGTCGCACGCTTGCCCGCACGTCTGTCACGCCCGGTCGTACCCAGGCGGTGGTCTTCTTCCGGCTGGCGGATCGCTTGATGCTGGTCGATCTGCCGGGGTATGGCTACGCCGAGGCACCGAAGAGCGTGGTCAGGCAATGGACCGGACTCGTGTACGACTATCTGCGCGGACGCCCTTCGCTGCGGCGGGCGCTGCTTTTGATCGACAGCCGGCACGGAATCAAGGACAGTGACCGTGCGGTCATGCGGATGCTGGATCAGGCGGCCATGAATTATCAGCTTGTTCTGACCAAGGCCGACAAGTTGGTGGAGAAGGAAGCCGCCGGGCGACGGATCGCCGTCCAGACCGAGGCAGCGTGCCACACGGCTGCACACCCGCAGGTGCTTGTCACCAGTGCCGTAAAGCACATCGGGATCCAGGAGCTGCGTTCCTGCCTAGAAGATCTTGCCATGCCTGCGCGGAGTTGAGGAAACATATGCATGAATACTCTGCCCGCGAGAGATTCGACTGAACGGGACATCTGGTTGGCCAAGGCCCAGACGTTGGTCGAGGCCCTGCCGTACATGCGCGCCTTCTCCGGCGGGACCTTTGTGATCAAGTACGGCGGCCATGCCATGGGCGAGGAACATCTGGCGGCTGATTTTGCCCGCGACGTGGTGCTCCTGAAGCAGATTGGCATCAATCCCGTGGTGGTGCACGGAGGAGGGCCACAAATCGGTGCCATGCTGAAGCGGCTAGACATCCGGAGCCGTTTCGTGGACGGCTTGCGCATCACTGATGCCGAGACCATGGCAGTCGTCGAAATGGTTCTCTCGGGCCTGATCAACAAGCAGATCGTCTCGGCTATCAATCAGCAGGGCGGTTTCGCCGTCGGTCTGTCGGGCAAGGATGGCAAGTTGATCCGGGCTGCCAAATTGCACCATGAAACCGATCTCGGACATGTCGGCGAACCCGTCCTCATCACCCCGCACATTCTCGATACCTTTCGGGAGTCAGACATTATTCCGGTCATTGCCCCGGTAGGCGTAGGGCAGACGGGGGAAAGCTACAACATCAATGCCGACACCGCAGCAGGCGCCATTGCCGCGGCCCTCGCGGCACGGCGCCTGCTGATGCTGACCGATATCGAAGGCGTGCTCGATGGGAAAGGCCATTTGATCACCACAATGACCGAAACGGAAGCGCACGCGATGATCGCAGCGGGAGCCATCACGGGCGGCATGATTCCCAAGGTCCGTACCTGCCTGGAAGCGGTGGCGCGAGGGGTGGAAGCGGCGGTGATTCTGGACGGCCGGATTCCACATGCGATTCTCCTGGAACTGTTCACGGCCCGCGGAGCCGGCACGCTGATCCGGAAGAGCTGAACGGGCGCAAGTCACCGCAGCATGGCGGAGACAAATGCAGATTCGAATCCTCGCGAAAGCATGCAGGCACTGGCATTGCGCATCAGGAATTGGATTCTTCGCATGACCGTCATACTCGCGCAAGCGGGCATCCATGACATGCGGCTGAGCTATGGATTCCCGCCCCCGCCTGCGCGAGCCTTCTGGATTCTTGGAGATCTCCGATTTACGTGCGATGGTCTGATCAGCTAACGTGGCCCTGTCATGGAATCACGGAGGGGAACATGTCCATGCAGATGATCGCAAACGAATCCTGTCTGCTAATTGTGGATGTTCAGGAACGTCTGATACCGGTCATGCGTGCGCCGCGTCAGGTCATTGCTGGCTGTGCCACGCTCATGCGGGCAGGCGGCCTAATTGGCCTTCCGATCCTGGTCTCGGAACAATATGTCCAGGGTCTGGGGCCGACCATGGTCGATCTGCGCCCCCTGGCCCCGCCCGACTCTTTCATGGAGAAAACAGCGTTCGGGTGTGCTGCTGATGCCGGTATCATGGCCCGCATCGAAAGTCTCAGCCGGCACCAAGTGGTTATGGCTGGCATCGAAAGCCATGTGTGTGTGCTGCAAAGCGCGCTTAGCTTGAGAGAGAAGGGCTTCGAAGTGTTCGTGGTGGCAGATGCCTGTTCATCGCGGCAGCCAGAGTCCGAGCAGGCGGCCTGGGCGCGCATGGCCTTGTGCAGTGTGCATGTGGTGACTCTTGAGATGGCCCTGTTCGAGTGGCTGGGCAGCAAGGACCATCCAGCCTTCAAGGAGGTCCAACGGCTGATCAAATGAACGCGGCAACCGGTGCGAAAACCGGAGGCCAGCATGATGACGACCCTCTCGCGCAGCCGTTGCATCCCCGGGTCAGTCGGAAGGTTCGAATTACCAGTGGGCCGCCTGCAGGCTCAGGAGATGGGCGATGCAGACCAGCGCCTCGGGCTGGGCATCCCGATGTACGAACAGGAACAACAGATCGGCGTTGACGGCAGTCATTGATCAGCCCGAAACAATCGATGCCTAGGGCAGTGTAGTACTCGCAAAGAGACTGAAATACGCTCCGCAGGTCCATGCACCGTTCCAGGATCATCTGGTGCTCATAATTGCAGAACACGCCATCTTCCATTGGAATGCATCCGCGCCCTCCTTTCTTCATGTAGTCGCAAGGCATTCCTGCCTTGGAACGGCATTCACTGCGTGGGCCGATAAGGGAAATGTCATCATTGCAGAACACGAGCGCTTCGAGCCTACCTCATCATGAGGCATTCCTCTTTCCATTTCGCTTCAACCCGGGCCTGGGGGGAAAAGGCGATTTATCAACTGGACTGCGATACGCGAACGTGGAGGAACATGACGGCGTGAGGATCATCTTCACCCTCCCTCCCTCCCTCCCCGTCAGGGCTACCGTATGCACACAAGTCAATCACCGTGGCCTGTGAAGGTGTGTCGTTTCACACCAGAAACGACCCCCTCCTCCGATCCAGGGGGAAGAGCCTTCGATGGAACAGAGTTGGCCATTCCGGGTTTAAATACTCAAGAAAGTAAGAAGGCATGCACGCACTGATATTGGACCTCAGATCGTCAGGGATGTGTGAATGCCGTGACCATCAGGGAAGGGTTTTTTGGAGACATTTGTCTGGTTCCTGAAATCTGGTGGGTTACTTTCAAGAGCGCTCACCCGTTCATCACACAAGGGGTCGGCTTTCCTGGAAACATGCGGAACAAAGCTGTTTTCCCGCCTCTTCCGGGCACGCAACTGAAAACCGTAGTTATCGAACAGATGTTTGAAAAGATCGGCTGCCTTGCGCCGGAAGTGGCTCCTTTCCTCTTCCCGGCCAGAATCATCAACCGGTACGGTTGTCTGGTCGTTGGACATGGCACACTCTACCCTTCATCTTGTGCCTGGTGCATCAACCTGTTGTCCTCCTGCCATTCAGCGAGCCGGAACAACACGCTTTTTCCCCTACGCCTTATGTGCGTATGGGCGCTTGAATCCCATGACCCTCTCCACGAAAGCGGAGACATCTCGCATGACTTTCCAGTCTCCCCGGTTCAGAGCCCTTTTTGTCGATTTGTCCTTCATTCCAGAAGAATTTCTCAGGTGCGTGCAATCCGCTCAAGAACTCTACCATTTCTAGCAGATCGAGGACAAACGTTTTGTCACGTTCCATGAAGCGATGGTGGCCAGCACCGAAGAGGTTTATGGAATCATCGTGGACGGGTGACACTGGTAATGCGGTTGAAGCCTGGCTGCTGGTTCTCTGTATCAAGACCTGAAAGTGGTTCACGGCAAAGACGTTCGCCCCTCCGAGTCCGAGGACGTCCTGCCAGAAAAAACGCCCGGCGGCAGGAATGGAAACGGTCAGTGACATACGGCCGTCTTCGGTGTCTGGGTCCGTATCCGCGATGTCTGCTCCCGTGAGAGAAGTCTGGAATTGCCTGGCGGGATCATTGTTTGTGTTTACGAGGGTGGCGCCCCAGTTTGCAAGATCGTAATCCCACGTAATGTTTGCCACTTTCGCCAGGTTCCGCAGATTAACCTCTCTTTCCGCATCGTCATTGCAGGCACCATCATTGCGTAAACCATCGGGCGATACGACCTGGCTGAGGAGAAGGTTGGCAGTCCCCTCCATGGCCCAGTAGAAGCGGCTGTCGGCAAGGAGCTGTTCGATGGCGCGGCCTTCTGTGGTAGCATAATGGTTGATCAACGTTGCCACGATCAGCATGGTGGCGAGGGAGACGATCATGATCGTGATCATCACCATGCCGCGCGTGGGCCTTTTCCCGCCGGTGGGGACCCGGTAGCGGTTTCCACCCTCCGCCGGCGGTCGGCACAGCGGGGGGAAGCGGGCAGCCGCTCCTCCCCCCTCCCCCCCCCGAGCATTTCCTTCCCGCTGTTGCCTGGCACGGTCATGGGGCCTCCTGTAGGCGGAAGACCATGGTCTGGGGTGCTTCGGCACTGAGAAGTGTGCCGATCTGCAAGCGCGAGAACCCCTCGTTGGCATTGTTCAGGGCTGGATTGTCGAAGCGATAGGTATTGACGGTCAAATCCACTGCTCCCTGACCGCGCCCGCGCAAGCCGTGAATTTCAACCTCGGCGCTGTTGATTCCGTGATCCCGCAGTATGATGAACGTCTCGCGTGCGTTCTTGTTCAGGGTGACTTGGCTGCGCATGACATCGCTCAAGGTGAGGGTCTGGGTGAAGATGCCATAGACCACGGCCGGCAGCAGCAGGCCGACCGTTGAAGCCACTATCAGCTCGACGAGGGTGAAGCCGCCGGCAGCTTCCAGCCGCCACCCGATGCAGTTTTGGTATGGCACCTTTCGTACGGGCGAATCCGGGCCTAGCCTCCATCAGGACCGCTCCCCGCGACGATGGTTCTGACGAAGATCGTCTCGATGATCGGGAACAGCGCCTGATCGATTTCAGGTGTCCTGGTTGCCGTTCCCGTGACCGTAAAGCGGAACGGGTACTGCATGTAGACGACCAGATTCTAGCAGCGGCTGTTGGACAGATTGACGGCACGACAGTTCTCGTTTCCGGGTACATCACTGAAAACCAGCTCCCAGAACAGGGATCCGGCGATGTTCCTGTCCTGATCCAGCCAGACCAGATTGTGCTGACGATTGAAACCGTTCGGGAGGGTTCTACCAGTCATCACGAAAACCTGTCCCGGCACCACGGCAAAATTGGGATTGGCAGGATTCAAATTGATGTGGTCGGCATTGTTCGCCGTGTTGATAAAGATTCGCCGTGGGGATGGTCCGACCATCGACAGTGATAGTGTTTGCGAGCGACACCGCATAGGTGGCAATATCAGTTGGCCCTTGCGGGCCGCCGGCGCTGTTGTGTGCGAAATAGTAGACCAGCCATTCGGGTCTCGCGCGGTTGAGGGCGAAGATGGCCTTCTGGCGTAAGGTGAGGCGCTCTGTTCCCTATGGGCCCCGCCCTCGCACTTGTCCGCTCTGCGGGGGACGCATCCCGCCGCGCTACCTGCTGGTAGAGGTGGCCGGGGTTGTGGTAGCGGCGGTGGCCCTGGGACGACTCGGGCCAACTGGGGAGGCCGCGCGGGCGGCGGTTCTGCTCTGGGCGCTGGTAGCGATCGCAGCCATCGACGTCGAGCATCTGCTGATCCCAGATGCCCTGAACGGCGCGATCCTGCGGCTAGGACTGGTGGCCTCCGGCCACGGGGAGCGTGGCTTTGCGGTATCGGTCGCTGCCCGTACTCTGGGGACCTGAAGACGATGCCCGGCGCAGGGCAGGATTCGCGGCCCTGTTCGCCCGTCACGGCATTCCCATTGTCGCTGCGGATCCTTCAACACTGGTCCTATTTCCTGAAATGGACCTGGCCCGCCCAGTGCCGGAGATCACCACGGCCTGCTGGGGGATTCTGCACAAATCGCCCGAGACAGTCATGTGTGCCTGGTCACGAATGATCCTGCGTCGCCGGGCGTCCGAGCGGCTGGTTGTGGTGGCGTGTACCCTTCTGCCCTATGAGCAGGCTTTTAAGCTCGGTGCCACTCTGGCCGAAGCCGCACGTCCGGTTCCACTCAACCACTCCTATTGCGCCTAGTTTTGTGTGCTGGGCGGCGGAGCTTACAACTAACGATACAAGTTCTAGGGGCCTTTGAGCGTAACTGCTCAAGACTTCCTCCCGCCAGCGGCCTAGCGGTAACCGCCCTGGCCTGGGGCCGCGGACTCTTGGGCGTTCCGCATCAACCTGCGGTCTGAACCCTGTTCCTCCGTGCGAAGGAGCATTGACAAAGCGATCCAGTCTCTGTAAACGGAGAACCCTCCGCGGGCAAGGAAACCGCAGGAGTGGAAGAGACCGCGACGCGGAAAGAGATGAGCCCAGGTGGCGGAACTGGTAGACGCGCTAGATTCAGGTTCTAGTGGCCGAAGGGTCGTGGAAGTTCGAGTCTTCTCCTGGGCACCAGATGCGCCTCTGCGCAGTGGGGGAGGCGGTTTGTCGGGGTGATACAAGAGTTGATCAAGGTAGAGGGGGCGTGTGCACCAGAAATGCACCGGGAAAAGGCCCGGAGGAGGGCGTTGCCCCTTCAGGCCAGGACAGAAGCAGAAGGGTGAAGCGTCGTGATCACCTATTATCACCGGTACGACCTGCCTGATGGACTTTTCTTCGGCAATCTGATTGCGGTGGATACCGAGACCATGGGTCTGATACCACGGCGGGATCGCCTGTGTGTCGTGCAATTGTCAGGCGGCGATGGGCACTGCCATGTGGTTCATCTTGGACGTGATTATGCGTGCCCCAACCTGAAGGCCCTGTTGGCCTATCCATATACCACCAAGATCTTCCACTTTGCCCGTTTCGATCTGGCAGTCATCCAGCATCATCTGGAAGTGGTCTGTGCGCCTGTGTATTGTACCAAGCTCGCCTCCCGTCTAGCCCGCACCAACGTGGATCGTCATGGTCTCAGGGACTTGTGCTGCGACCTGTTGGGAATCGAGCTTTCGAAACAGCAGCAGATGTCCGACTGGGGAGGGGAGGGTCTGACACCCCAACAGCTTGAGTATGCTGCGACCGATGTGCTCCATCTCCATGCGCTCAAGGAGCGTCTTGACCATCTTCTGGAACGTGAGGGACGTCGCGCGCTGGCAGAGGCCTGTTTTCGTTTTCTTCCCTGTCGGGCGACGCTCGATCTGAATGGCTGGGAGAAGGAAGACGTTTTCGCGCATTGAGGAGCGGTTAATGCGGGAGATGGACGGGGGGCTCTGGTCTCTCACGGCGGTGGAGCAATGGGCGCGGGGTGAAAAGGGCGGCACGCCCTCTGTTAAGGAGGAGAAGCTGGCATGACGGATCTGACGCTCGTGGTCGGCGACCGGAATCTTTCCTCGTGGTCCCTGCGGCCGTGGCTGGCGTTGAAGATGGCCGGTGCCGATTTCAAGGAGATCCTGATACGCCTGCGCCAACCTGCAACCAAGACAGACATCGCCAGATATTCTCCATCGGGAAGGGTACCAGTCCTGATCCATGGCGGCTGTCATATCTGGGAATCCCTTGCCATCTGCGAATACGTGGCCGAGCTGTTCCCGGGAACCCCCCTGTGGCCGGAAGACCGCCGTCTGCGTGCCGTTGCCCGTTCGGTGGCTATGGAAATGCACGCGGGCTTCCCGGAGCTCCGCAAGCACATGCCCATGGACGTGGCGCGCCGTCGTTCGGACGCAGGGCGAACTCCGGAGGTAATGGCCGATATTCAGCGCATCACGACCCTGTGGGCCGACTGCCGGGGCCAGTATGGGGAAGGCGGGCCGTTCCTGTTCGGGGCCTTTACCATCGCTGATGCCATGTATGCGCCCGTGGCTACCCGCTTTATGACTTATGCGGTCACACTGGACAGGGAAGCCGAGACATATGTGCGGGCCCTGATCAGCCTTCCCCCCATGCAGAGCTGGTATGCCGCTGCTGCTGCCGAAGTGGCAGCCTAGGGTGCCTTTCGGAGTGTCGGTACGTCGTCAATACAGTATCCCGATCACGGCGCCTGTCAGGCAGATTGCGAAGGTCCCGGAAATGATTGCCCGTGGGCCGAGTCTCGCGATTTCCAACCGGCGTTCCGGTACCATGGTGCCCAACCTGGTCACCATGATTCCTAGGCTGCCAATGTTAACGAATCCGGACAGGGCATAGACCATGATCAGCCGCGAGCACTTGCTCAAGGCGCCAGGGGGGCAGGCAGGCAAGGTCGAGATAGGCGATCAGTTCGTTCAGGATGGCCTTGGTGCTGAGGAGGCTGCTGGCGGTCGGCAAGTCCGGAGGCTGGAATGCCCATGAGGAGCCAGACGAGCAGCATCATTGGTCCCATCAGCCGCCGTTGTAAGGTCAGGGGTGCGCCATCCACCTATGGGAAGAGGCCCAAGGTGGCATTAATCAGAGCGACCAACCCGATCAGGACGATCAGAAGGCCGACGATGTTAAGCAACAAGGTAATGCCGTCCTGTGTGTTCCCCGGCAGATAGCGTCCATGCCGCTGGTGTACAGGGTCTTGTCAAGGGAGATGGTACCCATTGGTATGGGTATTGCCCGGAATCATCACCTTGGCAGTCATCACGGCTGCCGGTATACTGATCAACGAGGCAATCAGAAGATGACAGAGAGCATTGGCAATGGTGCTGTTCGTGAACGTTGCATATAATACCATAGCTGTCCCTGATATGGTTGACATGCCTGTTGTCATGACAACAAGTAACTCATTTCTGCCCATGGAGATCATGTAGGGGCGAATCAATAAAGGTGCCTCGACCATGCCAACGAAAGCATTGGCCGCCGACGAGAGTCCCGCTGCGCCACCAAGGCCCATGGTCCGTTCAAGGAGGAAGGAAAAGCCGGTGACGATCGCAAGCAATACGCGCTAGCGGTAAAGAAAGGCCGACAACGCAGAGACGGTCAGAACCAGGGGTAAGGCCTTGAAGGGCCAGGATGATAACTGCTGCCAGATGCCGTTTCGGCAAACGGTAAGGGCATCCCTCCCAGATAACAGAATACGAATGTGGTACCGGCCCGTGTTGCTGTCTGGAGGGCCTCGACTGCCTGGGCCAGAAGAAAAAAGATAGATTTGGACCGCCGGAAACTTTAACGGGGAATATGCGATCAGGAACTGTATGACAAGTCCTGATACTGTTATGCGCCAATCAACCTGCCGGCGATCTTCACTTAGCAGCTAACTAGTGGTTATCAGACCAACAATTTCAAGCAGACTTTGCCATATGACGCTGATCTCTCTGATTAACATGTAGGAGAAATTTTTCTTTGAAATCTTGCTAATAACATCTTAATAGCATGAAGGTCATGTATAAGCTTTAGATCCTATAGAAAGAAGTGCAGCAATGACAATTGCATGTCGTGCCTGATGTATATAATACATATTAAGATTTTAATTTGAAACACGTGCTCCCCATACTGCCACGCCTGCCTTATTTGGCACTCAATTGACCTGGACACTTGATGCTATGCATAAGCGTACATGGGTATACCTGTTGGCATATCGAGTCCTGCTACCAACAAAAGACTGTCCTCCTTGCCACAGCAGTGGAGATAAGGTAATGTCTGTCATGGGAAGGCCATTTCAAAACGCATTTTATACATTGACTCAATTAAAAATAGTTAAGCATGCTAAAGAACTGCACGCGCATACTTCGAGGTGACCTTGATGAAAAAAAAGGTTGACTCTTGGGGGGATCACGGTTCTATATGCGCCTCTGCGCCGGCTTGGGGGACAGGGGTAGAAGAGGGGAGGAGGGAGCAAGACAAAAAACGTCTTGACATGGTTTAAAAGAAGAGAGTAGCCTTAGCAAGCTGGTGCTGTTTGGCGTTTCGAGGGGTGGGAGGAGTCTCATTAGAGAGAAGGGGGATGCTACGAGGAGGGTAGTCTTTATAAGTTAAAGAGGGATCTAGGGAAGGGGGCTCTATTTTATCTTTCGGTATTTTTGTTTTATGGATTTGTTTGT
>CAZUWH010000011.1:0-73719 GCA_964624075.1 uncultured Rhodobacterales bacterium
GCAGTCGTACTCCCAGCCATGCTAAGCCGTTAGCACTCCCAGCCATCGAGTGCCAATCCTTTATTCTGTATTTCCGGGACTGTCAAGCGGCGATGCCCTCCGGGCCAGAGGCAGCGATTCGCATTATGGGAATGACCCTGATTTGCAGAAGAGACCTCCCTGCCCCCCTCCTGGAGGGAACACGTCCTCCCCTTGAAGGGAGGCCTGCCTCCTCGGGGGAGGAGAGTTTGGAGATGGGGCCTGCCAAGGCGACTTGGAATGAATTCCATACCGGGAATTGCTGGGCCAGAGGGTGTTGGCTCCCCGTATCTGGCGCCCCATGCTGAACGTCCCCCCTCGGGAGGACGGCATGCCTGCCCTCGACACTTTCAGGATTGTCAAACACCTGCAGAACGCCGGCTTCAGCGCGCCCTGGGCGGAAACGGTCAGCGGCGTGCTGCGGGCAACCCGCACCACGGATCTTCGGGATTTGGTGACGAAGACTGACCTTGACCGACCTTCCCATAGGGCACAATACTTGGAGGTTACAATCAGTTCTGGCTAGGATCGATGCCGGGCAGGCAGAGAATGATGCTGCCATCGCTCGCGCACCGTTGCCGGAGTCAAAATGATATTTGATCTCCTTGTCAAGAGAGGAACGGTATGGCTGCCGCAGGGACCGGTGCCGGCGGATGTAGGGGTCGTGGCGGGGCGCATCGCCGCAATCGGGGCGCTTGGCGCTGCTTCCGCTGCAACGGTCCTGGAGGCAAGGGGGCTCCATGTCCTGCCGGGAGTAATTGACACCCAGGTTCACTTTCGCGAGCCTGGTCTGGAACACAAGGAGGATCTTGCCACCGGGGCCCAGTCTGCGGTGCTAGGGGGTGTCACTGCGGTGTGTGACATGCCCAACACCCGTCCTCCCATCATCAGCGCCGCCGCCCTGGCCGACAAGCTGGCACGGGCAAAGGCGCGCATGGCCTGTGACTATGCTTTCTTTGTGGGGGCGACGGCCGACAACGTGGCGCACCTGGCCCTCTGGGAAGAGATGGAAGGGTGTGCCGGCCTCAAGGTCTTCATGGGCTCCAGCACCGGTTCCCTGCTGGTGGCAGATGATGTAACTCTGGCACGCGTTCTGGCGGCAGGCCGGCGGCGTGTCGCTGTTCATTGCGAGGACGAAGCACGCCTGAGAGAACGCCATGCCCTGGTCAAAAGCGACGGAACGCCGGCCCTCCATCCGCTCTGGCGTGATGCCGAGACGGCACTAACCGCGACGCGTCGCCTGTTACGGCTGGCCCGGGCGGCACGGCGGCCAGTGCATGTGCTGCACGTCACAACCGCCGAGGAGGTCGCGTTGCTGCGCGATCATCGTGATCTGGCCACGGTCGAGGTCACACCCCAGCACCTGACCCTGACGGCACCTGAATGCTACGAGCGCCTGGGCACATTGGCACAGATGAATCCCCCGATCCGGGAAGCCTGTCATCAGGAAGCCCTGTGGCAGGCGGTGCGGGACGGAGGCGTGGACTGCCTCGGTTCTGACCATGCGCCGCACACCCTGGAAGAAAAGGCCAAACCGTATCCGGCCAGCCCGTCAGGCATGCCAGGGGTGCAGACACTGGTCCCGGTCATGCTGACCCATGTCGCGGCGGGACGGCTGTCGCTGGCGCGATTCGTCGCGTTGACCAGTGCCGGCCCGGCCCGTCTCTACAACATGGCCGGCAAGGGGCGCATTGCCGTCGGCTTCGATGGCGACTTCACCGTGGTCGACCTGCATGCCCGTCGCACCATTCGGCGTGACTGGCTTGCCAGCCGCTGCGGCTGGTCGCCATTCGAGGGCATGACTGCCACTGGCTGGCCGGTCGTAACGGTCGTCCGGGGCCACATCGCCATGCGCGAAGGCACCCTCTCTGCCACGCCCATGGGCGCACCCTTGCGCTTTCATGGAACCTGACGCTGCCATGGAGAAAAGGAAGCGTCAGGCATAGTCTGCCGTTCCTTCATGGGCGGGAGGATCGCGGAAGTGGGCCCAGCGTTGCGCGCTGTTGCGGTTGTCGATGACGTTGGCAAGTACCGGGAAAGGGCGGCGGTTGAGCTTGGTATCGACCTGATCGCGCAACACCTTGACAGCCGTCGCAAATTCCATGGCCCCGCGCCAAGCGCGCGGGCTGACCATGCCGACGAAGCTGTTCGCCACCGCGACGATGCGCGCAGTGATCAGGATTGCCTCGCCTTGCAGACCAAGCGGGCCGCTGCCATCCACGCACTCGCCGATCTACCGGATGGTCCTCAACCACCGGACCGTCGGATTCCACGTCTGTTAGTAGTTCAGCGCTGATGACGAAGCTGCGTGCAAGCATTTGACGCTCCTCATCGGTCAACTGGCCGGTCTTGGTCAAAAGCCCGGGCGGAATGACGATCTTACCGATATTCATCAGCCGCCCCGCCAGATCGACAGTCCGCACTTCCTTGTGGTCGAGGTCCATCTCGGGGGCGATTGTCTGGGCCACCTCCGATACGCGGGCCGAGTGGTTGGCCGAGTAGGAATCACGCTGGTCCACCACCCCAACCATGGCAACTAAAGGTTGATTGAGACGGGCCTCACTGCGATCGCGCTCCCGGGTCAGTTCAGTGATGTCGTGGAACACGGTCAACACTGCCGCCTGCTGCCTGGCCTCGGCCGGCAGATGGACATGATCGGTCGCGACCGCCCGTGTACCGGCCGGTTCCTCAAAGTGGAACAGATGGGTTTCGTTCCGGCCGGTCCCGATGACTCGTTGATGGATTACGTCAAGCAGCTTGGTCTTGACTGGTCCCAGAACGCTGACCATCGGCTTGAAGGGAATGCCAGCCAGCGGAATGCCGTAATGGGCGGCGGGCAGCTGGTTGGCGAAGATGATCAGGCCGTTGGCATTGCAGCACATGATGTACGTGGGCTGGCTGTCGCTCACCACCCGCATGAAGCCGATCAGGCTTTCCAGGCGTTCGGCGGTCGTTTTGTATCGTGCGGCGATTTGCGACAGCCGCACCGATGTCCCATGTTACCACAGGGCGAAAGCGCCGGTCACCGGGGCAAAGACCACTAATAAAAGAACAATAATTAGCATATACAATCTATCACAATCTATACTTTCTTTCGGCCGTGGCCTCTCTGCTGTCTACCTTGCGGACTAGAGTCCATGGCGTGCTAGGAAGGGAGCGTCTTGTAATCAGCACATCGACCCCGGCATAGCCGTGCCGTTCCCCGAATGACCCGGGACTGGCCAGGGCGAAGGCATCGGCGAGATTCGGCGTGTCCATCGCCCCAGGCGGCGCTTGAGCGGCGCGTTGACATCGATGCGGGGCTGTGGACCGGCACCGCGAAGCCGTCACGCTGAGCCGTCGCCTCCTTGCGCAGGTATTGCCCTTCCACCGCCTCGGTCCCGGCTCCCAGAACCAGACTGGTCATGTAGAGTTGCAGCGAGACGTTCTGGGCGAGCATGCGCAAGGTCGCCACCCACTTGCCGAGCCAGCGCGTCACTTCGGCAGCGCGACTGTTGGCAACGATGCCCATGCGCAACTGCCATTGGTACAGGCTGTTCTCCCGTTCGGTCCGCACAAACAGCCACGCCGACACGCCCGCCCCGCCCCGCCCAGCATGGCAGCCAGAACGAGACCGTCTATCACAACTATCACTGAATATATTGCAATTAGTTAAGCTAATATCTCATAATCGTCCACAAGTTCTTCTCTTATTATATACAATACAATGGTCACAATGCATTTAAAAGGCGTATAGATCTTTCAGGGACTGTATCATGCGGTATCGTGGTCCGTCTGCTGGGAAAGAAGAATTTCCGCATTATTCCTTTCCCTCTGCAAGGGACTGTTATGCACACAGCCCTACCCCCTGGAACAGACCCGCTTGCAGAACCTCTGGGAGCGTCGGCCCTGGAGCGCAGGAGTCCCCGCCCGCGCATTGGCGGAAGGGCCCTCAATCTTCCGGCGGAAGAGTCTTGCAGGGAGGCCAATGAGTTCTACGACGAGAACGGCCGTATCACCCTGTGGCACAGCCGGTCAAAGTAGCCTATGATGCGGAAGAGCGCGCCGTTTTCCGTATGATGTCATTGTCCAAGCGGTCGAGGGTTGTGTGCTGCTTGCAGGAAGGAGAACCCGGCCGCGGCGGTGGTGGCACTACGGGGCCTCTGGCCTGCATATCGGAGGAGGGGTGAGATCGTTGGTCTGAACATCTCTCTTGCACAGGCGCCGAGAGGGGGAGGGGGTCTGGCGTCCCTGGTGGTCTGGGTCCTGACCGATGCGCGTGCCGGCACCGCTAGCCAGGCCCTGGGGGTGGCAGAAGTGTTGGGGCTTCCATTCGTGGTCAAGCCCCTGCGTCATACCGTTCTTGCCCGCCTGCCCAATGGCATCCTTGGGGCGACCATTCACACCCTGACCATGGAATCCCGGGCTGAACTGGTGTCCCCCTGGCCGGATGTCGTCATCGCCGCCGGGCGGCGGGCCGCGCCGGTGGCGCGCTGGATCAAGGCCGGCAGGAGGCCTGCCCCGCTGCTGGTCCAGGTCATGTTTCCCGGCTGGAGGGGGCTGGCCGATTTTGATCTGGTCGCGGTTCCCAACCATGACCGGCTGGTACGGAGGCCAGCCAACGTGGTCTGCATCACCGGGGCCCCCCATCGCGTCACCCCGGCACAACTTGCCGGTGCGGCGGACTGCTGGCGGGACAAATTCGCGGCCCTGCCGCGGCCATGGGTCGCCTGTCTGGTCGGCGGGGCCAGCGGCCGGCGGCCCTTCACGGGGGAGCTGGCCCGCGGGCTGGCGGTCCGGACGGCGGCCCTGGCAGACGGGGGCAGTGTGCTCCTGACCACGAGCCGCCGCACCGGTCCCGTCGCCGCAGCCGCATTGCGCACTGCGTTCGCCGATTCCGGTGTGCCATCGTTCGTGCACCACTGGGGTGATGACGGAAAAAATCCTTATCTTGGTCTGCTCGCCCTGGCCGATGCGGTGGTTGTAACGGGTGATTCGATGTCCATGTGTACGGAAGCCTGTGCCCAGCCGGGACCGGTGTTCATTTTCGCCCCCCCTTCCTGGGTCAGTGCCAAGCATGCCCGCCTCCATGCCGAATTGTTTGCCCTGGGATATGCCCGTCCCTTGGAAGCGGACAAAGCGTTTCCCCTTTGGCGCCATCCACCGCTCAATCCGGCCGGGACGGTAGCCGAAAGGATTAGGACGCTGCTGCGCCGTGACCAAATCTTTGCCTTTTGCAGGCCGCTGTGGTTAAAGTGACGCTATGATCAGAATTCACAGTCTGACCCATCTCTATCCGGCTACCCGCCGACAGCCGTCGCGCGTTGCCTTGTCCCGCTTCGACCTGAACGTAGCGGCAGGCGAGTTCTGTATTCTGTCCGGTCCTAATGGCAGCGGCAAGTCTACTCTGTTCCGCATTCTGTGCGGCATGCTGCTGCCCACCAGTGGTTCGGTCACCATCGACGGTCATGACCTGTTTCGTGCTCCCAAGGTGGTCCGGCGGGTCATGGGTGTGGTGTTCCAGAGTCCGGCCGTGGACAAGCACCTGACCGTTGGCGAGAACATGACCATTCAGGCGGCCTTGTACGGCGACGAAGAGGAAGCTGCCGGCGTTGGCATGGCCGAGGCGCTGGAGTGGACCGAGCTGAAACACCGTCTGAACCAACGAGTGGAGACGTTGTCAGGGGGGCTTGCGCGTCAGCTCGAATTGGCTAAATGTCTGCTGACCCATCCCCGGATCCTATTGCTGGATGAACCAACCACCGGCCTTGATCCGGCAAGCCGCCGCAATTTCCTTGACGCGTTGAGAAACCTTCAGCGCGAACGGGCCATGACCGTGCTGATGACTACCCATCTCTTTTCAGAGGCTGAGGAGGCCGACCGGGTCGTCATCATGAAGGATGGCGAGCTGCTTGCCTGCGACACGCCACAACATCTGCGCAGCCGTATGGGGCAGGAGATGGTGGTGGTAGTGCCGACTGAACCGGAGGTCATGGCAGCAGCCTTGCGCGAGGAGATGGATCTGAAGCCGCTGCGTTTCGGGGACGAGCTGCGTCTGGAAGGCGTAGAACCGGCTGAAAGCCTGCCTTTGCTGGAAGCGATTCTGTCCCGTTACCGGCCACGGATTCGCTCCATCGCCATCAAGCAGGCGGCATTGGAAGATGTGTTCATCCACATGACTGGCAGCAGTCAGGCTGGCTTTGCCAAACCTGGAGCAAACGGTGCCAGGGAAGGGCAACACCATTATACGCCGGAGACCGAGCCATGACGATGCGGGCTGTTCTGGCCCTGGCACGACGCGAGTTCATCCGCTTTGTCCGCCAGCCGCAACGGGTGGTGGGGAGCATAGGTCAGCCCGTTCTGTTCTGGTTGTTTCTGGGGGCGGGCTTTACCGGGTCGTTCCGTCCGCCGGGCATGGAAGGGGTGAGCTATCTCGAATTCCTCTATCCTGGCGTCCTTTTGATGCTGCTGCTGTTTGCCAGTATCTTTTCTTCCATCACGGTGATCGAAGATCGTGATCAGGGATTTCTGCAAAGTGTCCTAGTGGCACCCGTCTCGCGTCTGGCCATCGTGTTTGGCAAGGTGCTGGGGGGGACCCTGATTGCCCTCGCCCAGGGACTGTTGTTCCTGCTTCTGGCCCCGTTTCTTGGGCTTCCCCTCTCGCCGGGCGGCATGGTGCTTGTGATCCTTTTTCTGGTTCTGACGGCATTCGGGTTCACGGCACTTGGCTTCCTGTGCGCCTGGAGCATAAAGTCCACGGCCGGCTTTCATGCCATCATGATGGTCTTCCTGATGCCCCTGTGGTTGTTGTCCGGAGCCTTGTTTCCAATCCAGCACGTTCCCGACTGGTTGCAGGTGGTGATGGTACTCAACCCTGTCAGCCATGCCCTTGTTCTTCTGCGCCTGCCCTTCTATCACACAGCGGCACAGGTGCTGGCTAATCACGATTTTCTGGTCTCGCTGGGGGTGGTGGTGGCATGGGTGGTTGGATGCATGTGGATGTCCGTGATACGGGTTGAACGGCGCGAACACGGTGCTGCAGCGTGAAAGGATTCAAGGGGGAAGTTGACGTCCTTGCCTCCCCTATATTCCAGCAAGTCCAGTCACTGGTCTTGAAGAAGAATGCTCCTCTCGGTTGTGTCAGGCGGCTTGACGGCAGTGAACCAAACCTTGTACAGCCCTGTCGGAACAGAAACAGGGAGCCAGGATTATGGGTGATACGTCTGGACGCCCGAATCAGGGTAATGCGTCAGCAGGCCTCGCTCCGGTGGCGGTGCCCACGCCTCTTTGAATCGACTCCTCACGACCGGAGGGCAGACGGCATGGAGGGGAAACCCATCCCGGGCGAAGTATTGGAACCACCCCAGAGTGATGTCTTCCTGTGCAACGACCGCAAACCGCTGTTTCCGCCCAAGGGGCTGTTCAGCCACGATCAGCGTTCCTTATACGACCAGCCCCTTCAGGAATCACTTCCCGCCGTTCGCCGCTCTGGCCAGTTGCCGCGCATTCTGGGATTGGCCCTGTCGGTAGCCTAGCTTACCGTCTCTCCTATTGCGTGACCAGCTTGGTCGGCTTGGAACAGCTGATGGAGCTCCTGCCGCATGAGTTTGGCGGCTTTGTCTCCGGCGCTTTTCTGCCGCTGGCGATAATGTGGATGTTCATCGTCTACCTGGATCGGGGCGCCCAGATCCGCAGCGAGGCCAACGCTCTCCACCAGCATCTGCAACGGCTCACCTACCCGGATCAGACAGGTGAAGCGCGGGTCAAGGAAGTCACCGAGACCTTGCGTCGCCAGGTTGTCGACCTGACCGAGGCCTCGCGCTATGCTGTCGCCAAAGTGGAAAAGGTCGAGACACTGCTGCGTCGCCAGACTGAGGGACTGCTGACCGTGGCCGGTCGGTCGGGTCGAAACCGGACACCACGCAGACCATCCAGGCCCTGGCACGGAAGGTAAGCGGGCTGGTCCATACCGCGGACGCGGCTTCCACCCGGGCCCGGGAAATGGAAGACGTTCTGCGCCGACAGAGGTGGACAGCCTGAACGGCGCCGCCGATCGCGCGACTAGAAAGCGCCCGTCGGATCGGCAAGGCGTTGAATGCCACCGCTGCCGCGACTGGCTGACAGGCCGAGGCTCTGGCTCAGCTTCTGCGTGGGTAGGGCGAATCGCTTGCCAAGACAGGCGGGCACGTCCGGGACAATGCCGGGGCACTGTCCCGCTAGATCCAGAAACAGGCCGATATCGTTGCCACCTCTAGCCACAAGACCATCGCGGATGTATCGGTCATCGCCGGAGCCTTGAAGGATCACGCGGACACGCTCAAGACCCTGTTCCATAACCATACCGAGATTCTTGTCGTAGCCGCCAAACGCCTGCACGATCAGGGGGGTGCATTGCAGCCACCATGCAGCAGTAGGCAATCAGTCTCAACCAGATCACCGAACGGGTTATGACCCCGTGTCCAGATTGTCGATGACGGCCTCATCGTGCAATCCCGCACCCTGACCGTCGCTCCGACCAGGCCATGACCCGGCTGCGGGAACTGGGAGAGACGTTTGGTAGACATGTTGATGTTTTCAACAACGTGACCAACGGCATAACCTTGCGCCTGACGGCGTTAGTGGAAACCATCAGTACACGTTTTTCGGATCTGTATGGCGTATATGAACGGGTAATGGAACGGATCGGGCAGATGGGGGAAACCTTCCAGACGCAGGTCTTCGCTGTTGCGTTGGAACGGATGCCGCTGCGCACCCGCGCCGTCGGTGACAGCCTACGCCGGCAGGCAGAAGAGCTGAACGACATCACCAACATCGTTTCCAATCAGACCCGCCTGGGCGAGGCTGCCCTGGCGCAAGTAGTCCAGGCACCTGTCGGCAGTGTCGGAGCAATTGATGACCCGGGTGCGGACCATCGTTGGTGCCTTGCACCAGGGGTCCACCGATCTGATCGCGACCGCCTCGCGGGCCAATTTCGATCTCGATGCAGCAATGGGCGAAGTGCTCCGTCAACGTACGGCCGACCTGGTCCAGGCAGCCCGGGAGGCAGTCGAAAAGACGGGCACTGTCGGCAGCGCCGTCGAGGCGTGTTCCCAGCAAATGACTGATATCGCTGGGCGGACCGTCACGCACCTCACCATGGTCGGTACGACTCTCAACGAACGCATCGTGGAACTGGAACAGGCCTGGCAGCAGATGGAAGGGCGCGTCGCCCGGTTGGACGAGGGAATGAGTCAGCTGGTCCGCTAGTTCGGTCGTGTCGCGGAAGAGGCCGGCCATGTGGTACAGAACTTCGGTGAGGGCCTGCACGAAAAATCACAACAAATACACGAGGTGGCCGAGCTGGCCACGAACCAGGTTACTCATCTGGGAGATACCTTGCATCAGACTGCCCGTCTGTTCGAAGAGTCCTCCAGCAAGACCACGGCCCAGGTTGGCGTAGCCGCCGACCGGTTGCGGGAAATCATTCAGGGACTGGCTACCGCCTCGGAAAAAGTCGCCGGCTACGTTCGGACAAGCGGTGACGGCTTCCGCAAGAGATTGCGTAAGCTAGTTGCCACCAGCGAAGAAATCTAGGAAAAGCTGCACATTATCTTTGAAAACCCGCGCTAGAAGACAGAGGCGCTGTCAGTCACCAGCGATTGCTTGATGCAACAGACCGACTATCTCAGCAAGGGATTCGATCGCCAGGTCACCGAATTGGTCAAAGCTTCCAAGCATGCCGAGCAGGCGCAGTTGCTGGAACGAATACGCAGCGAAGTCGGTGTTGAACGTTTTCTGCAGAACGCCGCGTTCATTGTCGAACGGTTGCAGTCCTTTGCCGTGGATATTCCCCGCGTCTATCAGACACAGGTGGACGAAGAGATGTGGAAAGAGTTCTACAAGGGCGACACGGCGGTCTTTCTGCGTTCCCTTCTGAAAAGCCTGACGCGGGCCGAACTGCAAGCCATCAAGAACTGTTTCGAGGAAAATGCCGAGTTCCGTGAATTTGTGTCACGCTACATGGCCGAGTTTAAAAGCCCGTTGCACCAGGTGTGGGCCTGCGACCGACCTGATGTTCTGGCGGCTGCCTTCACGAGTACCGACGTGGGCAAGCTCTATTTGACTCTGGCCAAGGCCCTTGGGGCGCATCGAATGAGAAAAACATACAACGACACGCCGAAGACTGGGCCTCATCCCGGCGCCTTCACCGCTACGGCTCTTTCATTTCTTCCGCCGGGGTATTTTTGCAACACTATTGCAACACCGGTCCAGGCATGCCGCGACGGGGGCGAATGAGCACCGATGATGCGGCGTGAGACCCAGGCGGGCAAGGGCTGCCCGATGGGCTGGTGTGCCATAACCCTTGTTGGTCTCCCACCCATAACCGGGATGCTCCGCCGCAAGACACGCCATCAGACGATCACGGGTGACCTTGGCCACGATGGAAGCCGCCGCTACCGATGCGGAGAGCCCGTCTCCCTTGACCAGAAGGGTGACAGGACAGGACAGGAGGGGCCCCCGGTTGCCATCGACGATGACATGGTCAACACCCTGCAAGGCCGCCATGGCCCGTTCCATGGCGCGAAAGGTGGCCTGAAGGATGTTCAGGGAATCGATTTCAGCGACTTCGGCCTGCCCGATCCCGATGTCGGCACAATCGCGCAGGGCCGTGAAAAGGCTCTCCCGCACGGCGGGTTGCAGTTTCTTGGAGTCGTCAAGGGCCCCCAGCAGTTCTACCGAAAGACGAGTCGAATCAAGAACAACCGCTGCTACTACCACCGGACCCGCCCAGGGCCCGCGTCCAGCTTCATCGATGCCAGCGACCCGTCCGCCCAATTGCCTCTCAAGGTTCATGTCAGGCATGAGGCGGATCTCCGTGAAACCCCTGCGCGACCAGATAAATCTCCGCCGATTCCTTGCGACTGGCCGGTGGCTTGACATGACGCACCGCCGCGAAGCGGCGCTTCATCTCGGCAAGCAGGGTCTGTTCCGTACCACCCTGGAACACCTTGGCTACGAAGGCCCCGCCAGGAACCAGAACGTTCAGCGCGAACGTGCAAGCGGCCTCGACCAGAACCAGGATGCGCAGATGATCCGTCCGTCGATGGCCGATGGTATTGGGCGACATGTCCGATAGGACCACCTCAGCCCACCCCCCTTCCAGCGCCTGCCGGAGCCGATCCGAGCTGTCGGCAGCCATGAAGTCGTGGGTCAGGCACGTAGCGCCTAACACGGGACTCCAGGGGTTGATATCGATGGCGACAACCTGTCCACCCCGCGACTGGCCGGCTTTGACCAGGGCCACGGCCACCTGTGTCCATCCTCCCGGTGCGGCACCCAGATCCACCACCCTTTGGCCCGGTTTCAGGATATGCAGCTTATCATTGAGTTCTAACAGCTTGAAGGCCGCCCGCGACCGATAGCCGAGTCGATGCGTTTCAGCCACATAGGGGTCGCTGATCTGCCGTTGCAGCCACCACGTGGAAGAGAGCTTGCGCCGTTTCGGTCTGCGTTCTTCCTCTGTGCCCTTGTGCCGATCGTCCATCCGTTTGTCCCATGCATTCCCCTGTATCCGGTCCCCCTCTGGCCATAACCCGCCCCTCATGACTGGACTCATGCTCTTGTACTCTTTGAGCCTTGATCGGTCACAATCAAGGCGCGAAGGCATTACGGGGCCTATCAGGGCAAATTCCCCCTGCCCTGCGACTTCTACAGAATGAACTTGCTCAGGTCGGCGTTTCTGGCCAATTCACCGACCCGTTCATGAACCATGGCGGCATCGATGCGGATATGTTCCCCCGACCGATCGGTTGCGGTAAAGCTGATGTCATCGAGCAGCCGTTCCATGACCGTGTGCAACCGGCGCGCCCCGATGTTCTCGATGTTGCGGTTGATCTCGGCTGCCAGATCAGCGATGGCAGCGACAGCCTCTTCCGTGAAATCAAGGGTCACCGCCTCTGTTGCCAGGAGGGCGCAGTACTGTTTGATGAGGCTGGCTTCCGGTTCGGTGAGAATGCGGACGAAATCATCGCGACTGAGTGCCTTCAGCTCGACTCGAATCGGCAGGCGTCCCTGGAGTTCGGGCAGCAGATCGGATGGCTTTGACAGGTGAAAGGCGCCGGAGGCAATGAACAGGATGTGATCAGTTTTGACACTGCCATGTTTGGTGGCCACAGAGGTCCCCTCGATCAAGGGCAGGAGATCGCGCTGGACCCCTTCCCGAGATACGTCAGCCCCGCCAAGGTGTCCTTCGCGACCACAGATCTTGTCCACTTCATCGATGAAAACAATTCCATGATTTTCAACCGTATTGATCGCCTCTTTCACTACTTTGTCCTGATCCATGAGCTTGTCACCTTCCTCGGCAATCAGGAGTTTGTAGGCATCACCCACGTTCACCCGTCGTGTCCGCGTGCGTCCACCAAACATCTTGCCAACCAGATCGTTCAGGTTGAGCATGCCCATCTGCATGCCGGGAATGCCGGTGATATCCATGGTCGGCATGTTTATGGCTCCCGTATCCTGGAGCTCGATGTCGATTTCCCGGTCATTGAGCTGGTTGTCGTGCAACATCTTGCGGAACTTGGCCCGGGTTTCCGGCTGCGCGGACGTGCCAACCAGCACATCGAGCACCCGTTCTTCGGCCATTCCTTCGGCCTTGGCCCGCACCTGCCGGCGCAACCGTTCCCGTGCCATGGCGATGGCGGTTTCCATCAGATCCCGGACGATGCTTTCCACGTCGCGTCCCACATAGCCGACCTCGGTGAACTTAGTTGCTTCCACCTTGAGGAACGGCGCTTGCGCGAGACGGGCCAGACGCCGCGCGATTTCGGTTTTGCCGACACCGGTCGGGCCGATCATAAGAATATTCTTAGGAAGCACCTCCTCGCGAAGTTCTCCTGTAAGTTGCTGACGCCGCCAGCGGTTGCGAAGCGCAATGGCAACGGCACGTTTAGCCTCTTCCTGACCAATGATGAACCGGTCGAGTTCAGAGACAATCTCGCGGGGGCTGAAGGCTGTCATAGGCTTTCGATGACCACGTTGTCGTTGGTATAAACACAGATGCCGGCCGCGATGGCCATGGCACGGCGGGCGATGATCTCGGCGTCGAGACCTTCCACGGTGATCAACGCCCGGGCCGCAGCCAGGGCATAATTGCCGCCCGAACCGATCCCGATCAGGCCGTCTTCGGGTTCCAGCACGTCACCGCTCCCCGTGAGGAGCAGTGAGACCATACGGTCGGCCACAACCATCATGGCCTCAAGCCGGCGCAGGTAGCGGTCAGTCCGCCAGTCCTTGGCCAGTTCGACACAGGCACGGGTCAACTGGCCGACATGCTTTTCTAACTTGCCTTCCAGGCGTTCGAACAGCGTAAAAGCATCGGCCGTGGAGCCGGCAAACCCGGCGATGATAAGCCCCTCTCCTCCCAGCCGCCGCACCTTGCGGGCATTGGATTTGACCACCGTCTGGCCAAGAGAGACCTGTCCATCGCCGGCAACGACCACCCGCCCGGCCTTACGCACGGAAAGAATAGTCGTCCCGTGCCAATGCGCCTCGTCATTTCGTTGCATGCCGCCTGCTATCCCGCACGTGTTAAGACAATCATTCACAAGAGTTTATCATAACATAAGCTGAAAAACGATGCATTGTCCGCGCAGACGGGCTGGACCACCGGCTGGCCCTGATCTTCAGGAAAGGAAAACGCACACCGATCGTACATGTTAGACCGGCAAAGACATGCGTATTCCCTGGCCCATCATGGGAGGACTATCTCGTTGGCATGGTGGTTGGCATCATGGCAGGCTGCGAGAACATGCAGTGCATCTTGAGCCGCCTACCCCTCCAGGCAGTGCTGGTATGGTCTGTCCGGCTGGGAAAATGGCTGCTCACGAGCCCGAATCTGAATCACCACCAAGAAGCTGGATCAATCTCAGTAATTCCTGAATTCCTGACGGGCCTTCGGGTTGAGGATCCGCCAGAAGGCGCGGATCAATTCCAATGTTTCGGTGCGTTCCATGTAACCGGTCCCGTCGGGAATTGCCCCGGCTTCCTGGAGAGGGGCAGGTGTTTCCGTGTTGATGCGTTGCTGTAAGACGACCTCCGTATTGAGTCCCTGGAACAGGTGTGTCACAGGGATGTTCAGTACCTGGCAAATATCATAAAGCCGGCTGGCGCTGACCCGGTTTCTGCCCTGTTCATATTTTTGTATCTGTTGGAACGCCATACCGATGGCATTCGCCACCTGTTCCTGGCTCAGGCGCAAAACCTCACGCCACAGCCGTCGGCCAACATAGATATCGACCGGATCGAGCGTGTTGTCATCGTTTTCCGAGAGAACACTGTCCACTTTTTCAACCATGTTGTTTGGTATACATGACCATAGACGCATATGCCAGAGCCAGGGAGTTGCCGGTTCCTCGAACGACCGTATACTATTAAAGAATCTAGACCATCATGACAATGCCATAAACAGGTAAATCATTTGTCTCTGATCAATCTGATAACAGACATAGCCAGACGTATGCATCTAATACGTTTCATTCAAAATGGTATGATCACAGTCTGATAAGAGGGTTAATCCTATTACGCTCGAACTGCGAAGAACAACCTTTTCAGCACATAGAACACGCACAGACATTTGTAAGAGAGTATAGACTGTCATGATCAACACGTATCGGCTCTGGCACGCCATCCCCTCTGGCGCAGATTGCGCCGGACTGCTAACAAGGATGCCCGGGGGGACACGAATCGAAAGCAGGGAGTCCAACCATGCGCACGGCCCACGTTCACCGGATCACCAAGGAAACCGATATCACCGTTACCCTCAGCCTTGACGGCACGGGACTCCATGATATCCGCACAGAGGCAGGATTCCTGAATCATATGCTGGAGCAACTCTGCCGCCACAGCTTGATGGATCTGTCCCTCCATGCCACCGGTGATACCCACATCGATCTGCACCATCTGACCGAAGACACCGGCCTTGCCATCGGCGAGGCCGTTGCGCGCGCCCTTGGGACACGCCAGGGCATCAACCGTTATGGGATGGCCTATATTCCCATGGACGAGGCGCTGTTGCGGGGGGTCATTGACCTGTCCAACCGGCCTTATCTGGTATGGCAGGTAGCCTTGACTCGTCCCAGGCTGGGCGACATGGATACTGAACTGTTCAAGGAGTGGTTCCAGGCCTTCGCCAACACAGCGGGCGCTGCGGTGCATGTCGCGTGTCTGTATGGGGAGAATACCCATCATATTGTCGAAGGGTGCTACAAGGCTCTGGCACGCGCCTTGCGCCAGGCGGTCGCCATCGATTCCCGGGTCGCCGATGCCGTCCCCTCCACCAAGGGCGTACTAGGCGGTTCCCTTTGACTAGCTCAAACCAGCATCGAGACAGGAGCGAGCGTGAACACCGTCGTCATCATCGACTATGGATCAGGCAACCTGCGTTCAGCCGCCAAGGCATTTACGCATGTCATGGCCGAAAGCGGCAAGAGTGGCACCGTCCGGGTCTCAGCCCGGCCTGAAGAGGTGCGCGCCGCTGACCGCATTGTTCTCCCAGGCGTGGGGGCTTTCGGCGATTGCTGGCAGGGACTTGCCACCGTGCCGGGGCTGATGGAAGCCTTGACCGAAGCCGTCATCAGGCAGGGGCGGCCGTTTCTCGGCATCTGTGTCGGCATGCAGCTTATGGCTAGCATCGGCCGCGAACATGGTGAACATGCCGGACTGGACTGGATCAGGGGAGAGGTGGTGCCAATCGACGCGCCAACCCTGAAAGTGCCGCACATGGGATGGAACGAACTCGAACCCGTGTACCCGCATCCTTTGCTTACCGGTCTGTCTGAGCACCTCCATGCCTATTTTGTGCACAGCTACCATTTTGTTACAGCCGATCCTGGCCACCGTCTCGCCACTGTCACGTATGGCACCCCTCTTGCGGCTATGGTCGGTCGCGACAATCTGGTCGGCACCCAATTTCATCCCGAGAAAAGCCAAGCCCTTGGTCTGATCCTGATCGCCAATTTTCTACGCTGGTCGCCGTGATCTGGTCGTAAGATCCTTATCCCGGGTCCTGTTGCCGTCCTCCCTGACGGTGGCTGCCATAGCCGCGCGGGGTGTAGATCCACTCCCGGCGGCCAAGGGTGGCCCGTCGGCTCTCACTGTTGCCGACCAGAACCAGGGTCAGCATGTTAGCCTGTTCCGGGGTCAGCTCATCCAGGCGGATGATGGTCACGTGCTCCTCTGTCCGACCCAGATTGCGGGCCAGGACCACGGGCGTTTCAGCGGCACGGTGGGCAAGCAGGATATCGCGTGCCTGGGCAAACTGGTCCCGGCGGCGTTGCGAGACCGGATTGTAGAACGCGACGACGAAATCCGCTGTTGCCGCCGCCTGGAGGCGACGGACGATGACCGGCCAGGGAGTCAGAAGATCAGACAGCGAGATAGCGCAGAAGTCGTGCCCGAGCGGCGCGCCTGCCCGTGCCGCTGCCGCCTGAGCAGCCGATACGCCGGGAACCACATCGACCGCAATCCGGTTCCAGTCGGCACGGTCCGCTTCGGCCATCAATTCGAATACCAGCGTTGCCAGGGAATAAATACCCGCATCTCCCGAGCATACCAGTGAGACCGTCTCGCCTGCGGCGGCGAGCGCGAGGGCAGTACGGACCCGTTCTGCTTCGGCACCTATGGGGCTATCATGGCATGTCTTGTCTTCGGCAGCACGGCCCAGCAGGTCCAGGTAAAGGCCATAGCCGACCAGGTGATCCGACTCGACGATGGCCGCCGATGCGGCGGGGGTTCGCCATGCGGCAGTGCCAGGACCGATCCCGACCACATGCAACCGACCTTGTGCCCGTCCGACCCGCAGCGGGTCAATGGCAGAGGGAGCACGGGCAATGGCACAGGTGACGCGCGCGCCACGCTGTTTCTCCACCACCAGCACGGCATCAGGACCGGCAGCGGCCAGCGCCGCAGCCTCGGCCACCCCATGGCAGCCAACCGCCCGAAACACTTCCCGAGAAGGATGCATCAGCCGTGGTGTCAGGGTTTCCAGTTCGGATGCGGACAGGAACCGGGCCGGCACGGCCAGAGTCTGGGCCAAGGCCAGCACGGCCGGTTCATCAGCCTTCAGATCAAGCGAGGCAACCACCGCCACCGACTGTGGCGACAACTTGTGACGGGCCAGGGTCAGAAAGACATGCTGAGCCAGTCGCTCCGGCAAAACGCTCCGCTCGCAGCCGACACCAACGGCCAGAGTCGGGGGGTGGAGCACCAGGGTCTGATCACTGATGGCCGCCACCCGGTCGGTGACTCGCACCGTCAGGGCTGACGGTGTTGAAGTGAACGGCGCGCCTGTCGCAGTGATCCAGTCCGCCGTGCCGGCCTCCACCCGCAACGTGACCGGTTTGTCGTCAACCAGGGCAGCCATGACCGTCCTAACGGCAACCGGATTGGCCACACGCCAACCGGGTGGCGGCTCATCCAGGGCCAGCCCCCAGCGAACATCGCCAGCCGTGGTGATGGCCGGGGACACCGCGAACAGACGGGCCAGAACGCGGGCCAGGTCGTTGCCCCCGTGATGGCTGCCGAGCAGAGGGACCACGGCGCTGCCGTCACTGGCCACCGCTAGGACCGGCGGTTCATTTTGCTTGTCGGTCAGAACCGCTCCCAGGGCACGGATCAGGATGCTGCTCGCGCACACGCCTATGATAGCATGACCGGCCTGGAACAACTGACGTAGGTGTGCAGCGAGATCGGTGAAGGCATCGTCGATTTCCGGCACCCGTCCTTTGGGGCCGTGCAGGCAGGCACCGGGCAGGGCATGAAGAATCCGCCGTGCCGTTCCCAGGCCCGATGGGCTAAGAACCACGACGGCTGCCGACTTCGCGCACATCACCACCTTTCCCCCCGCCTGTGAACGAGAATCATCGAAAAATAGGATTCCACCGATAACACCAGGGCGGCCGTCAGGGGACGGATGTGCTCCCCCGGTTGTCCAGCCCGTTCGACATGCCACGCCCTTTCGGTCAGGTCCAGACGACCAAGCACGTCTGCGATTCTGGTCAGATGGCGCCCTACCTTGATGATGGCGGCCGCTTCGGCCGTAGCCAGGGCCGCTTCGATTTCATCGGAAGGCCGCGAGGCTGGGATGACCACCGCCCGGTCATCGAGGAATGCAAAAGGCCGCTGCACGATAGCCGAACAGGCAGCCACGGAGTTCACCCCTGGCACCACGGCAACCGGAAAACGCGCTTTCAGTCGTGCCATGAGATAGGCAAAGGAACCGAAAAACAGTGGATCCCCTTCGCACAACACGGCGACATTACGTCCTGAGGCAAGATGTATGGCAATGGCAGCTGCTCCCTGATCATAGGCAGTTTGCGCCGAAACACGATCGGCTTCAAAGCGCATCCGCAGGACGATCTCGGTTCGGTTCACACCGTCATCCAGAACCGCGGCAGCAATCCGGCGGGCAAGGCTACCCCCGCCAGACGGCGCCGGATAGGCGATCACCGTGACCATGCGGAGGATTCGCACGGCTTTCAGGGTCAGGAGTTCCGGATCACCCGGTCCCACCCCCACGCCCCAGAGCGTGCCAGAGGTACGGGCAGGCAAGAGCGTGGTGTTCATCCCCGCTGACCCTCCACGTGGATTGACGACACGTTTGCCCTGGCGACCGACCCGGGCGATACCTCCTTCACGCGGTAAAGCTCCGCCACGAAGAAAGTCCTGTTACGACCGGAGCCTGTCTTCAGGATGACCCGTCCCGGCACCCTAGGGGCAAGCGAGAATAGGATAGAACGTGACAGACTTCCACGGCTGCGTTATGATTCTATCTATAGTTGTATAACGGAAGAGGTACGCGATGGACAAAATGGATCAGCTTCTCGCCAAGATTGACCAGTTCTTTGGATGGTTGGAAGACGTTTTACCAAAAATGCAGAGCGACCTTGCCAAGGTGCAGGCCGACCTTGCCACACAGCAGAATGAAGTGGCGGCGTTGAAGACGAGTCAGGTACAGATAGAGGTAAGGCTGGCCCGTCTGGAGGCCAACCAGGAAGAACATAAAACACAGACCAGCCCGTTAGAGATGTATGTTAATGCGCGTTCTGATGCGATCAAGGTCCGTCTTGACGAGCAGAGGCAGACGGTCAACGCTCTCATTCCCACGCGACTTACCACCCTTCCCGGCTGGGCCCACGGCGACCATGCCGGAGAGGGAGGCCGTCTTTTATTTCCCTGCCCGGTTGGTGATGGAAATCAATTTCTCCAGTGCGATCCGGGCACGGCCTTCATCCACGGCAGCAGCGGCCTGAACCACGCCTTCCTTGAGATCGACGGCCCTGCCCGCCACCACCAGGCCGGCTGCGGCATTGAGCAGTGCAATGTCGCGAAGGGGACCGGGGGTACCATCGAACAAGGCCCGCAGGGCAGCGGCATTGTGGGCCGCGTCGCCGCCCTTCAGGTCTTCGGGGCGGGCCGGCGTGAGCCCGACCGACTCTGGGGTGACGGTGAAAGCACTGACCTCCCCATCCCGGTATTCGGCGACATTGGTCGGACCGGTGGTGGTGATCTCGTCCAGACCGTCATGACCGTGCACCACCCAAACACGTTCGGCGCCCAGACGCCCCAGAACCTCGGCCAATGGCTGCACCCAGTCTGCAGAGAAGACGCCGACCACTTGACGGCGGGTACCGGCTGGATTCGACAACGGTCCCAGCAGGTTGAAGATGGTGCGGACGCCAAGCTCGGTACGGATGGGCATGACATGGCGCATGGCACCGTGGTGACGGGGCGCCATCATGAAGCAGATCCTGGCTTCGGCCAGGGCTTCGCGCATCAGCGCGAAATCGGCGTCAATGTTGACACCGAGTGCTTTCAACACATCGGCCGAGCCGGATCGGGACGACAGGGCCTGGTTGCCATGTTTTGCAACTAGAACGCCACAGCCGGCAATGATGAAGGCGGCTGCGGTGGAAATATTGTAGGTTCCGGCCGCATCACCACCGGTTCCGCAGGTGTCGATGGCGTCTGCCGGTGCTTCGAGGGTCAACGCCTTGGCGCGCATGATCCGCGCCGCACCCGTGATCTCCGCCACAGTTTCCCCGCGCACCCGCAGACCCATCAGGAAGGCGCCAATCTGGGCCGGGGTGGCCTCACCGGACATGATGACCTCGAAAGCAGCCTCCGCTTCGGATTCGTTTAAGGCGATTCCACTTGCGACACGGTGCAAAAGTTCTTTCATGATCATGGTGGGCGAAGATGCTGTCACGATCAGTTCCCGTTCTTCCGGTGCTAGCCTCCCTGTCCTGTCATTGACGGGCCAGGGCGAGAAAATTGGCGATCAAGGCATGCCCGTGTTCCGAGGCAATGCTCTCAGGATGAAACTGGACACCGAAAATTGGCAAGACGCGATGGGCAAGACCCATGATCAGACCGTCCTCGCTTTCGGCCGTCACCTCCAGGCAGGCTGGCAGGCTGACCTGTTCGACGATCAGGGAGTGATAGCGGGTAGCCTTGAACGGGCTGGGGAGTCCGGCGAACAAGCGGAGGCCGGCATGATGGATGGTGCTGATTTTGCCATGCATGGGATACGGGGCCCGGATCACCTTGCCGCCGAAAGCCTGGCCGATGGCCTGGTGTCCCAGACACACACCCAGCACCGGTAGGTGCACTTGCCCGATCAGGTCGAGACAAATGCCAGCCCGGTCAGGATCGGAAGGGCCAGGGGAAACGACCACCCCTTGCAGAGGCAGGGCCAGTACCTCCGCCACGCTGATGGCATCGTTACGCCTGACCACCACTTCGGCCCCCAGCATGCGCAGATAGTGCCAGAGATTATAGGTGAAACTATCGTAATTATCGATCAGCAGGAACATGGTTCTGCTCCCCAGAGAGGAAGAGGATGCGATGGCAGGCCTGGATCGTCAATTCCTTATTTGCTCCTCAGTTTGCCTGACTTGCGTGTCTGGTTCTCCCTGAATCAGGCGCTGAAACCCTTTCTCACTCTCCAGTGATGGCGCCTTGCCCTCCCGCAGGGATGCCCCCACCCCCGCGCGCGCTGCTCATGCTGGCTATCGTCGGGGCAACCCTTTTCCGCGATCCCGAGCCAAGCCCGCACCGTTGCCCAATCCTGGTGCAACGACTCGGGCGCTTCGGGTCGCGCCACACCGGCCTGCAGTTCCCCCAGCCACACATGGCCGGTTTCGTGCGGGAAGGTGGACAGGTCGGCATTCTGCCCCAGGGTGATGACGGTCTGGCCCGCACCTAGCCCGCCGGCGGGGAAGGTCACGTGGCCGCGGGGGGCAGGGGCGGAGTCGTCGGGCTGAGCCACGATAGTGAGGTTGATGTCGTCGCCAGATTGCGGTATGCTTTGATCATGAGTTTCGCCCACTTCAGACTTCGGCATCCCCCTTAGGTTTGTCTTCGAGATGGGATTGGCGTCGGGGTCCTCTCGTGTAGTTTTCACTGCCTGGGTTGATTCCAACGACAGGCCGGTGATCATAATAAGGGTTACCATTATTATCCATCACGGATGACCACCTCAACGGCCAATGGCCGCCCTTCGGGAATCACATCTGGCTTCCAGATGGTGGTATGCCTTGGTGTTGAGTTCTTCCTTGTAGTTATCCGGGAGTAATTCCCCGACCTTGCGGCTGTGACGGATCATGTCACGTAGTGCCGAGAACAACTTGAGATTGTCGAGATTGCCGGAGAATGAAAAAGCCTTCTTGCGTTCGGCCCTGGTAAACTGAACCTCCCGTCCCACCGCACGGCTCGGGCTCTGGCCGTGTCGCTAAGTTGTTGTACAACTCCCGTGCCGCTTTCCGTAGCGCCTTGATATCCGCCCCGATTGGCGCCAGTTGCACCCACTTGCAACGTGACCGCCGGTTCGCTCCCCTGCCAATACCGTGCTCCTTGCAGCGCCCTTATCATAACGATTCGCGGGCGGCTCGGTATGCACCATGTCCCTTGGAGGGGCAGGCTGTGTTGACAGTCATGGCAATCGGTTGCAGGATTTCAACCCTATTGATAGGGATCAAAACCATCAACCTGATGGGCTATCGTATGCACACAAGTCTGCCCAGGCGAAGGTGTAAAATCGTTGCTTTCCCCATCAGGCGTACCCTCTTCCCCTGAAGGGGGGCCTGTCCCCTCGGGGGGGGGGGGGGGGGTGGCGCCTACCAGGGCGACTTGGAATAAATTCCATACCGGGAATTGCTGGTTGACAGCAGAAAACATGGATAGCGCCCGTCAAAGGTGATACACTGATTAGTCTTCTGACAGTGTCGCAGCGTTCGCTTTCCCGCATGTTCCTCCCGCTGCCATTCGTTCCGACATGATCGCCTTATCGGCGCCGTGCGTTTCGTTCTCTTCCCTTTCCAGCCCTGGCGGATTGCGTCGCTTGGTCGTGTTTGACGTGAATGGAACCCTGGTCGACGGCCAGCACCACATCATTGCCGCCATGAGGGAAGCATTTTGTCTGTTCGGCTACCCGCCTCCGTCGGCCATGGCGGTTCGGCGGATCATCGGCCTGTCGCTGGAGATGGCAGTGGCGGCGCTGCTCCCGGCAGAGGCGTCGCCTGTCCAAGCCGGGCCGGTTACCCGAGCCTATGTTGATAGTTTCGCAAGACTCCGCGCATGCCTTGACTCATGCGAGTCCCTTGTTGTTTCCCGGTGCGGTCGAAGCCATCGACGCGCTGGAACGCAACGGGATCGTGCTTGGCATCGCCACCGGCAAGTCCCGGCAGGGTCTGGCCCATGTCCTGGAACAGACCGGCCTTTCTGGCCAGTTCGCCACCCTGCATACAGCCGATGCCGGTCCTGGCAAGCCGCATCTCGCCATGCTGCTGGCGGTCATGGCGACTGTGGACGTCCTCCCGGCGCGCGCGGTCATGGTGAGAGACACGGTTTTCGACATAACCATGGCCACAGCGCCGTCGGTGTCAACAGCGTTGGCGTCGTATGGGGATATTATCCGCCCGCCAAACTGTGTGCTGCCTGCCGGGGCCCGGTATGTTATTGATACCTTCATATGTCTCGCTCACATCGTGGACCAATTGCTGGAACGTTAGGCCATGCGAGCCCGAACCCTTGTCACTCTTGTTCTTGGTCTGGGACTCGCTGTCGGGGTCACCGGTATCGCCATCCTGGAAACGGTGGATCTCAATCGTTACCGCGGCGTTATTGCCGAGCGGGTCGCGCTTGCCACCGGCCGCAAGATGACCATCAGGGGGGATGTGAGAATCGCGCCCGCGCTCCATCCGACCCTGGTCGTGCATGATGTCGTCCTTGCCAACGTGCCGTGGGGGTCGCGATCGGACATGATGACGGCCAGACGACTCGAAGTTCAGGTGGCCCTCCTGCCGTTACTGCGCGGTCATGTCCAGATTCACCGTCTGGTTCTGGTGGAGCCCGATATCCTGCTCGAAACCGGCTGGGATGGTCGGAGCAATTGGACGTTCGAGAGTCCCGAGCGCACGCCGGAGGGTGACGCGCCAGAGGACCCGTTCCCTGTCTTTGACTTCACGGCTATCGAAATCCGCCAGGCTACCCTGGCCGTGCGGAACGGCACGAAGGATACCGTTCGCACGTTCAAGTTCGCCCGTTTCGCCGCTACTACGGACGGCCCGGGAGGACCGGTGATCCTGTCCATCGACGGCAGACTGGAAGCGGTCCCGGTGCAGGGGCAAGGCAGGGTGGGGGCGGTGGCCGATCTCCTGTCCAACCGCCCGTTTGCCATTGATCTGACCGTCACGGTGGCTGGTGCCACGGTTGCGCTCACCGGTGTCATTGCCCATCCCCTGGAAGGGGAAGGCATTGACCTTCTGATTGATGGGCGCGGGTCTGACCTGGCCGCTCTGAATGATCTGTTGCAAGGAGGGGGACGGCGCCCAGCGATTCCTCTTCTACCTGCGCTCGGTCCCTATCAGGTCGGTGGCCGCCTGCATGGTGCGCGAATGGACCGGTTGTCTTTGTCGGATATCAAAGGTCAGGCCGGTGTGGCTGGCAAGGTCGGCGTGACGGTAAGCGGCGCGATCACGGATCTAGTCGCCGCTACCGGCCTGGACCTGAAGGTGGATGTTCAGGTGACGGATCCTGCATCCTTCCTCCACACCCTGCTGGAGGGTGCTTCCGTGACTAGGCTGCCGTCTCTGACCGCGAGCGGTCGTCTGACCGGCGGTGACCGGCGTTACACGTTGGCCGGTTTCAGGGGTACGCTCGGGGCATCCGACCTGGCCGGCACCCTGACAGTGGAGGGCCGGGAGGATCAGCCGGCAGTTTCTGCCAATCTTCGTGCACTCATTATAGATGCAGCAGAGATTTTTCCTGCCGTGTTAGGCGGGGAGAGACCGGCCCTACCATCTGCCGCCACGACAGCCGGCCTGCGCACGAATGCCGATACCCGTGTCATTCCCGACGTGCCGCTGTCTCTGGCTCCCCTTCAGGGCATGGCGACCAACCTCAAGGTCAAGGCAGGGACGATACGTCTGCCAGGAACGACGCTGACCGATGTTGAAGCGGTAGCATCAACCCGGCAGGGACAGCTGGTGATCGAGACTCTCAAGGCCGGCGTGGCGGGGGGGCAGGTGTCACTGAGCGCCCGCGCCGAACCGACCAATGCCGGCGGTGTGACCATGCGACTGCGGGCCGATGGAGACAATGTCGAGCTGGGCCGGCTGCTGACGGAACTCGATCTAATGACGGGCCTCGAAGGGGCGCCGGCTAGTCTCAAGGCGTCCCTGGCGGGCCAGGGTTCCACCCTGCGGGGGCTGGCGGCCGATCTGTCCGGACAGGTTACCTTTGCCACCGGTCCGGCCCGCTTGCATCACCGCGCCCTGGAAGGAGCCGGCCTGAAACTTGTCAATGAGCTGCTGCCCCTTCTCAACCCACGTTTTCGCAGCGAAGCGTTTACTGAGATCGGATGCGGGGTAATCGCTGCCGTTCTCACGGAGGGGGTGGTCATGATGGACAAAGGCCTTGCCATTGAAACGAGCCAGGTGAAGATGGCCGGCGACGGCACGGTTGCTCTGGCTACCGAAAAAGTTGACATTGTATTCAAGGAACAGTCTCTTATTGTCAATAAGGGCACAGCAATCGCCAATCTGCTGCGTATGCGTGGCACACTGGCTGCCCCGCGCCTGGATGTGGACGAGGTCGGCCTTGCCAGGGCCGCTACCGCAGCTATCGCAGCCGGGAAGCTGTCCCGCCTGGGGGAACTGCTGGCGGGCAAGGCTTCTGCGGATTCCGACCCCTGCACCACGGCTCTTGGAGGCAAGCCACCTGTCCTGAAACGGATTGAAAAGAAGGAAAACCCCTAGGGTAGGATGATTTTCGGATCATACTCTCCGTCATGAGAGTGGTCAGCGGTTGGTGATCAGTGGTTGGTTGCTAATCACCAGCCACCAGCTCCTGGCCGCGAACCAGAACGAACTCCCCCTCTGCCAATTCGTGGCAGAGCGCTCTTGCGTGCCCGGGCGTTCTGCAAGAGGTTCGATCAATGGCCATGGCGCATGGCCTGCGTGCTTATACGATCCGTTTTATGTCGGAGGCTTTGACGAGGTGGGTCAGATTGACGCCAAGGCGGTTGCCTTCGGTGACAATGGCCTGTCCATAACCAACCAGACGGTCGCTGGTATAAACTTCAACCGGTTCGCTGGCCTTTTGTTCCAGCTCCACCACTGTCCCACGGACCAGTTCCAACAATTGATGAACGCGCAAGGTCGCCTTGCTCAGAATCACCGCAATTTCGACCGTGACAGCATAAGCCGTCTTCCGTTCTTCACGGCTTTCGGGCCTTTCGCTGACCATGGCCGGTCCCCATACCTTTCTCTCTTCTCTCCTGGTCCCATGCTAAAGGGAATGGTACGCTTTAGAAAAAGCTGACGACTGTTTCGGCCTGCCGATACGAGACAATCCCTGTCGGGATGCCAATGTTCCCCCGCTGCTCCTTAGGCGGGATCGACCCACCATGCCCAGAAGAGGCTGCCCAGTTTCGGGATGATCGCGGGATGCTTGAGCTTGTGCCAGTATGAAACTCGGTCATGACTGATGTGCCACTGCGGAATGACGAAATGATTCCATAACAGTACCCGGTCAAGAGCTTTCACCCGGGCGACCAGGGAATCATGATCGGGTGCGGCAATGACCTTCTCCACGAGCTGGTCGATGACCGGATCTTTGATCCCGATCAAGTTATTGCTGCCCCCGACATCTGCTGCCTGGCTGCTCCAGTCGTTGCGTTGTTCATTGCCGGGTGAATGGGATTGCGGCCAAGTCGTGGTGACCATGTCGAAGTCGAACGTTCTGAGCCGGTTTTCATACGAGAGTGGATCGACCATGCGCACCTGTAACGTAATACCAAGCCGTTGCAGATTGCGGACAAAAGGGGCTGCAATCCGCTCCCAGAGCGGATCATGGAGCAGAAGTTCGAACGTGAACGGCTGTCCGGTCTGGCCATGTACCAGCCTCTGCTTCCTGACCACCCAGCCGCTTTCTTCCAGCAGGCGGGCAGCTATCCGCAAGTTGGTACGATTGTTGCCTGATCCATCGGTTGCAGGGGGGATGTAAGCGGTGGTGAAGACTTCCCTTGGAATCTGGCCGCGTAGGGGTTCGAGGACTTTCAGTTCCTTTGCATCGGGCAGGCCATGCGCCGCTAGTTCCGAATTGGCGAAGTAGCTCGCGCTCCGCCTGTATTGGCCGTAGAACAGGTTCTTGTTGATCCATTCGAAATCGAAGGCATATGCTAACGCCTGCCGTACCCGTGCATCCTGGAACAGCGGACGACGGGTGTTGAATGCAAAAGCCTGCATGCCCTGGGGTCGTTGGTGGGGAATTTCCTTGTAGATCACCTGACCAGCGGTTACGGCCGGAAAAGTGTAGGCCGTGGCCCATGCCTTGGCGCTGTTTTCGATGCGGTAATCATAGGCTCCGGCCCGGAAGGCCTCCAAGGCCACGGTGGAGTCACGATAGTAATCGATATGGACGACGTCGAAATTATACAGGCCCTTGTTCACGGGCAGGTCACGCCCCCAGTAGGTGGGATCACGCCGCAGCACCACATGGCGGCCAGCTTCGAAACGCTCGATTCGGTAGGGGCCGCTGCCGAGGGGAATGTCCAGTGTCGTTTGATCGAATGCCCGTGTTTCCCAGTAATGCCTTGGCAGCACGGGGAGCTGCCCCAGAATTATGGGCAGTTCACGGTTGGCAACGCCGGGTTTGAAGACGAAACGGACACGCTGTTCGCCCTCCCTTTCGACCCTGGCGACGTCGGCATAGTACAATCTGTAGAGGGGCTTGCCCATCTGGCGCAGAGTTTCAAAACTCCACAGGACATCGTCAGCGGTGATGGGCACGCCATCGTGCCATCGTGCCTGCGGGCGCAGCGTGAAAGCTACCCACGAGCGATCAGGGGGGATTTCAATGGATTCAGCAATCAGTCCATATTCGCTCGTGGGATCATCGTAAGTAGGAGTCATCAGGGTTTCGAAGATCCCACCTTTTCCCATCGTGAAGGGGTTCCCCTTGATGATGTAGGGATTGAAGGAGTCAAAAGTTCCGACGGCAGACAGCTTGACTTCGCCCCCCTTGGGAGCGGTGGGATTCACGTAATCGAAGTGCCTGAAGTCAGAAGAATATCTTGGATCACCATGCAGGGTGACGGCATGCATCGGTTCGGCCATGGTCGGAAAGGTTGCCGCCAGAAATACGAGTCCCAGGAGAAGCGCGACAGGTGCGGCATGACGATGCCAGGACATCAGGGGGCACCAAAACGGAGCGGGACTTCTTCTGGCACCGTTCTTCAGGCCGACCGTGTTCATGACAGCTCTTCCCCTCTGTTTCCAGGTTCTGCCTCCGTCGGTTCGCCAGACTGGCCGGTATTCAAGAGGACCAGAGCCTGCTCGTGGACGCGGGAGTCGCCCGCCGCCACTACACATATGTCAGACACCATGCCGGCCGGTCGTCCCCGACGGTCTGTTACCACGCCCCCCGCTGCCTCGATCACCGCCGTGACCGGTAGGTGGTCGTGAACCTTCAGCCGGCACTCGTAGACGAGGTCAACGAAACCCGCTGCCAGCAGGCCATAGGCATAGCAGTCAGCCCCGAACCGGCGCATCTTTACAGCCCGTTCCAATCGTTCCCACGCGGTACGGCTGACCGCCGGATCGCGAAACATGTCCGGATCGGTGGCATACAGACAGGCCTGCGCCAGTCTGGCACAGGGGCGAACCCGAATCGGTTTCCCATTGAGCTGAGCCGGAACGCCGCTGCCGCCGATCCAGCGCTCGCCCGTGATGGGCTGGTCGATGATTCCCAGAACCGGCCGTCCCTGCCATGCCAGGCCGATCAGGGTGCCGAAGGACGGCTTGCCAGTGATGAAGGCCTTGGTCCCGTCAATAGGATCAAGCACCCACACCCACTCGGCATCGGCGTGTTCTGCCCCGTATTCCTCACCGATGATGCCGTGGGCCGGCACGGTGCGGCGCAGGATGTCCCGTAGCATGAGCTCGATCTCGCGATCAGCGATGGTGACAGGGGAGGTATCGGCCTTGTCGTCTACGGTCACGGAAGTACGGAAATAACGGCGCGCAACGACACCGCTCGCCTCGGCCAGGCGGTGGGCCAGGGCAACGAGAACGTCCGATACAGGTGGTAACATCGTGGCGCGCATGCCAGCCACTATGGGCCCGGAATAGGGGCCAAGGCAAGGTCGGCGTGCACCAGATGTCCCTCACATTTGAGTTGGTCCCTGGCGTCAGGACGATTACAGTGCAAGCTGGTCCGGCTTTTCCGCCGTCACCAGATCTATCCTGTCGATGATCCAGCGCACTGCACGAGACCCATGCCAGCCGACGATACGCCCGACTACAAGTCCACCGTCTTCCTGCCGCGCACCGATTTTCCCATGCGTGCCGGCCTGTCCCAGCTTGAGCCTAGGCTGCTCGCACGCTGGCATCACATCGGTCTGTACCGGCGGTTGCGCGAACAGGCCGCTGGGCACGAGAGATTCGTCCTCCATGACGGCCCTCCTTATGCCAACGGCCACCTGCACATCGGCCACGCCCTGAACAAGATTCTGAAGGATGTCATCGTCAAGGCACGGCAGATGAACGGTTTCGATGCCAACTATGTTCCAGGCTGGGACTGTCATGGTCTGCCCATCGAGTGGAAGATCGAAGAGCAATATCGAACTGCCGGCAGAAGCAAGGACAGCGTGGACATCATTACCTTCCGGCGAGACTGTCGCGCATTTGCCGAACACTGGATCCGCGTGCAGGCGGAAGAGTTCCAGCGCCTGGGGCTGATCGGCGATTGGGAGACACCCTATACCACCATGGCTTACGCGGCAGAAGCCGATATCGTGACCGAACTGGGCCGATTCCTCATGAACGGGGGCCTGTACAAGGGAGCAAAGCCTGTCCTGTGGTCGGTGGTGGAACGAACGGCTTTGGCCGAGGCCGAGGTCGAGTATCATGATCATACCTCAACCACCGTGTGGGTCCGTTTCTCCATCATCCAGGCAGCCCGGCCCGAAGTCGAAAGGGCGGCGGTGGTCATCTGGACCACCACACCCTGGACCCTGCCTGGCAATCGGGCCATCGCCTTCGGTCCCACGCACGGCTACGGCGTGGTCGAGGTCACCGAGGTCGATGCGGGCAGCCTAGCCCGCCCGGGCGAACGTCTGGTGATCGCTGAAGCCTTGATCGGCCCGATGCTGGCTTCTGCCGGTATCACCGCCTTCACTCTAGTCGCCCGTTTGCCGGGGGCGACGCTCGCCGGTACCGTTTGTGCCCATCCATGGCGCAACCATGGGTATAATTTCGATGTGCCGCTATTGGCGGGCGATTTCGTCACGATCGACCAGGGAACCGGTTTCGTCCACATCGCACCCGGTCATGGTGAGGACGACTGGCGTCTGGGGCAGGCGCATGGCCTGCCGGTGCCGGAGACCGTAGCCGATGACGGAACCTATCATCCCCATGTGCCGCTGTTTGCCGGCCGACACGTGTTCAAGGCGGATAAGGCGGTGGTGGAGGCCCTGCGGGACGCCGGTGCCTTGCTCGCCCATGGGCAACTCGTGCACAGCTATCCCCATTCGTGGCGGTCGAAGGCGCCCCTCATCTTCCGGACCACGCCGCAGTGGTTCATCGCCATGGGAACGAACGACCTGCGCACCAAGGCGCTTGCAGCCATCGATGCCACCCGCTGGATTCCGTCCCAGGGCCGCAACCGTATCCGCGCCATGGTGGAAAGCCGTCCTGACTGGTGTGTGTCACGGCAACGGGCCTGGGGTGTGCCCATTACCGTGTTCGTCAACCGCGGGACCGGTGAGCCCTTGCGGGACCAGAAGGTGTTCGAGCGTATCGTTGCCGCGGTGCGGGCGGAAGGGTGCGACGTCTGGTTCACCGCCGACTCCGCCCGTTTCTTGCTGCCCGAATACGATCCGGCCGATTTCGAGAAGGTGACCGACATTCTGGATGTGTGGTTTGATTCTGGTTCTACCCATGCTTTCGTTCTGGAGCGGCGTCCGGATCTGAAATGGCCGGCCTCGCTGTATCTGGAAGGATCGGACCAGCATCGCGGCTGGTTTCATTCATCGCTTCTGGAATCATGCGGCACCCGGGGCTGTGCTCCTTATGAGGCCGTGCTCACGCACGGGTTCGTCATGGCCGAGGATGGCCAGAAGATGTCAAAATCGCTGGGCAACGTCGTCGCTCCCCAGGAAGTCGTGGAAAAATTCGGCGCCGATATCCTGAGGCTGTGGGTGGTCGGTTCCAATTATGCAGAAGACCTGCGCATCGGTCCCGAAATCCTGAAACAGACCGGAGACGTCTATCGTCGTCTGCGCAATACCTTGCGTTATCTGCTGGGTGGCCTGGACGGTTTCAGCGAGGACGAGCGCATCGCCGACCACGCGCTGATGCCTGAACTGGAGCGCTGGGTACTGCACCGGTTGTGGGAACTGAATAGTCTGGTGGCCCGGTGCCTGCACGATTACGCTTTTCACGCCCTGTTTGCTGAGCTGCATGCCTTCTGTGCCATAGATTTGTCGGCCTTCTATTTCGACATCCGCAAGGACAGCCTGTATTGCGACCGGCCTGACAGTTTGCGCCGCCGATCGGTGCGCACTGTGCTTGACAGAGTATTCCATGGGCTGGTGCGCTGGCTGGCACCATTCATTTCCTTCACTGCCGAGGAGGCATGGCTCACCCGCTATCCGTCGGCGGAGGACAGCGTCCACTTGCAAACATTCCTCGACATCCCTTTGGCGTGGCAGGACGAGGCCATGGCTGCCCGCTGGGAGAGAATTCGCCAGATCCGGCGGGTGATCACCGGGGCCCTGGAAGGTGAGCGGGCCGCGCGACGCATCGGTGCGAGTCTGCAAGCGGCACCGGTTGTTTACGTCCCGGCTGCCGATCGGATGCTCCTGGAGGGGATTGACTTGGCTGACGTAGCCATCACCTCTGCTATCACGGTGACAGAGGGGCTGGCGCCGGCAGGGGCATACACCTTTTCCGACGTGCCGCTGGTCGCAGTCGTACCTAGGCTTGCAGAAGGGGAGAAATGCCAGCGTTGCTGGAAGATTCTGCCCGACATCAGTGTCCACGGGTACAAAGGGCTTTGCGGCCGCTGTGCCGAGGGAATCTCTTAATGCCCGACGGGAGGAGAGATGATGAAACCGGGAGCAGAGGAGAACGGGAGGGCTAGAAGAAGGGCGTTCGCCTTGCTGGTGGCAGGAGCCGTGCTTGTTCTTGATCAGGCGAGCAAGGAGTGGATTCTGACCAGGTTCATGATGCCACCGCAGACTGTCGAGGTCTCCGCATTCTTCAATGTGGTCCTGGTCTGGAACCGGGGAGTGAGTTTCGGCTTTTTCAACAACGACTCTCCCTACAATTCTTATGTCCTGGCAGCCCTGTCGGGGAGTGTTGCCATGGGCCTGCTGCTCTGGCTGTGGCATGTACCGGTCCTGCGGATCCGGCTGGCCATGGGTGCCATCGTCGGTGGCGCCGTCGGCAATATCCTCGATCGGCTGCGTTATGATGGAGTTATCGATTTTCTTGATTTTCATTTGGGGGGGATGCATTGGCCAGCCTTCAACATCGCTGATTCTGCTATTACTATCGGCGCCATGGTAGTGGTGGCCGATGCCTTGTTTCATCGTTCTGATTCACATAGGATTTGAACCGATGCTTGGTCTCGTCCGTACCGGGCAGAGGGAGGTTGTTATGCCGAGGCGCAGTTTGCTTGTGGGGGTGGCGATCGCGCTCGTGGCCGGTGGTCTATCAGGGTGTACCGAGACGCGAAAAGTGCTGGGCTATGACAAGACGGTCCCGGATGAATTCCGCGTGGTGGCGCGTGCACCGTTGACAATGCCTGAAGCGTTCGACCTTCCTGCTCCGACACCTGGAGTCCAACGTCCACAGGAACAGACTCCCTCTACGCAAGCCTATCAGGCCCTGCTCGGCCGTCCCGGGCAGCGGGCAAACGGCATGCGTGTCGTTTCGCCAGGCATAGGGGCGTTTCTGCAAGCGGCCGGTGCTGACCGGAGCGAAGCGAATATCCGGGCCATTGTTGAACGGGAGGTCATGACAACGCTTCTGGAACAGCGCAGCATCACGGATCACATGGTTTTCTGGCGAGATGTGATACCCGAGGGCGGGCCGGTGGTGGATGCGGAAAAAGAACAACGTCGCTTGCGGGAAAACCAGGCCCTGGGCCGCCCCATCAACACAGGGGAAGTACCGGTCCAGGTTCCTCGACGCAAGGGTATCCTTGAACATCTGTTCTGATCCAACCCTTGATCGCATGCCGGTTGAATGACCTGGAGGGTGAGGAAAATGGCGGTGTGTCGCGCCGTTCTTGTTTCGATGGTGGTCATGGGGACAGGCTTGGCTGGTTGCAACAAGGCCCACCCAAGTGTGCAGTATGAAAAGGGTGCTCTGGTCGCAGCCGGCTCCACCATGTATGCCTCGTTGACCGTTCCTCCCGAATTCGGTCTGCGGCCCACGGCGACAGAGGGAAAGCGGGACAGTGCCGTTGCCTCCCCAGAGGAGAGAAAAAGCACCGAGTCGGTTTATCACAGTGCCGGTACGCACGCGCTTTTGCGCGCAGCCGGGGGAGATGTGACTCTCCCGGGAATCCGCGCGCTGCTTGATCTTGAGCTTACCGCCATGGCTACGATGGCGCCAGCTTTCATTGAACGGCTGGTGTTCCTGACGACTCCCGATCCAAGGCCGGAACGGATCGTGATCCTGGACGGACAGCCTTTTTCCGCTGCGCCATCTGAAGGAAGTGCCGACGCCGCAGGGGCCGACAGGAGGGGAGGAGAGGACCCGGTGGCCGAAGCGCTGCGTCCTGTTCCATCCCTTCCTCCCCCGACCATTCGCCGCGGGAAGAGAGAGGAATGGTTCAGCCTGTTCTGATTCGTCAGGCTGCCCGCTCATCATCCCGTTCCTTAAATCAGCGCATTCGAAGACAGCCATCATGACCTACATGCCTCGTTTGCCTATCACCGCCCTGGTTCTGTCGGTCGTCATTATGATGGGGACACTCATTTCCAGCCCGGCTGCCTCCTGGATTCCCAATGTGAAGAGCTTTCCCCTGGACAATGGCCTCCAGGTGGTGGTGATCGAGAACCATCGTCTGCCTATGGTCGCGCAGATGGTGTGGTATCGGGTGGGCAGTGCTGATGAACCACCTGGGAAATCGGGCATTGCTCACATGCTTGAACACATGATGTTCAAGGGAACGCGTGAAGTTTCAGGGGATGAGTTTTCACGCCTTGTTGCCCGCTATGGAGGTATCAATAATGCCGCGACGTCGTATGACTGGACGATTTATTATGAGATCATTGCCGCCGATCAGTTGGAGCTGATCATGCGGCTGGAAGCGGATCGCATGCGTAATCTGACCTTCGATGCCGAGGCCTTTCGTACCGAACACGAGGTCGTCCGTGAGGAGCGGCGCAGCCGTGTCGATAACGTACCGGGCGCTCTGCTGAGCGAGTACATGGATGCGGCCCTATGGGGAGAATATCCCTACAGAAATCCAATCATCGGCTGGAGCCACGAATTAAAATCATTGAGTGCAGAAGGCGTCACGTCATTCTACAACCGCTGGTATGCACCCAACAACGCTGTCCTCGTCGTGGCTGGCGATGTGCATGTCGATCAGGTTCGTCTTCTGGCCGAGAAATACTACGGTATTCTACCCTCGCGTGAGGTGCCGGCCCGCATACGCCCAGACGGCCTGTCACCGTGGGCCGACATGGTCGTTGATGCACGTCACCCCGATGTCCAGTCGCCATGGTGGTCGCGGGCCTATGTCGCGCCCAGCTACGTCCAGCCTATGGGGCGTGCAACGCACCCCTATGCCTTGCAGGTGCTCGCCAGTCTGTTCGGAGAGGGAGCGAACGGCCGTCTGTATCGGGCACTGGTGATCGAGCAAAAGCTGGCGGTTGAGGTGGAGGTTGTCTATAGTGGAGGCGGACTTGGTTTCGGCACGCTTCAGTTTCTGATCACACCGCAAGAGGGGGTGGAAAGATCTGCCATGGTTGCGGCGCTGGAGGCCGAAATCAAACGTCTTCTCGAAGAGGGTGTGACTTCTGAGGAAGTGAAACGTGCCAAATCACATCTGCAGATAGAAATAGTCTATACGCTCGATTCACTCGAAGCTGTGGCTGAGACGGTGGGGAGTTTCATAAGCCATGGGCAAACCATGGCCGATGTCATGGCTTGGCCGGAACGAATCGCCGCCGTTGGTCCTGAGGATGTGATGGCTGTGGCACAACTGGTGTTTGGAGAGAGCCCGCGTGTGAACGGGTTTCTGTTGCCTGTTTCCGAGCCCGTTCCGGCAGCAATGGGGCAATGAGAATCTTCATTTTTCTGGAAACGAGGGAGATAAGGTTTACGACGATATCTGCAACGGTAAAGGAGGAAAAAGCGCCTGTCGAGCAATCCGCAGCCAGTACGTACCAGTACGCAATGAGAAAAGGGGGAAAGGAACATGGAAGTCACGTTCTGGGTCATCGTTGATGAATGTTCAGTCGCCCAGGGCATGAACGGCAACAAGCTGGTCATTCTGGATGGCAGTGCGGAAGAATCGGATCAAGGGTACATCGATGCCAGCATCTCCATTCGTGTTGGGGAGCGGGAAGCGGAAGGGGCGTTGATCGAGAGGAATAGTAACTTGACGTTGTCAGTCACCCGTTGGGTAACGGATGCCGAATACACCGAAATTGCCCAGCGAATCATGGCCGTGAAAGGCGGTAATGGAACCGTTTCGGTGTGGCTGAACGTGGAAGGGGATACGGTAGAGATGGATGAAGATGGCATGCCGAACGTTGATGGAACTGGTTTGCTTGCAATCGGAGAGATGGATATCATCTATCAGCTAGGCAGCAAGGGTGAGCGGGAAGAGTGAGGCCAGTGGCAGGACTGCTGCAGGCTAGAACCATGAAGTTTTGCAAAGATATTTTTCGCCTTCTTCCGCTTCTTCGCATCCGCAGGGAAGGGTTTTGCTCATGCACCGCGTTGTTTTGGCGTTTGTTTTTCTGTGTCTGACCGCCTTGCCCGCCCGCGCCGTCGTTGTCGAACGTGTGACAAGTCCGAAAGGCGTCGAGGCGTGGTTGATCCAGGATCTGACCACTCCCCTTATCGCCGTGAATCTGCTGTTTCGTGGTGGAGCGGCCCTGGATCCACCTGGACAAGTCGGTCTTGCTGCTCTAGCCTCCGCGCTCCTGGATGAGGGCGCAGGTGAACTGAACCACCTTGCTTTTCAAACCAGGCTTGAAGATTTGGGGATTCGTTTTGGTTTCACAGCCGATCACGATGCGATCACCGGCTTCCTGCAAACCTTGACTGAGAATCGTGAAACCGCTTTTGAAATGCTGAAACTGGCCCTGATGGCGCCCCGTTTCGATGCCGATGCGGTGGAGCGCGTCCGCACTCATCTTCTGACCATCCTTAAACAGATGGACGAAGATCCCGACACCGTCGCCGGGCAAGCCTGGTTTGCACATGTGTTTCCCGATCATCCTTACGGTCGGCCGGTGGCGGGAACGCCGGAAGGTCTCGGCGCCATCACCGTGACGGATCTGAAAGCCTTCGTTGCAGCCCGCTTTGGTCGCGACAATCTGCTCGTCAGCGTAGCCGGCGACATCACGTCGGCGCAGTTGGCACCCCTGTTGGACAAGGCCTTCGGGGATCTGCCGGCGCAGTCGCAGCCGTTTACCGTCCCCGAAGTAACGCCCAAGGCGACAGACCGGATCATTGTTGCCAGGAAGAAGGACATCCCGCAAAGTGTAGCCGTCTTTGGCCATGGCGGCATTTCCGTCACCGACCCTGACTGGTATACTGCCACTCTTATTAATCACATCCTTGGCGGTAACGATTTCAACGCACGCCTGATGAAGGAAGTGCGCAAGCGTCGCGGGCTGGCTTATTCGGTTTCTTCAACGCTGCTTCCCTTTTCCTACGAACGGACAGCCCTGATCATGGGGAGTGTTGCCACGCAAAACGATCGTTTCAGGGATTCCCTGACCATCATTCAGAACGAGTGGCGGCGGATGGCTGAACAGGGGCCTACCGAAACCGAGCTGGTCGATGCCAAAACCTACCTGACCCGTGTATGGCCGCTGGCGCTGGACAGGACCGACCGGATGGCTCATGTTCTCCTAGTCATGCAGGAATACAATCTTGGTCTTGATTATCTGGACAAGCGCAATGACTACGTGGAACGGATTACACTGGCCGACGCCCGGCGCGTGGCGGCACGTCTGCTCCAGCCTGATGCCTTGATGACTATCGTTGTCGGCCAGCCAACCATGGCGGAATCAGGACAACCGGATGAAAGTAAATAACCATCACCTCCCTTTCACGAAGCCGCGGCACTCCTGGCATCTGAACATCTGAAATCCCTGCCCTGGGCCTTTGAATCGGTCATGATCAAGGTGCCCGGGGGTCATTGCATGGGCTTGTCGGTATCGCTCTGGTACATACCACGCACTGCTCTCCGTTCCGCCGCCGCACTGAAGGCTGCTCCGCCGGGCAAGGCTTCCGCAGCCAGTTCGGCTAGGGCCTGTGTACGCTCTAAAGTTGCATAGTGCGTGGTCAGCCAAGCCACACTCTCCGGCAGGGCGCGGGCGTGGATGGGATCCAGAAACGGCCCCAGCCGGTCGCTGCGCAGACCGGCGGCACTGAGAATTTCCACCGCTCCCGCGTCAGCTTCCCGTTCGTCGTTACGGTTGTGAGAGGGACAAACTATGAGCTGTCCAATCTCACTTGAAATTCCTGTACTAGTGGCAATTCTTACGATTAAATGCGGCCCAAGTTTCCGTACCATCTGGCGTAGAACATGACAGTGAGCGATATGAGCCATTTCATGGGCCAACACACCGGCCAGATCATCGGGCTCTTCAACCACCCGGATCAGCCCCTCCATCACCACGATATGGCCCATCAGGCAGCATGAACGCATTGATGGCCGAACCTTTCAAGACATACAGATGCAGGACGGAAGAGGGTATGCCCGCTGCCGTTGCCAGACGCACGACCAGGGACTCAAGGGCCGTCCGGCCCGCATCGCCGGAACAATCTCCGTCGCCCAACAGATCCCGCATTTGTGCATAGGCATAATTACCCCACCGTGTTTCCAATGCAGCGGGAACGCGGCGGGCGACGACATCACTTGCAAATGGCAGGAGACCGAGCAGGATCCCGACCCCATCACCATACCCGCGGCCGCCTAGCCCAGCATGGCCTTACCCGTCGGTCCCAGGTAAGGAAAGGAAAGGAAAGGCAGGCGGGCCTGCAAGCTGGCATTCACCGTACCATCGGTAATGATCAGACGGGCGTCTGGGTTGCTGCGGCAGGTCAGGATCAACTCATGACCCGTCATTGGTCCAGGCACACGCCGTAGCTCAGCATGGGACCAACCGGCGAACCGTGCCTCGCCTGGTCCATAGGTGGCCGGCCTGTCGTCTTCGATGGCCACCGTCACTTCATGCCGCAAGGCCGTACGCCCGTCACAAAAATACCCTCCTCCAGCGATCGTCACCTTGTCCTCTTGAAACCAGTTTTCGTCTTGGAAACTCAGAAGTCCACGTTGAACACATCGTCTAAACCCTCGCCGCGATGCGGCACTCTGTGTGATAGCGGCAAAGTTAGGCTGCGCGCGCAGGGAAACATGCGCACAGACAAAACGCAAGGTTCGTAACGACGCATGCGCCGCGCCCAAACCCAGGGTAACCAGCATGGGCAGTCCATTGCTGACGATCAGCCACGCCAGAGATCCGAAAGGAAAGTCGGCCGTGAAGCGAACTATCTCGCCCAAAGAGAGACTATCTGCCAGAAACTGCAATTCGGCAGCTTTGTATTTGCTGAAAAGGACGATGCTCCCCATGAACAACGCGGCGGGGATCAACAGGGTTGGCGTAGCTTCCGCAGCGATGAGGATCGGGATAAGAAGGGCAGATCCCACCAGAAATAATGCAGCCGCCACCGTTACTGGCCAGAATGAGCGATAAAAAGTCCGTGCCCGGCCCGTGAAACAGAACGGCAGCCTGCCGAAGCAGGCACGATTCCAGAGATAGGCCCATAATTGAACCCGTTGCACCGGATATAAAAGCCCTAAACTTGCGAAAGTCAGCAGCCACCACTCGGCCAAAAGCAAGCCATAAATCCACGGATGGCCCAACAGGATAAAACGAATGCCACGCTAGCGGGTGCGAGGCAGGCGGTAACGCAAGGCGAAAAACACGGCACAATCACACAGATAAAGGAAGATAAACAAGCTGCTGTTTACAAGAGTCCGCGCCACATCGGCTCCGATAATGGCACGATCGCGCCCGTGAAAGCGATGAGGAAGCCCTTGAGCAGTTCCCGACCGGTGCCGGTATATTCCAGCCGCTCCCCTGCCACCAGGGTATAGTGCCAGAGGAAACGGCGGATGTTGGTCCTAGCCTAAAAGCGATAGATGCCTATCGTCAACAGGGTCAAGACCACGTTCCTGAATGTGAGTCCCCAAATGGCCCTCGTCCAGCCATCCGTGACAAAAACGGGAACGCCGACGGTTGAGCAGATAGCATCGTCCATGCTCATGAGGCCTTTCGCAGAATGCACCGTTCGATGTGGGAAGAGTCCTTATCCTTCCTTCAAATTAGAGTATTTCGTGATCAGGGAGAAACTGTTTTCAACTGCCTGGACGCATTGCAAAATCATTATGCCGGTGCGAGGACAGGCTTTCGCGGGCCTGCTGGATTCTTGTACTAACGCGTGTCAACCTTGGTACACGCGCAGACAATCACCGCCCGACCTCAAGGCGACCGGAGATCGTGCCCAGGCAACCGGTGTGCACAGGGAATCAGTCCCCGAGACGTTCGATGCGGACGCCACAGGCGGCCAATTTTTCCACCAGTCGTTCGTAGCCGCGGTCAAGATGGTAGACCCGATTGACCAGGGTTTCCCCTTGTGCAGCCAGACCGGCCAGCACGAGACAGACCGAAGCACGCAGATCGGTGGCCATAACCGGAGCGCCGGACAGCCTGGGTACACCGCGCACGATGGCCGACGAGGCGCGGTGGATATTAATCTGTGCCCCCATACGCATCAGCTCCGGCACATGCATGAACCGGTTTTCGAAAATGGTTTCAGTGATCATGGCTGCACCGCGGACAGTGGTCATGAGGGCCATCATTTGCGCCTGCATGTCGGTGGGGAAGCCTGGATAGGGCTCGGTCATGACATCAACCCCCACCAGATCGGCACCGACGGCATTGACCCGTAGACCCTTATCGGTCGGCGCGATCCGCACACCGCATTCGCTCAAGCATGTGCAGACAGCCACCATCAGCTCGGGCCGCACGCCAACCAGTTCGATCGCACCGCGCGTGATGGCCGCGGCGATGGCGTAGGTGCCCGCCTCAATCCGATCAGGCACCACACCATGGGTGGCTCCGTGTAGCCGTTCGATCCCCTCGATCCGGAGGGTATCGGTGCCAATGCCATCGATTCTGGCTCCCATGGCCGTCAGGCAGTGGGCGAGATCGCACACCTCGGGCTCGCGGGCAGCGTTCACCAGAACCGTTTCGCCTTCAGCCAGGACCGCTGCCATCAGCAGATTTTCGGTTGCACCAACCGAAACTTGTTGGAAGATGATCTGTGCTCCCTTAAGTCGTCCATGTACCTGTGCATCAATATAGCCTTCGTTCAGGACAATACTGGCGCCCATTTGTTCCAGGCCCTTGATGTGCAGGTCAACCGGCCGAGTGCCGATGGCACAGCCGCCTGGCAGCGACACCCGTGCCCGTCCGAATCGGGTGACCAGTGGTCCCAGCACCAGAACAGAGGCCCGCATCCGGCGCACTAGGTCATAGGGCGCCGTGGTGTTGGTGACTGTCCGTCCGCACAGCTCAAGAACCCGGCCGTCGCAGCCCCCCTTGAGTGAAGCGCCATTCATGGACAGCTCAACCCCATGCTGGACCAGCAGGTTGGCCATGGTGGTAATGTCGGCAAGGTGCGGCAGGTTGAACAGCGTCAGGGTTTCATCCGTGAGCAGGCTCGCTGCCATCAGCGGCAGTGCGGCGTTCTTGGCGCCGACGATCGGGATGGTTCCCTTGAGCGGTACACCGCCAACAATGCGAATTCTGTCCACGCAGTATCGTGCCTTGTCTGTCATGTCTGGCGAACAGAGCCCGTTCTACAGGAATCGGCCCGGTTCGACAAGGCGCATGGCCCCTCCTATTGCCCCCGCCGGGCTCACCTGGCAATCGAGAACGGGCGGGCCAGATTGCCTAGCCCGCCTATCAGGCAGTGGGCGCGCCGGCACCACAACCCTGTCTTCAGTCTTGGTTGACCCTTACGGTCTGTTCGCCCGGACTCCAGACAGACGCCGGAGCGGTGACCGGCGCTGGATGGAGGGGACCCATGGTCAGGGTGTCGAGCCATCAATGACCCAGACAGAACCACCAGCCAGCCGATAACCGCTGGCGTTGCCATCCAGGAAAACCTCCACAGATTTCTATGCTATCAACTTCTCATAGTCCAGAAAACTGGTATCTGGACTGACCGGGAGGAGGGATCCATCCAGAATGCAGGTGTGGGCGAACGATACGGACTTGGCAGGAACAAGCGGGCCACGAAAGGCGCGTACCACCACACCATGCACGGTACAGGGGACGGCATACTGACCTTCCCGTATCACATCGACCTTTTCGACCTTGATTTGCATATGATAGTGGGCAGGATGCTGGGCTTTGCGGCGTACCTGCCCGCGATGATCGGGTTCCACATCACAGCATCCGCGCCAGAACCCGCGTGCGGGGCCAGCAGAGCAGATAGAGCCATCCAGAGCGGGCCGGCGTCGTTCCGTCCACAGTGGATCCCTTTCTGTCCTCTGGTGCATGATGAGCGCACGCTACAGGGTTGGCCACTGGGAAAAGCCATCTTCCGTAAACGGCGCGGCCTGGTTCAGATGGATGTCATCAACCCGGGCCGCCGATGGTCCACGCCGGCAGGCGGCGATCATGGCATCCACCGCAGCCACCGGGCCGTGGAGCAGGGCCTCGACACTGCCATCCATACGATTGCGCACCCACCCGGTGAGACCACGGCAGGTTGCTTCCTGTACCATCCAGCCACGATACCATACACCTTGGACATGCCCCCGAATGCGGACGGTGACGGTTCTTGTTGTCATCTCGTTCCTTGTCCTGCCTTATCCTGTTGCCGGGTCTTCACGTGCAGCGTAATTACTTCTGCTGCGGATGATTTGATTTTATGTCTTGAAAGCGTGTGAAGGAAGATAAGCTCTTTCCCGGGTCCGTTTGCCTCTCGAACCAGATTCGCGACGCGCTTCTGCGTGAAAGAGGGCCTGAATGTCGTGTCGTTCGGGCGGTCACTTTCTGAAGGTTGGATGATGGAAGAGGTGTTTCCCCTGCCCGGTTTCCAGCCTTGATATGTGGTGCCAACGTGCAGGGAAAGAAGGGAAAGATGATGTTATGATCATGAGAAATCCTCCCTTCGATCAACGCATGGCCCGCGTCCTGGTACGGCCGCTGGTGCACACGCCGGTCACGCCCAACCATCTGACGGCGATCAGTCTGATTTTTGCCCTGGCTGGTGCCGCCCTTCTGGCGACCGGAGGGACGGGATGGCAGGAGTGGGGGGCGGGGCTGTTCGTCGTAGCCCGGTTCATGGATCATTTCGACGGGGAACTGGCGCGCCAGTCGGGTCTGAAATCTCGTTTCGGCTATTATTTCGACTATGTGGCCGGTAGCCTCAGCTATGCAGCCCTGTTCGGAACCATCGGCTTTGGGCTGGCCGATGGTGTGTTGGGTGGCTGGGTGATCGGGTTAGGGCTGGCAGGTATGCTGTCTGCCTTGCTGTCCATGGGATTGAACCTGGAAATCGACGTCGAGTCGGGTGGAGCCGTGGATGGCACAGCCATCGGTTATCCAGGCATGGCTGGTTTCGAGCTGGAAGATGGCATCTATTTGCTTCCCCCCGTTACCTGGTTCGGCTATCTGACGCCGTTCTTCGCCGCCGCCGGGATCGGCGCCACCCTTTACTGTCTCTGGACCGTGGTCACGCTGTTGCGTCTGCGGAGCCGTCGTCGCGAGAAAGAGCCATCCCGATCATGACTCTGAAAGGAAATGGAGGGTGCATGGCAAGGGAAGACGATGCTTCCAGTCGCCCGCTGGTCCGGGTTGGTGCGGGGAAGAGCCGCCGGTGGCGACGCGGATTCCCGTGGCTGTTTTCCAATGAAATCGACATGACAGCAGAGACCAGGGCCTTGCCGTGCGGCAGTCTGGTTACGGTGGTGGATGCCGGGGAGGAGCGTCTGGGGGTGGCAACGTTCAACCCGCATTCCCTGATTGCCGCTCGTCTGCTCGATCGCGATTCTGCAACCCGCATCGATGCCGCCTTCCTGGTCGAACGTCTGCGTAGGGCTATGGCCCTGCGTGCCGTGTTGACTGATGCACGGTTCTACCGGCTGGTGCATGCCGAGGCAGATGGCCTGCCGGGACTGGTGGTGGACCGCTATGACGATGTGGTGACGATCCAGGCCAATACGGCCGGCATGGAATCGTTGCTTCCTGAAGTCCTGGAGGCGCTCGATCAGGCCCTGGCGCCGGCGACGGTGGTGCTGCGCAACGAAAGCGCTTTCCGGACGCTGGAAGGACTGTCGCAGTATGTCCGGGTCGCCAAGGGAGTCGTGAGCGGGCCGGTAATGGTGCACGAGAACGGGTGTACCTTTCAGGCTGACCTGCTGCATGGTCAGAAGACCGGCTGGTTCTATGACCAGCGTGATAATCGTGCCTTTGTGGCCAGTCTGGCGCGGGGCCGGAGGGTGATGGATGTCTATGCCTATCTGGGCGGGTTTACCATTCCGGCAGCCAAGGCCGGGGCGGAAATGGTGCTGGCCATCGACCGCTCCGCGGAAGCCCTTGCTCTGGCCGAGGACGCGGCCGAAGCAAACGGTGTCCGCAATCGCTGCCGCTTCTATTGCGGGGAGGCATTTGCTGAACTGTCCAGACGGCTGGCGCGTGGCGAACGCTACGAACTCGTAGTCTGCGATCCTCCCGCCTTTGTCAAGAACCGGAAGGACTTGGCATCGGGGCGCAAGGGGTATCGCAAGCTGGTACGGCTGGCGGCCGGGCTGGTAGCGCCGGGCGGTTTTCTGTTCGTGGCGTCGTGTTCGCACCACGTGTCGCCAGAGATCTTCGCTGAAGAGGTCAGTCATGGCCTGCTCCAGGCTGGACGTTCTGCCCGTGTCCTCCGCGCCGCTGGCGCTGGTCCCGATCATCCGGTCCACCCTGCTCTTCCTGAATCGGCCTATCTGAAGACCATGGTCTTGCAGGTGGATTGAGAGGCGTTTTCTCATTCCGTGACCCGGGCGGCAACCAGATCTGCAAGCGCCAGACATGCGGTCAGGCCGGGGCTTTCGATGCCGAACAGGTTGATCAGCCCCTGCACCCCATGATCGGCGGGTCCATGGATGACGAAATCGGCAGGGGAGGTGCCGGGCGCGTGGATCTTAGGCCGGACGCCGGCATAGCCGGGTATCAGGGCTCCGTCGGGCAGGTCGGGCCAGTAGCGGCGCACCTCAGCATAGAACCGGGCGCTCCGCTCCGGCCTGACGCGATAATCGAGGACATCCACCCACTCCACATCAGGACCAAACCGGCCTTGGCCGGTAAGGTCAAGGGTAAAATGAATGCCAAGCGCCGCCAGTTCCGGCAGAGGATAAACAAGACGGGTGAAAGGGGCCTTGCCGGCCAGGGTGAAATAATTCCCCTTGGCCAGGAACGTTTGCGGCAGGCTGGCAAGATCGAGCCCCTTGATGGCACGGGCAAGGGCCGGGGCCCACAAACCGGTGCTGTTGATGACCATCCGTGCGGCAAGGCGACTCGGCGCAGTACCGCCGACTTCGAGCACAAGACCATTATGACTGATCGCAGCCGACTCGACCGGGCTGGCCAGGACCAGCACGGCGCCTGCAGCTTCCGCCTCTCCCAGGAGCGAAAGCATCAGGGCATGGCTGTCGATGATGCCGGTTGCCGGTGACAGCACGGCAGCAACACACAGCAAGGCTGGTTCCAGCATCCGAGCCGCGGGGCCGTCCAGCCATGCCACTGCCATGCCATCGGCCTGCCCCCTAGCTGCGAGACTCCGCAGGGTTTCCATCTGGGAGACGTCAGTGGCAACGATGAGCTTGCCGCATTGCCGATGGGTAATACCACGTTCGGCGCAATAGGCGTAAAGGGCTTCTCGTCCGGCCACGCACAGCCGTGCTTTCAAGCTGTCCCGGGGATGGTGGATGCCGGCATGGATGACTTCGCTGTTGCGGGAACTCGCCCCAGTTCCGATGGCCGTTTCCCGCTCGAGGATCACGACTTCCCGTCCTCTTGAGGCCAGGGCCCGCGCAACCGCCAAGCCGACGACACCTGCCCCGATGACTACGCAATCAACCTGTTCCACCATGTCCTCCCTGGTCAGGATGGAAGAAACCCTTCCCTTTCCCTCCTGCCAGGGCGAACAACTCGCTTCCCCAGGGCCATCGGGTGAAGGCACTTGATCTCCTATCAAACCCTCATTCCCGCGAAAGTCAAACCGCCCTCCACGCACGGCAGTAATCCTCAGTCACGCACGGCAGTAATCCTCAGTATGGAATTTATTCCAAGTCGCCTTGACAGGCCCCCACCCCCAAACCCTTTTCGCCTCGAAGAGGCAGGCCCCCATTCAGGGAAAAGGCTTGCCGTTCCGGGCAGGAAGGGCGCGGATCTATCCCCCGTCAACAATTGTGCTATATTCGTCTGTTATGAAAAGACGTTGGGAGTATTTTACCAATGCGCGTTGCCAAATTCGAGATTGGTCAGATTGTGCAGCATCGTTTCCATCCCTTCCATGGGGTGATTTTTGATGTGGATCCCGTCTCTGCCAATACCGAGAAATGGTGGTTCGCCATCCCTGAATACATCCGGCCCCATAAGGATCAGCCTTTCTATCATCTGCTGGCCGAAAACGCCGAAGGCTCCTATATCGCTTATGTCTCGGAACAGAACCTGTTGCGCGATGACAGCGGCAGGCCAGTCTTGTATCCAGAAATCGGCAAGTATTTCTCCGGGCTCAAGGACGGCCACTATATTCCGCTGCTGCGCATGACAAGCTGACATCCCCCTCTACGCCCCCAGGAAGATGAACGGCCTGCCCGAAAGCAGCTCTTCCCCGTGGGGCCGCCACCGCTTCATACCCTTCAGACCGGGAACGAGGGCAGGAAGAGAGCTCTCAAGGGGTGCCAATGACACGCCACGTTCCGTCGGCCTGGTGGCAGGCCGTGCCAGTTGCGGTCTGCTGACGCCCCTCCACCACGAGCGTGCTGTTGAATTCACGGCAATACTCGCCCGTTCGCTGGTGTGCTCCCTCGCGCACGGCCGTGAAACTACCCTGATGGCCTGATTGTGGATTGTTCCAGGTGATCGGTTCGTTCAAGGATGCGGAATAGGCACGTTGCCGGGCGCTCTCCATGTACTGGCGGTCAGCGCGGTCGAGCGACTGGCCGATCTCACTGCCGACCAGACCCCCGAGCAGGGCCCCAGCGATGATGGCGGCGGTCTTGCTGGTTCCCTTGCCGAACTGGGCACCCAGTGCCCCGCCGCCGATTCCACCGAGCACAGTACCGGCCGCTGTTTTCGGATTGTCCTGCATACCATGACAGCCGGCAACCGCGGCGCTCCCCATGGCAACGGCCGCGACAAGGGCAATCGTTCTACAGCGTGTCACAAGCATGGTTCTAATCCCCGTTGGTTCTGGTATGGAATGGAGTGATGAAACAGAACCATCGGCACAGGCTGGCAAAGGACAAGGCTTGTGCCAAAATGTTTGTCGGTGAATCCGACGTTTGTGACAGGGTAACAGATTGCCGGGACGCGCGATAGTCCTGTACACGAGTTCCGTGCGTAGCGTTTATCGTGCGTCTGAGGCAATCGCCAGCTTGCACCGATCCGCCTCCCCCAGCAGGATGACAGACCCCATGCCACCCACGCCGCCAGAAGATCCCATCCTCCGGTTCCGTCAATGGCTGGAAGAGGCCGAACGGGAGGAAATCAACGATCCAAATGCCATGAGCTTAGCCACTGCCACCCATGATGGGCGTCCCAGCGTGCGGATTGTCCTGTTGAAGGAGGTGGATGGGCGCGGATTTGTATTCTACACTAACCTGGAAAGCCGTAAGGGGACGGAACTGCTGACCAATGCCCGGGCAGCCTTGTGTTTTCATTGGAAGAGCCTGCGGCGTCAGGTGCGGGTGGAGGGCGTGGCGGAACAGGTCACAGCGGCCGAGGCCGATGCCTATTTCGCTTCGCGTCCGCGCTTGAGCCAGATTGGTGCCTGGGCTTCACAGCAGTCGCGACCGCTGTCGGGACTCCTGGAACTGGAACGCCGGGTAGCCGAGGTGGCTGCCCGTCATGGCCTGGGAGCCGTGCCCCGTCCGCCGTACTGGTCCGGGTTCCGGGTGGTGCCGGAGGTGATCGAATTCTGGCACGATCGTCCGTTCCGTCTGCACGATCGTTTAGTTTATAACCGCCGGGGCTCAGATTGGCGCACGGTTTTCCTATATCCTTAGGGCAGGATGGGCGCGAAGGAAAGCACGGGTGAGGGAAAGGAGCATGGATGGTGGGGAATGGGCGCACAAGGGAAGAACACCTGATGCAGGTGGCGACCTATGCCTCGACGAGTGTGGCGGGGATACTGGTCGGGGTGAAACTGGTTGCCTGGATCATGACCGACTCCATAGCCCTGCTGTCAGGTCTCGTGGATTCCCTGCTTGATGCCGCTGCCTCTCTGATCAACCTGATTGCCGTCCACCATGCCTTACAGCCGGCCGATCCCGAACACCGTTTCGGCTATGGCAAGGCCGAACCGCTCGCAGGCCTGGGACAATCCGCCTTTATCGCCGGTTCGGCCCTGTTCCTGAGCATCCAGGCGGTCAATCGCCTGTTCAAGCCGGTGCCGGTCGATAACATTCTCATCGGGGTCGGGGTAATGGCCCTGTCCCTGATTCTGACCTTTGTTCTGGTCACCTTCCAGACACGGATTATCCGCCGTACCCGATCGGTAGCCATCAGCGCCGACAGACTGCACTATCTGGGGGACCTTCTCGGCAATGGAAGTATCCTCGTTGCCCTGGGAGGGGTGTGGCTAACCGGATGGCCTTTCATTGATCCTCTGTTCGCGCTGCTGATCGCTCTCTACATTCTGCACAGTGCCGGCCGGATCATGACGCGCAGCCTCAATCTGCTCATGGATCGCGAGTTTTCCGAGCGGGATCGCCAGCGCATCCGCGATATCGTTGCCGCGGAGGGCGAGGTCATCGACATGCATGACCTGCGCACTCGTTCTTCCGGGCCGCGGGATTTCATCCAGCTTCACCTGGAACTGGACCGCAGCCTGCCCTTATGGCGAGCCCATGAGGTGGCAGAGCGAGTCGGATTACGCCTGCGGCAGGCTTTCCCCGCCGCCGACGTCATCATCCATGAAGATCCCTCCGGCATTGCCTATGACAGGGCGCACGCCTGATGATGTCGAGGCAACCACCATGAACACAAACGGCGTGCAAAGTGATGAACCAGCCGAAGAGAAGGGGCAAACGGTTGCCGTGATCGTTGCCGGCGGTCGTGCCCGCCGCATGGGAGAGGGAGACAAGACCTTGCGTTCTCTGGTCGGCCGTCCCATGGTGATCCATGTGTGGGCGGCCATAGCCCCCCAGGTGGTGCGAGTGGCCTTGAACGGCAACGGCCGGCCGGAACGCTTTTCCACCATCCTGCCCGACGTGCCAGTCCTGGCCGATGCCGAGCCCGATCAGGGACCGCTCGCGGGTGTACTGGCCGGGTTGCGCTGGGCGGTAGAGGAAGGGGTGAAGCGTCTGCTGACTGTTCCCGGCGATACGCCGTTCCTGCCAGAGGATCTGGTGGTACGTCTGACCCGGACCGCCGTGGCGGCGGGGACAAGGGTGGCGTGTGCCAGCGCGGGCGGACGCTGGCATCCCCTGGTGAGTGTCTGGGATGTCGCGCTGGCAGTCCCCTTGGCCGCCTTCCTGGCGGGAGGCGGGCGCACGGTGAGACAGTTTGTGGAGGTCTGTCGGCCGGCGGTGGCCGATTTTCCCCTCATGCCGTTCGATCCTTTCCTGAACGTGAACACACCAGACGACCTGGCCGCGGCGGAGCAGATGGCACGGGAGCGGCAGAGGCTCCCGGAAGATTCCCCGCCATGCCGGTTCTGGTGAACTGGCGACCGGTTTTCAGCGAGAAGCCCATGCGGGTCAACCTGTTCGACTTTGCCTTACCGAACGATCTGATCGCCGACCGGCCGGCCACGCCACGGGATGCCGCTCGCCTCCTCGTGGTCAACGCGGCTGGAAATTATACCGAGAGTTGCGTTCGCGATCTGCCTGACCTGTTGTGCCCTAGCGACGTCGTGGTGGTCAATGATACCCGGGTGATTCCTGCCCGTCTGATCGGGCGCCGTGGTGCGGTCAGGGTCGAGGTCCTGCTGCACCGGCAGGAAGGGCCGGGCCAATGGCGGGCCTTCGCCCGCCCGGCCCGCAGGCTGGCGATGGGGCAACGGATCGATTTCTGTGCCCGGGAGACGTTCACGGCCACTGTCATCAGTCGGGGCGAAGGGGGCGAAGTCACGCTGCGGTTCGACCGGGAAGGTGCGGATCTGCTAGCCGCCCTTGCCCGTCATGGCCATGTCCCGCTGCCGCCTTACATCCGGCGGTCGGACGACAGCTGCGACCGCAGCGATTACCAGACTCTGTTTGCCAGGGTTGACGGGGCTGTGGCGGCTCCCACCGCCGGCCTGCACTTCACCGACGCTCTTTTTGCGAGACTTGCAGTCCTGGGCGTGGAACGGGTGGCAGTCACATTGCATGTCGGCGCAGGTACCTTCCTGCCCGTGAAGGCAGAAGACACCCGCGACCACGTGATGCACGCCGAATCCGGCTGCATCACCGCGGCGGCAGCAGAGGCTCTCAATCGGCGCCGGGGGCGGCTGGTGGCGGTTGGCACCACCAGCCTGCGCCTTCTGGAAAGCGCTGCGGCGCCCGATGGCACCATTCACCCATTTGCCGCCGACACGACCCTGTTCATTACCCCTGGCTACACGTTCCGGATGGTCGATCTGCTGCTGACAAACTTCCACTTGCCTCGTTCCACCTTGTTCATGCTGGTTGCAGCCTTTGCTGGTCTTGATCGCATGCAGGCTGCCTATGCCCACGCCATTGCTGCCCGCTACCGGTTCTATTCCTACGGTGATGCCTGTCTTCTATCCCGGAACACGGAGACTATTGCCAAAGACATAATGACTCTTCGTTGACATTCCGGAAAGGGGCGCTCATATGAGGAAAGTTCGCATCCCAAGGGAAATGTGGCACGCGTGGCGTGGAGGGGGAGAGGCAGGCGCACATGAACAACGACCCGGTTTTCGAACGAATCCAGCAGGAAATCAAAACCTATCCGGTGGTTCTGTATATGAAGGGCACGCCAATGTTCCCGCAGTGCGGGTTCTCTGCCGCGGCGGTAGACATTCTGTCGCGCCTGGGCGTGAAGTTCAAAGGGGTGGACATCCTGGTGGATCCTTCTCTCCGTGACGGGTTGAAGCGTTTTTCCAATTGGCCGACCTTTCCCCAGCTTTATGTCAAGGGTGAGCTGGTTGGCGGCAGTGACATCATGCGGGAGATGTACAATTCAGGCGAACTGAGGCAGTGGCTGGAAGAGAGAGGAATTCAGATCAACGTCGTCCAGCAGGGGGCAGGCCGATCGTGACTGGTGTGGCCACTCCCGGAAAACGCACAAACCGCTCGTGAAAGGGAGAGCGGTCGGTTTCCTCTCCTGAATCCCTGACTATATGCGCGCTAGTCTGCCGTGGGCATACCCCTCCCTATCCAGGGGGAAGACTTTGCCGTCCCAGGTGGAAAGGCCGTATGTCCCCTTCCCTTCATCCTTTCCCGACGGACCCCGTTCCCGCAAAGACCTCTGTTCCCTCCGGAGAGGGGGGAGCCTGCCCGCTAGGGGGGGTGGTTATTATCCGTGCCTCTCCCTTTGCAACTGCGAGCATCTCCAACGGCAGGGCGATGGAGCGCCCCGGCTGTCCTCAGTCGCCGGGCGCAGGGGCGCTGGCCCGCGTTGCGGGCTCGGAGTCCGGAAATTTCCCAGACTGCCGTATTACACCTCCCAACCCTCTCTCGACGGACCCCGTCCCAGAAAAGACCTATGTCCCCTAAAGGGAAGACACCCTCTCTCTGGACGGAACACTTCCTTCCATCCAGGGGGGAAGGAATTCCTGGAGATGCCCGAACGTGTTCTGACAAGATATAAAATATAATAAAGTAGAAAATGATAAAACAGGCAAGGGAGAACTTGCCATAGCCGATATCTTCAACACAGCCCCCTGCACCCTCACGAAGTTATTCAGCATGGCTGTTCTGATCATCGTGTAGTCAACAGTTGACAAAATCCTGGCGCCTACCTATATGAAACTGGTCAACATGAATATTTCTGTGGAAGAAAACAGTACGGCTCTCGAACCAATCCGTAGTGCTGTGGGGTGTGGAAACTGTCTGGTGGAGGGTGGCCAGGCGGGGGAATTTGTGTCTGTTTCCAGAGTGTTTGGCAACCTTGCCTGATTTTTGGTTGAGCGGATACGGTCGAATAACTTGAGGTTGATGACAGGCTGTAAAGTCTTGTTGATCATGCCGTCCATGAGGAACAAGACAGGAGGCATGATGTTCGGCCATGAAGAAGAAGTTTCTGAGGATGTGGCATGCTTGCCGGGCAAGAGTTCTGCCTTCCATTTACCAGACAAACGCCTATACTTTATATCGGTACCATGACGGGGAAGGGAAATTTAACTATGCCAGATATAAAAAGGTACAGATTGCTGGCAACAAGAAAAAGCTGCATATGGTCTGGGCATTGGAGGAGAACATACGATATCTTACGGAATGGATAAGGAAGAATGTCGGGCAACCGCAGTTTGGACTCTGTCATGGAACACGTCGATGGGTTGAGCAGTCGTGGTTCAGAGAAATGCTGGGGTGTGACGTCATCGGCACAGAGATATCAGAGACGGCCAAGAACTTCCCGTATACCATTCAGTGGGATTTTCCAGATGTCCGGGAAGAATGGCGCTTGGCTTGTGATTTCATCTATTCCAATGCCTTTGATCATACCTATGATCCGAAAAAATGCCTCAACGCCTGGATGGCCTGTCTCAGACGCGGTGGCGTCTGCATCATCGAGCACAGCTCCTCCCGTGGTATGGTGCCACCACGGCATTGGATCCTTTCAGCGTGAATGCGGAACTGATGCCATGGCTGGTTCTCAAGTGGTCTGAAGGGCGTTTCGCCGTTATGACCATTCTCGATGCCCCCTCTCAACGACCGGGGCGCCATATCAGTTTCTTCGTCATCCAGCATACCGCCCTGGGCTAGGCTGCGGAAGGGACGTGATTGGCAAGGATGGAAGCGTGCGCCATTTTGACCTGTCGCTGGCCACCCTGATGCCTTGGGTATCAGCCTTTCCCACGCCCTTCACTGCTCTCTTCCCCACTCCGTCGCTACTTATCCTTGATCTCCGGACACGGCTTACCGCAAAAGATCAAGTGACACTCTTCACTCTCGTCATGAGGGATACATATACATAATTCACATGGAAGGGGCGGGTCCTCTTTCGCCTTTCTTTCTGTGCTGACAGTCTCTGTAAGGGGACACGCGATCGCCCTGGATGACGTTGGGGCGGCGATGGACATGCGCCATTCATCATGTCATGATTGGTGGGTATGGATTCATTGCACCCGGCAGAACCCCGCAGGGCACAAGGAATGCTCGAACCGACCCAGCCGCACGACAAGCTCTTTAAAGGGCTCCTCGACCAGCCGGGAAGGCGGGAGCGCTGTTGCGCGAATGGACTTCTGCCGGAAATCACCGCTCTGCTGGCCGACGACCCGCCCGAACTGGATGGAGCCCAGCGAGTATATTGACGAAGCTCTGCGTGGCAGCTATGGTGACCGCCTTTATCGGGCACGGTTGCGGGATGATGGGGCGTTGTTCCCGTATGTTCTGATCGACCACAAAAGCACACCGGAGCCTGGCCTCGTTCTGCAGTTGCTGGGATACCTCCTGCGTATCTGGCTTCGGCTCAGCGGTAGTGCGGCAGAGTCGTTGCGTGCTCTACCGCCGATCTTGCCCCTGGTCGTCTATCACGGCGCGCGGGCATGAAATGTCTCACTGTCCTTGCGTGACACGATCGCAGGCCCCGAGACGGCCAAACCGTATCAGCCGGGCTTCCAGTACGCGCTTGTAGATTTGGGACCGATCCCCACCCGGCGCTTTCGGCGTATCCCCCCTCTGCGGGCCGAGCTGTTGGTGCTCAAATACGCGCAGCGGGCATGTGACTCGGAGGCGCTGTTGGTTCGGGCTTCACCGACGTGAAGGATTTCCTGCCCTTGTTTGCCATGCTGACGATGTACGTGACGACCGTTTATGCGAACGTCAATGCCACCTTGCTCCGCCAGGCGATCCGCAAGGTGAAACTGGAATGGGAGGATGACATGCTGTCAATTGCCGCCAGGGAATGGATGGCCGCGGGAGAGGCCAGGGGGCGGGTCGTAGGCAAAGCCAAAGCTTTGCTCTACCAGCTTGGGCGATGCTGTGGGCCGGTTTCTCCCGAAATCGAGAGCCGCGTTCGGATGGTAGACAGCGCCCAGCTTGATGAATGGATGGACCACCTAATGGATGCCCATATCTTGGCCGATGTGTTTGGCTCCCCTGTGGGGCCCAGGTGTTCGTGATTCCGTCCACCCGAATCTAGTATGTCGTTCGGATACCTCGAAAAATCGTCATGCCCGTGCAGGCGAGCATCCATGACATGCAGACCAAGGGGCGTGACCACCACGAGGCCCCCTACCGCCAGCCAAGGACCAGACGGGACCATCACCCCCACTCCAACCCTCCCCTGATCCAAGAGGGAGGAGGTCTTCCCTCCAGGAGGTGGGCGTGTTCCCTCCAAGGGAGCGGGGGGGGGGTGATTCATCCGTTTGGACGCTGTCTATCGCTGACAAGCATGAATTCCCGCTTTTTCGGAAACGACGCAATGTAAATAATTCGAGGTACTCATTCGTCGCAACAGGCAGACCTAGAGACTCGCGGAACAAGCGGCATGAATCACAGACCCGACCTCAACGGCGCGCCCAGAGATCCGGAAAGAGGGGATCCAGCAACGCTGCTGGCAATGGCATCACCACCGGACCATCGGTCCACACCAGCACACAGTTGATGCGACGGTCCGGGTAGAGGGAGATCAGCACTGCCCGATAGGCCGCCATCTGCTGCCGGTAAATAAATGCCACATCTTCTACACGCTGTGGTGGCTGCCGGTTGGTTTTGTAGTCGGCGATGGTCACGTTGTCCCTTGTAACCACCAGCCGGTCCACTTGGCCTGAGATCACGCGCGTCCCTACGAGTCCCACTATCGGCACCTCGACCTGGGCCTCGGGACCAAACAAGGAGGCTACCGCCGGATGGTCGAGCACCGCCAGCACCTCGACGACCAGCGCAGTTCGCGCAGAAGGCGCCAGGTCGGCAGCGGCATGATCCAGATAGCGCCGGGCAGCGGCCGGACGCTCACCCGTCGGCAGGTCAGGCAGGCTTTGCAGCAGCCGGTGGATCAGACGACCGCGACGGAAGCGTTCTCCCGCGTCAGGCCCCAAAGGCGAACGCACCGGCGGCTCCTCGCCGTCCGGCCGCGATGGGACCAGAGGCCGCGGCGGCGCAGGATCGCGTGGGGGTTCGATCCCCGCCCACGGCGGCGGCGGAGGGACCGGCCCAGGCGGCAGCTCGTCAATGATATCCTCCCTCCCCTCCGTCTGATCGCTGCGCAGACGCAAGATCGCGACGGCGGGCAGGAGCGTGGCGAGTATGGGATCCGTTTCTATCTTCCCAAGAGGGACAAGAGCGGTATGGATCAGATGGTACCAGCAGGTTGCGGGAGGCGTCTGACGGGTCTGCCAGCCACACACGTATAGGCGATCCTCGGCCCTGGTCATTGCCACGTACAGGAGACGATGGTACTCGCGATCGCGCGCCATGGCGGCCGTTTCCCGCAGGCCGGCGCACAAGGGAGGCTCCAGGGCCCGGTACGGCGCCCAGAACACCAGGCCATCGTCATCATCTTCCCAGAGCAGACGGGGCGTCTGGAGCGGTGCCTGCAAGGTATCGGGCAAAAATACGATCGGTGCCTGCAAGCCCTTGGCACCATGAACGGTCAGGATGCGGACTGCTTCGGCCCCCGTTTTTTGCTCCAAGTCGCGCTTGACCTCGACCCGGGTCGCCTCCAGCCAGTGCAGGAAGCCTTGTAGCGAGGGTGCATGGCTGGTTTCGTAGCGCAAGGTCAAGGCCAGGAATTCATCGATGGCATCCTCGGCATCCGGTCCCAGCCGGGCTACCAATCGCTGGCGTCCTTCCAGCGGTCCCAGCACACGGGCATAGAGTTCATAGGGGCGACGATAGTCCACCTCCGCCAGCAGCCCGGCCAACCAGTCATGCGCATGACTGAATGGCGTTGCGGCTCCAGCGTGGTCTCGCAGGGCCTGCCACAGGGTCCGGGAACCGCGCGGATGGGCAAGCGTGAAGAGCTGATCCTCGTCAAGACCGATCAGAGGGCTTTTCAACACCGCGGCTAGGGTCAGATCATCCTCGGGTAGGAGCAGCACGTTACCCAGCGCGGTCAGATCCATGACCGCCATCTGTTCGCCCAGGATCATGCGATCAATACCGGCGACCGGAACATCGAGGCCTTTCAAGGCGCGGACCAGATCTTCGACGAAACCGCCACGACGGCGGACCAGAACCATGATGTCACTGGCTCGCACTGTTCGATTGCGTGACTCAAGACATTCTCCCTCCTTAATCATTGTAGCGATACGGTGTGCTACTAGCAGAGCAAGACGCGCTGCCGGTGCGTCGCCCTGGATGCGTTCGATGGGAGGCCGCCACGGCGGCATAGGATCTGCTGGTGCCGGTTCCACCGGCGGCCACACCTCGACCAGACCGGCCTGACCGGACCGGAAGGCAAGATGGCAAATTTCCTCACCCGCCAAAGCCACCCCATCGCGCGCCGGATCGCAGGCAAAGACAGCGTCAACAGCCCGCAGCACTGCCGGGGTGGAACGGAATGATACGTTGAGGGGGACGTCTACCCACGCCTGCCCCACGGCTTTCACCTTGTTCCGTAACAGGATCCGCATGGATTCGAAGTGATCGGGCATTGCCCCCTGGAAACTGTAGATGGATTGTTTACGGTCACCGACGGCGAACACGGTCCGCATGCTGTCCGGCCGGGAGTCATCCCGGCTGCCGAGACCGGCGAAAAATTCCTGGGTCAGGATCTCGACGATGGCCCATTGCTCGGCACTGGTATCCTGTGCCTCGTCAATGAGCAGGTGGTTGATGCCACCATCAAGCTTGTAGAGCACCCATCCAGCCCGACCATCGGTTTCCAGGAGACGGCGTACCGTCAGGATCAAGTCGTCATAGTCCAGAAGGGCCCGCACATCCTTGTAACGGCGATAAGCCTCGAGCAGGGCTGCTCCCAGGCGCAAGAGGGCTGCCGTCGCCTCGGCCACGGCAGCGGCCTTGCGCCGCTCCTCCACCGCTTCCAATCGCTTGGCTTCGGCAGCCAGAACCACGGCGGCAGTCGGCGCAGTCCTGGCAGTCTTTCGGGTGATAAGAGTCTTGCGTACCGTTCCCTCGCTCGTGAAAAAGACCCGGCGATAGGTGCCAAAGGTTTCAGTATCCGGTTCAGCCAGCCAGGCAGTCAGCACCTTCCCGCGTTCGCCATCGCTGTCCGAACCAGCCAGAAGCGCCGTTGCTGCGGCCTGCAAACTTGGTCCATCAAAGGCTCCCTCGGCACAGGCATTTGCAAGCACGCTGGCCGGCGTTTCTCCAGGAGCGACGTTCAGACGGGCGCAGAGGGCCGCCACCACGCTCTCGACACCGCCCCACCGCTCGAACAAAGACTGCAGCCGGCCACGGGCACCAGCCAGGTCATTCATCAGTGCCGGAAAGTGCAGATCGTGCACGTATGCGGTCACAGTTCGCAAGGCGGTGGCAAGTCCAGGCGAATCGCGGGCGGCGTGCAGCACACACTCGCGGACAACAGCCATAGCTTCCTCGGCGTCATGATCATCCATGACCTGGAAATGAGGAGCCACCCCGGCCTCAAGGGGGAACCGTTTCAGAATCATCTGACAAAAGGCGTGCAGAGTCTCGATCTGCAGGCCTACGTCGAGCACGCTGGCAAACAGACGCCGGGCCCGGGCCTGCGTGGCCGCATCGGCTGGTGCCCTGTGCAGGCGGAACAGATCCTCGGCCAGGGCGGCACCGGGCAACGTTGCCCATAGCAACAACCTATGATTGATCCTGTTGGCCATTTCTGCTGCCGCTGCCCTGGTAAAGGTAAGGCACAGAATCTGTTCCGGGCACACGCCTTCCAACAGCAGGTTCAATACCCGGTCCACCAGCACCTTAGTCTTGCCTGATCCCGCCGAGGCAGCCACCCAGACAGAAGCCTTCGGGTCCGCTGCCTGGCGCTGGGCGTGGGCGGACTCAACGGGGTTGACGACGGAAAGCGACATAATATCGGGACCGGAACCTCTCCCTTTGCATCTCGTCCTTTCGCTCTACGGAAGCAGGCTTACATAGCGGGCAAGATGCTGCTGCATGGCGCTTTCCAGCACGTTGTTCATATCTATGAGCAGCGCCTCGACCATTTCCTGCCAGATCCGGTCACGCTCATTCGGGGTGATGTCTTCGGCAACGGTGCGGCCGCGGTTGGCTGTCGCGGTTGCCTCGCCAATGGCACGACCGTTTTCGTCGCGAATTTCCAGAACGACATCAAGATGCGCATCATAGCGCTCCGATTGCTGTTTCTTGAAATAGCGTGTGAAATCCATATCAGCGGCTAGTTGTTTTTCGACCACGTGAGCCTGCCGAACGATGAAAACGGCCCGCCGCTCCGAACTTCCCACCGCTTTCAAACGGTCATGGGCCCACTGATGCGCCGCCCGCTCAGGGGAAACCGGCATGATGTGCTCGACATAAGGGGCTCTGAACAGCGGTTCATGGTGCGAGAGTACCTCGATTGCGCCGACATCAATCTTGATCGGCAAGAGATGGTTGAAACGAAGCTCAGGCAGTCGCTGGACGGGCTCAGCCGTCTGACAGCCGGTCAGCAGGATCAGGAGTCCAATCGTGACACCGAGAATACGCCGGGCGGGCATGATCTTTTCCTTCTCCCGCTCAAGCTGGAGCAGGCGGTGCCCGGCGATCGGCTTCGATGGTGGCGGCACTGGTGTGCAGATAGATATTGTCACGCAAACGCTCGACCGGTTGGGACAGCTTGCGTTTCCAGTTCGGGTATTCGTCCACCGTCCCCGGCAGGTTGAGCTGGGTCGTTTCCAGTAACAGGTCATCGAGGTTGACAAGCATGAAACGGCTTGTTGATCGGGCCAGGAAACGATGCACGGCGAGGACCAGCGTCTGCACGTGTGTTTCGTTCAGGTCCGGATCAAGAGGGAAATCTTCCCCGATCAGCCCCTGATCAATCAGGGCCGCGCGCAGCAGCCGACGGTCGGTCAGACGGTTGGCCGTGAGAGTTTCGGCCGGCTGATCGGCCGAGACCAGATTCAGAGCCTGCTTCAGGGCGACATCGGTTCCACGCCAGTGACCGGCCACCGTTGGCAGGTCGTGGGTGGAGGCCGTGGCCAGTGCCGCCGGCGGGTAGGTACCCGGCCGCTTGAACAGATCTTCACCCGGCCAGCGTTCGAATATCAGCAGACGGTACGACAGGATACCCTCGGCGGTCATGCGTTCGCGGAATGCAGGCGGCACGGTGCCCAGATCTTCGCCAATGACCATGCATTGATGGCGGTGACTCTCCAGGGCAACGATTCCGAGCAGATCGTCGAAGGGATAGCCCATGTAAGCACCCGTAGATGGATTTCCCCCGAGCGGAATCCAGAACAGATGCATCAGGGCCATCACATGATCGATGCGCAGGGCACCAGCATGGCGCATGTTGGCTCGCAGCACGGCAATGAATTCGGCATAGCCGCCTTCCCTCAGCCGCAGGGGATTGAATGGCGGTGAGCCCCAGTCCTGTCCCTTGGCGTTGAACTGGTCGGGCGGTGCCCCGACATGAGCATCGGCAAAGGTTTCCTTGTGGCCCCATACGTCAGACCCGGCAGGGTCTACACCTACGGCAAGATCACGATACAGACCGACCGACAGACCATTGTCGGCAGCACGGTGAACAGCGGCTTCCAACTGACGGTCGGCTTCCCATTGCAGGTACAGGTGATAGGCAATCCGCTTGACATGTGCATTTTCCCTGGCGAAGGCCTGCACCTCGGTACTGTGCGGGCTCTGGAACGGCGCCGGCCAATCATGCCACGTCTGCCCGTTATGGCTGTCGACCAGAGTCTGGTAGAGGGCAAACCGGTAGAGGGTTTCCCCGCCCTCGTCACAGAAACGTTCAAAGGCCTTGCGGCGGTCGTCGGTCTTGCGGCCGGAAGGATGTTTGGACTCGAAGCAGGCATACAGGAGTTCGAGCACTTCCTCCTTCAGCGCGGCTACGGCCGGATAGTCCACCCGCTCCGTCACCCGCGTCTGTTCCAGCCGTTTCTGGAACTTAGCGGTTCTGATGCGCTTCTGGGCCCGGTCGCATTCGGCCAGTTCCGGCACCGCCATGACGTCGATGTAGAGCGGATTCAGGAACAGCCGGCTCGATGGCGAGTAGGGACTGCAATGGAGAGGATTGTGGGGAAACAGGGCATGGAGGGGATTGACGCCGATGCAGGCGGCTCCCGTTCCGACCAGAACATCTGAAAGTCGGGCCAGGGCTGTAAAATCACCCATGCCCCAGTCGTCGTCTGAACGCAGGGCGTAAAGATGACAGGCCACCCCCCACCGTCGCTCACAAGCCAGAAACCAGGCCGGCAGATAGGACATGGTCGGTGCGACCACCACCATCCCGCTGGCCGATGTTTCGCCTGCCTCGATGGTCAGGGTATGGTAGCCTTCAGCAACATCGTCGGGCAATGTCATGGACAGGCACATAACTACGGTGCCATCGATGACACGGCTGCCACTTTCAGGCAGTGTGCCAGGCAGATACCGACCACTTGAGACATGACCGTCCTCGGTGGCAAGACTCCAGCAAACCGGCCGCAGACTGATATCGGCCGGCAGACAGAGCGGCACGACCAGGGGCCGGCCGCGGCGGACAACGGTGACAGGCTGCACCCAACGTTGCCACAGATGTTCCTCGAAGGTTCGCAGATATTCGGCCGCAGTCTCATGGGTCTCCACTGGCAAACCCATGGCCGCCATCATCAACCGCTTGGTGTCTTCGCTGGTCTCGTTGCGATGGCCGAAGATGTCCCAATAAACCGGCTCGATCCCAACCAGGTCAGCCAGTCGGCTCAGGATTTTGCTTTTGTCCATGATCGCTTCCTTTTTGGCTTCTGCATCCTGGTTTTGAGCCAGGCCTTGCGTCGGGGCTTGTCACCCTGGCCGGGATGAGACAGGACTGTTCTGACGGAGACAGGGTGCGAGCCGTGCGGGCGCTCCGTACCTTTCCGGCGCTCGCAACAGTTCAGCAGCACGAACGAGCGCGGCTCCAGTAGATAGAGGCCGGAGGCGGCAAAGGTTTCCGCTGGCCAATCGGGTCGGGCCGTATCGAACAGACGATTCCAGCGCTGACCGTAGGTGCTGGCAGGAAGACGGAAATCGATGGGCCCATCATGAGCGTTCATCAGAATGACGAAACGGTCGTCAACGAGCGGCGCACCATCAGGACCGATGTCATCCGTCGCCCCGCTTAAATGGAAACCGAAGCAACGAACGCGGGGAGCCTCCCACTCTTGTGGCTGCATTTCGCAGCCATTCGCGTTCAGCCACGTGACGTCCTTCAGGCCGAGACAGGGCACAATGGCACCGGTAAAAAAGGTTGCGCGGCGGAACACGGCATGCGCGCGGCGCAAAGCCAGAAGCAGGCGGGTGAAGTCCAGAAGCGCACGGTCTTCAGCCCGGTTCAGTGACCAATCCACCCAGCTGCTGGGATTATCCTGGCAATAGGCGTTATTGTTGCCCCCCTGGGTGCGACCCATTTCATCACCGGCCACCAGCATCGGGACTCCTTGGGACAACAGAAGCGTCGCCAGCATGTTTTTTTTCTGACGCAGGCGCAGGGCTGTGATACGTGGATCGGCCGTTTCCCCTTCGGCACCGCAGTTCCAGCTTAGATTCTGGTTGGTACCGTCGCAGTTGTTCTCGCTGTTGCCCTCGTTGTGCTTATCGTTGTAGCTGGTGAGGTCATGCAAGGTGAACCCATCGTGGGCGGTGATGAAATTGATGCTGGCCTGGGGGCGGCGCCCGCTGTGTTCGAACAGGTCCGAAGAACCGGTCAGACGGGTAGCCATCTCGCTGGCGAGATTGTAGTCCCCGCGCCAGAAGCCACGCACGGTATTACGGAAGCGGTCATTCCATTCCGCCCAGCCAGACGGAAAGCCTCCCACCTGATAGCCGCCCAGACCCAAATCCCACGGCTCGGCAATCAGCTTGACCTTGGACAGGACCGGGTCCTGACGCACCGCAGCCAGGAACGGACAGCTAGGATGATAACCTTCCGGCAGCCGTGCCAGGGACAAGGCAAGATCGAACCGGAAGCCGTCCACACCCATTTCGCTGACCCAGTACCGCAGAGAGTCCATGACCATCTGCACGACACGCGGATGTAGCATGTTTAACGTGTTGCCACAGCCGGTATAATCCATGTAATAGCGGGCATCGCCGGGAACGGTCAGGTAGTAACTCAGATTGTCGATCCCCTTCAGGGAAAGAGTCGGTCCCATATGATTGCCTTCTGCCGTGTGGTTGAAAACCACATCAAGAATCACCTCGATCCCGGCTTCATGAAAACGGCGAACCATTAACTTGAATTCGTTGCTGCCTGAACCGCTCAGATAGCCCTGGTGAGGAACAAAGAAGGCATAAGGATTGTACCCCCAGTAATTGGTCAACCCTTTGTCAACAAGATGCTGTTCATCCAGGAACGGGAAAACGGGCAGAAGCTCGATGGCCGTTATCCCCAGGGTTTGCAGATGGCGCAGAATTGGTCCCGTGACTAGGCCACTGTAGGTACCACGCTGATTTTCAGGCACTTGCGGATGGCACCGCGACAGACCGGCCACGTGGGTCTCGTAAAGGACAGTCCGGTTCCACGGTGTGCGGGGCCGATGCTCCTCCGGCCATGGAAACGTTGCCGCCATGACCACGCCCTTGGCCACGTAACGGGCGTTGTCACGGCGGTCGAACGACAGGTCTGCACGTGCACTGTCGGTCCGGTACCCAAACAGGGCGGCATGCCAGTGAATCCGTCCGGCAATGGCGCGGGCATAAGGGTCGATCAGCAGCTTGTTCCCATTGAAGCGATGCCCCTTCAGGGGATCATAGGGGCCATAGACCCGATACCCGTAGAGCTGACCCGGCCGACAGTCCGGCAGATAGCCGTGCCAGATCTGATCGGTATATTCCGGCAATGGAATCCGCACCTGTTCGTGACGTCCGCTTGAATCGAACAGGCAGACTTCCACCCGTTCGGCATGGTCCGAGAACAAGGCAAAATTAACACCCTGCCCATCCCAGGTTGCCCCCAAAGGGTAGGAGCCCCCGGGCCAGATCACCCAACCAGAACCTTTGACCACGCCGTCCCCCGCTTCAAGCCGTCATCGGCTTGAAAATTACTGCTCCCAAAGGAGGCATAGTCAGGGACACCGAATACTGTTGTCCATGCATGGGCACAGGTTCAGCCAGTACCGCGCCGGCGTTGCCGGCATTGCTTCCCCCATACACGGCGGCATCTGAATTGAAAATCTCCTGATACAATCCAGGCATTGGCACGCCGACGCGATAATCGTGCCGTACCATGGGGGTGAAGTTGCACACGATGGTCACGAAGTCGTTCGGATCCATGCCCCGTCGCAGATAGGACAAAGTGCTCTGATCGTGATCGTGGCAGTCAACCCACTGGAACCCCTCCCATTCGCTGTCCCGCTCATGCAAGGCAGGGGTACGACGATAAAGAGCGTTCAGATCCCGCAGACAGACGCGGGCGCCATTGTGAATCGGATACTGCAATAGATGCCAACCCAGACTGTCGTCGTGGTTCCACTCCAAGGTCTGACCGAATTCCGATCCCATGAACAGGAGCTTTTTGCCCGGCTGCGTGTACATGAAGGTGAAATAGAGCCGCAGGTTGGCAAATTTCTGCCATTCGTCTCCCGGCATCTTGCTGACCAGCGAGCCCTTGCCATGCACGACCTCGTCATGGGAGATGGCAAGGATGAAATTCTCGTGAAAGGCATACAGAAGTCCGAAGGTCAGATCATCGTGATGGTAGCGTCGATGTACGGGATCTTTTGATATATACCGCAGCGTATCATGCATCCATCCCATATTCCACTTGTAGCCGAACCCAAGCCCACCAAGATAGGTGGGACGGGAAACCATCGGCCACGCTGTCGATTCCTCGGCACAGGTGAAAGCGCCAGAATGCTGCGCATAGACCATTTCGTTGACACGCTTCAGAAAGTAGATTGCCCCGAGATTCTCCTTCCCGCCATATTCATTTGGTACCCACTCTCCATGCGTGCGGCTGTAGTCGAGATAGATCATCGAGGCGACCGCATCCACACGCAAGCCATCGATATGATACTGCTCAAGCCAGAACAAGGCACTGGACAGAAGGAAGTTCTGTACCTCTCTGCGATCATAGTTGTAGACCAGGGTTCCCCAATCGCTATGCCGTCCCTGACGGGGATCCATGTGTTCATACAGATGGGTGCCGTCGAAGAAACCGAGACCGTGGGCGTCTTCGGGAAAATGACCGGGCACCCAGTCCAGGATGACGCCGATGCCGGCTTCATGACACTTATCGACGAAATAGCGGAAATCGTCAGGATTGCCCAGGCGACTGGTCGGTGCGAACAAGGCGATGGGCTGATAGCCCCATGATCCGACAAAGGGATGTTCGGTGACCGGCAAGAGCTCGATATGCGTGAATCCCAGATCCTTGACGTAATCCACCAGCTCCTCGGCCAGTTCCCGATAGCTCAACGAGCGGAATCCCTGTTCAGGATTACGCCGCCATGACATCAGATGCACCTCGTAGATGCTGATCGGCTTGTCGCGTGTGCTCGTCTCGGCACGGTTTTTCATCCACTCGTCATCGGCCCACTGGAACCGCGTCATGTCATAGACCCGCGAACCTGTGTGCGGCGGGATCTCGCACCAGAAAGCATACGGGTCGGCCTTCGCCGGCATCAGGTTGCCGTGGGGACCACGGATTTCGAACTTGTAATGCATGCCATCTTCGATACCGGGAATGAAGATGTCCCACACCCCGCAGGAATGATGAACGCGCATCGGGTGACGTCGGCCATCCCACTCGTTGAAGTCACCGACCACGCTGACGCGCTGCGCATTGGGAGCCCAGACAGCAAAGGCAACGCCCTTGATGCCTTCCATCTCCATTGGATGCGCGCCGAGCTTTTCATAACTGCGCAGATGCGTGCCTTCCGCCAGCAGGTGCTGATCCATTTCGCCCAGTACCTGTGGGAATCGATAGGTATCATCGATCTCGGTCGTGCCCCCGCCCCAGAAATGCAAACGGAATCGGTATGGAAAACGATCCTTGGCTTCAGGGAACATGGCCACGAAGATGCCATGCTGGTGAATCCGCTCCATGGGCGCTAGCATCGTCCCTGCCGGATCAATGACATCAACCCGCAGAACATGAGGCTGAAACGCCCGGATGACCATCCCCTTTTCTGGTCTCGCAGAATGGATACCAAGAATGGAGAACGGATCAGCATGGTCCGAATTGACAACACTCAGAACCGCCCCGTCGATTGTTTGATAACTCATGATTGATGCCACCCTAATTTCTGCAGTCAGGTGATCAAGGCCTGAAACAACAAAAACACCCCCCCCCTCCAACCTGTTGGAGGGCCTTGCTTTTAGCCATCACCCAACCACTAACCCCTCTGCGCCGCCGCCATCTCACGAACAGGCCGCGCCACCCTCTTTGTCTTTCCGTCGGCTCATCCGTGCCAACGGCACGCCCCCTCAGACCTTTCTGGATCGTGCCTTGCGTGGTGCAGACCACGGGCCTGTGTCGGTTCTCATCTCGGCTTCAGTTTTGCTGCGGTCTTTCAGCTTTGTAGCGCTTTCAGCCGCCGCACCGCTTCCAGCACCAGACGTCGTCTGAGAAGGCAGGGAAGCACGTGCCTGCCCGGCCGCCTGTTCACCGGCAATCTGGGCTTCGGCCCTGAACCAGTATTCCATGTCGCGACCCTGCTTGCACCCCTCTGCTTCCCAGAGCTGGTAGGCACGTTCACGGATGCGCTCGATCAATTCCATTCCCATCCTGTTTGCTTCCATGCTGGTGTGTCCGCGCACGCGTAGCGCGGTCGACACTTTCCTTTTTAAAATAGCCTGAAATGACGGTCAGTCTGCAAGCCCCAGTTTGCAAAACTGCCTTGCATGAAGCAGAATCGCCAGTTGCTGGAGTCTCGTAGCCACCAGTATGTGCGTTTTTTTGCCTTCTGGACGGGATTCATGACCGAATCGGGGTCTCCTGCCTTCACCATCGGAGGAAAGAAAAACCTTGACAAAAACCGGTTCATCGGGGGCCCTCCCCCACTCCAGGGAGGCGGGCGTGTTCCCTCCGGGGGAACGGGGGTCTTTTCCGGGGACGGGGTCCGTCGGGAGAGAATCGAGGGGGGCATGAGGCTTTTCCTCCTGGGATCTGCAAGCCCTCCCCCTTGGATGGAGGAGGGTTGGGTGAGGGTGATGCCTCTGCCTGGACGCTGCCGGCCCCGCCGGCCAAGAAGCACGACCACCCCCCGACTCCCTCCCCCGATCCAAGGAGGGGGTCTTCCGTCCAGGGGGCGGCTTTTAGAAGTGCCCTATTGTTCTTCTTTTGGAGGGTGTTCTATTTTCCCCTGTCCTACGGCGGTACCCTGTTCGGTCGCATTGTCTTGCGTCTGCTGACCGGCCTTGAAGATCTTGAACAAATTGCGCAGGAAACCGGGCAGGATAACTGCCAACGGGTTGACCGTCATCTCGGGATTGGAAAAGGAACCCGTCATGGTGTAAGTCGCCGCAAACAGACCACCACCCTTTTCTCCGGTAATCAGGTCGCCGAGCAAAGGAAGGTTGCCAACCAGACTGTTAACGAGGTAGATCGGAACGATCGTGCCATCTACGTCCAGCCGCGTCTCCCGCAAGAACAGCTTGCCCGCAGCGGTCAATCCCAACGAAGGACCGGATGTGTGGAAGTCCGTCAGGGACAGGATACCATCCTGGTACACGAACGGCATCTCAAGACTGATGAAACGAAGGCCCTCACCGGTCAGTGCTTCAAGAATGCCGGTCAAGGCCGCCATCGTCAGAAGACGAGCCAGGAGAGGCGCGTTGACCAGACGGTAATGATCGACCCGTACGGTGCCCCGTAAGGTATCCGCTTCATCAAGAACGGCATGTACCCGCATGTGTCCGCCGACCATGTTGTTGAACAGGCCGAAGGCGCGCAGCGTGGCACCGGCATCGTCGCTGGTGACGGTGATGACCTGCGGGGGGGGGGGGGGGGGGGGGCGGCGTCGTCGGTCGTATCGCCGCCTGCAGGGGGCACGGCGTCACTCGGCCGGGGTGCCAGGGTCGCTTTGAAGCTGCCTTTGGGGCCGAGCGAGGCGTTCAGGTGGCCATGATGCCAGCCTCCGTTTTCGCGCCGCGCCGACAACGCGACGTTGGTGAAGAATCCCTCCTCGCTTCCCCACAGCCGGGCTACGGCCACTTCCAGAATCAGGTCGGGCGCCGCCGGACCGTCGGAAGACACCGAACCAGCCGGAGAGGCTAGAAGCGGTGCTGCGTCGAAGGCGGCTCCTTGCAAATGCAAATGTACCTCCCCCCCTTGAGTCAGAGCTAGAGTCCCGGCCAGATCGGTCCGGCCAACCTGGAGACGGTCAAGGATAATCCGGTCCAACCGCCCAGCTGACGTGAATGTAACGCGCCCGGCTACGTCGGCTTCGTTGTCGGCCTGTAAGATGAAATGGGAGATGTCGTGCACCCCCCCAGAGGTGAAATGGAGGGTTGCCCTCGCCCGGGCCGGCTGACCGGGGGACTTGTACCAGCCGACACCGGCAATCTCCATTCCACCCGCCGTCAGGTCCGCTTCTGCAATCAGAGTGCCCAGACCGTCAAAGCCGACGGTTGCCGTCAGATCCGTTCGTACCGGTCCGTTCAGATAGGGAGGGATGAACGGCGGAAAGTCGAGACCGAGCGCGCGGCGCTGCGCGTTGTCGAATGAACCCCGCATCGTGTAATGGCTGCGGACGGGGGAAAGACGGCGGTTGAAAAATTCCTGCCAGTCTAGATGCACCGGGGCACCGCCGACAATCGCCCGGCTGCTGGCGTGCAGCTTCTCGTTATCGACGACAAGAGCGAGCGTACCGTGGGTCAGGTCACGGCCGGAAACGGACAGGGCAAGATCGGACAATTGAGCCTCCACCTTGACCGCAAGCCGATCCAGCGTCAGACTCTTTTTCACTGGAAAGTCTAGCAGCAGTCGGGTGACGGTCGTGCCGCGGACCTGCGCAGACGGGAGGCCAAGCGCCGTCACGTATCCCAGAGGTTCGCTGTCGACAAGCTGCAAGGCATCTTTCACCGGACCGGCGACGGTCAAATCGATGTGACAGAACTGGTCAATTTGGTCGAGACCGGTGATCACCACCTTGCCTTTGGGGATGTGCAGGTCGTGAACCCCTCCGCTGTGCGCCGTGATCTCCAGCCGGGAAGGGTGGAAGATCACGGTTGCCGCGGCGTGACGGACCGGCGGCATGGGGGCAAGGTAGTCGATGGTGGCATCGCGGACCGTTAGCTCTCCATACAGTCCCTCCACTTTCAGCCCGGTTGCATCGGCACCGCCCAGACTGGCCGTGAAGCGGGCCTGTTCGATCAAGCCATCCCGCAGGCTGGTCCAGATCCAGGCGCGCGGGTCAGGCGCCACCCCGGCCGGCCAGTAGCGCATCAGGTCATTTAAGGGAATTGCGCGCAAGACAGCGTCGGCGGCAACGGTCAGCCGGCCTGCCGGAGAAGGGGGCGGACCGGGTTCAGGCAAGGGGGCCCTGATCCCAGGCGATGGCAGAGGCGGCAAGAGGGGAAACCGCCGTCCTTTCTTCCATTTGCTGTCTCCCAGCCCAGCGCCTGTCTGGCCAGGGCGGTCCGCCTTGTCAGACAGGATCTGTGCAGCCCCCGGCGCGGGTTCATCGGCCGCAGGGCGCGGAACGGCAGGGGGCGGCGTCCAGGTAAGAGCGGCGGCCAGTTCCAGCCGGGGTCCGCCCAGATCCAGGATGCCCTTGTCAAGCACCAGACTATGGAAATCCGGGGCGATCGTCCCCTGCAGTGTCAGGCTGTGAACATCGTAGCGGGCAGTATACGGGGACGGCAGGGTAACGACGCCAGAATCGCCAGTAATCGAGAAGCCGAGCGGATGCAGCGGTCCGTCGTGTTCAAGCCGCCCTGACAACGTGCCGGCAACGGGAAGATCGAAACCAGCCAGATCGCCCAGTAACGGAACGGCGTGTGCCAGGGCCGCCGGTCGCAGGTTGGTAAAGGCAAGCACCAGGCTCGACTGCCGTTTATGTACGGCATGACGTCCGGTCAGCGTGACGGGGACCGGTCCGTCCGCCATCTGGACTAGCAGCCGGCTATAGGCATTGATCCCCTCCCTGTCACGAGTCAGTTCAAGGTCGATATCAGTTGCCGTCCAGGTGACACCGAGCACCTGGTCATCGATGCTGACCGTTCCGCCGGTCAGACGGATTCGTTCCAGATGACCAGTCGGATAGGCAGAATCGGACGGTGTCAGCAGCGCCTCGACAAGTCCGCCCATGAGGCTGGCGGCAGAATCCCGCTCTGCCGCTTGCGGTATGCCCTGCGCCGCGGCGCTCAGCCCTTGCAGCGTGCGGCGCAGATGCAGACGGCCATCCCGTATCTTGATGACATGGGGCGCAATCACCCCCTGCCTCAGCGCTTTCAGGCTCAGGGAGAATGACAGATCCGGCAAGGTGATGACGGGTTGACCGGTTGCTGTCCACACCTCGACATCGATAGCCCGAATGTCGAACATGTGCCGCTCTCCAGCCCAGTACAACGCGGTTCCGCCAAGCGTGAAGCGGTACGAGTCGCTGCCTGCATTCAGGGCCTCCTGGATATAAGGCGTGAGAAAATCAAGCCGGAGCGGCGCCGTGGAGATACGCCAAGCCAACAGTGGTAGGCCGAGAATCAGCAGCAGACCAAACGCACCTGAAATCTGGAAGAAATGTCTGACCGTTCCCTGAAGCACCTGATCTTCCTGCCCTCCCCTGTCCTTTGCAGCCCGCGCCCCGGTTCACCCCTGCTCTGTGTCCCACAGGCGGGTTCCTCCCTGTGTCTATTATAGCGTTTCCCTGGGCCAAGCCCTACCGTAACCAGAGCCGTCCGCCTTTCTTAGGTATTTGAACCTGGAACGGTCAATTCTGCTCCAGGGGAACGGGGGTCTTTTTCGGGGACAGGGTCTATCGTGAAAGGATCGAGGGGGCATGAGGCTTTTCCGTCTGGACGCTGCTTGGCCCACTAGCCAAGAGGCATGACCACCACGGGCCCCCCTCCCCCGATCCAAGGGGGAAGGGGTCTTTTCTCCAAGGGAAAGGGGGGCTTCCGTCCACGGGGAGGGCTTGATTATGGGAATATATACTTCTATCCGATTGCCCTGGTCCTGGCGGCACACCGCCTTGACAGGGTGGGGCCATTTCCATTTTCTAAAGTTAAGCTTAACTTTAAGTATGGGGATGACCAGGACACGGCAAAGCCTGGCTAGACCTTCTCCTCGCCTGCCGCAACACGCTTAGTGTGGACGAGGCCAGAACGGGTCAAGGGTCAAGCGGATTCTGGAAGAAATGGACGGGGTGGTCGAGGTCCGCTCGGAATAGACCTACAAGACCATGATCCGTTCGGGAATCGATAGTCGGGTGGTGGCGGTCTGATGGGCAGTACGCCAACCCGGAAGAAGGACGGCTTTCACGGCGACCGGATGGAAGGGGAAGCCAGATGGCAGGGAATGAGAGCGAGGCCCCGTTACCGTTCGGCATTGGTATTGGGGAAACCGCTGCCCGACTGGGCGTGGCCCCCAGTGCTCTGCGCTATTATGAAGATATAAAACTGGTTATGCCCCCCGCATGGCAGGAGGGGCGCGCCGTTTCCGGGCCAGGGACGTCGAGCGGCTCCGGCTGATATTGGCGTTGGAAGAAGCCGGCGCCTCTCTCTCCCAGATACATGCCCTGGTCCGGGCCCGTCCGGACCATCTCACCGGCGACCAGGCCAGCCGGTGTGTTCATAGCCTCCCCATCACGCTGCACCATACCATCACGGAACGGAAACGCCAGTGCGAGGAAATGCTGGCTGCCATCACCGCCCTGGCTCCCGTCGTCACGCGATGCCTTGACTGCTCCCGGCCCCCGACAGTCACCGGCTGTCGCAGCTGCCCGATGGCCGCGGCACTGCTGGCCGAACGGCTGATGACCTTGATATGGGAGGATTCCTGACGGTTCCAGCTACTCCACCGTCACGCTTTTGGCAAGGTTGCGCGGCTGGTCCACATCGGTGCCTTTCAGAACGGCGATATGATAGGCCAGAAGTTGTACAGGAATGGCATACAGGATGGGCGCCACGAAAGGATCGACATAAGGCAGGGTAATGTCGAACACGGCATTGTTCTTCAGCCGGTTGGCTCCCTGCCAGTCGCTGCACAACACGACCTTGCCACCACGGGCGACCACTTCCTGCACGTTCGAGGCCGTCTTTTCGAACAGTTCGTCGGACGGCGCGATCACGATCACCGGCACGGTCTCATCGATCAGGGCAATGGGACCGTGTTTCATTTCTCCCGCCGCATAGCCCTCGGCGTGGATATAACTGATTTCCTTCAGCTTCAGGGCCCCTTCCAGGGCAATTGGAAAGCTGGTGCCACGGCCAAGGTACAAAACTTCACGAGCATCCATCACAGTAGCTGCAATCTGGCGAATGCGTTCATCATGACGCAGGACTTCGGCGACCCGGCCCGGCACCTCGACGAGCGCACTGGACAGGCGCGCTTCGGTCGGATGGTCGATGACCCCCCTGGCCTTTGCCATGGCAATGGCCAGGCAGGCAAGCACCGTCAACTGGGTCGTGAAAGTCTTGGTCGAGGCAACCCCGATCTCTGGTCCGGCCAGCGTTTGCAGCAGACCTTCCGCCTCACGGGCCATCGTACTTTCCGCCACGTTGACGATGGCCAACGTGTGTTGATCATGCTGGTGGCAATAGCGCAGGGCGGCCAGGGTATCAGCGGTTTCGCCCGACTGGGAGATGAACAGGGCAAGCCCTCCTGGCATCAGAAACGGTGTCCGGTAGCGGAATTCCGAGGCCACATCGACTTCAACCGGCGCCCGCACGATCCGTTCGAACCAGTATTTGGCGACCAGACCGGCATAATAGGAGGTTCCGCAGGCAACGATCATCACGCGCGGCACCGCAGCAAGGTCAAAGGGCAGTTCGGGCAAGGTAATCGTGCGCGAGACCGGGTTGAACATGGTGTTGAGGGTATCGCCGATCACCTGGGGCTGCTCGAAGATTTCCTTCAGCATGAAGTGACGATGGCCACCCTTGCCGATCAGGGCCCCCGAGCGTGCGGTCTGGCGCACCGCACGGTTGACCAGACGATCCCCGTCATCATAGATGGTGACACCCTCTGACGTCACGACAGCCCAATCGCCTTCTTCCAGATAGGTGATCTTCTGTGTCAGGGGCGCAAGGGCCAGGGCGTCGGACCCCAGATACATCTCGCCCTCTCCATACCCGATGGCGAGCGGACTGCCACGGCGGGCACCGATCAGCAGGTCATGGTGGCCAGCAAACAGAAGCGCCAGCGCGAAAGCCCCTTGCAGACGTTGCAAGGCCCGCTGGGTGGCTTCCGCGGGCGCATGGCCTTCATGCAGGAAGGAACTGACCAGGTGAACCACGACTTCGCTGTCGGTTTCACTTTCAAACGTGCACCCTTTGCGGACTAGTTCCGTGCGCAGTTCCTGGAAATTCTCGATGATGCCGTTATGGACCACTGCGACCCGCCGGTCGGCATGGGGGTGGGCGTTGGTCTCGTTCGGGACGCCGTGGGTAGCCCAGCGGGTATGGCCAATACCGATACGACCCGCCGCGGGCTGTTCAGCCAGCAGCCTTTCCAGACGTGACAACTTGCCTTCGGCCCGCCGGCGTTCGATGCCGCTGTTGACCAGGGTAGCGATTCCCGCTGAATCGTACCCCCGATATTCCAGCCGCCGCAAGCCCTCGATCAGAAAAGGGACCACTTCTCCCTTGCTGATGATTCCAACGATGCCACACATGCTTTCCCGTCTTTCCGGTCTTCAGTCCTGTGTTCTTTCCGTTTTTTCCCCTGCCTTTTCCGCCTCCTTGCGGGCCCAATGAAGGCGGGCCCAGTCCGGCATTTCCATCTGGGTTCCCCGCGCCACCGCGAGCGCATGCGCTGAGACGTCCTTGGTGATAACCGAACCAGCCCCGACGACAGCCCCGTCCCCGATCCTGACCGGTGCCACCAGGGCTGAATTGGATCCGATAAAGGCGCCGGCCCCGACATCGGTGAACGACTTGGCGTAACCGTCATAGTTGCAAAAGATGGTTCCGGCTCCGATGTTAGCCCCTGCCCCGACCCGGCCATCACCGATGTAGGACAGGTGGTTGACCTTGGCCCCAGGTTCGATGACCGCTTTCTTGACTTCGACGAAGTTGCCGACGTGCGCCCCCGCTCCGATGATCGCTCCTGGCCGCAGGCGGGCATAGGGACCGATGGAAGCGCCGATAGCGATCGTAACCTGTTCGCAATGACAGAAGCTGTAGATGACCGTACCATCACCAATGGTAACACTTGGTCCGAATACTACGTATGGATGGATGGTCACGTCGCGGCCGATGTGTGTGTCAAAACAGAAATGAACGGTCGGGGGATCGATCAAGGTGACCCCGGCATCGAGCATGGCATTGCGCAAATGTTCCTGCACCCGCGCTTCGGCCCGGGCCAGGTCACGCCGCGTATTGATGCCAAACAGTTCGACCTCGTTTCCCTCGACATGGGCACACTGGAACCCTTGCGCCAGGGCAACGATATCCGTCAGATAATATTCACCCTTGGCATTGTCGTTGCCGATTCTATCCAGAAGGCCGAACAGATGCTCCCCCCTGACCGCCATGACTCCCGAATTGCACAGATCGATGGTGCGCTGGGAGGGCGTTGCGTCCCGGTATTCGATGATAGCGATCAAGCTACCGTCGCTTGCCGTGACCAGACGGCCGTATTCGGCCGGATCCGATGGCCGGAACCCAAGGACAACCAATCCGATGCGGGAATCGGCCCGCAATACGGCTAGCATGTTCTCAAGAGTGGCACGGGACAACAAGGGCGTGTCGCCATAAAGCACCAGGACGTCTCCATCGAATCCACGCAAAAGGTCGCGGGCGGTGGCCACCGCGTACCCGGTGCCCAGCCGTCGATGCTGTACCACCGTGTCATGGGGCGCCACCGCACGGGCAACGCCTTCCATCTCGGGCCCGATCACGATGATGACTCTTTCTGGCGCCAGCGTTTCCACCGTGTCGATGAGGTATCGGATCATGGGCCGTCCCGCCAGCGGATGCAGGACCTTGGGCAGATCGGATTTCATCCGCGTGCCCTTCCCGGCCGCCAGGACCACCACCGCAGTCTTTCGCCTTGCTATCATCCCACCTGATGCTCCGTTGCGAAATACCATCCCGTGCAGACATCATTCTTTGCGAACACAAGCCCTTGCTCGGATATAAGGTGCCATAAATGGGCATGCCAGAGCTATAGGGAAGTTAGCCCGTTCCAGAAGCCAGCGTATGGAGACCTCCAGAAATCCGGAAGGCCCGCGAAAGTCTGTCCTCGCGCAGGCATGACGGTCCGTGGGTTTCCGTTCGCGTATTCGCGCGACGAGGGCCGGAAATTCCGGCTTGATGAAATTAGGG
>CAZUWH010000012.1:0-71781 GCA_964624075.1 uncultured Rhodobacterales bacterium
GGCCAGGAGCCTCCTTGCTCAAGGAAACGTTACCGCCTTTCGATAGTGAAACAGCCACGGGGAAATCCTCCTGGTCATCGTAGAAAGAAAAAAGCAGAGCTCAACCTAACCTTATGAGGGCTGAAGCGTCAACCTCTATGTCAGGCTGTACCAGGGCATATGCCAGGGCAAGCGGATAGAGCGGATTGCCCTGTCTTGTTTTTGCCGGCAAGCACCGTGCGCGGTGGGGAGTCTGGGGGCGCAACCGCCCTCCCGGACCAGCGATTCTTAGTTATGGGAATGACACTGATTTGCAGAAGAGGCATCACGGCACCATCCTCCCCCTGGAGGGAACACGCCCGTCTCCCGGGGGAAGATCCCCTCCCCCTGATCCTCTCCCGACAGATCTCGTCCCGAAAGAGACCCCCTGGCGGGAATATTCCCGCCCCCTGAAGGGAGGCCTGCCCTCTCGGGGGAGAAGGGTTATGGGGTGGAGCCTGCCTAAGGTAACTTGGAATAGATTCCATACCGAGAATTGCGACGTGCCGATCAACCGACTCGTCATCTTGCCCATGCCGGTATAAAATGGAGTTCTGGTAAGGGAGCCGGTGAGGTTAGGGGCTCGGTGTCGTGACCATGCGGATAACCGTCATTGAGGGGGACATCACCAGGCAACCGGTAGATGTGATCGTGAATGCAGCCAACCGTTCACTGCTGGGCGGGGGCGGGGTGGACGGAGCCGTTCACCGTGCCGCCGGACCGGGCCTTGTGGCCGAATGCCGGACACTCGGCGGATGTGAGACCGGAGAGGCCAGGCTGACCCGGGCCTATCGTCTGCCAGCACGATGGGTGGTCCACACTGTTGGTCCGGTCTGGCAAGGGGGGAGTCGCGACGAAGACCATCTGCTCGCGTCCGCCTACCGGCGGTCCCTGGAGGTTGCGCGTGCCGCCGGCGCCCGGACCATTGCCTTTCCGGCCATCTCGACGGGTGCCTATGCCTTTCCGCCGGAACGGGCAGCGGTGATTGTCGTTGTGACCGTGGCGGCATTCCAGGCGGGTCGGGATCCCTTCGATGAGGTGCGTCTGGTCTGCTTCGATGCCCACGTGGCTGCCCTGTATCGACAGGCATTGGCGAATCTCCCGGCCCGGACTCGGGAGTCGTGCCAACGAACATAAGTCTTGATTCATACCCGTTGTCATTACACTCCTGGTCGTCAGAGTGGTGTGTAGAAGGTGGCTCATCCGTGTTGTCCCCAGCTAATTGGACATCTCTGATAACCGTTGTACCTGTTTTGTACCAATGAACGTGAGTCTTGAACTTATACGATTTCCGGAAAGTCCTCGGACTTTCCGGAAACCTGCCCTCAGTCGCCGGGCGCAGGGGCGCCGGCCGCGCGTTGCGGGCTCGGAGTCCGGAAGTTTTCCGGACTCCGTAATTGCGCTCATGGAACCGCCACGACCGCAGCGACGCGCCGAACGGCGCGCAAGCCAAGGGCTACGACTGCGGCCCGCCGGGGCCTTAGCCGAAGACATTGCGACAATCGAGCAAAAACGCGAGCAACGGGGCAAGAGTCCGAGGCGGAGGAAGAAGAAGCAGCCTTCCCTGCAAGACGTTCCTGTAGGGTTCAGGACGTCTGAAGCGGATGCGGCTTGGTTCTGCAGCCTTGAGGCCTAGTGTTCCACCCGGAACCTGATACTGTTTACCGTCAAGAACGGCAGGCCCATGGTACAGCTCGGACCTTCGGAAATTCCTTTTTACCCTGTTCCACCTTCCTGTAGAGATCACTTGCGCAGCTTACTCACCATTTTAGGCGGTGTGGTCGGCGGTGGTGCATATACCTTTAGATATAGAAGCAGCAGGTGTTGCTCAAGAACACACTTACGCTGGCACTCTATATTGAACCAGCATCTGAAGACGCACACCATGGAGACGGCTCGCGCTTCTGAGGGTTGCGTAAACTCATTTGCCGGCGGCTATGGGTGTGAAAAGAGGGGCTTGACCTGTGCGCGGGTTCTGTCATGCCTCACGCGCCTGCCACGAGCCCCACCGCTGTCAGCCTCTCTCATATCATCTACATCTGCCGCATGATATCATGATATGCATCTCGCCCAAAAGGTTGATTACAAAATAGCGTGACCACCATATTGCAGTCTGCAAGCTACTGGTAGAACATGTTTTCATCCCTCCATGTGACTACACCGCCCTGTCATGCCCGGAATTAGCTTCCCAGGCACGACCCAGACGATGAACCTTTACGCGAACAAGTTTCTTTCAAGTCGCTTGGCGCCGCAATTATGTTGACGCAATGGCCATACTACTCATGTTTTGTTCCGCGTCCTCCCTTGCCATCTGTTGCCTTTGCACTCCCCGGAAATCACCACATGAACGGAAACTAGATGCGGAGATACCAAGGCACATACCAAAACAGCGGACCACCGTCCTCTATGCTCCCTTCAGTCCCTTCTGCCTAATCACCACTGGCCATAACCAATAGGGCAATATCGACGACTAACAGTGCAAAGATTGCTTTCTTTATGACTTTCTCCATTTTAATTTCGATAGGAGGCTATCATGGCATATTTATACGCTCGACATATAGGTGATGACAGCGCCACCACCTATTCTATCCAATTCATCTATTATACTATAGGTGCCACAACGAGGGAAGACACGATCAAGACTTCAGAGGTATTGGAGATCCCCAATTGGCTACCTGCGCACCGCTGGCTCCCTCCAGGAGGCAAGCCGCGTGCCCGGGCAGCCAGGAAAACTTCAAGAGCCAAGTATTCGTCACTTCCCAAGGGGTAGGATTCGGCGCGCAAATCCCTCTTGCAATCGGCCAGACACCGGGGCAGCGAACCCGGCTTCTGCCATCCCAGGCGATAGACGGGAAAGCCGTTGCCGTGGCCTTCGCTCAACACATCGCCCCGTAGTTTCTTCCCGGCGTTTTCGTCATGGCAGTGTGTGCAGGCGAAGTCGAACTGCCCCAGGCGCAGAAAATAGAAGTCCCGCCCCCTCTCGTACCACTCCCGCATGGGACCATTAATGCTGGTCTCAACCGGTATGCCCTTGCGACTGCAAGCTGACCAGCGCCGTCATGCCCAAAAGCTGATCGCCTTCATAAGGCCGTGGCTCGGCCTCCATGTTGTCGACTTGGCAAAGATTGATCCGCTACTCGAGACTGACGGGACGATTGCTCGCTGCGTGCCAGTGGGGATAACGGGCTGCGACACCCCTCATGCCTTCCACCGCCCCGTGACAGCTTGTACAGGCATGAGACCCGCCCTGCCTTCACGAGACGTGCCCACCCGCACGGGCTCTATCGACCCACAGGAACGCAGGATTCTGATTCTCATCGTCCTGCATGAGTCGGATCTGCGGAGGAGCGTAGGCCGATCCACTCCGTTTGGGGAAGGGGGCGTTGGTCTCCGAGACGGCAGCCCTATCCCCCCTCTTCGTCTCATCTATCCACACCTTTTGCGTGTCTATACCGGAAAAAGCTGATGCTGTCCTCATCATGGCAACGCTCAATACCAGCAAACGTAAGAGACAGTCTAACATGAGAATCCTTTTCGGGACTGCTGCCCACGGCAAGCCCGCAGACTAGGCCGGTTCCATGCGGCCAAATGCTGCCGGCGCGTCAGCCTTCGACGGTAATGTTGGACGACTCCTTGAAGACTTGGCCGGTATCCTCGGTCCATTCGAAATCAAGCATGCCGCTTTCGGTCGCGGTCACGAAGAATGAAAGGAACGGATTAGCCGATACCGATGGCTGCCATTCAGAACGGAAGATCTCCGTTCCATTGTACAGGCATTTGAAACCGGTAATGTACTTTCTGGGAACAACGTTCCCATGCCCGTCCTTGCGGGTGCCATTTTCCATCGGGTGGCTGATTGTGGTCTTAATCTCGATGACATCGCCTTTTCTGGCGGTTTTTTGAACGCGGGCACGCCCCTTCACTTCCGACATATCGTTCTCCCCTCTGTTGATGTCTATCCCGATCGAATTCAGCTGCCACAGCCGCCGACGGTCACATTGACTTCCTTGCGGCTGACGTAAGCGGACCCGTTGCTCATGACGGCAAGCGCACGGACGTGTTGCTTCTGCGCCAGACGCATGCGCGCGGTGACCGAAGCCTTACCGGAACGCGGCGTGAAGTAATAACTCGCCACCAACGGAGTCGGGTTGCCTTCGGTAAAAACATGAATTTCCTTAACGTAATCCTTGTCGGTCATCGGGTTGTCAACGGTGACAGTAAACTGGACACTGGCACCATTTTCCGCTGCTTCCGGCACTTCGAGCGTGATCTTGCCTTCCTTAGGGACTGTTCCCCCCAGCTTGTCGGCGATCGCTTTCTCGACGTTGGCCTCGGTCGCAGAGACCAAATCCGGCAGCAGGATCAGGCCCGTTGCAGCGACGACCCCGATACCGACGGCCACCAGCAGATCCCGTCGGCTCAACGGCTGTTTGGCATTTTCCGTGAACATACAGCTCCTCCTGTTTTTTCCACACACAGGGCTCCTGCCCGCTCTTCCAGGGAACGATCGGACATATCCAGGCCCCACCGTCCTTACCCTGATCCAAGGGGAGGGGACCTTGGACGTGTCTGGTTCATCTCTTTATCGTAATGTCATCAGATACGCTACCACGTTTTCCACCTTCTAGGCAGAAAGGATAGTCTGGTCTGTCCTATCGGAGGCGACATGCCATAAGCATTTCGTCCGATAGTAGGCGGGCATCACCGTTGCCCGGGGCAATGATCTTGGAATCGACGATTCGCAGCCAGAGCTGCGCTTCGTTCAAGCGACTGCCCGCATCGGCGAGGTCAGAACCGATCTCGCTGTGGTCGCGTTCCTCGGGGATGGGCAAGGCATGGCAGGCGAGGCAGTTGCCCAGACGACAACCGCTCGCAATCCCGCGCCCTTCGGTCGGATCACCGGGAAATTCAGCCAGTGGAGCCCAGATGTGCCATCTGCCACGATATCATAGGCATCATAGGGTGGCTCCGCCTCCGTGGATTGGACCGCCTTCGGCCAGGAAGGCAATGATCGATATCATGACCACACGGTACCACCACACGTCTCCTGTTCCCCCTCACGATTACGTCATTTCCCCTGCGCTTCGTCGATGGCGCGCGACGTCTCTCCCCTCCAGGCAACACGTATGCTATAGGCAAGCGAAAGGAGGAGCAACCCCCGATCATTATATTTCCCATCGGAGTGGTATCCCGGCCGCAGATCTTTTATAGTCCAGTGTACGGCGAGATCCGGACAGTACCGGGAGGCAGAGGGGAAAAGACATGCAATTCATCAAGAACATCCTGGCAATCATCGGCCTGATCGCCATCATCCTCGGGGTTGGAGGATACCTCAAGGCGCGGTCGATCATAGCCGAATTCGACGAAGGGATGATTGCCACCTACACGGCGTTTGCCGAAACGCTTTTGCGCACTAGGGACCCCGGAGAGGCCATGGTCCTGGCCGTGCCGGTCAAGGAGGGACTTTCGAGCGCAGATGTCAAGGAATCGATGAAAAGCTTGGCCAATACCCGCAATTTCCTGTTCGTGGGAGAGGCTCCGTTCTACAAGCAAGTCGAAGCCGTGACCGATCAACCCTATCGGCACGTCTCATTCCTCTCTTTCTGTGACGCCCGTGTCGGCAAGCTGATGGCCGATTACAATAGCGCCTACACGGCCTTCATGCCCTGTCGCATTGCCGTGGTGGAGGACCCGCAGGGAAAGCTTTGGCTTTATACCATGCGCCTTGACATGATGATCCACGGTGGCAAGCCTTTGCCCCCTGAACTGCGAAAGGAAGCGTTGCGTGTTTGGCAGGTGATCCAGGAGGTCATGCACGGAGCTGCCAACGGCGACTTTTGACACAGTTTCCGTTTGAAGAGCGACACACACTCCATACCTTAACCAGGAATCGCCTCTCGAGCCCTCCCCTTCAAAGGAGGGGGGGCTTAAAAGGGGGTTTTGATCACCCGTTATTCGGCCGCATTGACCATCTGGCTGCTGTGGAAGCTGCCATGGAACGTGCCGCTCGTTCCAAGGAGACGCCGTTTGCACACCGCATGCAAGGAGACCGAGCTGAGGTAAAGATAAATCTGATTACCCAGTTCCTCCCACAGATCATGAGTCAGGCAGCGGCCTTTGTTGTTGTGGCAACCGGCGGGAGAGCCTGGCAGACACCGTGTGGCCTGGATGGGTTCGTCTACAGCCAGGATGATGTCTGAGACCCGGATCTGATCCACGGGACGGGCTAGCATGTACCCACCTCCTGGCCCACGTACGCTGCGTACCAATCCTCCTTTACGCAGCTTTCCGAATAGCTGTTCAAGATAGGACAGGGATATCTCCTGCCGTTCAGCAATATCAGCCAAGGTAACGGGGCGGCCCTTCGCATGACAGCCGAGATCAGCCATGGCCATGACAGCGTAACGCCCTTTTGTGCTCAGTCTCACCGGTCCCTCTCCCTTTGTTGCGAGCACTCCTTCCCCGCCACTGGCTTTTGGCTTCTCGGCATGCTCTTTGTTAGTTGTTGTATTAATTGCCCGCGCCTCTTTTGTTCAAGCCTTTCCAGCATCACGCATTTCTCTGTCCTCTCCGGTTGCCTTTCCCGGGCACAGGGTTCGCGAAACCTGCTGTTGCGCATCAGTCCCTACTGCCTCTGCTGCCCGAAGCGGTTCGTGGAAAACTGCTTTGGGGCAGCAGAGCACGTATCTGCACTTGCAGGAGACGCCGATCCTCTTCCGATTCCTCAAGGCGCCGCTCAAGCTCATCCACGCGATCGAGAAGCTGTGAAACCTGCGATCGCACCCCCGTAATGGTCCGGGCAACCGGGTCTGTCAGCCCCTCCGGCGTGCCGTAGGCACAAAATGCCTCGCTGATTTCGCTCGCCTTGCGCAACACGACCCGTGCCGGAATGCCAACCATGGTGGCGCCTTCAGCGACATTGGTGATGACGACGGCATTGGCCCCGATGCGGGCGCCCGTTCCTATCGTCAGAGGGCCCAGGACCTGGGCCCCGGCGCCGATGATCACACCATCTTGGATGGTCGGATGCCGCTTGCCCTTGTGCAGGTTGATGCCCCCCAGTGTCACGCCCTGGTAAAGCGTAACGTCATTGCCGATTTCAGCGGTTTCGCCGATGACGACGCCCGTGGCATGGTCGATGAACAACCGGCGGCCGACGACTGCACCGGGATGAATTTCCACCCCCGTGAAAACCTTGGCCAGATGGGAAATAAACCGAGCCAGGAGCTTGAAATTTCGCTGCCATAGCCCATGGGCTAGCCGGTACAGCAGCAAGGCATGAAAGCCCGGATAACAGAGCACAACCTCGAGCCGCGAACGGGCAGCGGGATCACGCGCGATGATTGAGTCTATGTCTTCCGTAGAATGCTTGAAAATCATGGCTATTGTTGTATTAATAGGTCTACCGATCGGCGTGTCAGGTTTCTTAAGGGTTGCGGGAACTGTCTTCTGATTACGACTAAAGACAATGTGATAGGTTGCAATATATGATGCCAGACCTATTCAGTCAAGAATGACCAGGTCGAACGAGATATGCTCTGCATTCTGATGGAGAATGGGGAAGTTGGATTCTGGTTCACGCTTCAGCTACTAGGGCATATATACCGGAAATTATTTTCAACTTACCGGAAGGTCGCCTGGAGTGCTACTACCGTAATGCGATTAGATTCAATTCACCTATCTCTCTGGTTCTACGCCCGCATCAACAGTACGGTCTGGAACGTGAACAACAGGGTCGTTTACACCTTATACTAGGCCATGGTTAGACAAGGTTTTTCCGTTCTGCGGTTCAATTTTCGTGGTGTTGGCCGGTCGCAGGGCCTGTTTGACAATGGGCGGGGGGAATTGGCCGACGCGGCTGCGGCGTTTGACTGGTTGCAAGACGTCAATGCTGGTGCCACGGTGTGCTGGGTGGTCGGTTATTCGCTCGGGGCATGGGTTAGCATGCAGCTTTTGATGCGTTGTCCTGAAGCCGCTGCCTTCATTTCGGTTTCACTGCCAGCTTGTATCGTTCCATTGCCGGGGCTGATCATTCTGGCACAGGAAGTCAGGGCTTATACCCATGAGCGCAAAGCTCAAGGGCCGCGGATTGCAGCCCGCCGGCGCCTGGGGGAGGTCACGATCAAGGCGCAAAGGTATTCTCTGGAGAGAACGGAGCCCCCCCGGCGGGGAAAAAACCACCAGAGAGATGAGGCGTCTTTTCCAGGGCTAGCGACGAATTGCAAAGAACTGCCGCAACAGGGTTGCAGCGCGACTCTCCTGCAGGCCGCCATAGGCCTCTGGCCGATGCGAACAGAGGGGACGATCAAACAGACGGGGACCGTGCTCGACAGCGCCCCCTTTAGGATCGTAGGCCCCGAAGTACAAACGGCGGATACGGGCAAAAGTGATGGCGGCTGTGCACATGGGACAAGGTTCCAGAGTCACATAAAGATCACAGGCCGACAGGCGTGGTGCCGAACAGGCCGCGGCAGCACGAAGCGCCAGCATTTCAGCGTGGGCAGTGGGGTCCGACCACTCTTTCACGCGATTGCCAGCGCGGGCCAGCAACCGGCCCGACCCGGCCTCGATCACCACCGCCCCTACCGGAACCTCGCCACGCATAAAAGCCGCCTCGGCCTCGGTAAAAGCAACATCCATGGGAAACGGCGGGAGAGGAAAGGTAGGCGGCATCTTTTTACACTTTCTGCTCGAGGGACGTCTGGCGTTGCAGGTTCCCTTGATGCAAAAGAAACATCTGACGGAGAAATATCCTGTTCAAACAGGGCCCCTCGCCTTATTGACATTCTGTCATTATTGACATTCCGTCATTCTCGCGCGGGCAAGACGATCTTTCGCGGTGTCCGTATCGTTTAAGAACCTTGCCCTTCGCCTGATTGCCCCGGAAGGTCCGCGGTGCGGATTGCTTTTTGTGGTAAAGGGTCGTATACTATATATACTGGATGCGCTTGGGATTGGTCATGACAAGAGGGCAGAATGGCGCGTGTAACAGTTGAAGATTGCATTCTGAGAGTGCCAAACCGGTTTGAGCTGGTCCTGCTAGCAGCTCAGCGTGCCCGTGGGATTGGCACAGGCGTGGTGTTGACCGTGGCGCGCGACAACGACAAGAACCCTGTGGTGGCCCTGCGGGAAATCGCCGAGGGCACGGTAGGAATCGATCATCTTCGTCACGGCCTGGTTCAGAGCATGCAGAAACATGCCGGGCCGGATGAACCGAAAGAAGAAGGGAAAGCGCTGCTGCCAGAGATTGATTTCATTGCCGATGCCGCGGAAGATGCGGCTTTTGAAGATGATGAGGAGGGGGACGCAGCCCTGGATGAGGAAATGGCAGAGGATGGTCTGAACCTGCAAGAGGGTGCCGTGGTGCTGGAGATCGAGGCGGAAGCCGTGGTCAGCGAGGCATTGCGAACGGGGATGGGCGATGAATCCGGCAAAGAGAAGGGCAAGCTCTGAAGAGCCCGCTTCAAAAGTTCCCTCCCCCCTCTGTTCACGGGGGAGAGGGCAGGAGGAGGGGACCTGATGTCTCCCGAGGTTTGCGCCTGGAAGGGTAAGGGCCTTTGACAGGCGGCGATGTTCCTGGTTGGGGTGTCGTGCTCTCCTCTTGACCTTCTCCCTACTGCCTATGAAAAAGGAGGAGAGCGGTCTCTGAGTTCCCGGTTGGCGTGGTGACATCGCCGGACGAAAGCACGGTGGACAGGGCGCAAGGATGCTCCGGCAGTTCGAACTTGTCGAGCGAATCAAGTCATACGATCCCAACGCGGACGAGGATGCGATCAACCGCGCTTATGTCTATGCCATGAAAATGCATGGAGCCCAGAAGCGCGCTTCGGGTGACCCTTATTTCTCCCATCCGATCGAAGTGGCCGGCATCCTGACCCGGTTCAAGCTCGATACGTCTTCCATCATCACGGCTTTGTTGCATGATACCATCGAGGACACGTCGGTCACGCTGACAGACATCGAAGCGCTGTTTGGTTCGGAAGTGGCCCGGCTAGTGGATGGTGTCACAAAACTGACCCGCATCCAGCTCCAGTCAGATCGGACTAAACAGGCGGAGAACTTCCGCAAGCTTGTGCTGGCTATGTCGGAGGATATTCGTGTTCTCCTGGTCAAACTAGCCGATCGTGTTCACAACATGCGCACCCTGCACTACGTACGCAACATGGACAAGCGGCGCCGGATCGCGCTCGAAACGATGGAAATCTATGCGCCGCTCGCCGAACGGATCGGCATGCATGAAATTAAGAATGACCTGGAGGAGCTAGCCTTTGCCGAGCTGCATTCAGACGCACGGGAGTCTCTTGTCACCCGCCTCAAGTTCCTGCGTGAACTGGACGGCAACCTAATCGTCCGTATCATCGACCAGCTCCGGGAGACCCTTCGTCAGGCCGGTATCGACATAGTCTGCTCAGGACGCGAGAAAACGCCCTATTCCATCTGGCGCAAGATGCAGCGCAAGAATGTGGAGTTTGAACAGCTATCGGATATTATGGCGTTCCGGGTGATCGTCATAAGTGTCGAGGACTGTTACCGAGCGCTTGGCGCCATCCACGGCAAGTATCCCATGGTGCCGGGGCGCTTCAAGGATTACATTTCGACGCCGAAGCCCAACGGCTACCGCTCCCTGCATACCGGCATCATCGGCCCGGAACGCCATCGAATCGAGGTTCAGATCCGTACCCAGGAGATGCATGAAATCGACGAGCTGGGCGTCGCTGCGCATTGGCAATACAAGCAGGGGGCCAGGAATGTCGATGGCCGTCAGTACAGGTGGTTGCGGGAACTTTTGGAGATTCTCGAGCATACATCCGGGCCGGAAGAGTTCCTGGAGCATACCAAGCTGGAAATGTTTCAGGATCAGGTGTTCTGCTTCACGCCCAAGGGTGACCTGATCAGTCTGCCGAGCGGTGCAACGCCGGTCGATTTCGCCTACGCCGTTCACACGGCCATCGGGGACACCTGCGTCGGGGCCAAGATCAACGGCCGCATGATGCCGTTGCGAACCGTTCTGCAAAACGGCGATCAGGTCGGGATCGTGACATCGAAGGCCCAGACGCCCTCCCCGGAATGGGAACGCTTCGTCGTCACCGGCAAGGCGAGGGCCCGCATCCGGCGCTTCATCCGTACCCAGACCCGCGCCCAGTACATAGGGCTTGGCCGGGCCATTCTGCAACGGACTTTCCGCCAGGAGGGCTACGAATACGCCGAAAAAGGCCTGGAGGGGGTGACCAGGAAATTCAAGACCCAGACTGTCGATGACTTGTGCAGCATGGTTGGGGAAGGGCTTTTGACCGGTCGCGAGGTGGTCACAGCGGTCTATCCTGGTCTCAAGATGAGCCGAATCGGCAAGATCGTTTCCATTGCCACCCACCGTCACAAGCCCAGGCCGAAAGAAAGCGTTCCTATTCGCGGTCTCATCGCCGGCATGGCAGTGCATTATGCCGGCTGTTGCCACCCATTGCCGGGGGACCGGATTGTCGGCATCGTGACCACCGGCAAGGGCGTGACCATTCATACCATCGACTGTGACGTCCTGGAACAGTATGGAGAGCAGACCGATCGATGGCTGGATCTGTCGTGGGGAGAGGATCTGGAAGGAACCGCTCATGTCGGGCGGATCAATCTGGTGGTGACCAACGAGCCTGGCACGCTTGGCGCTTTGTCCACGGTGATCGCCCGGAACCAGGGCAACATCACCAACCTCAAGATCACCAACCGTACCGCCGATTTCTTTGATATGCTGATCGATGTGGAAGTGCGGGACGTGCGGCACCTGACTAACATCATTGCCGCCCTGCGGGCCAGTTTGGCCATCAGCTCGGTAGAGCGGGCGCACATATAGTATACTTTAAAGGGTGGTCTCTCAGATTTACGGTTTCCGGAAAGTTCCTGGGCGCGCGGTGATCTTTGCCCGCGCGCCGGTGAACGGGAGGCTTCCCGGCAAAGAGCTGGTTTTGATAGCATGATCACAGGAGAGATGCTCATGACCCGCACCCTGCGCCTGGGGGTGAACATTGATCATGTGGCCACCATCCGCAATGCGCGGGGCGGGCGTCATCCGGATCCGGTGCGCGCGGCGCATCTAGCAGCGGCCGCCGGAGCGGATGGAATCACCGCTCATTTGCGCGAGGATCGTCGTCATATTTCCGATGACGACATCGCCCGGCTGATTGGCGAGATCAATCTTCCCCTCAATCTGGAAATGGCTGCAACCGTCGAGATGATAGACGTTGCCCTGCGCCATCGCCCCCATGCCGTCTGTGTGGTCCCGGAACGGCGCGAGGAGCGCACGACCGAGGGTGGACTGAATGTGACCGGCCAACGGAGGCTCTTGGCGCCGTTGGTTCAGCGTCTGGGGGAGACCGGCATCCGCGTGTCGCTGTTCATCGAACCCGAACCGGCTCAACTTGAGGCGGCCGCGGCGATTGGCGTGCCGGTAGTTGAGCTGCACACCGGAGCCTATTGCGAGGCAACAGGCACAGCGCGTGACCATGAACTGGCCCGTCTGGCCGTTGCCGCTGCCCATGCAGCAGGTCTTGGTCTTGAGTGCCATGCCGGACACGGATTGAGCTATGAGAATGTTGGCCCCGTGGCTGTCTTGCCGACCATCGTCGAGCTGAACATTGGTCATTTTTTGGTGGGCGAGGCCATTTTCGGCGGATTGGACAGTGCCATCAGACGGATGCGGGCGGTGATGGACGAGACGCGCGTTGCGGCCGACAGACGGCGCGATACAACGGGGGCCTCATGATTATCGGTCTTGGCGCCGACCTGATCGATATCCGTCGGATCGAACGGGCGATGGTCCGTTTCGGGGATCGTTTCCTCGCCCGTTTTTTCACCACTGCCGAACGGAAACGGGCCGAGAAAAGTCGTGCGGATTTGCACACCCATGCGGCAGTCTATGCCAAACGGTTCGCCGCCAAGGAAGCCTGCGCGAAAGCCCTGGGAACCGGATTCACCGCCGGTGTCGTCGGGCGGGACATTGGCGTGGTTAATGACGCTTCGGGACGACCGGTCCTACACCTGACCGGCAGAGCTGCGCATCGCTTGGCGACCCTCGTTCCCCCTGGACAGGTGGCGCGGATCAATGTCACGCTCAGCGACGATTATCCGTTTGCGAAAGCCGTGGTAATCATTTCGGCAGTTCCGGATTCAGGCGCGGCGGAAGCGGGCAGGATCGTATCTTGACAGAGCCAGCCAAGACTGGCTTGATCGCACCCGCGGAATGCGAACGTGACGATTGTTTGATGAAAAAGAAAAGACCCCCCAGCGGCGGTATCGGTGAAACGATCAGAACCATCCTTTATGCTGTTCTGATCGCACTAGTCGTGCGTACCTTCGCCTTTGAACCTTTCAACATTCCTTCTGGATCGATGAACCCAACCTTGTTGGTTGGCGATTATCTGTTTGTCTCGAAATACAGCTACGGCTATAGTCGGCATGCGCTGCCGTTCAGCCTGCCATTGTTTCGGGGACGACTTCTGGCCCAGACGCCGCAGCGGGGCGATGTGGCCGTCTTCAAGGTGCCCACCGACAACAAGACAGACTATATCAAGCGGGTCATCGGCCTCCCGGGCGATCGGGTCCAGATGATCAACGGGTTGCTCCATATCAATGGCATGCCGGTGCGGCGCGAGCGCATTGATGATTTCGTAGCCGAGGACGGATACGGCAACGCTCATGTCTATGCACAGTATGTCGAGAGTCTGCCCAATGGCGTCCGGCACAGGATCATCGAGCTGTTGGACGACGCTCCATTTGACAACACGCGCGAATTTATGGTACCCGAAGGACGTTATTTCATGATGGGCGACAACCGGGATAATTCCAGTGACAGTCGTTCCATCGTGGGGCCCGTTCCGTTCGAGAACTTTGTCGGCCGGGCTGAAGTCCTGTTCTTCTCGACCGACAACAGCGCCCGTTTCTGGGAAGCGTGGAAATGGCCGTGGGCGATTCGCTTCTCCCGTTTTCTCAAACCCATTGATTGACCGTGACGACGGGGCCGGTAGCAGAGCCGACAGAAGAACATACGGGCAAAAGGGTTGGGGGCAGACGCTCTTCTGCCCAGCCGGCCCGATGGCGGCGCAAAGGGGAAGCATGGAAGTGTGTCGTTTTATTCAGGTCGCGATTCATGTCAAGGGCTCTCATGGCTACCCGATTGCATCATAATGCGGTTTCAGGTCCAGATGGTTTCTGCTTGGCCAGTCTGCAACGCGTGCTCAGGCACGATTTCAGCGCTGGGATCACCCTTCTGCGGGAGGCGTTGACCCATCCGAGTGCTGCACCGTTGGCTCTGCGCGGACGGGCAACTACCTATGAGCGGCTAGAATTTCTCGGCGATCGGGTTCTTGCCTTAGCTGTAGCAGATATGCTTCTTACCCGTTTCACGACCGAAAAGGAAGGCGCTCTGGCACAACGGCACGCGGCTCTAGTCCGTCGGGAGGCACTGGCACGGGTGGCGCGGCAGATCAATCTGGGACTGTGCCTGATCCTGTCTGGAGGAGAGGAGGACGCCGGTGGTCGCGGCAACCCTGCCATTTTGGCCGATGCCTGTGAATCGGTCATCGGAGCATTGTTCATCAGTGCCGGCTTCGAAGTGGCACGGAATTTCATCCGTAGCCAGTGGACGCCGTTGATGGAAGAAGCGGCTACACCGCCGAAGGATGCCAAGACGGCATTGCAGGAATGGGCACAAGGCTTGGGACGGCCCTTGCCGGTTTATGAAATTCTGAGCACGGCCGGACCCGCCCATGAACCAACCTTTTCCGTCGTGGTCACGGTGGAGGGCGAGGCGTCCGTCATGGCTTCCGGCAGCTCGAAACGATTGGCCGAACAGGCAGCGGCCCAGGCCCTGTTGGAGCGGGTGCGGTGAACGACTGTTCCGATCCTCATGATGGCGCAAGGGAAAGCCGTGCCCCTGAGACAGAAAACGGGCCCCTCCGGGCATCGTGCATTGCCGTGATCGGGGCTCCCAATGCCGGCAAGTCCACTCTGGTCAACCGCATTGTCGGTGCCAAGATCAGCATCGTTTCGCCTAAGGTCCAGACCACCCGCACGCGGGTGCGCGGCATTGTCAGGTTTGACTGGACGCAACTCGTCTTTACAGACACGCCCGGTATTTTCCAACCCCGGCGCCGGCTGGAGCGGGCCATGGTCCAGGCGGCCTGGGAAGGGACAGTCGGTGCCGATGAAATCGTCCTGGTTGTCGATGCCAGAGCCGGCATGACCAACGAGGTCCTCGCCCTCGTCGCCGCCCTGCAAGGCAGGCAAGCCGTCCTGGTCTTCAACAAGATCGACCTGATCCAGCCCGAGCGCCTGCTGGAATTGACAGAGCGCATGAACACACGGGGCGCTTTCACGGAAGCTTTCATGGTTTCGGCGCAGACGGGTGACGGCGTTGTGGACTTGGTGACTCTGCTGGCCCGACGGGCGCCGGTGGGCCCCTGGCTGTTCCCCGAGGAGGAAATCTCCGACATGCCTATGCGCCTGCTCGCGGCGGAAATCACGCGCGAGAAGATCTTCTTCCAGTTGCATCAGGAGCTGCCTTATTCGACCATGGTCCTGACCGATGGCTGGGAGGAACGGGACGATGGTAGCGTGCGAATTGATCAGACGATCATCGTATTGCGGAAGAACCAGCGCGGCATCGTGCTGGGCAAGGGCGGAAGCCGTATCAAGTCCATTGGCTGGGCTGCCCGGCAGGAGCTGGAAGGAGCATTCGAGCGCCGTGTTCATTTATTCCTCCATGTGCAGGTGGATGAACATTGGCTGGAAGACCGCGGCTACTATCGCGCGTGGTTGCTGGATTTCGAGGCTTGACGGGATTTGAAGTACGGTGCCTTGAGGGGAGAAGGGGGTAAGCATGGCAGAAAGTGGCATGGTTCTCCTCTGGCTTGGCGTCGCCTTGACCGGGAGCGTGGTCTGGCGTCGGTGGCGGGCCGGAGCCTTCCTCAGGGCCGTCCCGCCACCGCCCGCTGACCGTGAGAACGGGCCTGGTCGTGATGGTGACAGGGCTGGCGTTGTGGACAGTGGCGGCCAGGGTGTCCTGATCGAGGGGGCATGGAGTGGACTGAGGAGGCCATCGTTCTGGCAGCGCACCCGTATGGTGAAAAGGGGCTCATCGTTTCCCTGCTGACCCGAACGCATGGCCATCATGCCGGATTGGCGCGGGGGGGTAACACGACCCGGATGCGGGCAGTGTTCCAGCCTGGCAACCAGGTCCATGCGCGATGGCGGGGTCGGCTGGTCGAGCAGTTGGGAACCCTGAGCTGTGAGCTTTTGCGTGCCGATGCGGCTTCCCTGCTCACGGACGAAAAGCGTCTAGCCTGTCTGACCGCCGCCTGCGCCATGGTGGAGGCTACACTGCCGGTACGGATGCCGCACCCCGTCGTCTTCATGACGTTGGAAGCCTTGATTCGGGGACTGGTGGAAGGGTGGCCGGGCTGGGCCGTGGCTTACGTGGAGTGGGAAATGACCTTGCTAGCCGAGCTGGGGTATGGTCTTGATCTGCGTCTGCCGCCGCAGATGGCAGGGCACAACGACCAGCCTGCCTATGTGTCGCCGCGGACAGGACGGGTCATTGCCGCTTCAGGCGGGGAGTCAGGCCAGAACGGGCTCTTACGCCTGCCCTCCTTTCTGGTCGAGAAGAAAGGCCATGCGACCCCGGCTGATATCGCCGCTGCCCTGTGTGTGACGGGTCATTTTCTACAAAGCCATCTGTCTATTCCTTTGCCGGCTGCGCGCACCCGCTTGGCCACCCGGTTCGGCCTGGCCGTAGGCGGCAACGGGAGAGGCGGAGAGGTGGAAACGAGGCGGTGAAATGTGGGCGACAGGCACGACAACGCGGTGGTGGTGGGTCCGGCACGCGCCGGTGGCATGGGGCGGGGTCTACATCTATGGTCACACCGATCTGGCTTGTGATTGTTCAGACGTGGCGGCCTTTGCCGCTCTGGCAGCCCGTCTGCCGGTGCCGGCGGTGGTGGTGTGCAGTCATCTGCGCCGCACCCACCAGACTCTCGCAGCCCTGACCGCTGCTGGCTGGACAGCGACTGCACCGTTGGTGGAGCCTGCTTTCGCCGAGCAGGCTTTCGGGGCCTGGGAAGGGCTGATCTGGGACGAGTTGCGGGCTGATTCCTATGCCATGGCCTTCTGGGCGGCGCCATTCACCGCTCACCCGCCCGGTGGCGAGAGTTTCCTTGATGTAGCGGTCCGGGTGCGCACTGCCGTCGCGCGCCTGTTGCGTACACACACCGGCCATGACATTGTCGCGCTCGCCCACGCCGGCTCGATTCGGGCGGCCCTGGCGCTGGCACTGGATCTCACGCCTGAACAGGCGCATGCCATCGCGTTCGATCATCTGTCTATTACGCGTCTTGAGCATGATGGCGCAACATGGAAGGTACGGGAAGTCAATGCCATACCATAATACGCGGGTCAAGAAATCATGACTCCCATCGCAGATGGTACCCCTGCTGCACCCGCCGCAATCGGTGCGTCGAGACTCTTTCAGGAGCCGTCATGGCCAGATACCGCCTCCCCTCCCCCCTGCCGACTAAGGAAGAGCTGGGCGCATATATCCGCCAGCACACAGGCCCGCTGCATAAGCGGGATCTAGCGCGGGCCTTCCAGATCACTGGCCCTGATCGGGTTGCCCTGAAACGGATGCTGCGGGAGCTGGAGGCTGAAGGGACGATTACCCGTCCGCCGCCGCAGCGGGCTTACGGCCGAGCCGGCGTCCTGCCCGAGGTCGCGGTGGTTGACATCCATGGCACTGACAGTGACGGTGAACTGCTTGCGCGCCCAGTCGTGTGGAACGAGAAGGATCTTATTCCTACCATCATCATGATACAGGTTGGCGGTCAGCCGGCTATCGGGGTGGGCGATCGAGTTCTGGCGCGCTTGCGGGCGATGGGGGATCATACCTATGAAGGACGTCCGATCCGCAGGCTTACCGCCCCATCGACACGGGTGGTTGGAGTCTATGAACCCCTGCCCGAAGGAGGACGGCTCCGCCCCACTGACCGGCGGGAGAAAGCCGATCTGATCATTGCAGCGGGTGATACCTTGGACGCCGCAGCCGGTGCCCTGGTCCTAGCCGAGGTCATGCCCGGCCGGCATTATGGTTTGCGTCGGGCGCGGGTGTGCGAGCGGCTGGGGAATATGAATGATCCGGGGATCGTCAGTCTGGTTGCCATTGCCAGTCATGGCATTCCGGTCCCCTTTTCTCCCGAAGCCCTGGATCAGGCGTCCCGGGCCGGATCGGTTGCCCTGGGGACGCGCGTGGATTTGCGGTCTTTGCCGCTCGTCACCATCGACGGGGAGGACGCTCGTGATTTCGATGATGCCGTATGGGCAGAACCGGATGCCGATCCGAACAATGCCGGGGGCTGGCATATCCTGGTGGCGATTGCCGATGTGGCCTGGTACGTGCGGCCCGATGATGCTTTGGACCAGGCGGCCCGTGCCCGCGGCAACTCGGTTTATTTTCCTGACCGGGTGGTTCCAATGCTGCCGGAGGAACTCTCCAACGGCTGGTGTTCTCTGAAACCTGGCGAAGATCATCCCTGTTTTGCCGTACATTTGTGGAGCGACCCTGATGGTCGCACCCTGCGGCGTCGCTTCGTGCGCGGCCTGATGCGGTCGGCAGCGCGGCTCACCTACGCACAAATCCAGGCTGCCCATGAGGGGGAGCCGGATGAGACCACACGTCCGTTGTGCGAATCAGTCATTACCCCCCTGTATGGTGCCTGGCAGGCCCTGAGCCGCTGGCGGATGGCACGCGGTACGCTGGAACTAGATCTCCCTGAACGCACGGTGGTGCTGGGTAGGAACGGTCAGGTGGTGGGGATCGAGCCCCGTGCCCGTCTTGACAGCCACCGCCTGATCGAGGAATTCATGATTGCCGCTAACGTAGCGGCGGCCGAACAGATCGAGGTCATGCATGCACCTTGCCTCTACCGGATCCACGATCAACCGGTAGCAGAAAAGCTCGACTCCTTGCGGACGTTCCTATCTGCCATCGGCTTGAAGCTAGGCCGGGGACAGACGCTGCGCGCGCAGCACTTCAACCAGATTCTGGCCAAGGCAGCTGGCACCCCTCATGCGCCCGTGGTCAATGAAATCATGTTGCGCAGCCAGGCCCAGGCCGAATACAATCCGGTCAATATCGGTCATTTCGGGTTGGGTCTGCGGCACTATGTTCATTTTACTTCCCCCATCCGTCGCTATGCCGACCTGCTCGTGCATCGTGCCTTGATCACCGGGCTGGCTTTGGGAGAAGGGGGGCTTTTGCCTGGAACCGTCCTGGCCGAGACGGCCGCCCATGTGTCGCTGACCGAACGCCGTGCCACCGCCGCCGAGCGGGATGCCTTCAATCGCTATACGGTGATGTTCCTGGCAGCGCAGGTGGGGGCAACCTTCGCGGCGCGTATCAGTGGCGTCAGCCGTTCCGGACTGTTCGTCACCTTGCCGGAAACCGGTGCCGAGGGCATCGTTCCCATGGGCCTGCTGGGGGAGGATTATTTCATGCATGACGAGACGCACCACTGCCTGGTTGGCCGTCGCACGGGCCAGATCTACCGGCTGGCTGACAGTGTGACTGTCGTGCTACATGAGGCCGATCCTCTCACCGGCAGTCTGACTTTCCTTCTGGCCCACCCTGATCACCCTCGTCCCGCCCAACGCACGCAGGGAAGCATGCGACGAGGGCATGGAAGACGTCCACCCCCTTGATGGGGGAGGTTTGGGGTGGGGGTGATCGCGACGTCTGGTCCGGCGGGGCGGGGAGGGGTGGGCTCGTGGCGGTTACGGCCCCTAGCCCACGGGCTGACGCGTTTCAGAAGGAGAGATAGCCCTCCACTCACCCCTCCCCCATCAAGGGGGTGGAGTGTACATGGTGTGCAATGATACGATCTCAGAAGCCAGCGTGTTTGTATGCATAGGGTAGCGATTCGTCAGAACAACGGCGTGGAAGAACGGGCGGTCATGGGTACACCCACAAAGGGCAGAAGATCGGGAAACAGAACGACGAACGGATAGGTGGCTGTGACATCAACCGCCGTGCTCCCAAGCGTTACGGTGAACGTCGCCGTCGCGCCTCCCAAACCGACGTCATTCATGTGCGCCTCGGCGTGGGCACGGATGACTTCGGCCGTTGCCGGCGAGAGGGTCAGGGCGAGGCGTGCCACCTCCTCAACCAAAAATTTTAGGCTCTAGCGAATCCACAAGGCGCGGCTGGTTTCGATCAGCCCCAGAAGCAGCAGGAGACACGACCGGCATGATCAGGGCGGATTCCACCCCGCTGCTTCCCTGTCGGCCACGTCCACGCCGGCAAGGGGTCCGGGGTTTCAGCATGGCTACCTCCATCGCAACGTCACCGATCCGGCTATTGGCAGCGGATCGGGAATGCCTGGGTATTTTAGCAGCGTGGACCAGTTTTCGCTGACGTTAACGGTCACGTATTCGCGCATCCCTTCACTGCAAGGGGCAGAGTAGCTCGCCGTTGCGCCATCAAAGCAGGCACAGAAAAAAGCTGTGGCGGAGCGATTACGAGCCGGGCTGGGTGTCACCGCCGGCGGATGCTGCTATGGTAGGGTTCCCGTTCTCACACAAACAGCCTCTAGCTGTATTCCGTTTGCCGGGGGGCAGTGTCAGCCGACGGTCCGACCTCCCCTCCCGGCCCATCTCCTGGCCCGGGCGTCCGGGGCGTCTCCAGCTGTCTTTGCGCCTCCCGCACCGGTTTGTCGGGTGGCGCCGTGCGGCGACCGAACATGGCCTATTTCTCCCGCTTTCTCCGCTTCCCCCATTGGCCCAGCCAGCGCGGCCGCATCCGGCGACGCGCCGCACCATGGTCCGCCCTGTCAACCGGGTGGCAAGATCGTGCAGGGCTTCCGCGGCGTGGGAGAACCCGGCCACTTCCGGAACCATCTATCCGTTGTTAGCGGCCATGCCGAAAGCGTTGGGATCGAAAGGTAATGAGGGCAATCGGGGCAAGGCCGATGTTCTCTTCGAAATTCTTGGGCATGAGCTGGGAACGGCGCGCTGCATCCATGCGATTCAGCACGAGTTTAGTTTTACGTTCCGCATCGCGGCGTGGCGTCAGGACCTCAAGCAGGGTCCGGCTTTCGCGCAGGCTGGCCAGATCTGGCGCGGCGGTCAGGATGACATCGTCGGCGGTGGAAAGGACGTGCTCGCTCCATTCGGCCTACAGATGCGGCACATCGACCACCACCAAGGGAGGCCATGCGGGCGGTCAGTTCCAGAAGGCGGTCCACGGTTTCCACGTCGAGATGGTGAGTTGCGTGAAGATCTATATGTGTAGCTATGACATGTAGAAAGTCGTTTATTTCAACCATACCACGCTCGACCAGAATCTGATGCAGCAGGGCGTCGGCAACCGTCTGTTTGGGGTTGATGTTGAAGGCCAGTTGCGAGGTGCCGAAGGCCAGATCTAGATCGATATAAATGACACGGACCTGTGCCTGTTGAACCAGGCACCAGGCAAGATTCTGGGCCAGGGTGGATGAACCGCATTCCCCCGCAGGGGGCCATCTATGCCGGTTCCAGACTGGCGGCCCAGCAGGCCGCCAGCGGAAAGAGGACCATCACGGCGATGACGGTCTCGTTCGGAATGGTGCGCCGGTGCAGATTGGAAACGGCTGCTGCAATCAACACGGAAGCAGATGCAATTACAATTTCGTACGGGATGCATTCTAGAATGTCATCAATCTTTATATCGCAAAAATAGGCGTAAAATTTTAGCATTGATATGTAAATGGCACGTTCCCCGTGAAGAAAAACTGTACGTGGAAAGTTTTTCCAAGCCTTATATTTTATCTGCCGGTGTGTTCTCGATCCTACTCCGTAATGCTGATTTTCTCTTCCAGTCTCCCGAAGACGGTGTCGAAGTTGGTGCCCAGAGTGGTCATGGCACCAATGACGATCATGGCGACGATCAGGCCATACTCGATAGCGGTAGTACCTTTCCCGTTGCGAAGCGCTCGAAACATGAGAGAGTGAAGAGCGTTCAACATGATGATCCCCATAGATCTCTATGATTGCAGTATCTGTGTTCTTGTCAATCTCCTTCCTAAGGCGATCATTTGCCGCAATACCGCTCTTTTTCCTCAGTGATCGTGGTTAATTTACTCTATAAAGAGTAGATATTCTGTGATGACCATCACAATAGTAGAATTTTTCCGTTAGTGTCTTTCTCTATGCGCGAGGAGAACGGTACCACTTGCGGGCTGAAACGATTGCTTGTGATAATGACGGCTTGCCTTGAGCTAAACTGAGGGGGGATTTTCATTCATCCCGGCTGCGGAAGAACTGGTACGTGTTGCCTTGTTCCATAACCTGGGAGAGACGTCCTTGCGTGATATTGCCAACCGATGCGCGTGGCATCGGTTGACGGGCGGCGAGCAGGTTTTCGATCGTCATACCGATACCCTGGACGTCTATTTCGTCATCGGAGGAATGGTACGCGTCTTCGCGACAGGCACGGATGGAAACGAAGTGGCCCTTGCCGACATCCCGGCGGGCAACTATTTCGGTGGACTAGCCGCCATTGACGGCCTGGGGCGATCAGCCCGGGTGGTCGCCACTCTGGATGAGCGGGTGACGGAACTCTCCACACAAAGCGACAGCTAGTGTATCTGTACCCATCTGATCCGTCTGACCGCACCCGATCCGATTCGCAAGGAAGGCTGGATCATCCCCGACCTCCCGCCCCACAAGGAGATCGCGGCGTGGGCTGGAACCAGCCGCGAAACCGTGGCCGAAGTGATCGGCGAACTGGCATGGCACGGAGTCGTCCGTCGTCGGGGCATGGGACTCGTCGGCGCCGATCTCTCGCGTCTGCGCCTGCTGGCACAAGGGGGCGACACGCGGCAAAGCCCCATATGGGGTAATACCTTTGAGCCTTAATCGTACCAGATCCCGGCTCATATATATCGTATAAAGGTATATTTTTACAACTTCTGGCCCTTTCCTAGGAAAAGACCCCCTCCCCTGATCCAGGGGGAGGGCTGCCAGCGGGAACGCAGGGTGCCGCCTGAGCCGGCCTGTACCACCGACCTTGGCGCCTCTTTGCGCTTGCAATTGACAGGGAGAGCGTCAATGCTTCCTTTCATGTTCGCGCATGCTCCGCGCTCGCGCCTCATTGCGCTCCTGGGGCCAACCAACACCGGCAAGACCCATCTTGCCCTGGAGCGTATGCTCGGGTACCGCTCCGGCATGATTGGGTTTCCGTTGCGTTTGCTCGCGCGCGAAAGTTACGATCGTGTTGCCAGGATCAGGGGAGCAGGCCAGGTTGCGCTGATCACAGGGGAGGAAAAAATCATCCCCCCGCACCCCAGTTACTTCGTCTGCACGGTCGAAAGCATGCCGCTTGACCGGGCCGTCGCGTTTCTGGCCGTGGATGAAATCCAGCTCTGCGCCGATCCCGAGCGTGGCCATGTCTTCACCGAGCGCCTGCTGCATGCCCGCGGACTTGAGGAAACCATGCTGCTTGGCGCCGAAACCATCCGACCTCTGATCCGGCGTCTGGTCCCGGAGGCTGCGTTCGTAGCCCGACCCCGGTTGTCGCGCCTGGTGTATACCGCGCCGTGCAAACTCACCCGCGTGCCGCCGCGGACAGCCATCGTGGCCTTTTCGGCTGCCGATGTCTACGCCATTGCCGAACTGATCCGGCGGAACCGCGGGGGCGCTGCGGTGGTGTTGGGGGCCTTGAGTCCGCGAACCCGTAACGCCCAGGTCGCCCTCTATCAAGGCGGGGAGGTCGACTACATGGTGGCCACCGATGCCATTGGCATGGGCCTCAACATGGATATCGATCACGTGCTGTTCGCGGCCTTGCGTAAGTTCGACGGCCGGGTCCCGCGGGATTTGATGGCCACTGAAGTGGCACAGATTGCCGGCCGGGCCGGGCGTCACATGAACGACGGGACCTTCAGCACGGCGCTCGATATCGGTCCCATGGACCCCGAAATGGTGGCACGGGTGGAAAACCACACCTTCCCGCCTCTGACGGCCCTGTTCTGGCGCAATGCGCGCCTGCGCCATACGTCGATCGCTGCCCTGCTGTCCAGCCTGCAGATGCCCCCGCCTGCACCGGGCTTGGTCCGCGCGCCTGTCACCGGCGACCAGCTCATTCTGGAGGCCGCTGCCCACGATGCGGATGTGCAGCGTCTTACCACCACGACGGAGGCCGTGCGTCGGCTGTGGGAGGTTTGTCAGATTCCCGATTTCCGCAAGGTTGGACCGGAAACCCATGCTCGTTTGGTCAGCCGGCTCTACCACTTCCTCATGGAACCGGCGGTACGCCTGCTGACCGACTGGATGGCGGATCAGGTTGCCCGGCTGGAACGAACCACCGGCGACATCGATGCCCTGGTCGAACGCATCGCCAGCATCCGCATCTGGAGTTATGTCGCGTACCGCCCGGGTTGGCTTGAGGATTCCGTTCACTGGCAGGAACGTACCCGGGCCATCGAGGATGGTCTGTCGGATGCCCTGCACGAGCGCCTGACCCAGCGCTTCGTTGACCGGCGCACGGCGGTGCTGGTCCGTCACCTGAGGAATCCGGCCAGCCTGCATGCTGCCGTAGCTGACGATGGAACGGTACGGGTGGAGGGACATTACATCGGTCGGCTGTCCGGTTTCCGCTTCGGGGTTGACACCGAGGCCGACGCCAGGGCCCGCCGGGCCGCACTGGCGGCGGCGTCCAAGTCCCTGCCGGCGGAAATCACCCGTCGGGTCCGCGCCATCGAGGCCGCACCGGACGATGCCCTTGTCCTGACTGATGCGGGCGTCATCACCTGGCATGGTGCCGCGGTTGGACGTCTCATGCCGGGCGCCGACGTCCTGAGACCGGGTGTAAGTCTCCTGGCATCCGATCTTCTAGATGCGCCCCTGGTCGAGCGGATTCACAGGCGGCTGGAGACATGGCTGGCGCACCATATGGCCACCCGGCTGGGACCGCTGATGACCCTGCGGGAGACCCCCCTGAAAGGGATGGTACGGGGTCTTGCCTTTCAGCTCATGGAAGCGCTGGGCACCCTGCCCCGGCGCGCGGTTGAAGGGACGTTATCCACCCTGTCTGCCGCTGATCGCGCCACCCTGGCACAGCTGGGGGTGCGGATCGGAACCGAATCGGTCTTCCTACCCGCCGTGCTGAAGCCGGCCTGCCAGCGTTTGACGGCCTTGTTGTGGCGTACCTGTCATGCCCCAAACGAATCCCCGGAAACTCTGGCGCCGCCGTCGCCAGGGCGGATTTGCCGTCCGGCCGGTCCTGACACGCTGGAAGCCTTTCAGGCGGCCATCGGCTTCCGGGCCCTTGGCGGCTTGGCCGTGCGGGCTGACATGCTGGAACGCTTCGCCGCTGCCGTGCGTGTCCACCTGCGTTCCCATCGCCAGGCACGGGACACCACGGCGGTACCCTTGCCGGCGCACCTTTTCTCCATGCTGGGGGTGGACAGCGCCGACGGGGCCAGGCTGCTCCGTGCGCTCGGGTACGGGGTCGAAGAGGGGGAGGCAGGTCTGGTGGTGCACGCCCGCCAGGGGCGGCGAGGCCCCCGTCCTCATTCCGCCAACACTGATTCCCCATTCGCCAGGCTCAAATCCCTGACGCCGGGATGACTGGTTTGGGGCGCGTACAGCCTTTCCGCCTGGAATAGCAAGCCCCTCCCCTTGGATCCGGGGGAGGGTTGGGTGGTGGGGGGTAATGCCTCCGGACGCTGCCTACCGCTGGCAGGGGTATGACCATCGCGAGCCCCCTGCCTGCGCCACACCAGACGTCACGATCACCCTCATCCTAACCCTCCCCCGATCCAGGGGGGAGGGGGCTCTCATGACAGGCGAGGCGTGCCTATGGCCGCAGGGAAGACAGGAGCGGTAGCAGCCCGCCGTTCCTTCACGTCCGACGTCGGTTCGGGCATACCTTTCTCGGCCACCATCCAGGCCAGGCCCGATGATCCAGACGTTGCTGCTGCACCAGTTTGAGGGAATGGCACGCCTGGCAGGTATAAAATACGTCCTTGCGTCCCCCGCCCTCGGGCAGTTTCTACCAGTCGGTAGGCGCGTCGGTCGGGATCCTTGAGGCCGGGATAGGCCATGCGGGGTCCCCGGCACTTGAATAGGCGAACCCCGGCTGGCGCGCGACCGGCTGGCCGACTATCCGCCCCACCCCCCCCCACCCCCCTCCCTAAATTGGGACCGGTGCGGTTGGTCCTACCCGGTACCGCCTCATGATAACCTGGCACGCCGCGAATGCTTGTCTTGCCCTTGCGCGCCGCGCCACCGTCTGGCCCAGCCGCCACAGCGCTAACAAGACCGATCAGCAGTACTGACAGGATGGGAAGCGGCTAAACCGTGGAGAAGCGCTGTGCTCCCCCACGCCCCTTCGGGTCCATCATGTCACCCTAGCCGCGATGTGGTGCATGGCGTTGTTGAGGTAGCCGTTCGGGGGCTCCAGGCCACCACCAGTGGCTGACTGTAGCCCTTGTTGTCGGTCACCCGCGACCAGACCTCGTAGTAGCCGGGACCGGGGAAGGTGATCTCTGTCTTCCAGTGTTGCCAGGCATAGGGATTGGCCAGCCTGGCGAGGCTGGTCTTCTGCCAGGTTACGCCGAAGTTGATCGAGATCTCCACCGCCGTAACGGTGTTGTCACCAGCCCAGGCGTGGTCGCGGACCACGATCGGCTTAGCCTGACCGACCCGACCTCGATCCGGCTCTGTGGGCGGGTGATGAGGGATTTGACCGGCACCGCCTGGATGATGCGCGTGAACACCGCTTCAGGCACCTCCTCGCTCGGCTCCAGCGGCCGGTTCGGCATACAGTAGGACTTCTTCCTGGTCATGCCCTTGCCGTCGCGGACGACATCGCGCAAAACGATCTTCGTCAGCCACTTGTGCGAGGCCGGGCCGACCCAGCCCGGAACCACCAGCTATAACGGATGGCCGTTCATGGGATGCATCGGCGCGTCGTCCATCGCGAAGGCGATCAGGGTGTGCGGATTCACCGCCTTCTCGATGGGGATACCGCGCGACAAGCGGGACCTTGTTCGGCTCATCGAGCGCCTGATCCGCTCCATGGTGGGCGGTGTAAACGGCCGTCTTTCTGACCTTGGCGCTTTTCAGTATATCGGCGAGTCGCACCCCCGTCCATCGTGCGCAGCCGACCGCGCCCACCGTTCACTGCCCGTCCTTGGTCGGCGGGTTGAAGAACGCCCGGCCGTTGCTGCCGCATTCGATGACAAGCTGAGCCGTGACGACCTCAAGGTGCTTCTTCAGGTCGGCAATGGAAAGGGTTAAGGGAGCCTACCTCGTCCTCGACGGCAAGCGTCCAGGTTGCGGCATCCCCATGAGGGCATGGTCCCATTATTGCGGATGTAGTGGCGGCTAGCCCGTGCGACGTCGTCGTCTAGCAGATGGGCTGGCGTTTCGGGCCCTGGACCGGCTTGTCGTTGATGATCGTCAGGCCATCCTTGCCCTTCGATCCTGAGGGCCTCCTCGGCCATGGCGACGGGAATGAAGCCTTACGGCATGTGGCGGGAGAGTGGGATCGACATCCCCAGCATCGCCCCCATGGTGGCAAGCCCCGCCCCTTTGAGGAACCCGCGCCGGTCGTCCTCGGCCATGCGACCGAAAACTTCCCGATCGGCCTTTACGGGTCCTTGGCGAACAGTTCAAAAAACTCTCGTCCTTTCCAATCTGTAGTCATCAGTCATGCCCCCTCTGATTTGGAACAAGAATAAGACAGTGCTGGAGACGCCTGCCTTTACTGTCTGGAAGATATTATGAAGAACGTCGCGGACACACAACAAAATAATAGGAATGTATTCACTTTAATGAGGACGACCCGGGAAAGGTCCCTGCGGCAATGTCTGCCATGACCTGCCGCAGGGCCAGCCGCAATGCCGGCACCTCGGACTCCTCGGAGCCGCTCCAATGATTGAAGCGGATCAACTGGTCGAGAGGCAGGCGTTGACGCCAACCAACGGTTTCCAGCTCCGGGGCGGTGCAGAACGTCGTAACATATCCGACGCACAGGTAGGCAATGGGAACCACCGGGTCTGGAATCCCGAGAATCTCCTTCAGTTCCTGTTCATGAACGATGCTGACCCAGCCCACCCCGATTCCTTCGGCCCGGGCGGCCAGCCACAGGTTCTGCACCGCACACACGGTACTGTAGAGATCCATGGTCGGAATGTGGGTTCGACCGATCACCACCGGGCCAGCCCGTTCACGATCGCAGGTGACACAGAGGCCAAGCGGCGCTTCGAGGATTCCCTCGAGCTTCAACGTCCGGTACAGGATCTGCCGCTCGCTCTCCGGGAACATGGCGGCGGCTTCGGCATTGGCAAGCAGAAACGCATCCTTGATGCGTTGCCGCACCGTCTGATCGGTGATGAGGATGAAGCCCCACGGCTGCATAAAGCCGACCGATGGGGCATGATGGGCTGCGATTAGCAACCGGCTCAGCACCTCAAGGGGAATCGGATCTGGCCGGAATTGGCTGCGCACATCACGGCGGCTCAGGATAGTCCGGTAGACGGCCTGGCGTTCGCTGGCTGCGAACCTCCCGGCAAACGGAGGAGCGTAGCTTTCCATTCGCATCCCTTTCGAGCGAAAAACCCGGCAACCACCCACCCACGACGGTTCCCTCTCCCGACAGGCCGGTCTTCTGACTTGGGATCCTCCCGATCTGTCGCCTTCTCCCGCCGTAGCGGGCACCTATCAGTACGGCTGAACAACTATAGCCCGACTCATTAGCCATTGCAAGAGATTCTACAGATGGATGTAATCTCGTGCCATCCTTCCTTCGTTGAGGTAATGGTGCCGTGATCGGAAAACAACACGGCACACCTGACAAAAGCGCCAGACACGAAATAATATTCATAGTTGACATGAATGCATGCAGAACCCAAACCCCTCATAGGCACCAGCTTGGTACGTCATGCGTGGGTCAACCCCGCACATGGGGGATGGGTTCACTAGGAATCGTCGATAAGTGAGTGTCCATGACCCAACCCCTCCCCCGATCCAGCGGACGGAGAGTCCGGGGGGGCAACAGTGCCAAGATAGCGGTGAAATCGCCAGAAAAAGAAGACAGCAAACAGAGCCGCTCCCACGGCGGCTGCATACAAAAGAGGGGTACCCCCCCCCACGCCCATCAGTACCGGGACCACCAGCATGCCGTCGTCTGGATCAAAACCAGCCCGGCCCCCCAGCTCAGCGGCGCGCCGCCCGGCAATGTTTTCAACCCGCATGACCAGCCACAGGATTGCCGCCACAGCGAACCCGGCCACGGTTCCCATCGGCACCGCCCCCGGCACGTTGTCGCGCAGGCCTATCCCCAGACCGATGAATATCAGAGCGTTGGCGATGCTATCCGAGACCAGATCGTATTTGTGCCCAAAGGCGCTTTTCCGGCCCGACAGACGGGCGAGCTCGCCGTCCGCCCGATCCAGCAGCATGGAGACAAGGAAAAGACCGGCACCCACCTGCCGCCAGCCTTCACTGCCTTCTGCCGCCGCCCCGGCCGCCGCCACGCCCATCACCAGCCGCAGGGTCGTGACATGATTGGGCGTGACCGGCGATGCGACGAGCGGTCGCACCAACACACGAGCAATCTGATGAATCCAGGTGTTGTGACTCATGGAAAACCCGTAGCAGAGTCCAGAAGACTTTGCAAGGCGCGAGGAACAGCGAGACTTGGTACGCAGGTAAAGGAAGATCGTCCGTGCAGCCGTTCCCGCAAACCCTGTCCCCGCGCAGGCGGGGGCAAGGGAGGGGAGGGCTTGCCGTTCCAGGCGGCGGAAGGCTGTATGCCCCCCTCCCGCTTCCACCGGACCTCTCTTTACCTCATGGTAGCGCTTGCGCAAGGGTGACGATTCTAGTCTTGAATACTTTCCTTCGTCCGGTTGCCCTGCAGCACCCCCGAAGCCAACACGCTAGGACTTGTCGGCTTTGGTATCATTGGGCGTCGGCGTTATCTTACCGACAGAGAATACCGCTTCTGTTTATTGAACGAGCGCCAATCGTTGAAAGGATCGTACCATGGCTGCCACCATCCGCCCCCGTCGGAGCCTCCTCTATATGCCTGGTTCCAACACCCGTGCCCTGGAAAAGGCCAAAACCTTGGCTGCCGACGGTTTGATTCTCGATCTTGAAGATGCCGTTGCCCCCAACGCCAAAACCGCGGCGCGGCAAAACGTTGTCGAAGCGACCCGCTCTGGTCTGTATGGCAAACGGGAAGTGCTGATCCGGATCAACGCCCTCAACACGCCCTGGGGCTATGAAGACCTGGCCGCCGTAGCAGGAAGTGGCAGCGATGGCGTTTTGCTGCCCAAGGTGCAGAGTGCCGATTATGTACGTCTGTGCGAGCAGGTACTGGAAGCCAATGGAGCGCCTACGGACATGCGCCTGTGGTGCATGATGGAAACGCCGTTTGGCATGCTGCACGCCGATGAAATCGCTAATGCTACGGCCCGTCTGGGGGGCATGGTGATGGGGACGTCGGATCTGACCAAGGACTTGCAGGCGGCCCATACGCGTGAACGTCTGCCGATGATCACCTCGCTGTCCCTGTGCATCCTGGCGGCACGCGCCCATAGTCTGGCCATCGTGGATGGCGTGCATCTGGATCTGGATGACGACGAGGGTTTTGAGATGTCGTGCCGGCAGGGACTGGAGCTTGGTTTCGATGGCAAGACCCTGATCCATCCGAAAACTATCATGGTGGCCAACCAGATCTTCGGCCCTAGCCCGCAGGAAGTGGCCTTCTCCCGCTGCATCATCGAGGCCTTCACCCAGGCCGAGCACGAAGGCCGGGGGGTGGTGGTCGTGGACGGTAAGCTGGTGGAGAATTTGCACATGGCCAATGCCAGACGTCTGGTGCAACTGGCTGATGCCATCACCGAGCTGGAAGGAAGTCTTGAAACGCCGCAGCTAGCCTGATGATATGAAAAGAACGTGGAAGAGTCCTCCTCTCCTCCACCTTTGTTTCGTCTGGCGCGCCGACAGGCCTGCCTGGCTGCGCGCATCGAAACGGGCCCGCGCGAGTCCTGTATAAAACGCTTGACGCCTCCCGCAAAGGTCATTACAAGGAAACGCACTGCTGTCAGTGGAGACTGGCGGGAAGGGAGGCGCGGCGGGCCGGGTGGCAGAGTGGTGATGCAGAGGACTGCAAATCCTTGTACGTCGGTTCGATTCCGGCCCCGGCCTCCAGAGCGTGACGCGCAGGTGAGAAGGGTGTTCCGGCGTAGCTCAGTCGGTAGAGCAGCGGACTGTTAATCCGCGGGTCGCTGGTTCGAGTCCAGCCGCCGGAGCCAGAGGCCGTTGGTGTTGCGCCAAGGGGTGCTCTCCTCAGGAGAGGGAAGGGTCAGCGGCGTTCCAGGCGCATCTTTTTGTCAAGATACGCGAAGCCCTCCAGAAATTGCCTTTCAGCCATGCGGGAAGGCGAAGGCGTGAGATGAACATCGGTCAACGGTTTTTCCCTGAACCTCAGGACCGAAGCCACTTCCTCAAATGAAAATCCAGAGAGCTGTACGGCTTCGGTCGCAGCGGCGATGATGTCGGCCTTCTTGATCAGGGCCTTGACACCCGGTTCCAGCCGGACAGGCAGGCCAAAGCGAAGATGGATGGCACATTGCAGACGATCTTCGACCTCCCGGAAGACATCTCCCACGACGGCCTTGAGGGGCGTGATCATGTCATGGGTGACATATTCTGAGGCGTCATGCAGTTTGGCGGCCATCAGGACCCACGCCGGCGCCCGCGGCCGCAAACGCTGCCGGACGATCTCGACCACAAAGTCGGAGTGCTGGGCCACGCTCCAGCCATGTTCGCCACTGGTCTGGCCGTTCCAGCGGGTATTGCGCGACAGGCCAAGCGCAATATCGATGATTTCGATGTCCATCGGTGACGGTTCGACTAGATTCAGCCGTCGCCCTGATAGCATGCGCTGCCAGGTCCGCGGGGCCAACGCGCTCAGACGGGCGGCGTCTTCGGCAGAGACCTTGCGTGGCGGGCTGTCATTCATGGGCCAGCTCTTCAATTGAAAAACATCCGGGAACGGCTTCGCGACGGATCTCGATTTCCCTTTGGTGCTTGAGAAACCCAGGAGGCGGGCAGGATTTTCAGGGCGAAAGCCTCGCGGAAGGATGGGGGATCCCATGACCCTCCTTCATGTGTTGCTTGTCAACTATACAGAGTAACAAACACGACAATTCCCTCTTTGGTTCTGGCTGCCCGGACTGTGGCACCATCCTTTCTGCATTATCCCTTTCCATTTACGTAGGCTTTCCAGCCGGCGGCGCGCAGATGACAGGCCGGACAGGTTCCGCAGCCGTATCCCCATTCATGCAGATGGGTACGGTCACCCAGATAACAGGAGTGGGTATGTACTCGAATCAGGTCCACCAGGGCTACGCCCCCCAGGGATTCAGCTAGATGCCATGTTGCGGCCTTGCCCAGCCACATGAGTGGCGTATGCAATACGAACCGTCGCGCCATCCCGAGACTGAGAGCTGCTTGCAGGGCTTTCAGGGTATCATCGCGGCAGTCGGGATAACCGGAATAGTCGGTTTCACACATGCCTCCCACCAGGTGCCGCAGCCCACGATTCCAGGCCAGGGCGGCCGCGTAGGTGAAAAACAGCAGGTTGCGCCCCGGCACGAAGGTGGAGGGGAGGCCGTCATCCGTCATGGTGATGGCGGAGTCGCGGGTTAGGGCCGTGTCGCTCACCGCGCCCAGTGCCGCGAGTTCAAGGCCATAATCCGGGCCAAGCCGTTCTTCCCAGGCCGGAACGATCGCCGGCAGTCGTTCGCGCAGCGTCTTGCGGCAAACTAGTTCGACAGCATGGCGCTGGCCGTAGGCAAAGCCGACGGTCTCGACCCGCTGGAAACACGCCAAAGCCCACGCCAGGCAGGTGGTGGAATCCTGACCGCCCGAGAACAGTACCAGGGCCCCTTCGCGGCTGAGAACAGAATTAGCCATACCAGTCATGAGACCATCAGCCGCTGATGATGGTACGAATCAAACCCGTGCCGTCGCAGTGGTGGCATGCTTCGCTGTCTGGTCGCTTGCCCTCGCCACTACAACGATAGCACAGGTTCTCTCCCGAAAACGTGGTCTCCGGTAGAACCTTGTCGCCAGGATTCATCAGCGGATAATAGGCATTGCGCATGGAATCACGTCCTTAACTTCAGTATACTTAACATCATGGTAACTTTCTAGCATGGAGGGCCAGCACACATTTTCCCCTTGCGGGGCGGAAGGTCAAGCCTTCAACAATAATAGTCAGCGAAACTGACCCTTATGCCTTTTCCATCTCGCCAAGGAACAAAAAAGGGTGTATCCAGGGAGAGAAATCGACGATCCCATCATGGGGTCAACGCTGTCTTAAAACCGGCGTCCACCACGAGGGCTACAGACAGGCAGGAGAAACTTGCCATGGCCGGTAAAATGCTGCAATTCGTGTACCTGGACCAGCAGCTGCCGAACAAACGGCCGGTCGAGGCGCGCCGGACCGATTTCAGTGAGATTTACGAGGGCTTCCCTGCCGACAGGGCGGGAGCACAAGCCTCGCGTTGTGAGCAATGCGGCATCCCCTTTTGCCAGACCCACTGCCCGCTTAGCAACAACATTCCCGACTGGTTGATGCTGACCGCAAGCGGACGGATGGAGGAAGCCTATGCCCTGGCTGCCGCCACCAACGATTTTCCGGAAATCACAGGACGGATCTGCCCGCAGGATCGCCTGTGCGAGGGGGCCTGTGTCCTGGAGCAATCACGCCACAGGGCCGTGACCATCGGCGCGGTGGAACGCCATATCGCCGATACCGCTTTCGCAAAAGGCTGGGTGCAGCCGGTCCAGCCGATCGCGGAACGCACGCAGTCGGTTGGCATCATCGGTGCCGGTCCGGCTGGTCTGGCCGCAGCCGGGCAATTGCGCGCTCTTGGCTACCAGGTGGATGTTTATGACCGCTACGACCGCGGGGGAGGGTTGCTGATCTATGGCATCCCTTCCTTTAAGCTGGAGAAGGCAATCGTGCTGCGGCGGGTGGAGCTTCTACGGGCCGCAGGTGTGCGCTTCCACGTGCGTTGCGAGGTTGGCCGCGATGTTTCCCTGGCGGAGCTGCGCTGCCGCCATGCGGCGGTGTTGATTGCAACCGGCGTTTACAAGGCCCGCACCCTGAACGTCCTGGGGTCAAGGGTGAAGGGCGTGCATCCGGCACTCGCCTATCTCACCGCCTCCAACCGCAAAGGACTGGACGACAGCGTGTCCTCTTTCGACAATGGCGCCCTGAACGCTGCGGGCAAGCGGGTGGTCGTGATTGGCGGCGGCGACACGGCCATGGACTGCGTGCGGACCGCCATCCGCCAGAATGCCATATCCGTCAAGTGCCTGTACCGGCGCGACCGCGGCAATATGCCAGGCTCGCAACTGGAGGTTGCCAACGCTACCGAGGAAGGTGTGGAATTCATCTGGCTGGCTGCACCCGAGGCTATCCTGAGCGGAACCACCGACCAGATAGTCGGGGGGGTGCGTGCCCTCCGCATGGAACTCGGGGCTGCTGATGCCTCCGGCCGTCAGGAACCACGCTCTCGTGACGGCGCTTCGTTCACCGAGCCGGCAGACTTGGTTCTCACCGCCCTGGGATTTGATCCCGAGGATCTGCCGGTGGTGTTCGGCGAACCTGGTCTGGGCCTCACCGCCCGGGGCACAGTGCGGGTCGATCCCCGGACTGGCATGACGACTCTCGATGGCGTGTTCGCAGCCGGTGACATCGTCCGCGGCGCCTCGCTGGTGGTATGGGCCATTTGCGATGGCCGCTTGGCTGCTGCTGGCATGCACGCCTATCTGACGGCTCTTGAAACCAGGGAGACAAGGGAACACCGCCCTAGCGTTGTTCCTGTCACCACGACCCGGTTAACAACAGAACAGGATTCCCTGGCGATTGGACATCTATGACGATCATCAGTGCATAAGTTGCTATCAAAGACTGTGCAGAGGGATTTCTATGCCTAGCTGATGGTACGAGCCAAGCCGTTGCGCGAAGGATACCTCGCACATATCGATGCCGATACGCTCGCAGGAGCGTTGAACGCTTTGGGAAGATAAAGAGCGTTGTCCCCTTGAAAGCACACGATGCACACTGTCTTGCGGCCTCTGCCGAGACGGAATCTTCAACTATGGCGACGGACGCGGAAGCTGGAGCGTAGCGATTCGCAATGGACGCCGGGAAATAGCGGATGTCCTGGCAGATAATCCCAGCCTGATGCTAGGACTCGCGGCAATCCTGGCCACCGGGTACGCCATCGCGCGTAAGGATGCGGCGACCGAAACCGGTCTTGTGCTTGAGACGTTTCCAAAGGCCTGCCCGGTTCACCCTCGGCCGGGTGGTTGGTGAGGATTTTCTTGACTTGTCCCCGGGCGGGGGGAAACAGTCGTCACGATGCTTTGCTTTTTCTTAAGGGGAGCCTGCCCTTTCCCCCGCGCTCCAAACAGGCATTGTACCCTCCTGGACGGCAAAGGATGATCTGTCATGATGCCCCACTCCTTCACATCCACGTGGGAAAGGAACGCCGCCTACCTGGCGACGCACGGCCTTTATGATCCGGCCCAGGAACACGACTCCTGCGGCGTCGGGCTGGTGTCGGCCATTGACGGTACGTCGCGTCGGGCCGTGGTCGAAGCCGGCATCGCAGCCCTGAAGGTGCTCTATCACCGCGGCGCTGTCGATGCCGACGGCAAGACCGGGGACGGTGCCGGCATTCATGTCGAGATCCCGCAAATCTTTTTCAAAGACCATGTGCGTCGGACCGGTCATGATCCCCTGCCAGGCAAGCTTGCAGTAGGAATGGTGTTCCTGCCCAAGACCGACCTTGGCGCACAGGAACGGTGCCGCTCCATCGTCGAGACCGAGATCCTGCGCTTCGGTTATACGATCTATGGCTGGCGGCAAGTCCCGGTAGACATCTCGGTCATTGGCGAGAAGGCAAACGAGACCAGACCGGAAATCGAGCAGATCATGATTGCCAATGCCCTCGGCACCGACGAAGATCAGTTCGAAAATGACTTGTATGCCATCCGCCGTCGTATCGAGAAGCAGGCACTGGCCGAGAACATCGCCAACTTCTATATCTGCACTCTGTCGTGCCGCTCCATCGTCTACAAGGGCATGTTCTTAGCCCAGCAGTTGACCAGCTTCTACCCCGATCTGCTCGATTCCCGGTTCGAGAGCCGGTTTGCCATCTACCACCAGCGCTATTCTACCAACACCTTCCCGACCTGGAAGCTGGCACAGCCGTTCCGCATGCTTGCGCACAACGGCGAGATCAACACGCTTACAGGCAACGTCAACTGGATGAAGTCGCACGAGCCGCGGCTGGCCCATGAACGGTTCAACGACCTGATCAATGATATCAAGCCGGTGATCCAGCCAGGGGGATCGGACTCGGCCATGCTCGACAACGTGTTCGAACTCCTGTGCCGGGCCGGGCGTTCCGCGCCCATGGTCAAGGCCATGCTGGTGCCGGAATCCTTGGGCCAGAATACCACCATGCCGGCCGACCACCGCGCCCTGTTCCACTACCTGAACTGCGTCATGGAACCGTGGGATGGACCGGCAGCCCTGTGCATCACCGACGGACGCTGGGTGGTGGCCGGGATGGACCGCAATGGCCTGCGGCCCATGCGCTATACCATCACCCGTGACGGCCTGCTGATCGTGGGCTCCGAGGCCGGCATGGTGCGCATGCCTGAGGAGAACGTGATGACCAAAGGCCGGGTTGGACCGGGGCAGATGATCTGTGTCGATCTGGGGGAGGGGTGCTTCTACGCCGATGCCGCCATCAAGGACCGCCTGGCAGTGAAACGGCCGTTTGCCGCCTGGGCCCAGCATATCACGCTCCTCGATCGGCTGATCCGCACCGATGCCGCCGAGCCGGTGACTTTGGGGGCGGAAGATCTGTGCCATCGTCAGGTTGCCTACGGGCTGTCGATGGAAGACATGGAACTGATCCTTCAGCCGATGGTCGAGGAGGCGAAGGAGGCCATCGGTTCCATGGGGGATGATACGCCGCTGGCCGTGCTGTCGGACCGCTACCGTGGCCTGCATCATTTCTTTCGTCAGATGTTCAGCCAGGTCACCAATCCACCAATCGACTCCTTGCGGGAGGCGCGGGTGATGAGTCTGACTACCCGACTGGGCAATCTCGGCAATATCCTGGACGAAGATGAAAGCCAGTGTCGGCTGTTGCAGCTTGACAGCCCGGTCCTGTCCAATGCCGAGTTCGATGCCATGCGCGCCTACATGGGCGATACCGCCGCCGAGATTGATTGCACTTTTCCTCTCGATGCAGGTAACATGCAGGGGGATCGCGCCTTGCGGGAGGCCATCCTCCGCATCCAGTGCGAGGCGGAGGATGCTGTGCGCGGCGGCTGTGCCCATGTCATCCTTTCGGATCGCGCCATGGGGTCAAGGTGCGCCGCCGTCCCCATGATTCTAGCCACAGGCGGCGTGCATACCCATCTGGTGCGGCAGAGTCTGCGCACCTTCACCTCCCTCAACGTGCGTTCGGGGGAGTGTCTTGATACCCATTACTTCGCGGTACTGATCGGCGTGGGCGCAACGACGGTGAACGCCTATCTGGCGCAGGAAGCGATTGCCGATCGCCATCGCCGCGGCCTGTTCTCCGGTCTTACCCTGGAAGAGGGCGTACGACGCTACAAGAAGGCCGTTGACGAGGGCTTGCGCAAGATCATGTCCAAGATGGGCATTTCGGTCATCAGCAGCTATCGCGGCGGGTACAATTTCGAAGCCGTGGGCCTGTCCCGGTCGTTGGTGGCCGCGTTCTTTCCCGGGATGACTTCACGCATTTCAGGCCTTGGTTTGTCCGGCATCCAGAAGAAGGTGGTAGAGCAGCACCGTCGCGCCTTTGCCGCGGGCACCGCCATGCTCCCGGTAGGGGGATTCTACCGTTCTCGCCGTTCGGGCGAGGCGCATGCCTTCACGGGCGACCTGCTCCACACCCTGCAAGAAGCAGTCGCCACCGATGACTACCGGCTCTACAGGGCCTATGCTGATGGCCTCAAGGCCATGCGGCCCATCAATCTGCGTGACCTGCTCGATTTCCGGTCCCATGGCCGGCCGGTGCCGCTGGAAGAGGTGGAATCGATTACCGAAATCCACAAGCGATTCGTCACGCCAGGCATGTCGTTAGGCGCTCTCTCCCCGGAAGCGCACGAGACCCTCAACATTGCCATGAACCGGATCGGCGCCAAGTCCGATTCCGGCGAAGGTGGTGAGGATCCGGAGCGCTACCGGCCACGCCCCAATGGCGACAATGCCAACTCGGCCATCAAGCAGGTGGCATCTGGCCGATTCGGTGTGACAGCCGAGTATCTGAACAACTGTCGTGAGATCGAAATCAAGATCGCGCAGGGAGCAAAACCAGGTGAAGGCGGCCAGCTCCCCGGCTTCAAGGTGACACCGGAAATCGCTCGTTTGCGCCATGCGACGCCGGGCGTGATGCTGATTTCGCCTCCCCCTCACCATGACATCTATTCCATCGAGGATCTGGCCCAGCTCATCTATGACCTGAAGCAGATCAATCCCAAGGCCCGGGTGGGCGTGAAACTGGTTGCCCGCACTGGGATTGGCACCATTGCCGCCGGTGTCGCCAAAGCCAATGCCGATGTGATTCTGGTCTCGGGCCATGTCGGGGGCACGGGGGCAAGCCCGCAGACCTCGATCAAGTTCGCTGGCCTGCCTTGGGAAATGGGTCTGTCAGAGGTGCATCAGGTTCTGACGCTGAACCGTCTCCGTCACCGGGTCAAGCTCCGCACCGATGGCGGCATCAAAATCGGTCGCGATGTCGTGATCGCCGCCATGCTGGGGGCAGAGGAGTTCGGCATCGGCACGACCTCGCTGATCGCGATGGGCTGCATCATGGTGCGGCAATGCCACTCTAACACCTGTCCGGTTGGAGTCTGTACCCAGGACAAGGCCTTGCGCCGGAAGTTCACCGGTACGCCCGAAAAGGTGGTCAACCTATTCACCTTCATCGCCGAGGACGTCCGGCAAATCCTGGCTGGGCTGGGGGTCCGTTCGCTGGATGAGGTCGTGGGGCGGACCGACCTGCTCGACCAAGTCAGCCGGGGAGCCGAACATCTGGATGATCTCGACCTCAACCCACTCCTGGCCCTGCCAGATGCCGGCGGCTTCCCGACCCGGTGCAGCTTGAAGGACGGCATGCGCAACGAGGTGCTGGAGACGTTGGATGAACGCATAATCAGGGATGCTCGTCCTCTCCTGGAGGAGGGCGAGAAGATGCAGCTCACCTACGACGTCCACAACACCCAGCGTGCCATCGGCACCAAGCTGTCCCACATGATCACCCGCAAGTACGGTATGACCGGGTTGCAGCCAGGTCACATCACCGTGCGCCTGCGGGGCACGGCCGGTCAGTCGCTGGGCGCGTTTGCGGTGCAGGGACTGAAGCTCGAAGTGTTCGGCGATGCCAATGACTATGTGGGGAAGGGACTGTCGGGGGGAACCATCGTCGTCCGCCCACCGGTGTCGAGTGTTCTGCCGAGTCACGCCAACACCATCATCGGTAATACGGTGCTTTATGGTGCCACGGCCGGCAAACTGTTTGCCGCCGGCCAAGCGGGCGAGCGATTCGCCGTACGCAATTCCGGTGCGAGCGTGGTGGTGGAAGGGTGTGGCGCCTGCGGCTGTGAATACATGACCGGTGGCGTGGCGGTGATTCTGGGGCCGGTCGGTGCCAATTTCGCTGCCGGCATGACTGGCGGCCTGGCCTTTGTCTATGACAGCGATGGCAGCTTCCAGCATCGGGTCAATGGTGGTACGGTACTGGTGCGGCGGCTGGCTGCAGCACATTGGAAAAGGGTGCTGCGGGATCTGATCGTTGAACACGTGCGGGAAACCCAGTCGATGTATGCGGCCCATATCCTGCTGAACTGGGGCCGCGAGATGAACCGGTTCTGGCAGGTCGTCCCGCTCGAAATGGCGGACAGGCTCTCCCCGCCTCTTTCCGACAGCGATGAAACGGTGACATTGCGCGCGTAACGAGGCAATGGGCATACAGTGCCTGGAGAGGTCCATTCCTGGATTTTGCCCACGCCTTCATGCCCAGTATCCGGTATCTCCGCTTCCATGGTGCTACGGAATGTGGTAGTCAGAAAAAAGATGCATGGAAAGAGAAACTTCAGACAGTGCTACGCGGATTTGCTGCAGGCGAAGAAGAGCGGCAAAGCAGCACGGAGGTGATGTCTGCATGACGGAAACGTCGTAAGGTTTTCCTTGATGGTCAGAAACGAGAGAAGTCATGGTATTGGTGAAGGAAGCAGCGCATCTCGTTGCCCAGTATATTCGAAACAATCCGGTGCCGGCCACCGAAGTCCCGGCCTTGATCAGAACGACCTATGAGGCCCTGGTCCAGGCCATTCAGGGATCCAGGTCGACTCCTGAAAAGCTGTTGCCGGCCGTGCCGGTCAGAAAATCGGTCACGCCTTTTTATGTCGTCTGTCTAGAATGTGGTAAAAAGCTCAAGATCCTGAAGCGACACATCGCGCGTGAGCACGGGCTGACGGTAGAGGCCTACCGCACCAGGTGGGAATTGCCGGCCAATCACCCCCTTGTCGCCCCTGATTATGCTGAGCGCCGCTCGACATTGGCGCACAGGATGGGGCTTGGACGAGGCCGGCGTGTCAAACAGGTAACGGTGGAGCCCGCCGCAGCGGAAACCGCGCTGGCAGCCGAGAGGCATCATTATCCGACTCATCGCTGGGCTAAACCTACCGAGAAGTAATGCCCTTCTATCCGAACGCTTCCCGTCGCCATGATCACTGTAGCGTGAAGGGTAGGCTCCTGTGCAGTGCACCAAGGGGGGATCGTCATGAGGCTTGCCGACGTTGACATCCGTGCCGCCCTAGCAGCAGGGCGTTTGCGCATCGATCCACCTCCGACGGAAGAGGAAATCGGGGCAGTGTCAGTCGACCTGCAACTTGGGGCCACTTTCCGGCTGTTCGCCCCTGGCAAGGCCGCGTTTGTCGACTTGGCCCCCGATCGGGGAGAGGTCAACCGGGGTGGAGGCGAGGTCAACCGGCTGATGGAAGTCATCAGGATCGAGCCCGAGGAGCCTTTCTTCCTGCACTCGGGCGCGTTTGCCCTTGGCATGACCCATCAGCGCATCACTCTTCCCGATAACATCGCCGGACGGCTGGACGGTCGCAGCAGCCTTGCCCGTGTTGGCCTCATGGTCCACGCCACGGCGCATACCATTGATCCTGGCTGGGACGGCCACATCACCCTGGAGTTCTTCAATTGCGGTCGCCTACCGCTGGCCTTGCGGACCGGCATGCGCATTTGTGCACTCAGCTTCGAGTCACTGCTGTCTCCGACCTCGAAACCCTATGCCAGCCAGCCCAATGCCAAATACAAGGACCAGGACAGCCCACTGCCCAGCCGTCTGGAACGCGCGACCTGACATAATACCTGCGCGCTTGAATCAAGAGTGGGAGCTTTTGAGGAGATGCTGCAATGGATCGCGGCAAAAGCGCCAAAGACTTTGATGAAGAAAACCTGACCGAGGAAGAGCTCGAAGCGATGTATCAGAAACATCCCTGGGCAAGGCCGAGTGCGGACTGGTTGCAGCTCACTCCTTTTGACCGGCACGGCAAGGTGTTTCCAGAGGCGAGGGATTCCTACGACACCATGGTTGCCGAAGGATGGCTGGGTCACGCTCGGGTGAATGAGCTGCTGGAAATGGTGATTGCGCGAGCACGCTGGGATATCGTCATTCCTCCCTTTGCCCCCCTGCCCGCTCACCTAAACCTCCTCCTGTTTTCCTTTGGCGACGAGGCTCTTATTTTAAGAAGGTATTTAAGAGCGTTTAAGAGCGGTCTGGAACGACGACTCCCCCGAGAGGGGGGTGTTTGTGTTTTTTATATGGGGGGGGGGATTCGTCCGGGCTTTGCGGCCCCGTCCGATCGGCTATGATGCCGGTCACGAGCAACGACTCCACCATCATCGGGCCGGCCCTGGTCCTCCATTCCGCTTCGAGCGGTGCCCCGGAATGGATCCACGTTCTGCCGACCGGGGCATGTTCTGGGGACGGGAAATGTGGGGCTGTGGAGGAGGGCATGCCCTCCTCCACAGCCGGCCGGGTTGGAACAAACCACAAGAAAACAAGCTACGGGGGAGGCTGACCTCCCCCACGCCCCCTTGCTTTCGATAACCTTGTCCCCCGGGAGGATGGTATGCCTTTCCACCAGATGCGCGGGCAAGACACCCGTGCTCCCAGGTGTTCTGCAAGAGGTCTCAAGGGGGGTGCCCTGTCGCGGATGCTTCAATTGCACTGACCGATCGAATTGGCGCCGCACACCCGCCGGCCATTGGTCCAGGTGGTCCCCGTCAAATCAGCATCCAGCAGGTCAGCCCCTTCCAGACGGGCACCGGTCAGGTCGGCCTCGTGCAGGATGGCACGATAGAAACGAGCCCGGCGGAGGTCGGTGTTCTTCAGGGAGGCACGCGTCAGATCGGCGCGGGTGAAATCGGCCTCGATGAAGGAGGCCCCCTCCAAACTGGCCTCTGTCAACCTGGTACTGATCATTTTGCTCCGGTAGCCATTGACCTGGCCTAGGCTGGCTCCGGAGAGATCGCTGCGCTGAAACGAGCTTTCCCGTATGTTGGCACGCTTTAAATCCACGCCCGTCAGAGGGCGTCCATCCAGATAGCACCGCAGCCATTGCACCTCTGGTGCGGCGGGATCGGTACACGCCGCCGTGGCAGTTCCCCCTCCCCCCAGTAGGACAACCATGCCGGCCACGAGGGAGCGGAAAACGTACCAAATAATTCCACCGTGCGTAAATCTTGATTGACGTTCAAAGGCCCGCCGCCCGGCACGTGAGGAGCGTTCTGGCCGGTTATAATCAAAGCGAATCGGTACAGGAAAGCGATTCATCGCAGCCGTTATCCTTGGTATCTGTTTCAAAAACATCCTCTCCCTCCGTTCGGGGGGAGGGCTTTTGAAACGGGCTCTTATACCTTTGAGCCTTGATCGTGACCGATCAAGGCCCTCCCCTCAGAGGTACTGGCGGGCCGCATCTGCAGCCCTTGGCTTTTGCGCCATTCGGCGGGCCGCCGTAGTTGTGGTGGTCCCCTGAGCGCGGGTCAAAACTTGCGCTCATGGGTATTATGAGGTTTCCAGGAAACCCCTTGCGCACGGTATCTTGTCTATGCTCGTGGTAGATAAGACGCTCGCCTGCCCAGAAATCAACATAAATTCCCCGGAAACTGTATTGTCCTCGGGGCAATCGGGCGAAGGAAGATCATCCGTTTATGTGTCGTCATTCCCGCGAGGCTTGTCCCCGCGAAAGCGGGGAGCAGGAATCCAGAACACCGACAAGGCATAAGCAAAGCATGAAAGCACTCCCCAGGTGGGCGCCATGCCCCCCCCCCCGCCTGCACGAGGGGGATGCCTTGTCCATGAATATCTTCCTTCACCCGATTGCCCTGTATTATCCCCCGGCAGGCGTTTCTGACGGAGCCACATATATCACGCTAGCGTCGGCCGAACAATTTCTCGATATCCTTGCGTTTCAGTTCCACATAGGTAGGCCGGCCATGACTGCACTGACCGGTGTGGGGAGTCGCTTCCATCTGCCGCAGAAGCGCGTTCATTTCAGGCACCGTCAGCCGCCGACCCGCCCGGACCGAACCGTGACAGGCCATGGTCGCGCACACATGCTGGAGCCGCCCTTTCAGGCTCAAGGCAGCATCCCATTCGGCAAAATCGTCGGCGAGGTCCCGAATCAAGCCTTGCACGTCAGTCTCTCCCAGGAGCGCCGGCACCGCACGCACCACTACTGCCCCCGGCCCGAATGGCTCCACTGCCAGCCCCAGTTCAGCCAGTTCCCCGGCCCGTCTCGCCAGCCGCTCCACCGCCGGTTCATCGAGTTCCACCACCTCTGGGATCAACAGCATTTGCTGCCGGACGGTCGTAGTTTCAGAAGCGGCCTGCAGATGTTCCAGAACCAGACGTTCATGCGCAGCATGCTGATCGATCAGAATCAGGCTTTCGGCGGCCTCGGCGACGATATAGGTATTATAAATCTGGGCCCGCGCCATGCCCAGGGGCAGATGGGGAGGCGGCACGTCGGGGGGCGGAGTCGCCCTTTCCTCCTCCAGGGGCGCAAAAGCGTCAGCCGGCCCGTCCAGTGGTGCCTCAAGGGCATCCCGCAACAAGGGGGGGACGGAACTCCCCCTCCTGCCATTCCCGAAGCCGGCCTCAGGAGACCTTGCCCCTATGTCGCTGTGGAAGTGGTGCAAGGCCGCCAGGCCGACCATGGTCGAGGCACGGTGACCGGCCTCAGCCAGGGCATGACGGATGGCGGCGACCAGTAGCCTCCGCACCGCACCAGGCTCACGGAAACGAACTTCGGCCTTAGCCGGGTGAACGTTAACATCCACCTGCTCCGATGCCAGGGTCAGGAACAGGCAGACAACCGGCTGACGGTCGCCCGCCAGCATACCCTGATAGGCTGCACGCACCGCCGCCCCTAGCAGGCGGTCACGCACCGGTCGACCATTGACGAACAGGTATTGGCCGATAGTACCCGTTTTCGAAAAGGTGGGCAAGCCGGCCAGTCCATCCAGGATCATGCCATCATGTTCGGCGGCAACCGGTATCGCGTTGTCTACAAAGACCCGGCCCATGAGGCTGGCTAGCCGGTTCCGGCAACCTTGAACCGGATCCGGCCCGCTGCCCTGCACCTGCAGGACGGAGCGGCCCTCGTCAACCAGCGCAAAGCCTACCCGCGGGTAGGCCAGGGCCAGCCGTTCGATGACATCGCGAATATAACCGGCTTCGATCCGTGCCGCTTTCAGAAACTTGAGCCGGGCTGGCGTGGCGAAAAACAGGTCACGAACCTCGACCCGCGTTCCTAGAGGATGGGCGGCTGGCATCCGCTCCCCCCGTACGCCGCCCGTGACAGTCAGACTCCAGGCGTTGTCAGCCCCGCGGCATCGGCTGATCAAGGTCAGGCGCGCCACCGCGCCAATGGCAGGCAGCGCTTCTCCCCGGAAACCCAAATGCGTGATGTGAATCAGATCATCGTCGGGTAGTTTCGAGGTTGCATGCCGCTCGACGGCCAGGGCCAGTTCCTCGGCCTCCATGCCGGACCCGTTATCGACGACCATGATCGATGCCCGTCCCCCGTCGGCGAGACTGACATCAATGCGACCCGCCCCGGCGTCAAGGGCATTCTCAACCAGTTCCTTGACCACCGAGGCCGGACGCTCCACCACCTCACCAGCAGCGATGCGATTGATCAGGGTTGGTGGTAACAGACGAATGGACATGACAGGAACACAACAACGATCTGGCGTGGAACAGACTCCCGCACTGGCCAGAAATGGTAGCACGGCTTGCCTTTCAACACCAGACCTTGCTGCCACGATAAAGCCTCAGCTCCCCCCCCACCAGTAAATCCAGACGAACAGGAACAGCCAGACGACGTCAACAAAATGCCAGTACCATGCCGCCGCCTCAAAGCCGACATGGTGATCAGGCAGGAACTGACCCCGCAAAGCGCGACCCAGGTTCACGGTCAGGAAACATACACCCACCAGCACATGGAAACCGTGGAAGCCGGTCGCCATATAGAACACGGAAGGGTAGATTCCCTCGCGGAAGGCAAACGCAGCGTGGCCATATTCATAGGCCTGCAGGGACAAGAACAGGGCTCCCAGCGCCACCGTCACCGCCAAGCCCAGAATAATGTTGCGACGGTGGTCGGCGCGCACGGCATGATGAGCCCAGTTCACGGTCATGCCTGACGACAGCAGGATCAGAGTGTTCAGAAACGGGACCCCCCACGGATTGAACGGTTGGATGCTAGGCGGGGGCCACTGGGTCACGCCGGGACTTACCTGAAGGGCGTTATGAAAAAAGGCCCAGAAGAAGGCGGCAAAAAACATCACTTCTGAAAGAATGAAAAGCCCCATCCCCACCCGCAGTCCATGACGGACAGGGGACGTATGGACATCATCAACAACCGACTCGCGGATGACGTCGCGCCACCAGCCAGCCATGGTAAACAATACGAGAATGAACCCTGCGATCAATCCCCACGGCCCGTGATCATGCATCAATAGCACAAGGCCCAGGGCAAGGACAAAAGCCGCCCCGGCCCCCACCATCGGCCACGGGCTGGGATGAACCATATGAAACGGATGGGGCGAAGGCAGGTAGCCATTACTCATGACGAACTCCACTCCAAGGATCAGGACCCTGCATCTCTGCCGGGGGATCGGAAAAATGTGTAAGACAACGTGAGCGTCGTCAGTTCGGACGTAAACGGGTCGGTCACGATGGCCGGGTCAACAAAAAACGTCACCGGCATTTCAACCGACTGGCCGGGTGCCAAGGTCTGCTCCGTGAAACAGAAACAGGCAATCTTGTTGAAATACGGGCCCGCCTTAGCTGGCGTGACATTGAAGGTCGCGGTTCCCGTGATAGGGACATCGGCATTGTTGTGTGCAACATAAACAGCCAACGCAGGCTCTCCTGGCTTTACCACCATTTGCAGCTGTAGTGGCGTGAACGACCAGGGCAGTCCGCTCTGGATGTTGGCATCAAAACGGATAGTCAGAGGTGTATCGCGTGTTTCCCCGGGGGGCGCTGGTGCAAATCGAGGTGTCCCGCCATAGCCGCTGGCCTGGCAGAACCAGCGGTACAAAGGCACCGATGCACCAACGAGCCCAACCATTACCCCGACCCCTGCCAGGGCTATGGCAACGGTCAAACGTTTACGCCCCCGTCCTTCTTCTGTTGATGCCCCCACGACGTTTCCGCTCCTCACTCACTCAGCTGGAGCCGGATGATGGTGGGCAGAATGATCCTCCTGGATCATCGGTTGATGCTCGAAGGTATGGAAGGGGGGCGGCGATGGCAAGGTCCATTCCAGGGTGGTTGCCCCTTGTCCCCACGGATTGGCAGGCAGCTTTTCCCGGGAGGTGAAGGTCTGCCAGAGCACGAGCAAGAACACCATGAGCGAGGCCACACTGATCCATGCGCCGGTCGAGGCAACCACATTCCAGCCGGCAAACGCATCCGGATAGTCGGGTACGCGCCGCTGCATGCCAGCCAGCCCCATGAAGTGCATGGGGAAGAACGTCATGTTCACGCCAATGAAGGTAAGCCAGAAATGCAGCCGTCCCAGCTTCTCCGGATAAGGGTGGCCGCTCATCTTGCCAATCCAATAATAGAAACCGGCGAACATGGCAAACACCGCTCCCAGCGACAGCACATAATGAAAGTGGGCCACAACATAGTAGCTGTCATGCAAGGCCGCCGACATGCCACCATTGGCCAGTACTACGCCTGTTACACCACCGATGGTGAACAGGAAAATAAAACCAAGCGCCCACAGCATCGGCACCCGGAATTGGATCGACCCCCCCCACATGGTGGCAATCCAGCTGAATATCTTAACGCCGGTTGGCAAAGTAATGACCATGGTCGCGGCCGTGAAATAGGTGCGGCCTGTCACATTTATGCCGACCGTGAACATGTGATGCGCCCATACCGCGAACCCGATCACAGCGATTGATACCATGGCATAGACCATCCCCAAGTGGCCAAAGATGGGCTTGCGCGAAAAGGTGGCCACGACATGACTGACAATCCCGAAGGCCGGCAGGATCATGATGTAGACTTCCGGGTGACCGAAAAACCAGAACAAGTGTTGATAGAAGACAGGATCGCCACCGCCTGCCGGGTTGAAGAAGGTGGTACCGAAATTGCGGTCGGTCAGAAGCATCGTCAAGGCTCCCGCCAGCACCGGAATGGCCAGCACCAACAACACCGCTGTGACTAGCATGGCCCATACGAACAGGGGCATACGATGCAATGTGATGCCGGGCGCACGCATGTTTATGATGGTGGTGATGAAATTGATCGCCCCCAATACCGAGGAAACACCCGCCAGGTGGAGAGCGAGAATGGCCATGTCAACGGCTGCCCCGGGGTGGCCGCTCGTGGAAAGCGGGGGGTAGATGGTCCACCCCGTGCCCGATCCCTCGCCAACAAAGGCAGATGCGCTCAGCAGGGTAAGGGCAGGGATCAACAGCCAGAAGCTGATGTTGTTGAGACGCGGGAAAGCCATATCCGGCGCCCCGATCATCAGTGGGACAAACCAGTTGCCAAAGCCGCCAATCAAGGCCGGCATGACCACGAAAAACACCATGATCACACCGTGAGCCGTCACCAGCACATTGTAGAGCTGTTCCTGGTTTTCCAGGATTTGCAACCCGGGCTGTTGCAGTTCGGCCCGGATTACGAACGACATCATGGATCCGATCACGCCGGCGACGACCGAAAACATGATATACATCGTCCCGATGTCTTTATGATTGGTCGAGAGCAACCACCGCCGCCAGCCGGTGGGACGATGGTCATCTTCAGCGGCGTAAGGATCGGCCGCAGCATGGGCTGACATCGCATGACTCCTGTCCTGTTCTTGGTGTCCCAATTCTTTCAGGTCTCTATATGTTTTGAATTTTGTTGTCTTGTTTGCCTGTGCGCTCCCCATCCTGGGAGGCTGTCACCTGCCAGAAGATGAGCCTCTCCGCCCCTTTCACTTCCTTTCTGGAGAGGGATGCGACGCGAAGAGGGCGCCACCTTCCTCAGTCATCTGGATCTCTTTCTCTGTCGTCTGCGCCAGCTTGTGCTTTTTTACCCAGGAATCGAACTGCTCCTGCGGCACGGCATGAACGACAATTGGCATGTAGGCATGGCGCACTCCACACAGTTCGGCACAATAACCGTGGTAGAGGCCAGGCTTCTTGATCTGGAACCATGTCTCGTTCAAGCGTCCCGGCACGGTGTCGGTCTTGACACCCAACGCCGGCACGGCCCAGCTATGCAAAACATCATCCGCGGTAAGCTGCACCCGCACGACCCGTTCCACCGGCACCACCACGGTGGTATCGGTACTCAGCAGACGCGGCTGGCCTGCCGTGAGCTGTCCCTCTTCAACCATGGTGGAATCAAACGTGATACCTAGATCCGGATAGCTATAGCTCCAATACCATTGATGTCCCTCCACCTTGAGGGTCAGGTCCGCTGGCGGAATATGATCCTGGAGATAAAGAAGCCGGAAGGAGGGCACCGCAATAGTTATTAGAACCAGGACAGGAATCACCGTCCATAGTATTTCAAGAGTAGTATTATGACTCCATGTTTCCGGCGTCGGGTTGCGACGCGCACTGAAGCGCCACATCACGAAACCAAGCAATCCCAGAACGAGGCATGTAATAGAGGTAATGACAATCAACAAATGATCATGAAGAGCGACAATGTCATCCATGACGAGCGAAGCAGAGGGCTGAAAGCCCATCTGCCATGGCAACGGTTGCCCTCCCCACACCGTACCTGGGGTCAGCAGGCCTACCAGAAATACCGCTCCCCTGCCGATCATGCGTCTTATCATGGTATCCTCTGACTCCCGAATAACGTGCATTCTCTTTCCTCCTTACCTTATACCCGCCAGTTGGTCTACGCATTCCTGCGTCCAACCCTCACTGTCCTACTAACGCAATGCAACATTACTGTTTTATGATGTCATCAGGGAACTAGCCACTGGCTTGATTGGTTATGGTCCCTATCGCCTTAGTCATGACATGAGGAAGTGGGGGGGGGGGGGTCTGCCCCACAGGCGCCACGCATCTCCCGCCCCCTATGTCTCGTGGCGTGTTTGTGTATTGACGGCAGGCCCAGGAATGCTAGAAACACCGATAAAGGAACCTGGAAAGTGGCAATATGAGAAAGTGCGGGTGCCTGTCGGCAATGATCGTTCTGGACGGATTGACCAAGAAGTTCGGCCAGCTGGTTGCCGTTGACGGAATCACGCTCACGGTGGAACGGGGGGAGGTGCTTGCCTTTCTCGGACCCAACGGGGCCGGTAAATCAACCACCATGAAAATGGTGACAGGCTTCCTGGCCCCGACTGCCGGCACGGCAAGGGTATGCGGATTCGATATTACCACCAAACCGCTCGCGGCCAAGGCGAGATTCGGCTATCTGCCTGAAGGTGCCCCGGCTTATGGCGACATGACTCCGGCAACGTTCCTGTCTTTCATTGCCGAGGTGCGCGGCTATCGCGGTTCAGACAGGGCGCGACGCATTGCTGCGGTGGTGGAACGGGTCGCGCTCACCGAAGTCCTGTATCAGCCGATCGATACCTTGTCTAAGGGTTTCAAGCGACGGGTCGGTCTAGCCCAGGCCCTGCTGCACGATCCCGATGTTTTGATTCTCGATGAGCCGACCGATGGCCTCGATCCCAACCAGAAACACCATGTGCGTGGCCTGATCCGCACCATGGCGGCCGAGAAGGCCATCATCGTTTCCACCCATATTCTTGAGGAAGTGGAAGCTGCCTGCAGCCGGGCCGCGATCATCGCACGAGGGCGCCTGCTGGCAGATGGCACTGCCGAAGATCTGCTGGCGCGTCTACCCGGTCACAATGCCGTGACGGTTGCTGTTGCTTCGACAGAGGCCGATGCGGCGGAACAGCGGGTGTGCGCTCTTGCCGAGGTGGCCGGTGTGGAGCGGCAGAGAGACAACGGAGACAACGGAAAAGTCCGGCTGCGGGTGCTGGCCCGAGGAGGGCGTTCCATCGTTGTGACGGTCATCGAGTCGTTGCAGGCCTACACCCTCATGGGCGTGACAGTGGAACGAGGCCGGCTTGACGATGTCTTCCGTCTCCTTACCACGTCAAGGCCCGGGGAGGAGAACGGATCATGACAGGGACCATGCACGCAATCCGCGCCGTGGCAAGCCGTGAATTCAGAACCTATTTTGCCACACCGCTTGCGCTGGTGTTTATTGTCATTTTCACCGCTCTTTCCAGTGCCCTGACCTTCTATGTCGGGGGATTGTTGGAAAACGGTCAGGCCAGCCTGGAACGGTTTTTCCTCTACCATCCCTGGCTTTATCTTTTTCTGGTTCCGGCAGTGGCCATGCGCTTGTGGGCGGAGGAGCTGAAATCCGGCACGGTTGAGATGTTGATGACCCTCCCGCTTTCCCCCGTGCAGGTCGTGACCGGCAAGTTCCTGGCAGCGTGGGTGTTCATCGGCCTGGCGCTCGCCCTCACCTTTCCGCTGTGGGTCACCGTCAACATACTGGGCGACCCCGACAACGGGGTGGTGGTGGCAGGCTACATGGCCAGTTTCCTGATGGCCGGTGCATTTCTTGCTATCGGTTCATGCCTGTCGGCCCTGACCCGCAATCAGGTCATCGCCTTCGTTGGTGGGGCGGCCACGTGCTTTCTGTTGGTGATGAGCGGTCTCGACATCGTTCTCGACCTCTTCCGGGCCTGGGCACCGGACCTGGTGGTTGAAGCCATCGCTGCTCTCTCGTTTCTCGCCCATTTCCAGTCAATGAGTCGCGGTGTGATAGAGCTGTCTGACATGATGTTCTTCTCCTCGATGATGGTCTTCTGGCTGTTTGCCACCGTGGTGGTCCTTGGTCTGCGCAGAGGGAGCTGAGGGGCATGATTCTTTCGCCGACTCCCCTCCTCCGGCGCCGTCTAGCCCTGCTCGGCCTCCTTCTGGGAGCGGTTGCCCTTCTGGCCGTGAACGTGGCGGCCAGTTCGATCCTGAAACCATTTCGGCTCGACCTGACCGAGGAAGGGCTGTTCACGCTTTCTGAGGGCACGCGGCGGGTCCTTGGGACCATCGATGAGCCCATCATCGTGCGGCTTTATTTTTCCCAACGGCTTGGCGAAGCCAGCCCGCCGCACGCAACCTTTTACAACCGCGTCAAGGGCCTGCTTCTTCAATACGCCGATCTGAGCAATGGCATGCTGAAGGTGGAGCAGGTCGATCCGGAGCCCTTTTCGGAAGCCGAAGACCGGGCGGTGGCTTTCGGGCTCCAGGGCGTGCCGGTAACCGAAGGCGGGGAGCTTGGCTACTTCGGTCTTGCCGTCACCAACAGCGTTGATGTCCAGGAGGTAGTGCCGTTCTTTAACCTCGAACGGGAGACTTTTCTGGAATACGACCTGACTCGGCGGATCCATAGCTTGGCCATGACGAAGCGCAAGACTATTGGTCTCCTGTCCACTCTGCCTCTCGACGGTCCGGGTGGCAGCGGCCTCGAGATGGCGATGGCCGTGCAGAGGGGAGCCCGGCCCTGGCTGGTGATGGACCAGATCCGTGAACTGTTCGAGGTACGGACCTTGTCTGCAACGCTCGATACCACGCCCCCTGAGGTAGACGTCCTGATGCTGGTCCAGCCGAAGGGACTGGCGGACAAGACCCTCCGGGCCATCGACCAGTTCATTCTCAGGGGCGGACGCGCCCTGGTCTTCGTCGATCCGGTTGCCGAAAGCGGCCGCCAGAGGGATGGGGCCGGCCTTGGCGACTTCATCCAGCTTTTGAGGGTGTGGGGCGTGGACTTCTCGCCCGATCAGGTTGCCGCTAATATTGACGCGGCGCGACGGGTCAATGCCGGCCGGGGCATGCAATCAATGATCGCCGATTACGTGGCGTGGTTCTCGCTGGGACAGGAGACCTTCGATGCCGGTGATGCCGTGGTCGGGACTCTCGGGCGAATCAACATGGCGACAACCGGCATTCTGGATCCCATCGCGGAAGCCATAACTACCGTTCGTCCCCTCATCGTGACCAGTCCGCGGTCGATGCGACTGTCCGCCGGGCAGTTCGCCAGCCCGCTGCCGGACGTGGCGGGGCTGCTCCGTGCCTTCCATCCGCAAGACCAGCGGCTTCCCCTGGCCGTCCGCATTACCGGCAGGCCGGTCTCGGCTTTTCCTGATGGCTTGGCTGAAACGAAGGACAAGGATGGCAAGAAGACGGAAAAGGGTGGGGAGCAGACACCGCCTACGACGGTAGCACCGTCCGCCAACATCATCGTGGTGGCCGATACTGACGTTCTCGCGGACGATTTCTGGGTACAGCGACAGAACTTTCTTGGTCAGTATCTAACTCTTCCGGTAGCCGACAATGGAACGTTCGTGATCAATGCGCTTGAGGATCTGTCCGGGGCCGATGCCCTGATCGGCCTGCGCGGCCGGGGGCGGACCGATCGGCCCTTCGTGCTGGTGGAAACGTTGCGCCGGGAAGCAGAGCTGCGCTACCGGGCCAGGGAACAGGCGTTGCTGCAACAGATCGAGGCGGTCCAGGGTCGCATGCGCAGCCTGGAACGGCGCGAAGGCAGGCCGATGGAGGCTCTCCTGACGATCGAGGAGCGCAAGACCCTCGAGGATTTCCGGCGCGACCTGGTTGCGACCCGCCGCGAACTGCGCGCGGTCAAGCACGCCCTTGCCCAGGACATCGAACGTCTACACGCCTGGCTCAAGGGTTTCAACATCGCCGGCATGCCATTGCTGCTGGCCGGCGTGGTGGTGGGAGTCGCCGTGCGGCGCCGTCGGTTGCATCCAACCGTCGTCTGATACCATTCGCGTGCTGATACGGGCCGGTGGCTTGGCAAACGAAACGGCAGGGAGAAAGCGCCCCCCATGACTCCAAGGACTTTTCTTATCGTGGCCTTGGTGGCCGTGGCCTCACTGGTCGCTGCTGCCATGGTTGTGACCAGCCTCCCCCCTCGCCATCCGATCGAGACGGATGGCGAGGTGCTGTTTCCCGGCCTGGCCGATCAGACCGTTGCCCGCCTGGTGGTCCGCACTGCAACTGGTCCCCTAACGATCGAACGGGGTGAATCGGGGTGGCGTCTCAAGGAGCGGGATGACTACCCGGTCGATGTTACCAAGGTTCGCGAAACAATAGTAAGAATGGCCCAGACTATCCTTCTGGAACCGAAGACCACCAGGCCCGAGCGGCACGCGCTGCTAGATCTCGTCGATCCGGAGGACCCTGCGGCGACTGAAACAACAGCGAGGCCGAAAGGAAAGGGACGCGCCCTTGCTCTGGAGGATACAACCGGCAAGGTCCTTGCCGCCCTCATCGTCGGCAAGCGTCGCTTCGACCTGGGGGGTACAGGCGGTGCGGAAGAAGGGATCTACGTCCGCCGTCCAGGCGAGGCGCAAACGTGGCTGGCCCGCACCAGTCTGTTTCCTGCCGCTGAGCCGCGCGGCTGGGTCGATCCGACCGTGATCGGAGTTGATCCGGCCCGGGTAACGCGGGTCACCTTCCGCCATTCCGACGGCCAGGTAGTGATGGTCAGCCGGACGGACAATGGTCCTCCCGCCGTCCAACCTCTTCCGGCTCATGCCGACGTGGATGAGGGAACGGCGCAGCGCGTTCTGGCGCTTCTGTCCAATGTGACCCTTGAGGACGTGCGCAAGAAGGATGCAGGTGTGTTCAAGGCCGATAAAACCATTCGGATCGAGGTGGTCACCCGCGAAGGTCTTCTGATCAACGTTGCCGTGCACGACCATGACGGGGCGACATGGATCACAGTCAATGCCACCGGCAGGCAGGATATGGATGAGGAAGCCAAAATGGTCAACGATCGCACGCGCGGCTGGCTATACCGGCTCCCCTCCTATAACGCGGCCGTCTTTCACAGCCGCCAGAGCGACCTGGTCAAGAAAGGGGCGGATAAACCGGAAGCGGAGGGGTTTCAGGATTAAAGGATCTAAGAGGAATGGTTCCCGCATGCAGACAAGTTCACCTCCGCAGAGTGCAAGATTACCGCATTTCATATCAGGGATAACCCACTCTTCCCTCAAGGGGAAGGAGGATCGCTTGTTTCAACGGCATTGGACCAGACCTTTCCTCCACCCCCTCACGCCTGGCCGAGTCTCGGGGTTGTCATCCCGACGCTGAATGCGGCAACGGCCGTAGCGGCGTATATGGCATCCGTATGTCGTTGGCAGGGCAGGCTGGATATGGTGGGTTGCGGACGGCGGCTCTGCCGATGGCACACCGGTCCTGGCCGCCGCCCGGGTCGTGCAAAGCCGGCGCGGTCGGGGTCTTCAGCTTATCATGGGGGTAGCTGTCGCTCAGGGCGACTGGCTCTTGTTCCTGTATGCCGATACCATTCTTGCCCCTGGCTGGGAGGAGGAAGCATGCCGCTTCATGGCAGGGCAAGGGCGGGCGGAACGGGCCGCCGCGTTCCGGTTTGCTCTTGATGATACAGTGTCCGCGGCGCGCCGGGTCGAGCGGCTGACGGCATGGCGCTGCCAGAGAATGAAGTTGCCCTACGGCGATCATGGCCTGCTGTTGCCGCTGCTGTTGCCGCGCCTCTTTTACGACCGGCTGGGCGCGGCTACCGGCCTGACCTGCCGCTGATGGAGGATATTGATCTGGTCCGATGGATCGGCGGTCGCCGGCTGGTGCTGCTGGAGACCCCTGCCGTCACCTCTACCGCCCGTTACCGGCGCGACGGCTATTGGCAACGGCCGCTGCGCAATTTGGTGTGCCTTGCCTTTACACCTTATAGGTGTGCCAGCGACAGCGATTGCTAGACTGTATGATGGCAGATGATACCGGCGCGTCATCTTCATGAGGGCACTGCCAAAAACCCTTCCCCTTGGATCGAGGGAGGGTTTGGGAGGAGGTGATATTTGAATCCAGAAGAGGATTATTTTGTCCCACGCTTTGTGTCCCGTGTGTCTCGGCAGAGGGAACCTCATGCAATCCTAGTGCGTCCCCATCACCCCCCCCCTGCCTTTCCCCGATCCAAGGGGGAGGTAAAAGTGCCCATGACCTGCTGCCCGCGGCTAGGTGGGCGTGTCGTCATGTGGGGTTGACGGGGATGCAGGAGGTGCAAGAATTGTTTGTAAGGTGCATAAACGACCCATAGGAACAGGTCAACCGCCATGTCCATTACCGTTCGCTTCGCGCCTAGCCCGACCGGGCTTCTTCACGTCGGCAATGCCCGTGTGGCCCTGTTCAACCGCCTGTTCGCCGACCGTCACGGGGGACGCTTTATCCTGCGTCTGGATGATACCGATGTCGAACGTTCCCGGGAGGATTATGCCGCCGCTATTGAACGGGATCTGGCCTGGCTTGGCATCATCTGGGAACACAAGGTGCGACAGAGTGAACGGCTGACACGCTACGATGTGGTAATGGCCCGGCTGCTGGCGGTGGAACGGGTGTACCCTTGTTACGAAACGGCTGAGGAACTGGAGCGTCGTCGCTGCTTGCGGCGCACGTGTGGCCAGCCACCGATCTATGACCGTGCCGCCCTGAAGTTGTCGGTGGCTGACCGTGCCCGTCTGGAAGCAGAGGGGTGCCGGCCGCACTGGCGGTTCCGGCTTGATCTGCATGAGATGAGGTGGGATGATCTAGTGCGAGGGCCTTGCCATTATCATGGCGCGCATCTGAGCGACCCGGTCCTCCAGCGGGCAGATGGAACCTATCTCTATACGCTGCCTTCAGTGGTCGATGATATTGATCTTGCTGTCACCCATGTCATTCGCGGCGAGGACCACGTGACCAATACGGCTGTGCAGAGTCAGCTTTTCCAGGCGTTGGAGGCGTTGCCGCCAGCTTTTGCCCACCTGCCGCTGATGAGCGACGCGAGCGGACAGGGGTTGTCGAAACGGCTGGGTTCGCTGTCTCTCGATTCCTTCCGCCAGCAGGGCATCGAGCCCATGGCCCTTGCCAGTCTGCTTGCCGCGGTTGGAACAGGGGGATCTCCCCAGCTCAAGGGCACGCTTGCCGAACTGGCGGCGGGTTTCACTCTCGAGCATTGCAGCCGCGCGGCACCGCGTTTCGACATGACCGAACTGTGGCACATGAACGCGCGCCTCTTGCACGAGACCCCTCTTGCCGTTGTCCGCGAACGGCTGGCAGCCATGGGTCTGGGCGAAGTGACGGAGGCCTTCTGGAGCGCCGTGCGTGCTAATCTCGATCGTCTTGAGACAGCGGTCGTATGGTGGCGGGTATGCACACATCCGCAGACAGTCAGGATCGAAGATGCCGACCTGTGTGCCTGCGCCGCCGACCTTCTGCCGCCCGAGCCGTGGGACGAAACCACCTGGTCTGTCTGGACCAATGCCATCAGGACAGCGACAGGGCGCACGGGCAAGGCCCTGTTTCATCCCTTGCGACTGGCCCTGACCGGTCGTGACCACGGCCCGGAACTGAAAGGGCTGCTGCTGGTGATTGGCCGGACCCGGGCGCTGATCCGGCTGCGGGGGAGTGATGCTGGCATGCTAGCCAGATGATAATGGGCAAACATTGGACACGCCGACCTGACCTGATTGGAAAGAGGCTTGTGCAAGAGCTCTCCTGAGCCGCTGCCATACCTCATACGGTTTCCGGAAAGCCTCGGACTTTCCGGAAATCTGCCCTCAGTCGCCGGGTGCAGGAGCGCCAGCCCGCGTTGGGGGCTCGGAGTCCGGAAATTTTCCGGACTCCGTATCAGGCTTGCACTCTACCGTATGCGCATCTCTGACCTTATAAGTGCTGCGGCCGTCGTGTGAGCGCGTCTGCTGCCGGGGGAATGCCCTGCGAACCGCCACGAGCCGCTCTGCCGCCGGACCAGACGTCCCCTTTACCCTATACCCCAACCCTCCCCCATCAAGGGGGAGGGGGTCTTTCCTCCCAGAGGGGGGGATCTGTCCGGAGCGGATCAAGGGAGCATGAAGCCTTCCGCCTGAAATGGCAAGCCCTCCCCCCCTTGGATCGGGGGAGAGTTGGGTGGGGGTGATGGCTCCGCCTGGAGGACGGCTGTCTGTTGCAGGCCCGATGATGTGACCACCGCAATTTCACGCGTGCCATGGCAGGCGTGAATACCGTCGGGCTGCCTGTTGGAGGGAAACCGTTCCTGTCCAGGAACGCCATCTCTTCTATTGACACGCCGATGGAGAGACCTTCCACCGCAGGTCCGTTCTACAAGTCGCGGTATGTCAACCGGTCGATCCTTCTCCAGACCGTGCCCATACCTGGAGGACCAAAACAGCTTCCGCGATAACAGGCTCCCAATCTCCGGCTCGTTCCTGGCGAAAGATGCGTAGCGAGGGATACCAGGCACTCGCAGATCCCGTCCGTCCCCAGCGCCAATCGGCCGGTGTGCGTGCGAGCAACTACGTCAGCCTGCCCATGGCGGCGGCAAGATAGCCAACCGCCGTGCATACTGAAATCACGAGGTCCATCCGGGTACTGGCCGCTGCCGTGTCGGCGAAGTCCCATAGATGCGGCGAAAGGTTCCACCTGATCGAAGCCGGAGGCGGCCAGATCCTTCTGGGCCGGACCGACTTGTAACGCATACCGTGCCACGTCCCCGGTTTCCAGCAGCGGCTGGAGCAGCGGCCACGGGATCGAGCGCTTGGCGTTGTTGGACTGGGTGGGGCCGCCCGCTCCATTATACCACGCCTACCTTGGGTTTGCCGCCCGTGGGCAGCCGTGCTGTCCAGGCCGCGTCGTCCTCCGCTGTGGCGTGCAGATAACCGGTTGCGAGCGGCAGGTCGGCGGTCGTGAGCTCCAGACGGTGGGGGAGAGTGAACTGAGGCACCGCATAATCCAGATCCGCCGGGGACGGGTCGGGGGCAAGAAGATGCGGGCTATGTGCCGGGACCTTGGAAGATCACTGCCGCGGCGCGCCCAACGAGGCGCGTCCACCAGCGGCGCGAGTTGCATGGTATCGCCATAGCCCTGCTCCGCCCATACCAGGGTGCGCTTCCCCACCAGAGGTTCGCCCCGCGCCAGTTGGGTACCGACAAAAGCCAGTGCGGCTCGGGAAAGGCGGGCCAATGCCAACGCCACTCGTACTCCCGCCCGCCGGCGGTGAGGTCACCCTCGCCCAGCAGGGCTAGATTCCAGTGCCCTAGGGCATAGCCGGGCGCGCAGACCACCGCCTGGCGGTAGCAGGCCAGCGCTTCCTCCGGGCAGCCGAGTTCCATCAGGACCTTGCCCAGGGTGGTCCGGGCGTCTTCGATCTTCTCGATCGCGCCGGTAAAACGTAACCGCCTCGCGGTAGTGTCCCCCGATCTGAAGGGAGGCTGCTAGGTCGACCAGGGTGGCAACAGCCGCCCTGTTTTTACCAAGGCGATCAAGAGCGGCGGCAAGATTTTCCGCCCCCATCGGCTGGCCGGGATCGACGCGCAGCGCATGGCGGACAAAGATCTGCCGCCCGTTTGTGATCGCCCGTGAGCGCGGCAAGAACACCAAGCTGATGCAGGCATGGTGCCGTCATCAGTCTGGGCCGGTCGATCAGATCGAGATAGCCGGTGCGGGCGCCGGCTTAAGTCGCCTGCCGCGTGCTTGCGCAGGGCGAAGCCAAAGGCTGGAACGGCACGGGCGATGACGTCGAGTGGTCGCGGGTCCATTGGAATTCTCCTGGTTCAAGTGAAAGATGTCGCGCTTGACAGGCGCGCATCAGGCGTTGGAGATTGTCATGGGGCTGTTGCCATCAGTAAAAAAGAAAGTCAACTTCTACGAGTTTCTCCCGCAGGAAACAGAACCTGCTGGACCTGAGACGGCCAGATGATTGATAATGGAGAATCCAGAGGTGCAATTTTACGGCGTGGTCAGGTGGAACGATTACGGTGCGCAACGAGTCCTGTTATCGCCTTCATGTCTTGACAGCGCCGGAGGGGGGAAATGAAGTGTTGATAACTGCCTTCTTCAGGGGCGTAGGCCAGATGGCTGATTCCCGTCTGCGTGCCATTGCTCTGCGCGGGGTGGGAATCTCTGTCGTTACCTATATGATCCTGTGGGGGGGAGTGTCGTGGCTGTTGGCCGCAACGACGGTGCTGTCGATCGGGTGGATGGAAACCCTGGTGGATGTGGCAGGAAGTCTGGCAGCGTTTGCCCTAAGTCTCCTGTTTTTTCCCGCTTTCGTCAGCACCGTGATCGGTTTCTTCCTCGAAGACGTCATCCAGGCCGTTGAGGCACGCCACTACCCGAATCTGCCACCGGTGCGGCATCGGCCTCCGAGGGAGATCGTGTGGGAGGGAATCCGTTATGCCGGCGTATTGATTGCCGTCAATCTCCTGGCACTGCCCCTTTATGTGCTAGTGCCGTTTATCAATCTGTTGGTTTTCTTTGTTCTGAACGGCTATCTTCTAGGCAGGGAGTATTATGAGCTGGTCGCTCTGCGCCGGTTGAGCGAGGTTGATGCCCGGAAACTGTGGATCCGCGGGAAAAGGTCGCTGTGGATGGCTGGAGGGGTGATTGCCGGGTTATTGGCCATTCCGGGGGTGAATGTCCTTGCCCCCATCATGGCCACAGCCTTCATGGTCCACGTGTTCGAGGATCTGCAGCGGCGCAAGGGAGGGTGATTTCTCCCTTGCGATGGATCATATGGACAAAATTGTGACGAAAGCCGTTCGCGCATTGGCAAAGGATGGGGAGAACATGTTCCGACGCAAGAAGGATGATGATGCGAAAATACTCGGCACGCCCCCGCCCGCCACATCCAGACTCAATGTCGAGGATGAACTGGCCCCGCCGCTGAAGCTTTACGGCAAACGGCCGCCGGCTTTTGCGCCAGTGCGTTCGGATATTCCGCGCCGGGGTGCAATGGATCTGCCAGGGGCGACTCGTCGCCATCCGGCGGACCCTCATGAAGGCAAAAAGTTGATTGTTGGCCGCGATATCGAGTTGGCCGGCGAAATCACTGCCTGCGATCGTCTCGTGGTAGAAGGCAAGGTGGCAGCCGATCTGACTGATGCCGGGGTCATCGAAGTCGCCCAGACGGGGATCTTCCGGGGCAGTGCCGAGGTTGACGATGCCGACATCAGTGGCCTGTTCGACGGTACGTTGACCGTTCACCGCAAGCTCATCATCCGAGGCACCGGGCAGGTTCGCGGCACGATACGTTATGCGCGGATCGTTATCGAACTTGGAGGGGAGGTACATGGTACGGTTGATACTATTGCGTCTGAAACGAAGAGTGAAGACCAAATGCGGCAACTTACGCCCCCGCTGCCTCCCGTGATGGTCGATCAAACGTCCTGACCGGGGCGCGTGGAACACGGGACCAAAAAAAATGGCCTCGATGACAGGGCGAAACATCTGTCCGTCGCCTGAGGGGGGTCATCGCATCTCCCGGTATTTTCACCTTGCCGGGGTAGTGGGTGTGTGCGTTGCGGTGACGGCTTGTGCAATCGGGCCACGCAAGCGCCATCCGGCCAAAGTGGTTCTTCGGGACACGGTGATGACGGCGGGAACACCGGAGGGGGAGCCGGAAAGTCCGCCGGCCGGAACGGAGCGGCGGGACACTTTCCTTCCGGTAAGGGAAGAGCAGTCTTTCTCTGCGATGGCGAGCGCTGTCCTATCAGGGATGGCGGCGTCCACAGCAGCCGATGTCCTGCCGGTACCCGTTCCGCCTCCTGTTTCCACCGGCGAGTCTGCCGGTGCGGAAGAAGTGACCGGGCAGCTCGTGACCCTGCCGGAGGGGAGCGGACCGATCGGACCGATGCGCCTACATGGCCTGGGCCGCCGAGAGGTCCGGGCCTTTCTGGGGGAACCGGGTCTGTTGCGTCGCGATCCACCCGCAGAGGTATGGCAGTATCATAGTCTCAATTGCGTGGTGGATCTGTTCCTCTATGCGGATAAGAACGAACAGCGGGTTGCCTATGTCCAGGTACGCTCCCTGAAAGCCGATGGTCAACAGGTCAACGAAACCGAGTGCCTGAACCGTATCGCGCGCAGTCATCACCAGAAATTCTGATAACGGGAAAGAGTGGACAAGAAGCCTCCGCACATCCGGGAAACTGTCCGGAAAGCGTACGGACATTCCCCGTACACCTGCTCTCTCCCTCCCCTTTGGGATCGGGAGCGGATTCAGCGATTCTCATTATGAGAATGATACTGATTTGTAAATGAGACATCCATGCCCCCCCCTCCTCTTGGAGGAAACACGCTTTCCCCCTGGACGGAAGACCCTCTCCCTCTTGGATTAGGGGAGGGTTGGGGTAGGGGTGATCGAGACGTCTGGTCTGGGGAGGGGGGGCTGTGGTAGAAGGGGGAGCTCGCAACGGTCACGCCCCTTGGGCCACGGACTAAGGGCGTTCCAGACGGAGGCATCACACCCCCACCTCACCCAACCCTCCCCCATCTAGGGGGAGGGCTTGCTGTTCCAAGCGGAAGGGCTTCATGCCCCTCCCTCCAACCCTCTCCTGACGGACCCCGTTCCGAAAGAGACCCCTTCCTCTTGGGAGAAAGATCCTCTCCCCTGGACGGAAGACTCCCGCCCCCTTGGGATCGGGAGCGGATTCCCGGAAGTGTCCATATTCCGCATGATCCTCCCGTTTGACCAATCAGGCCTTCACGTCAATGACCGTGCGTCCCTGCACGTTTCCGCGCAGGATGACGTCGGCCAGTTCGGGCAGGCGGCCGAGCGGCTCGATACGAGTCATGAAATCGAGCACATCCACCGGCAGAAGGCGGGCCAGTCGTTCCCAGGCCGTCTGGCGCTGGGGCAAAGGCACCGATACTGACGCAATTCCAAGCAGGTTCACGCCGCGCAGAAGGCATGGAATCACGGACAATGGCACGTCGTTGCCGCCTGTATTGCCGCAAACGGCGATGGAGGCGCCGTGCCGCATTTGTGTTGCGACGGTGGCCAAGGTCGTTCCGCCAACGCTGTCCACGGCACCAGCCCAGTGCTCCGACTGCAACGGGCGGCGCGGCGTATCGGCGAGTTCGGCCCGGTTGATAAGGCGCGTTGCACCCAGGGAGTGCAAATAGGCGTGTACGCCGGTCCGGCCAGTCGAGGCCACAACCCGATAACCCAGGCGGGCCAAAACGGCTACGGCGACGCTCCCGACACCACCAGATGCACCTGTAACAAGAATCTCTCCTGTTACAGGCAACAAGCCATGCGCCTCCAGAGCCATGACCGCCAGCATGGCCGTGAAACCGGCCGTTCCCAACGCCATGGCCCGGCGGGCATCCAGCCCGGCCGGCATTGGAACCAGCCATTCGGCCCGGACCCGTGCCTTGGTCGCATAGCCTCCCCATTGCCACTCGCCGACCCGCCAACCGGTCAGGATCACTTCCTCGCCAGACTGATAGAGAGAGGAGGCCGAATGTTCGACAACCCCGGCGAAATCCACACCCGGCACATGGGGGTAAGACCGTACCAGCTTACCAAGACCTTTCAGAATCAATCCATCCTTGTAGTTGAGTGTGGAATGCGTGACACACACCGTAACGTCGCCCTCCGGTAGGGAGGATTCCGGTACCCTCTCGATGCCTGCGACAATGGCGCCATTTTCTTCCCGTAATATCAGGACACGGACCCCTTCTTCCTGTGCCATGCGCATTGATCCTTGTCGTTTTCGTGTCACATCTGCGTGCTTTGGGCGTTCAGGATGTCTTGCATCCTAATATCCTTTTCACCCGTATCTGGCGCGGGCCCGGTGGCCCTCCCTCACCAGACAATGGTCAATCCACTGACGGGTCAGCTTCTCCTGGGTCGATTGCTGCGACAGGCGCTGGCGCAGGCTGGCGAAATCCACCCGATCCAGGGACTGGTCCTGGTTAAAACACGAGAACACCACCGTTTCCCGGCCGCTGTCTGGATCGCGATGTACCTGCAAGCATTGGGCACAGATTTCCTTCATCATGCACTGCATGGGCGAGTTTATGGAACCGACTGCCGTGTGCGTCCGCGCTAGATACGGTGCCAGAACGCCGTGCCGGGCCGTACGCACGGCGTTCATCATGCCATCGGAGCCGATGGCGATGATCCGGTCCACCTGATCGAGAGGAATGACGGTCTCCCCCAATCGTCCCTCGGCGTAAGCCTGCATGGCGGCGACAATGGTGCCGACAAAAGCCTTGTCCTGCGGCCGGTCGGGGGTAAAGCCCGGAGCCTCGTCACAGCACCACACCACCAGATCGGCAGCGGCCTTGATCTCTTCCACCTTGTAGCGGTCGATCACAGCCTTGTAACCCGCAAAGCACAAGACTCGCGCGCCCTTGTCCCGGAACGCCCGCCCGATCGAGAACAGAACCGCGTTGCCCAGACCCCCGCCCGCCAAGAGCACGGTCGAGCGGGGGGGTATCTCGGTCGGCGCACCGGTTGGCCCCATGACAATGACTGGCTCCCCAGGACGCAGCAAGGCCACCAGATCCGATGATCCGCCCATCTCCAGCACGATCATGGACAGCAACCCCTGCGCCACATCCACCCATGCCCCGGTCAGGGCAACCCCCTCCATGGCGAGACGGGTGGAATCGACAAAGTGGGCCAGGGTCTCATGATTCTGGAGGCGGTAGAACTGGCCGGGCTGAAACATGCGCGCTGCGAGCGGTGCCCGTACCACGACCTCCATGATGGTCGGCGTAAGCCGTTCCACCTTATGGACCACCGGCCGCAGCAGATCATTTAAACGAGCCATTAACGCCGCGCCGTCTGTCGTGAGGGAACGGCGGGTTAGGATCCGGCTCACCACGGGATAGCCCTGCCGTGCGCTTGCCATGGCGGCAACGACGTTGCCGGCAAAAGAAGGATGCTGATCGCCGAAGAACGATATGGCCCGGCCATCATCATGAACGGCAGTCAGGACATGCACCACGGCTGGTTTGTTCAGACGTTCCGGTGTGACGGGGTGGCCGTCCTCGTCTACGGCCTGGAAATACTTGCCATCGAGGCCCAGGTCTTCGGCCTCGCGGGCCAGCGTGATGTTGGGCACGGTGCCGGCGGCAACGATGATGGTACGGGCTGGCATCATCCGTTCGCTTCCGGTCGCATCCTTGAGCTGCAAGGCCTCGGCATGGCCGAAACGGTCCAGTTCCACTTTGAGCGGCGTCAGTTTTTCAGCAAGGCGGATACCCTCTTCCAGGGCCTTGACCACTTCCTCCGGATTGTTGCGGTAGGCAGGCGATTCTAGCAGACTCCGCCGGTAGACGAGGGTCGCGCCTCCCCACTGATCCAGAAGCTCCCACACCCTTGGAACGCGGTCTTCTGCGGCAGCGGCGGCGTGTTCGGCACGCAAGGCGCGGGCATGGTTCAGAAACTCGTTCGCAATCAGCGCTTCTTCTTCGCCGAAGGTAGCGCGTACGGCGGCCTCGCCCTTTTCCGCAACCAGGATCTCGTAGCGGGCTAGGAACTTCTCCACTTGCACTGGATAGTAGGCAAGCGCTTCGGTTGAGGCATCGATGGCAGTCAAGCCACCGCCGATCACGGCCACCGGTAGCCGGATCTGAAGATTGGCAACCGAATCGATCCGGGCGGCGCCGGTGAGCTGCAAGGCCATCAGGAAATCGGAGGCCTGTCGCACGCCTCGCGCCAAACCGTTCTCCATGGGCACAATGGTGGGCTTGCCAGCGCCAGAACACAGGGCGATGTGATCGAAGCCCATGGCAAATGCCGACTGCGGGGTGAGGGTGCCGCCCATGCGGACGCCTCCGAACAGGGCGAATTGGGCGCGTCGTTCCAGGAGCAAACGGATGACTTTCAGAAAATTCTTGTCCCAGCGGACGGTGATGCCGTACTCGGCCACGCCCCCGAAACCGGCCATCGTGCGGGCGGCCAGGGGCTCCCACAGTTCGGTGACATCGCGGATGGGACGGAAGGGCACGCGTGCGCCCTTTCCCGTCACACCCGACACTTCCGGCGGCAAGGGTTCGATCTTGAGGCCATCGACTGCCACCACCGTATGGCCATCGTTCATCAGGTGGTGCGACAAGGTATAGCCGGCCGGTCCCAGCCCGACCACCAGCACCGTGTGACCGGTCGCAGCCCTGGGCAGGGGGCGGCGCAGATTCAGAGGGTTCCAGCGGGTGAGCAGGCTGTAGACCTCGAAACCATAGGGTAGGGCTAGCACATCACGCACGACCCGCGTCTCGGCCTGGGGAATGTTGACCGTGGTCCGGTGCTGGTTGTTGTAGATGCATCCGACCATGCAGTCGTTACAAATGCGGTGCCCGGTGCCGGCGGCCAGGGGGTTGTCCACGGTGATCAAGGCGAGTGCCGCGACCACATTGCCGTGGGTCATGGTTTCCTGGAATTCCGAGATGCGCTCTTCCAGCGGGCAGCCGGTCATCCGGCGGTCAAGAGCGTTGCGGGCCCAGTCGCCGGTCTTCTTATCCTTCATGCCCTTCGCGCACGAATCCTTGCCCTGGTGGTGGCAGAAGATGCAATAGTTGGCTTCGTCTAGGGCCTGTTCGCGGGTATAGCCCGGGTCAGTAAGATTGAAACCATTCCGTCGGCGCAAAGGGCGGTCGGGCAGTTGCCGCAGGCAGTCGAGACCAAGATGACTTTCCGGGGCTGTCTCGACCAGATGGAAAGGGTCGGTCTTGCCAGGAATCCGGAACAGGACGCTCGATTCCCTTGCCTCGGCAGGTTCAGCATGAACCTTCCACGCCGTGTAGCGGCTCGCAACGCCCAACCGGTCCACATTGGCTTTGTCATCATCGAGCCAAGCCATGACCGCCTCTGCAAACCTCTGCTCGGTAAACGGCCCGCCCAGCAAGACCTCCAGCTCGGCCTGTAGCACCGCTCCGTCGAAGGTTCGGGCATCAGCCTCCCGAATCGTCTTCAGGGCACGCCGCTGGACGAACAGGCGTTTGCAGGTATAAAGGGGTGCAAGCGTGTGATACTGGCGGGTCAAGGCCGCCACCTCGGCACCAATGCCGAACAGAAGGCCGAGAAAATCCTGCACATGAGGCGCCAGCATCATGAGGAGATCCGACTCGGCCTTTGCTCCCAATGCCTCAGGAGCCGTGCGCGCCTCTCCAAGCCGCGTTCGCAAGGCTACATCGGCCCGTTCTAGATGGTCCAGAAACAGCGTATCGAGTTGTTCCAGCCCGTTCCGGCTGTAAAAATGGTTCAGTGTAACACCAAAAGCGAACACATGCGCACCCTCCGCCGGGTCTGCGGCTGCTTGCTCGTTATGCACGGCCATTAAATTGCCCCTTCCCTGAGCACAACCATGGTTACGCTTACATTTTAGGCAGGGCAGAACCAAGTTTCCATACTTAATTTCTTATTTCTCTCAGATTGCGTACAAAAACACCCGGGCGACCGGAGGAGAGTCTTCTGTCCGATCCGCACGTTCTGCCCCCCTGCTGTCCGGCAGGAATAAAGTTCCCCCTGAAGAGAGAGAAAAACAAAAGCCCCCTTGATAGGAAAGGGAGTGGTTTGCTTCTATGGGTCAGCTATGTACCACTGCGGCGAAACTGCATTCTCGAAGGAGATTCTCCATGTCCCCTGCTGCCTCGACGACAGAGACACCCGTTCCACGGTCGGTGGCATGGTGGCTGTTCGTGTGCTGCGGCTTCGTGCTGCTCATGGTAACGCTGGGCGGCGTGACACGGCTGACCCAGTCGGGTCTGTCGATGGTGGAATGGCAGCCGCTGTCGCTTCTACCGCCATCGAGCGAAGCGGACTGGCAGGATGCCTTCGCCCGCTATCAGCAGTCTCCCGAGTACAGGCTGAAAAATGCCGGCATGAGTCTGGACGGCTTCAAGGAGATCTTCTGGCTTGAATACATCCATCGCCTCGGGGGACGCATGATCGGCGTGGTGTTCCTGGGGCCATTCCTGTGGTTCCTGGTCCGGCGGCGGATCGGTGGCATCCTGGGCTGGAAGTTGGCCGGTCTGTTCCTGCTCGGGGGGGCGCAAGGGGTCATGGGATGGCTGATGGTCAAGAGCGGCTTGGCTGATCGGCCCGATGTCAGTCAGTATCGTCTGACCATCCATCTGGGACTCGCCTTGCTGATCTATGGCTTCCTGCTGTGGACGGCCCTGGGACTCCTGCATTCGCAGCAACGGCCCGTTCCAGCAGCGATGGCATGGCTGGCGCGGGGACTGTGGGGGGTGCTGGGCCTCATCGTCGTCACCGTGCTGTCAGGGGGATTCGTGGCCGGGCTGGATGCCGGACTGGCCTACAACACCTTTCCCCTGATGAACGGGGAGCTGGTCCCAGATGGCCTTCTGGTCATGGAACCCTGGTTCGTGAATCTGTTCGAGAATATGACAACCGTACAGTTCCAGCATCGTCTGCTGGCCATGATCATCCTGGGAGCGGTTTTCCTCTTGTGGGGGCGGGGCCGTCGCATCTTGCCTCTCCCTGTCCGCACGGCCATGACCCTGTGTGCGGTCATGGCCGGCATTCAGGTCAGCCTGGGCATTCTGACCCTGTTGTGGGAGGTGCCAATCCCCCTGGCGGCGGCGCATCAGGTGGGCGCTTTCATGCTGTTCACGCTTGGGCTCGTAACAGCGCACCTGCTGCGACGATGAGGCCTCTGTCACCTTCAGAACCCTGGCCGATCAAAACTTTCTGGCGAGGGACTCACGATGACGGGCGTGCCATCGGCCTGCACTTCCATGACGGCAAGGCCGCGTTCGGCGACACCTGAAGGCTGCAAACGGAACAGGCCATCTACGCCGGCGAAACCGGCCGCACTGGTGAAGGCGCCGTTGTCAAAATCGGGGCCGCTGATCCCGCGACCCAGTACGGCCGCAAGGGCCACAGCGTCATAGGCCAAGCTGGCAATGGCCGAAGGGTTGGCGCCGAACGCCCGCCGATAGCGCTCGATGAACCGCGTCTGGGCCGGACTAAACGGAGCCGCATACCAGCCGCCAACCACGGCCGGCTCATGGCGCAGATCGCCATCGGCCCAGCGTTGAGTGCCAAGCAGACGGGTCGCCTGAAGGTCGATGTCAAAATAAGGTAGAAGGGGGGCCACGCCCTTGACCCGACTGCCCTTGTCGGGGATCAGCACGGCATCGAAAGGCTTCTGTTGCGCCAGGCGTCTGACCGCAGGCGTCAGGTCGGCCGAAGCGGGATCATAGAACTCCACCGCCGTGACCAGGCCATCGGCAGCGGTAACGGCCTTGCGCAAAGCCTGCACTGCCTGGCGACCTTGCTCGTCGTCGGGTGCAAGGGCCGTGAAAACGGTCAGACCACGGCTGCGCGCGAACAAGGCGACCCGTTCTACCTGCTGCTGGAGCTGGTGCCCAAGAATGAAAACACCCTTCGTTGCGGTGGCCGGGTCGCTGGTCAGGGCGACGATGTTGACATTGAGACCTTGCGTCTTCGGAGCGACCGCCTTGACCTCGGGCGAGAACAGGGGGCCGATGATCAGGCGCACCCCCTGGTGCAAGGCCAGATCGGCAGCCCGAACGGCACCATCGGCGGTTCCCTTGGTATCATACACCTGCAGCACCAGACCGGGACCACTGACTTCAAACAGGGCCATCTGGGCGCTGTTCAAAAGGGTCTGGCCGACGTTGGCAGCCCCGCCGGAAAGCGGCAGCAGCAGGGCCACCCGCCGGGGATGAACCGCGGGAATCCCGGAAGCCGGTGACGCCGTTCCGTCCTGCCTTGCGCCGCTGGCCAGGTCGCCCGTCTCCTCTGTAACTGCGGCACCGGAAGGGGGAACCAGCGTGGTAAGAGCCGTCTCCGCCAGAAAGTCCTCCGTTTCCGCAGGAATCCGGGTTGCGGGCGGTCCGGTGTCGGGGCGGGGAGAAACGGACTCTTTCGTTTGCGACGGGGTCTGCGGTACGGTCCATGGTACGGCCGGTGGTAACCCTCCCCAGGAGTGGAAGGGCGACCATCTGGCATTCTGGCAGCCGCTCACCCCCAGCGACAAAACGAGCAGCACCGGCAAGGTCGCCCGCTGGAACCGTTTCCAGGGGCGACAGGCACAAACAGGCGTGCGGAACACGATAGTCCTCCGTTCGCAGACCACGATGGTAGACCAAGGGTAGACAGGGTGGAAGAGGAAGTAAACACTCCCCAGCGCATCGTCTGGACCGCCGAGGCACTCCTTGCCCGCTATCCGGTGCCTGCCGACGGGGCACGTTGCGTTTTGATGTTCTTCTTCTGGTGGCTGGGGGTCCGGCTGAGCGTGGAAACGGACCAGGAGGGCAGGGAACCCCTGCGCCTCAAGGCCGCTGAAACCGGCGATGGCAAACTCTGCCCCACCCCGCCCCCTCCAGTGGAGGACCTCCAGAAAGTAGGGGTCTTTTGGGGGACAGGGCCCCTCGGGAGAGGGTCAAGGAGGGCGTGTGCCCTCTTAGGTTGTTCTCGTGCGATGTGTGCATCCTGTGGGGGCATTGGCAGGAGCGGCGGCATCGCCTGGGACTTTCTCACAGCCGTCGCCGCACGATTTCAGCAATCTCCGGGTCGGTCAGGGTCACGGGATTGGTTTTCATACTGCTGCCGCGGCTGTTGGATACTACCTTAGCGAGACTAGATTCATCAGGGCCGTAGCCGGTTAGTCCAGGCAGCCCCAGCTCCGCCTGCCATGACCGCAACGTTTCAACCAGGGTGAGCTGCGCGGTGGCCTCATCGACATCGGGGGCAAGACCGGCGAGGAGCCGACCGGTGCGGGCGTACTTAGCCAAGGCCGGGCTCACGGGCAGCCGTTTCTTGAGGGCCTCGATGGTGACCCCGGTGGCTTCGGCAACCAGGGTGCCGCAAACCACGCCATGGGGAATGGGGTAATAGGCCCCGAGTGGCGAGGCCAGACCATGCACCGCGCCGAGACCGGTCTGTGCCAGACAGACACCAGACAGCAAGGCTGCATAGGCAAGCCGGCTGCGGCCAGCGGCCACGGCGGCTACACTGTCCCCGGCATTGCAGGCGCCTCGGTAGGCGGCAAAGAAACCGGTCGCAAAGGCCTTCAGCCCTGACCAGGCCAGGGCGTCAGTCATAGGATTGGCCTGGGTGGAGACATAGGCCTCGAGAAGCTGGGTGAAGGCATCCATGCCATTGGCGGCCAGCAGGGCCGGCGGGCAGGTGGCCAGCAGGGCCGGATCGACGATGGCAACCTGTGCTACCAACGCGTCATGACGGAACGACTTCTTAAAGCCGTTCACGCCCACGACGGACAGCACGGCATTGCGGGTGGCCTCGCTGCCCGTGCCGGCGGTGGTCGGCACGGCGATGAACGGTACCGCCGGCCCATGGTACGGCCTGTCGCAACCCACTCCTTCCAGGTGATCCATGACCGAGTTGCCCGGCCGCAGCAGGCCGGCCACGGCCTTGGCAAAGTCAAGAACCGAGCCGCCGCCGATGCCAGCCACGACCCCGAACTCTTCCTGCCGGAAGGCGGCAACGATGTCATCTACCATGGTGGGACTCGGTTCCCCGGCCACTGTCACCGTTTCCCAGCCGATACCGTGCGCGTGCAGGGCCACGGTCAGATGTTCCCACACGGGCGAGGCCTGCAACGATGCAGCCCCCGTTACCAGGAGGGCCCGCCGCCCCATGGCCGCCACTTCCGCCGCAAGCGTGGCAACCGTTCCCGCGCCGAAGACGATGCGCGGCAGGCGGGCGATGGCGAAAGGAGCAATGGGGTGCACAAGCGTGTCTGCCGATACCGTCACGGGTCAGCCCTCCGGTACATGACAGGCCCATTGTACCCCTTCACGGGGTATCGCCATCATGTCGGCAACGGTCTCACTCCAAGTTTTGTAATGCGCGGTCGCCTTGTGAGCGGCCGCGTCCTCTCCCGAAGCGTAGGCCTCATACAGGATGAAACGGGTTGGTTCCTCAGGAGACTGGAGGACATCGAAGCGGCGGTTGCCCGGCTCCAGGACGGATGCCCGGTGATTGGCCAGTGAGGTCGTGATGAAGTCCTGAATCCGATCCGGCTTGACAGTGACGTGGACAAGCGTGACGTGCATGGTGATCCCCCTTCGGGCAGCGCCGGTGCGAAAGGCGCCAGGGCTGGAGAGAGTAGTCCATTTTCCTCCCCCTTCTGGACAAAAAAGCGGGGCTGGCGCATAGGCCAGCCCCAGACAGAACGCATTCGTTTCCTTAGACTCTTCGCTCAGAAGGTGACGTCCACGCCGGAGACCAGGCCATAGGCCCAGGTGTTCTGGAT
>CAZUWH010000013.1:0-39612 GCA_964624075.1 uncultured Rhodobacterales bacterium
CACCTGATTTGTAATCAGGTGGTCGCGGGTTCGAATCCTGCAACCGGCACCAAGGGAATCAAGGGGTTGGGGAGTGGCGGTTTTCTCTGGAAGCCACGCGGAAGCAAATCGCAAATTCAGACACCTTGCCCAGGAGATGATATCATCCAGAAGATTTAGCGTTATTAAGATAGCGTAGTCATCAGTATTTACTATCTATGAGACTTGCGCGGCGTTGATCAAGTTCGTCACATGCACGGCAAACGCAACTAGATCTTTGATCAGGCTTGGACAGAGGATCTCCAGATCCTATATGTTGTACCCGTCCTAGTTCTCGTCCCAGCTCAACTGGAACAGGCTGCTGCCCTGGCCGCTGGTGTTGTCTGACGCCGACACGTACACGGGATTGTTGCCGATGGGTAGCAGGGCACAGATAACGCGCCCCCAGTTCGGCGGACTGCAGCGAGGAAAAGATACTGGAGGTCACGACCATCGCCGCCGTATCGACGGTCTACAGGCCACCGGAGGTTAGGATGAACAGACTGTCGGCGCTTAAGAGCTGACGGCTTTTATGCACCCGGTCACTTCCCAGCATCACCGCCACCGGGTCGTCATCAAGCGGCTCTAAGGGCCCTTGCGCCTCGTGGAAGTCGAAGCAGGTGCCGGCTCTCGATCTCCAGAGCACAGACGGCAGATCGCGCGAGCCACCGAAATGGTGATCAGTGGTTAGCAACCAACCACTCCCCATTCCCCACTATCGTCGTAATCGGCGAGCGTGCACAGCACGGTCGTGTGATCGACTTCATCACCGGCTACCATGCCGCGCTGGGATTCTGCAACGCTCCGCGCCGCGGCCTGGAGGATCAAGAGGGTTCCGCGTGCCTTGACTCCCAGCCCCCCGGGGACCAAGGTAAGGGAAAACGTGAAACGAGGGAGATTCTCCCAATGGTTGTGGCTGCTCCGTTCGATACCCTGAAGCTAGCGTGCAGGCTGCGGTCTGCCGGTTTCAGCCTCGAGCAGGCTGCCGATATCGCTGAATCCCTGGCCGAAGCGTTCGCCATCGCCGAAGTTGCCACCGCGGTCGCGGTACGGGATCCTGCTGCATTGACGGGGCGATCATGAAATGCCTGATGCCGGCGGCGCGGCATGGATGGCTGGGACAGGCCCGCCCGGCCATAACGAAGATTGGGTGGTCAGGTGCTCGTGGTTGACTGCCAGCCCCTGGCCACAAGCTGTGCCGTGAAGCCGCCGGTATCTGTATCCTGCCTCCACCTCTGCCGCAGAGCAGCAGGGGGGAGGGGCCGACAAGGGCCCTAGGGCCCTTGTCGCGCCAATAGCACTGGTCCTGCTGGAGCCACCCGCAGGTCGGCCTCGTTCATCGGCACGGCCGGGGTCTCCCGCCCGTCGGGCACGGGCCCCCCCAGGTGGGGATCCCACGGCCGTATCAGGAACAAGGTGCCATCGGCTGATGCATAGTCCGCGCCGCGTGGATCATGTTCGGATCCTGCTCCACGATCTCCACCAGCCAGTGATCAAGCATCTGGATCCTGGTCCCGGCATCGCTCCCGAGTGTCTGTCTCCAGCCTCCTGATGTTGGCATTGATCTCCGCCGACATGGGCCCCCGGTCAAGAGGCCTTCTGCGCCCGCCACCTGGGCCTTGAAATAGCGGTGTGCTAGCGCCGTGAACTGCTCCTGCGTGACGTTGTTGGTCTTTGACCATTTCATGTCGATCGCCGGCGCCATCGGCCAGGGCCTGCTCGGTCACCGATAGTTCCAGGGTGCCCGATTTTTGCGCCACGATGGTGAAGGCACGCCGCCCCTCCCCTCGGGCGCCAGGTCATCGAGCCGCCGGCGTACCAGCACGGGGGGGGGGGACAGGCCCCGTTCGTCTCGAACCCCTGTGCGGCGAGAAACAGCCGATAGCGGCGCGCACCCTCGCCCCTCGCCTGCAACACGCGGCGCAATGCCAGCACCCGGCCATTGCCGGACTCGACGACATTGGCGTCCTTGGCCACGATCGGTGCGCCCCGGTGGAGGCATCGGGGGAGGTGCCAAGGCGCTCCAGCCAGAAGTGGGCGACGATGTCATGGATTTGCGCTTCCGCCACCGTGCGCCCACGATCACGGGGTTGCAACTCGGCTGGAAAGTCCGGGTTCACGTCCAGGGCATTGGTGTGGCTCGTGATCAGGTCATCGGCCTCCACCACCTCCGGGCGCACCCGCAGCCGCCGGCCGCCGGCGTCGAACACGACGTGAGGGTGGAAAGGATCGAGAGGGCCTTGACCCCGTCGGGAATGGGTGTAGAATAAATACGTTGCTCCAGAGGCCTGCAACGGAGTAAGATGGTGCCTTGTCGGCAGCGTCTCTGCTGTTGGCCCTTGTGGAGGGTGCTGACGGAGCAACGCGTCGTTCCGACAAAGGGCCTTTCGCTACCCGGCCCATAGCCAGCATCTCCCCGCGCAAGGCCAGGTCCAGGCAAGCAGGTTCCTTGATCCGGATCGGTTTTGGTCATCGACCACTACCTCCTGCGTCAGGGGGGCATCGGGCGCCAGGGTGGCTAAGAAATTCCAGCTCGGCATTTTTACTACGAAACAAGAATCTCGGCCCTAAACAGCAACAGGATGTCCGCGTCCGTGTCGCACACCAGCGGTGCGTTCCCTCATCGACTCTGTGTTTGACACACTCGGCGGCATGGCCAAACACCGGGGTCTTGCCATCCGGCAGGCGGTATTCAACTGGGCCGCCGTCCTGTCTCCGACTTCGAGCGCGGCCGAAATGGCAGCGCCCTGAAACAGGGCGCCAGGAGCATCTACAAACTGGCCCGACTCACACAAAACCGCCAGAGCGTCATTGCCGCCACCCGTTGGAAACCCTGACGCGGTTCCGGCAAACATGGGTAGCCTAGCAAGCCCGGTCCCCGCTTTTGATGTCGGCAAATGCCAGCGCGTTGGCATTTGCTGTCCGTATCCTCGGCCTGTATTCGCCCGGCATACCGACGTGGATGCAGCACACCATGCCGAAAAGCTGCTGTATGGCGCGATCTTCGTGAGTTAGAATATGTGCTTGGCTTCCCAGCCAGGGCGTGGAGCGGTGGCAATAGCGTGCCGCAAAGGAGGTGGAAACTCCGAGCTATCTGGCCTTGAGCACGGGCGCCCGCACTCGGCCCGCCGTCTCTTTTTGCGCCTCCAAGCGCGCGTACGGGGTGCGCTGGCCAGCGTTAAGCCGGAGGGGCGTAATCTTCTTCCCTCCTTAGTTTTGAATTAAAACAGGCCGCTCGCAGCAATGCTGTGAATCGGGACGAAACCGGCGATCAGCCTTGCGGTAGTCATCGATGGTGATGACGGCAGGCCGCCTCGCTGCTCGTCAATGCCCCTCCTCCTCGGCGTAGCGGAGCCATTCGGCGAGCGGGATTCCCTTCCCCCGCTCTGTTACGCGGGATCGTCGAGATGAAAGACCCTGCTGCTCCATCCGAATGATCTGCTCCCGCGCTCGCGAGAGGATCTCCACCACACCCGCCGCTACAGACAGGGATCGGGTGTCATGAATGAGACCGATGATTTCCTCAGCCTTAGCCTCGACCTGTTCTCCAAGAGATACGCACGCGGTAAGATCGCGCGGTCCCTATTTTGCGGACCCCAGCCGTAAATAACTCTCTGAAATTCCGTGCTAGTCAGCGATCTAACGATTAGATAGCACATTCAGACGCCATTCGCGTTCAATCGCTTCCCAATCGATAAGGCGGCGCTTGGGGCCTCTGCGACGGGGGGCGGGGTGTTTTCTCGCATGAGAGATGGCCCTGATTCTTTGGGGATTCCAGGGCGTGTCGTCAATTGAGTCATATGACGATGACGGTAAGGTGAACTACGGGGAGAAAGTTCCTTGCAATTTTGTCGCAGTGGGTGGCGATGGCCCTGAACTGCTTGTGCTTGCAGAAGAAATTTTCGACGAGATAACGTGCCTTGTAGAGATCCCTATCGTATTCGCGCAGATTGATCTTGTTGCTCCGAGGCGGGAGGACAGCGTGTTGGGCGGCTGCCTCCAGTCCCTTGCGGACGCGTGCCGCGGCGTCGAAAGCCTTGTCCGCGATATGCGTGTCAGCTTCCATTTGCGGCCATGGCGCGTCAGTACCAACGCGATCATGGGCCTGCCCCGCCGTCAGGATGAATGTGGGGGATTGCCCAGGGCATCGACCAAGGCGTGGATTTTGGTGCCCAGACCGCCCCGGCTACGGCCACAATGGGGCTTGACCTTCATCTTTTTTTTGGCGCTCCTGCGCTGGGTTGATGGGCGTAGACGATGAGGCTGTCGATCATCGCGTACTCGTTATCAGCATCGGTGGCCAAATGCGGGAACAATTGCTCCCATCTCCCGCATCCGGCCCAACGGCAGAAGGTCTTTGACCCGCTCCCACTGATCATCCCGCAATCCATGCGCGTCGCATCGGCCAGCCTCAAATGCAATGCCGACACTCTATGAACCACATCTTGTCGCCCTTTGGCAGACTCTTCTGAAGTAGATGCAAGGACTCTCATAACGTGCACCATCCTTTACCCGCATCACATTGACAACACGTCCTAAGGCGACTTAAAATAAATTCCACACTGAAAATTTCTGACTCTCACGGCCGTGGTTTTCCTACTGATTTGTCTATGGTAGATTACCCCGCGGGGAAGGGGTTGGAACTGCTGTGATTTCCGTGTCTTGAGCAACGCCGAAATCACAGCAGGACCATCTGGGAGGGGCCGACTCGTTCAGTTTTTTGTGCGAGACCAAGCACTAATTCCATCCGTGCATATTGCCGGTCGGTTATCTGGCAGCGTGCGAACGCTGCCTTCCTTTGGCAGATTTACCCGCATGCGCCGGGCATGTTTCTCGACGGCATCCTGCCTCCGACAGATGCGCGCGTAAACTGAAAGTTGTAGCATCAGAAAGCCATCGTCCTTAGGAAAATGGCGGAAGCGATTGACACGGCGACGCTGCTCCCTGGTGCCGACCGGCAGGTCGAAGAAGACGAGAAGCCATATGTATCGAACCTTTTCGGCGTTCATGGCACACCGTCAGTCAGCGCCGCCCAGCGTAGGCGCAAGAAGCAGCGTGGCACTGCCGTGCCTCGATATCGCGTGCACAAGGCTTGCCGCCACAGCCCCTGTTGCGGCGAGCAGGATCGTCTGCTCGGTCCCGAGAATCGCGTCGTCCTTCCAGAATGGCCGCCATATGCCGCCGGCCCTCAACGCTCAATGTCCCGGCTGCGCAATCCCGTGCCCGCTCTGCCGCCTGTCGGTCCATGATACGACCATGACGACTCTGGCTTCGGCGAGCGCGGATAAGAGCGCCCCGCTAATGCTGATTCGCGGCGTATCGAGAATTAGCCACGCGACATCCTCAACCGCAAGCGACACCACGCCGCCGTCCTGATCGACGACGATTGGCCGATCCCGGTACGTCAGCCGGGTGGGAGAGGAAGAGGAAATGTGCACGCCGCGCCATGCTATGTGCGAACCTCGCTCTTCACCTCGGCGCGCGCGCCGAAGCGATCCACATTATATTTTTTCAGGGTCAACAGCGTTCTGGCGCCGATGCTACGAATAATTCTGCGCGGATCATGCGGCATTGCCAAGTTTATGGCTCCCGTACTTCTGTCTAGACCAATAAAGTATCCAATGTGCGCTGTACCATCTGACTTCACGACTTTCACCCAGCCGCATGGGTAGAGACTGAATCGGAATTCATGATCAGGCCCGATTTCAACCCACCCGCTCTCGTCCTTTCCTCCCACGACCGCCTTGAGAGGTGGCCGCGGCCAGCCCCGCTTGTCCATGACTTGATGCGGGTAGACCGGCGCGAGATAACATTCAATCTTGCCCTTCTTGCTGGGCTTGGAAAAGACGTCCACGTAGACCATCTCACCGCGGTCAGCCGCTCCACCGCACACCGGAACGGCAGGTTCTTTGGAGGTGCGCAACCGCGCTCTGGTGATGATATCCCCGCGCGGGGAGCGTGGCAGCCTATCCGTTTCGCGCGGTCGGCTGGCGGCAATTCAATTTCTGATCGAGTCCGCGATGGCCCTGCTTCGCTCATGGTCTTTCAAGCAGTCTAATTGCGCCAGCGCCATTTCCATCGAGAATTGGTTGTGCTCTATGCCAAGCTGCAAGACAGCGACACGCTCGAACACCACGGGCACGCCGTTGTGCTCCCTGACCTGGCCAATCGTGGCAGCGTGCCCCTCGCCCCATGCCCGCCGTCGCTCCGGACGGGCAACAAAAACGCTCTCGAAGGCGACCTTTGCCTGATTTCGGAATCCTTCCCATGGCGCATCCACCTTGCGCAGGGGGACGACCAGGCCCCTACTGTTCCCACTTCTGGAACGACCTTGTCAGCCGCTGAACCTCAGCCTCGCTCACCGCCGCGACCACCAAGGCGTTAAGCGCATGGTCACGGTCGTCATTCAGGCGCCTGCCATCGACCTTCTTGAGTGACTCCAGGCCCCAGGCCCGCCGCAGCACGGCGGTCAGCGTCCCCGGCCGCGTGAACACGCGTCGTTTTTCGCCTTTGCCCTGGCGTTCGCCATAGGGATAGCCGATATCGTTGAGATTGTAGCTTTTGAACTGCTCTTCTACCTCTATGGCGTTCTTCAGCAGGTAATTGCGCTTTTTGATGCCGCGCAAATTCTTGTTCGTCTCGATCCGCTGGACGAACGTCTCCCACGCTTCCATGCCCTGATCCGCCACGATCCACTCATAGGGCGTAGCGCTCTTCTTGCGCTGATTGGCGCTGACCAGGCACAGCGCCTTGTTGTTTGAAGCTGTCGTCGCCAAATCGGCGACCATGGCAGGATGTGATCGACCTGTACGCTGTTATCGGTCGCAATCACCTATCTGATATGGATATCTTTATCTAGTATAATAGTACTTGCTGCCCTGTTCTTTCCATAGGAGATAACGAAGCATGGTGTCGCAGTCAACATTTACAGTGTGCATTGGCTTGCAGACTTCCCCGTGCTCGTGTTCCAGCCAGGCGGTCTTGTCCTTGAGGTTGTTCTTGATTGCCCGGCGTTTTTCGATGCTGTTGCCGACATCGCAGGCAAGTTCAATGTAAATGGCGCCGGGCAAACCCCAGCGATTGCGCATCGCCCAGAGCTGTTTCAGTCCTTCGGTCAATGCCTTGCGCGCGATGGGATTGATATTAATGATGTTCTCACCGGCCTCGGCCACCAGCGCATTGAATTGCGCCTTGGCCGTAATCTGGTTGCGATGCGACAACGTCGATGCAGCATGGTTGTAGCTTGCCAGCGTGCACATTTCATCATAGCGTTTCCCCTGCGCCAGATGCGGCAGGAGCGTGCGGACCGCCTTCTTGGCGGAGATGTGGGGCGCGCCGCGCCCTTGAATTTCTCAAATGTCCCGGCATCAAGCACCTTGCGCAGCGCCTCAATCGTCGCCTGCCCCAATCCAATCGCCTTGATTTGTTCGGTGATCTATTCATTCGTCTCGAAAAAACCCAAGGCATGGGCAATGCGGTCAAGCTGCCCGGGTTGCATTCCGGCCCACAGCGCTTCCCCCAAGGCTTGGCGCAAGGTTGCAGTGCCGGCCATCGCTTCGCCGGTGCGAGCGACGATGTCCTGCCCTTCGTCCTCCGGCTTGATGGTCGTAAAGTGCTGTGTGGATGGTAGGTCGATCAGACCGCGAATGTGCTTGACCGACAGCGTCGCGGTTCTGCCCAAATCAGAGGTCGCACGCACAAGTTCATGCGGTGTCAGCGGTCGTTCGTCGTGGGATACTGTGATTCGCAGATTGATAAGGCAGGTCAGCAGCCGGAACCGTTCGAATGACGGCGAAAGCTTTGCGGCCCTTTTCTCATCCCGTTCGAACAGGTAGGTCCCAACCAGCTTCTCGCTGTCCTCCATCGGTAATTGCTGGAAGGCGATGGCAAAATAGCGTTCTTCCAATTCTTCCGACGCCTAAGTCAGCCCTAGGTGCCGCTAGGCGGCGAACAATGCCTTGACTCCATATGCAAGATCATCACGGTTTGCGGTGCAATCATAGATTGCTATCGCGGTTGCGTTTTTGTCCTGCGAACTCGGGGTCGCGGGCGAACACTGCACCAATCGTACCATAGCAGGTAATCTTCTCTTTTATCGCATCGATTGCCACCAGCATTTTCTTGTCGTCAGCAGTGATGTTTCGAGTCTTGCGCTTGGCGGCTGACTTGAAGCCACGCCGCTTGGCGATATGGCTGCAGGCGACGGCAAACTCGATGGGCGTCAACGGCTTGTCCAACGCCCACGCGCGGATTTCCCACGGATCAAGGCCCGGCTTTCGCTTCTTGAGTGCCTCCGGATCGGCAGATGGCAACAGCCCTCTTTCATGAAACAGCCGGCGTAATTCGGCCATGCGGTTGCGACGACGGCGGATCACCCTGCGGAGCAGCCGATTGCTGCGCCTGATCTGATTTTTTGGTGTCCGCTCCTTATCGGTTCCGGGAACATCGAACATCCAGCTCCCGATCTGTTCTATCTGCCCTGCCTCTCCCGAAGCGGGCAGACGACGAAGAACTGCCCAACCGCACGAACTGATACCAAGATCGATACCAAAAGCTAAATCTTCGCTCATCATGAGCCTCCCTTCTTGGGCCTCGAATAAAAAACTCTTGACTTTGTCCTGTCAACCGGCCGCACCTGATTGCAGCAAATCAGTAGGAAAAGCCACGGTAACAGAGTTTCTCTGTGAAGGATCATCCCCTCGTCGGATCACCGTGGGGGAAATTCCTCTCTTCATTGTAACGGCGTGTGAGGTGCGCGCGGCCTTTGGTCCGGTCACGTGGTTATCCTCTGGCAGTCGCTAGTCTGTGCGCGGGCGCTGTTCGTTTTGTTCAACGTCTTGAAGCTGGTCCCAGGAAATCGGACAGAGGGAATGAAGTCATTCCAACGGGGATCAGAAGGCCGATGGCGACCCGTTCCGATTGCGGCCGGCCGGTATGTCGAGGGCAGCCGGGAGTCCAAACCCGCCGGGGGCGAGGGGTATGGTTGCACCAACTTCCGCCGCCTGCTCCACTGGCCGAGACGTCTTTTGCCCCTGACCCCGGGGAATCAGGCCGGCGATTACCGTCAGCCCTTCCCTTCACCGCTCTCCCCCCGATCGCCGAGAGCAGCTTTTTCACGGACGACCATCCATCCCTCGCCTGGCAGAAAGATCGCTGCCTGATCGTCACGTCTCACCACAGGCGATCCTGACCTCCTTCAGCTGCGACAGAAGCAATCCCTTACACGGGGAGAAAGAACCATCGAAGGCAGCCGAACCGATGGTGAAGGCATCCGCCCCGGCCTCGGCGAGCGCATGGATCCGTTCGGGCGTATTGACACTCCCTGCCACCACGAGCCTGCCACCATCCAGGGTCTGACGCGCTGCACGTACCAGCGCAAGCGGATCCGCCTCTGTCGCTCGGTAGGCTAGCAGATCGACCCCCGCGCAACCGGACTGGCGCATGCGCCGACAATCGGCAGCGATGTCGCTGGGCGAGCCGGCCAGCCGGGTCGGATGACCGACCGGACGGCCAGGAAAGGGGAGGTATTCTACTCCGGCCAGCCGGGTCAGGGCAAATGCAACGTCCTGTCCCCCCATGACCCGATCCACACCGATTCTGGTGGCCATGGTAATGGAGTCACGCACCGATTCAGGAGAAGTGCTCACCACTTCGAGATACGATATTGCTCCCATGCCACGAATTCGACGCGCCAGGGCTTGCAGGATCTCGTATGCCACACCGATATCCTTGAAGCCGATATGGCGCATGCCCAAAGGCATGATCAGATCCAGCACCTCCAGGCAATCCTCAACCGTCTGGTCATTACGAGTCAGCATGAAAATGAAGTCCATCGCTGCCTCCCCCCCTTTTCCGTGGAAACATGTTTCTCCCCTGAGAGTATGCCGCACCCCACGGCAAGAAAGCAGGTCAATCGGGGAAAAGACACAAGAGAACGTGCGAAGGGGGGCGTCTCTTGCGTTCTGCCTTGATTCGTGAGCCAAGACACGAGGGCACCGCGGTTTTTCACACACCGCACCACCTCATGACGGACTGACCCTACGAAGCGGCCAGTTTAAGAACCAGCAAAAGTTGCATGCTATGGACGATAGCTAAGAAAGCGTGCAAACACCTCATGCCGAGGGTGTCGCGAAGTAGCCTTCCAGCACCCGCTGATAGATCTCGGTAAGTGCTTCCAGATCCGCCAGAAGTACCGACTCGTCGGTTTTGTGCATGGTCTGCCCGACCAGACCGAACTCGACCACCGGACAGGCATCCTTGATGAAGCGGGCATCCGAGGTCCCACCGGCGGTTGACAGAGCCGGCACGCCGCCCGTCACGGCCTGGACGGCCGCACGGATCACTTCGGTCAGAGGTCCGGGGATGGTCAGGAACGGCTCCCCGCTCACGGTGCACGACAGCGCATAGGCGCCTTTCCCCGCATCACAGCGGGACCGGATCCAGCGCTCGATCGAGTTGCCGCTGTGCAGGTCGTTGAAGCGGATGTTGAAGGTAGCCTCAGCCGCGGCTGGAATGACGTTGGTGGCGGGATTGCCGACATCGACGCCGATAAGCGTAAGAGTCGACGGTTCGAAATGAACTGAACCGCCATCCAGGGAAGACTGGCGCAAGGCCAATAGCATATCGAGCAGGCGGTCGATGGGATTGTCGGCAAGATGGGGATAGGCGGCGTGCCCCTGCACGCCGAACACGCGCAGATGAGCGTTGAGGCTGCCGCGCCGGCCGATCTTGATCATATCTCCCAGCCGGACGGAATTGGTGGGCTCACCCACCAAACAGGCGTCCAGGCTTTCTTCGTTGTCGCGCAACCAGGCCAGAACCTTGGCCGTCCCGTTGATGGACGGCCCTTCCTCGTCGCCGGTGACCAGGAGGCTGACCGACCCGGGCAGGCAGCCATCCCGCATCAGGATACGGGCAACCGCGGCAACGAAGCAGGCGATGGCGCCTTTCATGTCCACGGCGCCACGTCCGAACAGGCGACCGTCGATGACCGTGCCTGCGAAGGGATCCACCGTCCAGCCCTGACCGGGTGGCACCACGTCGGTATGACCGGCAAAACAGAAGTTGCGGCCTTCCATGCCCCAGCGGGCGTACAGGTTATCTACCGTAGCCGTATCGGGGGTTGAAAATGGGACCCGCCATGTCAGGAAACCCAGTTCCGTCAAGACGGCTTCCAGGATGCCAAGCACCCCGTCATCTGCCGGCGTCACGCTCCGGCAGCGAATCAGGTCTTGGGCTAGTGGCAATGGATCGGTGGGGGGCATCGCTGTTTCGTTCTTTCTGAGGTCCGTCAACGACACTCTTGCCGAAGTCACACCCCCTGGGGGATCGCCGAAAGGCATTGCGGAGAGGGGAGATGAGAACGTCTTCTCGCCGCTTTTTTCTTGCGCCCAGGCTATGCGCCTATGCTCGCAGGAGCTCGTTGATGGAAACCCGGGCACGGGTTTTTTCATCCACCCGCTTGACAATGACGGCGCAATAGAGGCCTGGCCCAGGCGAACCGTCCGGCAGAGGCTTGCCCGGCATGGTCCCCGACACCACGACCGACCACGCCGGCACCCGCCCATACAGTACTACCCCACTCTCGCGATCGACAATACGGGTCGAAGCCCCGAGATAGACTCCCATCGACAGGACCGCCCCCCGCTCGACGATCACCCCTTCGGCAACCTCAGCCCGGGCGCCGATGAAGCAGTCATCCTCGATGACGACGGGATTGGTCTGCAAGGGCTCCAGCACGCCGCCGATTCCAGCTCCGCCCGAGATGTGCACATTGCGGCCAATCTGAGCACAGCTCCCCACCGTGGCCCAGGTGTCGATCATGGTCCCGCTTTCCACCCGCGCGCCTACGTTGATGAAGCAGGGCATTAGGATCACGCCCGGCGCCACATAGGCCGATCGACGCACGAACGAACCTGGCAAGGCCCGGATACCAGCGGCGCACAACCGGTCCTCCCCCCAGCCCGCGAACTTGGGAGGAACCTTATCGTACCAGGCATATTCCCCCGTGGCAGGGTGCCGCGGACCACCTGGCAAGGACACATTGTCATTGAGGCGGAACGACAGCAACACCGCCTTCTTGAGCCACTGGTGCACCACCCAGCCTTCGCCCTGCTTCGCAGCGACACGGACGGCGCCGGAGTCGAGGGCCTCCAGGGCCTCCTCGACCGCATCGCGAACCGCGCCGGTGGTCGCAGGAGAGATCTGGTCACGCACTTCCCATGCCGTGTCGATGACGGCGTGGAGACGTTCTGCATTCATGATGGACAATCCGATTGTCTTCGTTGACAGTACCATAACCGGCTTGGAGGGGGAGTCAACCACTCCTGATAAAGGCGCACGGGGCTACAGGGAGAATCTTCCCAGCAGTGCTAGCAGAGGCTGACCGGAAACGATACGATGGGCTTTCAGGATCCGCTTTGGAAGTTCCCCTCCCCACGCCCTTTCCCGGGTATGGTGAGAGGCGGAAAGGAGCGTTCTGTCGCTCTTGCCAACAGACGTTGCGCGAGCCATGTAATGGGCACGAGAGACGCGAGGAATGCAGTGCAGTCTGTCTGTCGAGAGTCGAATGGTATTGAGAAACAGGAACAGGGGACAATGGAGTTCATCCGTAAAGAGGGGGGAACCGGCAACAAGGGTAGCAGACCCACCGGAGGAGGGACGGGTTCAGACAGTCTGATCAAGGCCTCTGACACCACCAATTTCATGGCCGATGTGATCGAAGCGTCGCGACGGGTACCGGTTATCGTTGATTTGTGGGCTCCCTGGTGCGGTCCATGCCGCACGCTGGGGCCGATGCTGGAAAAACTGGTCCGCCAGGGCGGTGGCAGCATCTGCATGGTCAAGATCAACGTGGACGAAAACCAGAAGTTGGCTACTCAACTAGGCGTGTCATCCATTCCGGCCGTCTTCGCCTTTAGGAATGGCGCTCTGGTCGACGGTTTCGTTGGTGCCCTACCGGAAAGTCAGATCAAGGCCTTCATCGCCCGCATCACAGAAGGAAGCATCAATCCCATCGACAGGCTTCTGGCCGAAGCTAGGACTCTGTTTGAACGGGGCGATCACAGGGAAGCTGAGAAACTCTACCGCCAGTGCATGGAGCAGGACCGGATAAACCCGGAGGCTGTAGCCGGTGTGATGGAGTGCCGCCTCGTCCATGGTGACACAAAAACCGTCACGGAAATGTTGAAACAGCTTCCCGCCAATCTCCTGACCAAAAGCGAAATCGTGGCTATCAAGACCCGGCTGGAACTGGCTGCCGAAGCCATGACCGGGAAGGAACTGCGCACGCTGCAAAAAGTGGTCGAAACCAATCCGGACGACCATCAGGCCCGTTACGATCTAGCTATGGCTTGCTATGTGGCCGGTGATCGTCGGAGGGCAGTGGAGGAGCTGCTGGAAATCATGCGGCGCAACCGGTCGTGGAACGATGATGGGGCCCGCCGGCAGCTTGTCAGGTTGTTTGAGGCCTTTGGGCCAACCGATCCGTTGACGGTACAATCTCGGCGACGCCTGTCGTCGATCATGTTCTCGTAGGTTAGGAGCGGTTGAGCGTTATGAGCGGGGAACCTTTCGAGATAGCCTTTGCAGCCTTGCCACGGCGCACTGTCATCTTCCCTCTTGCAGGCGTCCTGCTGTTGCCGGGCGGGCGGTTGCCGCTCAACGTGTTCGAACCGCGCTATCTGACTATGACCCTGGATGCACTCGGAAGTGGGCGGATGATCGGCATGGTGCAACCTCGGCCGGAAAAAAGAGGAACCCAGGGAATCGAAGACAGCAGGGTAGAGACATTGCCCAGGGTTTACGATCAGGGCTGCATCGGCCGCATTGTCTCCTTCAATGAAACGGAAGATGGCCGGCTGCTCATTACACTGGTTGGAGTATGTCGCTTCCGCATCCAGCGTGAGCTGGCCGTGGCTCCTGGCGGCTACCGGCAGGTGGAAGTGGATTACGACCCCTTCCAGGCGGACATGGAAGAACCGGCCAGAACGACGGCCATCGATCGCAAGCGGCTTCTGACTTGCCTGAAACCCTATTTCACCCAGCACCATATTACCCTGAACTGGAAAATTCTGGATGGTTTCTCGGATATCGCACTGGTCACGGCGATTGCCATGCTTTGCCCGTTCGATGTACGGGAGAAGCAGGCCCTTTTGGAGGTGCCGACGGTTGAAGAACGATGGCAATTACTCATTGCCTTGATTGAGATGGACCTTCTCCACGCCGGTGGCGGAGGTACTACGCAATAGTGAACGGCAGAAAAAAGGAAAAAGCCAATGCGTGAGACTAAGGCTGGCATTGATCCCAGGTTGCTGGAACTCCTGGTTTGTCCCCAAGTCCGTACGCCTGGTTCGTTGCGTTATGATCCGGAGGCACAGGAGCTCATCAGCGATCAGGCCGGTCTTGCCTATCCGATTCGGGATGGCATCCCGATCATGCTGGTGTCCGAGGCCCGTCGTCTTGAACCGGAGGTCTACCGATGACTGTTGCGTCATTGTCGTTTGGCACCCGCCACTGGCCGACTGAACTCCGCCTGAAAAAGGCTGAAAAGATGCTGGAAGTCGACTTCGATGATGGCCGTACCTTCGCTCTACCGGCCGAACTTCTACGAGTCGAAAGTCCATCGGCAGAAGTGCAAGGCCACAGCATCGACGAGAAGAAGGTCATTGACGGCTGTCGTGATGTTGGCATTACTGCCATCCAGCCAGTGGGTAACTATGCCATTGCGATCGTCTTTGACGACATGCATGACACCGGTATCTATTCATGGGACTATCTCTATGACCTGGGAGAGAATCGGGAACGTTTCTGGCAGGACTACATCGCCAACCTGGCGCGTCTGGGATTGAGTCGCGGTAAATCCTTTCCTGCCGCATGAGAAAGGGGCGGAAATACGACAAGAAAAGGAGCCGCCTTCCTGCAAATCGAAGGCAACGCAGTGGAATGCCGTCGGGTACAGATCCCGGTTTGCATGCGATGACTCCCCATCACCACGGTGACGTAACCTTATGATTGTGTGAACCAGGGCAACCGGAAAAAGCGCCGCCTGATGTTTCAAGGGGCGCTTTGGTCGGTGGTCATCAAAGTGCGTAGGGGTGGGTCGTTCGTTCCGGACTGTCCTGTTCCGTTCCCTCCCTGTCCGGGAGCATTGGTTGCCCCGGCAGGGGGTATGTTGGGTTATCCCTTTCACCAACGAATCCATCATAAAATTGTCGCAACCATTCCATCTGCTGTTCCAACCACGGACGTGCGGCATGTAAACCTGCAACTGCTTCGCAGGTAGCGGCTTCGGTACTGCAACGAACCGTGCAGCCAACATGACTGGCACTGCCTAGTGTGTGCTGACGGGTGCAAGCCAGTTCGCATTCCTGACGGGCCAGAGCACAGACACGACCAGCTCCTTCCGCCCTGGCCCCCTCTCCTGACCGGATCAGGGTCAACATGAGACAGGCAAGAACACAACCGCGCATGCCAATGGGATGAAAGGCGCCCATGCCTCGAGTATACAGGGTATCGACAGCGTGTGTCACGACCGGCTTCGTTCAAACAACGATTTCAAGGGAGCAAGCCCCCCTTCAGGGAAGGAGCGTGTTCCCCCCAGGAGAGCGGGGCGTCTCTTTCGGGATGAGGGCTGTCGGGAGAGGGTTGGGGGGCGCATGAAGCCTTCCGCCTGGCACTTTGCTAGCCCTCCCCCTGGAGGGAGTCTTCCCTCCAGGGGGAGGGGGGGTATGCCATGGAAGCAATGATCCACATCGCCGGGGCAGGCTTGTGTGCATAAGGCAGCCTAGAGGAGGAGGATGGTGCAGTGTGCCTCTCCTGCAAATCAGTGTCATTCCCATAATGAGAATCGCTGTCGCTCAAACAAGACAGGGGGGAGCCACAGGCCCCCCTGGGTCTTTTGCGCTGGGGTAGTTGGATCGGCGCGCCCTGATCGTGACCGCTCAAGGTGCACGAGGTATCGGCTGTCAGGTTGGCAAAATGATTTCCGAAGAAGTCTCACGCGAGAGATTGGCAGCCGTAATGCACGAGCACCTTGACAAGATGCTCTGTAGGGACAAAAACTTTCCCGTCCAGTCGGTCAAACGGAAGCGTTCTAGAGAGGGCATACTATCTTTTAGATGGTGTCCAGAGGCCTCTGTTTGCAGCAGGTGGCTATTGACAGATCAATTGCTGCTACAGGTGGTGTTATCAACATGTATCTAAAGTTTATGGTGAGTGCCATGGTCAGTACGATGCAAACTGTCGAACAACCTCGTTCACTGCCGCCGATTAATACGGGTATTGCCCGGCAGATTACCTGCCTGGCTGCTGCTTTGACAGCTGACCTGGGAGATAATTTCAGGCTTTACGATAGTACACCCGAACAGGTTGGAGCACAGATCAGGGAATTTCTTAAAATCTGTATCACCAGTGGTGCACTCGGACGGTTCTATGTACCACCAGTTGGAGATAACGTCGCCATTGATGTGATATGTCGCGCCCTTCAGACGGGGGCCAGGCTGATGAACCTAGCAATGGTTCAACATGATACAAATTCTCGGCTGTCTCTGCTTGATAATGCTGATACCAGAAATATTGATGCGCATAATTGGCCGTTGGAGGAAATCGGTGGAGCCTATTGAAATCATCATTTGACAAAAAACGCACAGCAGGCGCGGGGGAAACCGTATTCAGAGAGCTGTTTATATTCCCCCAAGTTGGGTCAGTGAAGTTTGCCCCCGCGTAGGCCTTTCCTTGCGCAGACAGGGGTGGGAATCTGTGACATGCTGATAAACATAGACTCCCGATTTTGGTAGCGATCGAGGCGGCTATGCCGTACGGTCGCGCTGACAACGGCAGCCGCAATGATCGGGGTACGTGACGTAATCAGCCCGAACCGGTGGTGGTAGCATGGGCGGAACTCGAAGCCGATTACCGGCGCATCGTCGAGACGGCACCCGGAGTGGCCAGCGTGCGTACGGTCGAGCACATGGGCACGCTGGGCACCGGAAATCATTTCATTGAGTTGTACCTTGATGAGATTGGCTGGGTGTGGGTAATGCTGCATTCGGGCTCGCGTGGTGTTGGCGACCGGATTGGCACCGTGTTCATCGAACAGGCAAAGAAGGACATAGAGCGCCACTTCGTTCGTCTGTGCCGGACGTTGATCTTGCCTATTTCCCCGAAGGCACCGAGCACTTTGTCGCCTACGCTGCAAGGGGCAATGTCGGCAGCTTCCACCCATGCAGCCACGGTGCCGGCCGTGGCCATGGGCCGCAACAGGGCAGCCAGGCTGTTCATGGTGGAGGGCCACACGTGCGCTACTGCTCATGTCGAATGCCGCAAGGACCGCTGGTGCTAGACGGAGACGCCCGGCGCCTACAGGGACATCGACGAGGTGATGGCGGCGCAGGCCGACCAGGTCGAGATCGGGCACACCCTGTGCCAAGTGGTGTGCGTGAAGGGGTGACCGGAACTGTCCCAGTGTGTGCGAGAAGGATGGAGAGATACGGCGATCCGGGCCGGAGGCGTTTGCTTATCGATCGGTTCCTGCCAGTTCGAATCTGGCCGTCCGCTAGCCGTGCCCCAGATGGTCGGCGGGTTCATCGGGGGGTGTTGGCCACGTAGAAAGCGGTGGGAAGAAGCCACTGCCTACCGCCGCACCAGACATCACGATCACCCTCACCCCAATCCTCTCTCTCCCCCATCCAGGGAGAGAAAGGGGGGGTCAGAGGTGTTCGCATAGCGCGGGATGCTTGTTTGGAATCGTCGATGAATGTGAGCGCCTATGCTCCCGTTACCTCCACCCCTGACCCTCCCTCATCAAGGGAGGAAAGAGGGGGTTTCAGAGGGGCCAGAATGTTTCCTTCCACAGGGACATAGCATCGCAACCCATTGCTGATCGTCTTGCGTCCCTCGACCACTGCAAACAGGCCGAAAGGTGGCAAACGACGGACCGACCCTACCTCGATGCCATCTGCCCGTTCAAGCAGGGGCCGCAGCAGAAAATAGGGGCGCCATCCCAGTGCTTCCGAAAAGCGGGACAAGGGCCGCTGGATCAGAGGACCCATGCAGCTTGTTTCGGCCGTGAAATGGTTGAGAACGATGACGCTTCCCCCCGGCCTGCAAACCCGGATCAATTCAGCCAGTGCCCGCCCGGGATCAGGGACCACTGACAGGAGATACATAGCGACCACGACGTCGAAACTGTCGTCGGGGTAGACCAACTCCTGAACATCCATGACCTCCAGGGCCTTAACCTGTGTCAGTCCACGTCGTTCCACCCGCCGCCTAGCCTGGGCCAGCATTTCCACCGATAGGTCAATGCCGACCACCTGGAGGTCATGGCGATAGAGCCCAAGGGAGAGGCCGGTACCAACACCCGCTTCCAGAACCTGCTGCACCCGCGGCATGTGGTTGATTTGCGAGACCACGCGCCGCCGTCCGGTCTCGAACAGCCTGCCGAACACGACATCGTAGACCTTCGCATAGCGTCGATAGGCCGCCAGCACAGAAGAGGTTTTCATATTTTCTGATCCATTTCTGCTCTTATTGGCAAACACCACCTCCCGACCTCTCACCAGAGCGGCCACCGGGTCTCCATCTGGTTCTTTGAGGTCATTGCAACGAGGAATTGACACAAGCTTATGAGTGTATAAGTGGAAGACCCTCACTTCCTGACGAACGTGTCGTCCTTCTCCCGCTGTTTCGATCAGGCCTGCATTTCTGTCAAGAAAATAATCGCAGGCATCCTTCCGCAGCGGCTGATATCATCATTCCTGGCTACGATACTAGTTCTCAAGGGTTTTACAATTTACCGCCAACCCGACTTCCTCCCCGATCGTTTTCTTCCTTTCAATGCGCAAAAGCAATCTTGGAAATCCCGTCAAGAACGAACTGCACGGCTAAGGCCCACCAGTAGAATGCCTAGAAGACGATTGACGACATTAGTCCCCGTCACGCCAAGTAATGCTATAAGTTGTGATACATGCAACAGCAATCCAAAAAGATGGTAAGAATACAGATCAATACACTCAGAATGATGGCAACTACGACCGGTTCACCGCCTGCCCATCCCATCAACAAGATGGCGGTGGTCATGGCGCCAGGGCCGGCAATCAGGGGAAAGGCCAGGGGGAACACGGAAATGCCGTCACGGACCGATGCCCTCGATGTCTTCACTGTACGTCACGCCACGCAGGCCGCTGCTACGGGCGAACACCATGCCGTTGCCAGCAGGAACTAAAGAGTGCCACCACCGATGCGGAAAGCTGGCAACGGCATGCCGAGCAGGGTGAGCAGGCGTTCACCGCCGAAGACAGACAGGATAGGATCAAGATGGACAGAAGACACACCCGTCTGGCCATGGTGCGCCGGGGCGTCGGCGTGACATCCGGTGTCAAGGTAACAAACGCTGCCGCCGTGCCAACCGGATCCAATACGACGAACAGAACGGCAAAACTATACAACAGCAGATCAACCATTGTACATCCTGACACGCGCAACACTCTCGAGCCTTGACCGTGACCAATCAAGACCCCCCCCCTCAGGAGGCGCCGGCGGGCCGCATTCGCCGGCCCTTGGCTTTTTGCGCCATGCGGCGCACCGCCACGGCGGATATTCGAGCGTGTGACGCTCGTTGGTATAATACAAGGCCGGCAGGTGAAGAAAAAGGGGTCCGGATCAAGAAGGCATGAAGAAGGTCACGCTTTTGCCAGATGCCGGTTTCCAGCAAAAAACAAAATGTGGGGGAGGCGTAACTGTTCACATTCCCCCTCGTGCAATCAGCTTCTTTCCGTTACCCCCGCGCAAGCAGGGGCCTACGGCGGGGCAGGGCACGTTGCTAGGCCACAACATGCTGCACCATCCAACCACGGATTCCCGCTCCCCACTTTCACGTTGACAATCTTTGCAAAAATTAATGATGTATAATGTGTCATTTTACGGATATTAAAATTCCCTCACACACTCCCTTGAATCCTCTTCCTCTTTGTGTCGGCATGGAGGCAAATAAAGGGGAGAAATAAAACATTTACCCTGGTGTCTTGTATAGAAAAATGTCGCTGTTCCAGCATAACGGCCTGCCATGCCATGGGGGCGATCCGATTGCGGCTGAGGCCAGGTTCGGACGGGTGCCATGGCTCGATCTGTCCACTGGCATCAACCCCTGGCCTTATCCACTGCCAGAAAAGAGGCGTGAAGATTGGACCCGTCTGCCTACGTCCGACTGGCAGAGGGCATTGGGCACCGCTGCCGCCCACTGCTATGGCGCCAGGCCGGAAGTAAGGGTAGTGGTAGCGCCGGGCACACAGGCTCTGATTCAGTGGCTGCCCTATCTGGCTAGACGACGGGGGGAGTCGTTACGGGTGGCCATCGTGGCGCCTACCTACGCCGAACATGCCATAGCCTGGAGCATGGCCGGCCACCAGGTGGTAAACGTCGGGACGTTGGCTGAGGTTGCCACCCTTGGTGCTTCGGTAGCAGTGGTGGTCAATCCAAATAATCCAGACGGGCATGTTTATCCGCCGTGGCGGTTGTGCGACATGGTCAGGATAGTTGATCTCCTAGTGGTTGATGAGGCTTTTGCGGATGTTCAGCCACAGATAAGTCTGATTCCGTTGCTGGACCCTGACTCGGCCTTAGAGAAGGTGGTCGTGCTGCGTTCGTTCGGCAAGTTCTTCGGCCTGGCAGGGGTACGGCTGGGATTTGCCATTACTGGACCGCTCTTCGCAGCGCGGCTGGAAACGGCGCTGGGGCCGTGGGCCGTGGGAGGAGCCGCATTGCGCGTGGGGACCATTGCCCTGTCCGATGCGCGCTGGATTGCCACGACCCGAACCCGTCTCCGCACGGAGGCCTCCTGCCTCGACGCGGTACTGCTCCAGGCCGGCCTCATCGTGACCGGCGGCACCGACCTGTTTCGTCTTGTGGACTGCGGTGCAGACTGCGGTGCCATTTATGAACGCCTGGGATATGCTGGTATTTTGGTCCGCGCCTTTTCCCATCGACCTTCCTGGTTGCGATTCGGTCTGCCTGGCTGTGCCACAGACCGGCAACGTCTGGTGGAGGTCCTGTCAGCCCGCTAAACGCCTATGGCCACGGGAATGCTAGCCAATCGGGAAAATCTGGGGCCATGGCCGCCTGTGCCCACAGTTCCCGGAATGGTTCGAGTACGAATCCACCTGCTCCGACCGGCAGGTCCGACAGACGTAGAAGGGCATGCCAGACCACGAGAATCATCGTGACATTCATGACACAGGCAAGTACGAACATACTCAAGGCACGGCCGATATCCCGTATTTCAGCCTCCTTACGACCGTCGGCACCGATCCAGGCGTCATCCACCCGGTAACCCGGATAATGGCGGGGACCGGCCAAGGCTAGTCCCAGCGCACCGGCCATGGCCGCCTCCGGCCAGCCCGCATTGGGCGAACGGTGCTTGCGGGCATCCCGAATCATGGTCACCAGTGCCGCGAAAGGCCGTGCCGTCGGCACAAACACCGCCGCACTAACAATCAGCAGTCCTGCCAGCCGGGCCGGAAGGAAGTTCAGCATGTCATCAAGACAGGCGGCAGTAAAACCGAAAGCCAGGTAGCGCTCATTGCGATGACCGACCATGCTGTCAAGCGTGTTGACAGTTTTGTAGACCAACAATCCAGGCAGGCCGCAGAGCACATACCAGAAGACTGGGGCGACGACACCATCACCGAAGTTTTCTGCACAGCTTTCTATTGCAGCGCGTATAATGCCGGCTTGGTTCAAGGTATCAGGATCACGACCACAGATCCGGGCCACGGCTGTTCGCCCCTTCTGCAACCCTTTCCGCGTCAACCCGTGCGCTACAGCTGCCACGTGCTGGTAAAGGCTGCGCTGGGCAACCAGCACCCCGATCAGGAACACCTCCAGTCCCCAGGCATAAGGAACGCCCGCCGTCAACGTATGCACGCCCATGCCAATGGCCGCAGAGGCGGCGATCATCACCACAACCGTGAAAAAGCCACGCCGACGACGGTTAACTGGACTGCGCTGGGGACGGTTCAATTTGTGGTCCAGAACGGCGATACAGCGCCCGATGACCACCACCGGATGCGGCACGCGCGCAAACAGCCACGGCATTTCCCCTGCCATAGCATCAAGCAGCAGCCCCGCCAACAGCAGCAGGAAAGAGTCAGGCCGGCCAGGATCCACGGTCGGGCCGACTGGACTGAAAGGTGACATGCATTCCCCCTTTCCCATCAAGCGACGGCATCCACAGATCTTTGACGGTCTGGCGTGCAATGGCATGTCCTGCGCACCATGGCATTTTGCGGCCAGCACGGTGCGCTCCTTGTCCTCAAATCAGGCCGGCCAAGGGAGAGGATGGATCAGCATACAACTTACGCGGCATGCGTCCCGCCAGATAGGCTAGCCGTCCAGCCTCGATGGCCCGTTTCATGGCCTGGGCCATGCGCACCGGATCTCTCGCCTCGGCAATGGCGGTGTTCATGAGAACACCGTCGCACCCCAACTCCATGGCTACGGCGGCATCGGAAGCCGTGCCAACCCCGGCGTCGATAAGAACAGGCACGCTTGCCTGCTCGACAATCAACCGGATGTTGATGGGATTGCGAATCCCAAGGCCGGAACCGATCGGTGCCGCAAGTGGCATGACCGCAACACAGCCCATCTCCTCCAGCCGGCGGGCCATGATCACGTCGTCACTGCAGTAGACCATCACCTTGAAGCCGTCCCGAATCAACCATTCCGCGGCCTGCAGGGTCTCCACCATGTCGGGGTAAAGGGTTTTCCGGTCTCCCAGGACTTCCAGCTTGACCAGATCCCAGCCCCCGGCTTCGCGGGCAAGGCGCAAGGTGCGCACGGCCTCCTCGGCCGTATAGCAACCCGCCGTGTTGGGCAGGTAGGTGTAGCGTTTGGGATCGACATAATCAATCAGTATGGGTCGGGATGGGTCGGACAGATTGACCCGCCGCACCGCCACGGTGACGATCTCAGCGCCAGACGCGGCGATGACACGGGTGGTTTCGGCCAGGTCCCGATACTTGCCAGTGCCGACCAAAAGACGGGAATGAAACCGTCGCCCTGCCACTTCAAAGAAATCCTCCTCGTCATTCACCGTAACATCCTCCGCACCCATCCCTTCCAGCCTCCCGCCGCCGATGAAATGGACGATTTCTAGTCGATCCCCATCAGCCAGCTTTGTTTCCGTGTAAGTGGAACGGGGCACGATTTCCAGATTGCACTCTACCGCTACCTTGCGGGAGTCAAGCCCGAGACTTGACAATATGGTCGCGACGGTCACTGGTTCGGCAAAGATTTTTTCTTCGCCATTAATTATGAGACGCATGGCCTGTTTCCACTCTCTCGCTACACGGGGGAACAAGTATGGGATGAGAGGGGGCGGGATTCAACGATTCCCCGACTGTACCCGCAACGTGGGACAATCGGGTGAAGGAATCTTGTCGTAAATTTTCTCGTCACCCCCGCGAAAGCGCTACCATATGCACACAGGCCTGCCCCGGCGAGCTTGTGGATCGTTGCTTTCTCTATCAGGCATCCCCCCCCTCTCCCTAGAGGGAATACACCCGCCTCCTGGACGGAACACTCCCTCCCCCGATCCAAGGGGAGGGCTGACAGTTCCGGGCGGAAGGCCTCATACCCCCTCTCAACCCTCTCCCGACGAACCCCGTCCCAAAAAAGACCCCCTGGAGGAGAGATACACCCTCCCCCCCCTGGGGGGGGGCCCGCCTCCTTAGGGGAGAAGGGTTTGGGGATGGCGCCTGCCAAGGCGACTTGGAATAAATTCTATACTGAGAATCGCTGTGGGGTACTCTTGGTATGAAATGATACACTGTACAGGCAGCAGTTCTAGTTAGGATGTCCTATAGAGAGAAAGATTTTGTTAATCAACAATCTTAGAACCGTGCATGTTGCACTTATTCCTGTTCCACGCTTTCGCTTAGACGAGCTTCGCGGGAATAACGACTTTATGGATTAGGATTTCATTCTTTTACCTGATTGCCCTGCCCCATCAAGGATGGAGGGCTTAATGTGACAGAAATCTGCACATTCACCCGATCGCCCAGACCAGAAATGGTGGCCAGCCACAGGCATCCCCTCTACACTGCAAACTGGCATACAGACGCAAAAGGAGAAAAAAGGATATGAGCCGCAGCAGCATTCCTGCCATGATGAGCCTTCTGATAGCAAGCTTTGGTTGCGGTCCTGCCACTGCGGGCACAGGGTAACATCGAGGCATTGATCGAGGAACGCAAGAAATTGATCAGGGAATATCAGAAGGCATCGCAGGAATTGCAGATTCTCGTCAGAGAACAGAAAATCGCCCTAGAACAGATGAAAATCAACCTGACCCGCAAGAGTCTCGGCAAGAAAAAGGAGCCAGTTCCCGGCCAGGAAGATCCCGACGCCACCAAGCTCCGTGATTCCGCCGCCAAACAGGTCAAGCAGCGTGAGCCGGCAGAGCGGCGTAAAAAGGAGATGGTCTTGCGCTTGCGGGATAATCTGCTCAGAATCCGGAAATTCCGACTCGATGAACAAAAACGGGCGCTGCGCGAAACGGGGGAATGATAACCACCATGACCAACATCGGTCCTGTTTTCGTTCTCAACGGCCCCAATCTCAACCTGCTGGGCACACGCGAGCCCGCGATTTACGGCCGTGAGACCTTGCCTGACATCGAGGTCGCCTGCCACTGCCATGCCGCTTCCCTGGGCCTCGTGGTCGATTTCCGGCAGAGCAACCACGAAGGTAAGCTGGTTACCTGGATTCAGGAGGCCTGTACACAGGCCTCCGGCATCATCCTCAATGCGGGGGCCTACACGCATACCTCGATTGCCATTCTCGATGCCCTGCGGGCAAGCGAACGACCTGTGATCGAGGTGCACCTGTCCAACATCCATGCCCGTGAGCCATTCCGGCATTACTCCTACATCACACCGGTTGCCGCTGGTCTGATTGCCGGTTTCGGCGGTCATGGCTACCGGCTTGCCCTTGAAGCCATGGCCATCCTTCTCGGCAGACGACACCCTTGAATTTCCGTACGGCAACGGCGAGGTCTTCTAAGGTAACTGCCACACAGGACATCGCCTAAGGTGTTGCCAGGCCCAGGCCGGGACAGGAAATGAGGGGAGACCAGCCATGAAAGGGCGCAGCAGACGGATTCGGTCTCCCATCACGGCAGAACTGGTCTTGCGTGCCCATACGGTCGGCCTTTTCCCCATGGCACACAGCCAGGACGATCCGCAGCTCTACTGGGTTGATCCGGAATGGCGTGGTATCATCCCCTTGGAGGCCTTTCATGTTTCTAGAAGCCTGATGAAAATCCTGAAAAAGGACCGTTTCGAGATCCGCTGTGATACCGCTTTTGCTGAGGTCATGCATAGCTGCGCCGAACGCACCCCCAAGCGGACCGACACATGGATCAACAGTGAAATCCTGTGGCTGTACGAAGATCTGTTCTGGCAGGGCCATGCCCACTCAGTGGAGACTTGGTGGGACGGACGGCTGGTCGGTGGGCTGTACGGTACAGCTATAGGGGCAGCTTTTTTCGGCGAAAGCATGTTCTCACGCGAACCAGAAGCCTCGAAGGTGGCGCTCTGCCACTTGGTGGCGCGCCTCAGAATCGCACAATACCGGCTCCTCGACACCCAATTCCTCACCACGCATCTGGCACGATTCGGTGCTGTCGAGATTCCACGTCAGAGCTACCTTCGCCATCTGGCAGAAGCCCTCGCTCACCAGGCCTTGTCATTCTGCGGCACATTACCAGCGCCGGTTTCCGAACTGTTACGGCACCCCAGCACCCACAGATCATAAACCGGGTGCTCCATGGCCGACAAGGCAGGACTCGAGGCGAACATCCACCCACGAAAGACATCAACAGTCGGTTCGCCCGGTTTCACCTCCCACACATCAAGAAAAGCAGCATTCTCCGGTGTCTCGGTCAACGGATGGGTGATACAGGCGCGAACGATGACTCGCAACGTACTGCCCTCGATGCTAAACGCCTCTCCGACCGGAGCATCGATGATTGAGGCCCGTGCCACCACCTTATCAAGCCAGCGCAGGACAGCGGTATCGGTCTGAATCTCGGTGGCCTCCCCCTCTCTTCCTGGCAGAGCCGCCCCCAGCAGGATCTGACACAGCAGGAGACAGGAGAAAAATGCACCTGTTTCCAGACGACCCCTCCCTGACAAAACGCTCTCCTCCCCTCGCCAGCGGAACGTCCCTCTGTCCCACGGCAACCTTTGTTCCGGAAAGGGTCCTTTTCCTCCTCCCGTCACTTCGAGGCACGATCGCCCTGCGTGGCGAGAAAGATAAGCTCGCTGACTGTTTCCTCGAGAGACCGGAAGTCTTTCGTCTTGGCTATCGTATCGCCCGCGGTCAGAAGTTCGCTGGCGTGGCCGGGTTCCAGCCGCATATACTTGGCCCCCAGGAGGCCCTCACTCGCAATGGCAGCCAAGGTATCCCGAGGCAGGCGTACCTTCGGGTCGATACTCATGTGCACCACCGCCTCGAATGTGACCGGATCCAGGGTTTGGGCCCTTATGGTGCCGATCTTGATGCCGGCAATGCGTACGTCAGCGCCCACTTGCAGCCCCCCTACCTTGGCGAAGACAGCCTGGATCGCGTACCCTGATATTGGCAGGATGCTAAACGTAGTATAGGCAAAGGCCAGAAAGAGGGTCGCCACCAGTAACACGACCCCACCCAGGATCGTTTCGACCGGATTTCTGCGCATACTGTTTCCCTCCCGTCCCTTCGATTCTGTCCGGTCTGTCCGGTGATCCTGCCCGGCAGGAAAACGCTTTTCTGCCTTTCCGGTTACGGCACCACAGACGGAACACCCCCTGACGACGGCTCCTTCGCGGGAAGCACGGCTCCCTTTCTGGCACGAGCCAGAATGTGTTCCAAAAGGTCATCGATCAAAACGGCATCCTGGGTATAGCGGATCGAACCATCTGGCGGGATCATTCGTTCAGACCCGCCGGGCAGAATCTCGATGAACTTCGGTCCCAGCAGGCTATCGGAGTGGATGACGGCCACGCTGTCGCCAGGCATCCCGATGCCCTCGGCCATATGCAGGGTAACTCGAACCTGGTAGTTCTCCCCCAGTGTCTGTCCAACCACTTGTCCGACCGGCACGCCGGCTAGACGAACCTCACCTCCTCTTGCTAAACCGTCGCTGCGGCTGAAGTGTGCTACCACTCTGTAGCCGGCTTCCCGCTTGTCCTTCAGACCCTCAGATCCGTAAAAGTAACCGACCAGGCTCACGCCAAACGCCAATACCAAGCCACCGATCCACGCTTCCCTGCCCCCATCGGTCATCTCCGGTTCGTCATCCTTCTTTTGCCCATTAGCGAGAACGACTTTCAGGGACGCCATGCCTCGTAATCCCCCGTGGCCCGGTCACGCTGACCGCCACGCTCTTCATGGCCCGGGGGAAGATAACGGTTGGGCGTGCCGGTGAGATTGGGGAGGTGCTCCTTCTGCCATGGTTTCACCCCTATGGTCGTCAATGGAGCATCGACCGTATAGTGCAGCCAGGCATGCCACTCGGGCGGCACCTTCGAGGCTTCCGGCCTGCCCTTGTAAAGGATCCAACGCCGCTCCCGCCCTCCGGGAACACGTAGCGGGCCGCGATAGTAGCGGTTGCCATAGGCATCGGTACCGACAAGCCGGCCCCTGAACCAAGTGAAGAAACGCGTGCCAATGGTCATGCCCGAACGCTCCTCTGGATGCCAGATCTCACGATGTCCAAAACTATAGGCCTCTTGCCCGGTCATCGTCCAGTCCGTGATGCGACACGCAGCAATTTTCAGTGTGGAATTTATTCCAAGTCGCCTTGGCAGACTCCACCCTCAAACCCATCTCCCCCAAGGAGGTAGGCCCCCATTCCGGGGGAGGGCGGTGTTCCTTCCAGGGGATCTTTTCGGGGACGGGGTCCGTCGGGAGAGGATTGAGGGGGGGGGGGAAGGGGCATGGAGCCTTCCGCCTGGACCTTGTCAGCCCTCCCCCTTGGATCGGGGGAGGGGGTCTTCCCGTCAGATGGGGAGGGGCTTCCCTCCAGAGGAGGCAGGAATGCCTCTTCCGCAAATTAGTGTCATTCCTATAATGAGAATCGCTGTACGACACGAAGCGCGCTTCCTTCACAGCTGCACGAGCCCCCATACCGCTAGAATAGAAAGCGCAAGCACCAGGAATGCCAGGATCGGCCCGGCGAAATGGAGTTGCGGCTCGGCCTGGCCGGCCGGCCAGGGCCTGTAACCGGTGATCATGGGCCTGATCAGGTTCTCGCCCTTGACTAGCAGATAGAACAGATTGGCCAGAAGATGCAAACTGATCAGTCCCAGAAGGATGTTGAACGTAACCTTGTGCAGAATGGTCAGTCCATCACTCGTTGCCTTGGAGACCAGATGCGCAAGTGGTCCTTCGGTAAAGATATCATCGTTGGCGAACAGGCCGCTTCCCGCCTGCACGGCCAGAGCCGCCAACATGAGCACGATTGCAAGACCGCCCGCCGGATTGTGGCCCGCAAGCGGCTCAATGGGTGTTCTCAACAGGCCGGCTAAATAGGCTTGCACCACCTGCGGCCCGCGCACGAAATAGCTGAAGCGGGCTGTGGTGCTGCCCACGATGCCCCACACTAGACGAAAGACGAGCAAAGTCAAAATGATAAGACCCGACGCCGTGTGAACCGCCATCATGCCCACTTCGCCCGAAAGCCAGCTCACTCCGATCAGGATGCTCAAGAGCCAGTGGAACTGACGCGTGGGGGCGTCCCATACCCGGAGGGCGATGCCGTTTTCCTGAGGGGTCTGTGGCAAGCGGATCCTGGTGTTTTCCGGCATAGTTGGTACAATCGATTGTGCATGGACCCGTGGAACCGGTCATCAGCCCTTCGATCCCTCTGCGCCTTGAGTGGTCACGCCCAAGGCGCAGAGGGATTATAGGCATGGATGATCAGGACGCCAATATCCCCCTCAGAAGATAGATGGCCAGCCCGATCAATCCTCCGACGGTCGTGCCATTGAGGCGGATGTATTGCAGGTCGTTGCCCACGGCCGGTTCCATACGCCGGGTAGCGGGCACGGTCATCCCAGTGCTACACGACTTCGGCTACGAACTGCCCTACCCCGGCCTGCCAGGGAATGGCAAACACGACTGTTTCGATCTGGCGATTGAGATGGGCCCGCATGACGGCGTTTTCGCCAAGGGCCAGAGCAAGATTGCCTATCCCCTGCGCCACGACTGCCTCCAGACGCGAATCCTCTGCCGTCACGTCAGCCGTCACGCCATGCCAAATCTCGGCCCAGAGATCGACCATGTAGAGTCGTACCGTCTCGTCTTCCAACAGACAGCCAACCACGCGGTTGATTTTATCGCGATATGAAGGGGACGTCCGCAGATCGGCGAGGGTTGTCCGCACCTTCTGGTCGAAATGCACCCGGACTGGATGGTGCAGGCTGGCCAGATTGTCCAGGAACTCCTGCACGGCACCAACGATAGTTTCGGCAATCTTCTGGTCCACGGCGGGCGACAACCACCACACGCTGCGCTCCCTGACCGCTGTGTGGATGCGGTCACGATTGGCGTCAAGAAACGCCCGCGCAAGGCCAACCAGACGGTCGAACAGGGCCTGATGCTGGTCCTCCCGGACCAGCTCTTCCAGCAGATCCGTGATCAGTCCCGGCACATCAAGGGAGTCGACCGGCTTGCGCAGCAGGTCATGCAGCAGGGTCCCGATTGCGAAACGCTTCCGCGCGCTGCGCAGGAAGGTTGGCAGAGCCTTGACCCACGGGGGCCCCCGTGTGCCGCCGCGTGCGCGTCGTCAGCGAGCCAGGAAACCAGCCGGGCAGCGACGTCGAGGGCCCGCAGCTTGCGGCGGACATCATCGCGTCTGAACAGATGCCACCCCAGATAAGGTGCCGAGGGTGCGGCCGCTTCTGTCCTTGTTGCGCATGACCAGCGCCGTGGCGCGCACGGGTTCGACCCAGGGATCCGCCTGTGTTTGGCATCAGAAAGGCGGTAGAAGGGGGGCGGCTGCGCTCCACCACGTCGGCCGGTCGATGGCAAGCGCGCGGGCCCCGGCACGTGCTGCCGCACCATCAGCGAACAGACCGAAGCAGGTTGTCCCGGATCCCGACATGCGGACCAGCAGGCAGCCTGGCAGACGGGCGAGAACCTCCAGCACAGTCCCGATTACCGACTCCAATGCCAGGGCGGATTCCTGGAGATCGTTGCACCGGACGGCCAGCACGCTGGCCAGCGTGCTGGCATCGCCTGGCGACTCGGTGATTGGCATCGCGATGGTATAGGTCGCTCCCCGCTCGGCGCGGACCTTGAAGACGGTCGCCGTCGCCAGGGGACACAACGGGTTGACCAGAAGCAGCCAGACTGATGGCAGAGCAGGGGCTGGCTCGATGCCTTCCCCGATGCCGGACACCTGGGCGGGGGCTCCGTACAGGCACACCGGCACATCGGCCCCCAGTGCCAGGGCCAATACGATCAGATCGTCCGCCGACCTGTCCACGTTCCACAGGCGTATCAGCCCCCGCAGGGTGGCCGCAGCATCCGCCGAACCGCCTCCCAGGCCTGCCGCCACCGGCAGACGCTTGTCAAGCGTGATGGCAACGTCGGGAGCCATGCCGATTCTCTCGGCCAGCAGGCGGGCCGCCCTGAGGACGATGTTGTCGGGTGCATCGGCGAGGAGCGGCGCAAACGGTCCGCCAAGGCGCAACGACAATCCCGCGGCGGGAGCCACCGTCACCGTATCGCCAACACCGGCAAACGCCACCAGGCTGTCCAGCCGATGATATCCGTCCTCGCGGCGTCCAACGACATGCAGATACAAGTTCACCTTGGCCGGCGCGAATTCGCGCAAGGGAGAGGGGTGCATGTTCAGGACGGTCCGATCGCGTTTCATGTATCCGGCACATTCGGTATATCCGGCGTATCAACCAGCCCCCGTTCCAGCTTGCGATGGAGGATCGTCCGGAGATCAGGACCTTCAGGATTCAGCGACAGGGCCCGCTGCCACTGGAAACGAGCCTCTTTGCGCCGGCTGACATGCCAATAGGCATCCCCCAGATGCTCATTGATGGTAGGATCATTGGGTTCCAGTTCCACCGCTCGCTCAAGCTCCTGCACAGCCCCCGGGTAATCGCCGGTCAGATACAGGGCCCACCCCAGGCTGTCTACGATGAATCCATCCTCGGGACGCTGCTTCACGGCCTGCTGAATCATGTTCTTGGCCTGGTGGATGTTGTGGCGTCTTTCCAGCCAGGAATAGCCCAGATAATTGAGAACCAGGGGATGGTTCGGCGCCAGATCGAGCGCCTTCAGGAAATCCTTTTCTGCCGCTGTCCACCGTTGCGCCTGCTCATAGGCGATGCCGCGGCTGTAGAACAGGTTCCAGTGCCGGTCCTCCACAACCTGGATACGGGCGAGTGCCTTTTCGTAAGCAAGGGTAGCTTCGACAAAGCGCTTCTCGTTCCGCCAGATATCCCCAAGCAGGATGAACGCCTCTGGCCGGTCCGGCCATTGTTGAGCAAGCGACTCCAGGGCAGCGATTGCCTTGTGTAGAGTACCAGCCTTATAAAGGTTCTCCGCCACACGGAGCTGGACCGAATAGTAAACCACCGAATTCCGCCCGATGGCCTGATAGGCAGCATTGGCTTCTTCAGAACGTGCCTGCGCCTGCAGGAGATCACCGACCAGAATCTGCGCCAGGGGAAAATCCGCCTGCATTGCCAAAGCAAGACGGCCCAGCAGGAGCGAGGCATCGGCTGCGTTCTCCTCGCGAACAGTATTGGCAGCCCCGAACAAGGTTTCAGCCAGACCGTTGCGGGCATCGGCGATTGGCCTGGCCGGGGTAGCTCCATCGTTCAGTCCCTGAATCAGTCCGTCCAGCAGAACCGTCCCCGGGTGTTCCTTAAGATAACGTTCATAGAGAGCCTGTGTCTTTTCCTGCTGGCCGATGCGCAGGTAGAAGGCCCCTATGACCTCAAGCGTACGTAGCGACAGTCCCCCCTCGGCCGTGACGGTCGCCGCGTAGTGCACAGCGGCAGCACGCGGGCGACCAGCCAGATCGTTGATCATGCCGCTGTGAAAATTGTAGAGGGTCAACAGGGGATCGGATTTCTTCAAGCTGGCCACGGTCCTCAGGGCTGCATCGACCTGCCCCTGCCCTGCCTGCGCCCATGCCATCATCAACGGCCCCACGAAGCTGTTGAGGCCATGACGCGGCTGGGCAGCCATCAACCGCTCTACTTCGGCATAATCCTCGTTCTGGGCGGCCTTGACGGTGAGGATGAGAGTCGCAACGGGGTCTTTCACCTTCAGGGCCTGCAATTTCTGCACGACGGCGATCGAACCACCGATGTCGCCTTCTGCTGCCAGTAGGGTATAGGTGCGTTTCAACAGATTGATGTTGGTTGGATCGATTTGCAGAGCCCTGCGGTAATACGCCGAGGCAGTCTTGAGATCGTGCATCTGCAGGGCGTGGTGTCCAGCCAGATAGGCACCAACCTGGCTTTCTCCCGGTGTGACGGCCGCTACCGTCACGTCCTCCACAGGCCACGCCACCCGGCTGCCCGATCCGCCACAGGCGACGGGTAGAAAGGCAACCATCGCGACTCCAACCATATGGCGAACGGTACGCACCACCCATTTTCTGGTTATTGACATCGATGACTCCGGAAACCCATCCTGGCACAACACTTAAGGTATTTCATGACAGAACAGAAACTCTTTCCCCGGACGGACATCCTCTCCCCTCTTGTCACCCGCTTCAGTCCGGGAGTGGATTACATATTGGGATAGTTCGGTCCCCCACCTCCTACGGGAACCACCCAGGTTATGTTCTGGGTGGGGTCCTTGATGTCGCAGGTTTTGCAATGAACGCAGTTCTGTGCGTTTATCTGCAACCTAGGCGCGCTTCCATCTTCGTTGCGAAGAATTTCGTACACCCCAGACGGGCAGTAACGCTGTTCTGGTGCATCATAAAGTGCAAGATTAACGGTTATCGGTACGGATGGATCTTTGAGCCGCAAGTGAATCGGCTGGTTCTCCTCATGATTGGTGGCAGAGAGGAAGACAGAGGACAGCTTGTCAAAGCTGATGAGACCATCTGGTTTCGGATAGTCGATCTTCGTACCCCGGACCGCCTTCCGCAACACGGCGTGGTCGGCATGATGGCGCAGTGTCCAGGGTGTTCTTCCCTTGAGAAGATAGGCTTCCAGACCAGCATAGACCAGGCCCGGCCATAGCCCCCAGCGGAAGGCGGGTCGAATGTTGCGGACGCTTTTCAATTCCTCATAGACCCAGCTCCGACATATGGCTTCGGCATAGGCCGTGACTTCAGCTCCGCTGCCTGTCGTCAAGGCCGCAAAAATGCTCTCGGCCGCGAGAATGCCGGACATCATGGCGGTATGGGTACCCTTGATCTTGGGTACGTTGAGGAAGCCTGCCGTATCGCCGATCAGAACTCCCCCTGGAAAGGTCAGTTTCGGAATCGACTGGTAGCCCCCTTCGCTGAGGGCCCGGGCCCCATAGGCCACCCGCCGCCCCCCACCTGCAAAAAAGCCACGGATGTTGGGATGGGCCTTGAAACGCTGGAACTCATCGAAGGGACTCAAATAAGGGTTAGTATAATCCAGACCAACGACAAAGCCCACTGTCACCTGATTGTTGTCGAGATGGTACAGGAACGAACCGCCGTAGGTCTTGTTGTCAAGAGGCCAGCCAATGGTATGGAGAACCAGCCCCTCCTGATGACAGGCCGGGTCCACCTCCCACAGCTCCTTGATGCCAAGGCCATATGTCGGCACGTCACAGCCAGTCCGCAGGTTGAAGCGTTCCATCAGCGTTTTGGTCAGCGAACCGCGGCAGCCTTCGGCAAAAATAGTCTGACGCGCCAGCAGATCGACGCCGGGCTGATAGGTAGGGGCGGGCTCCCCGTCACGGCCAACGCCCATGTCGCCGGTTGCAATACCTCGGACGCTGCCATCCTCATTATAGAGGACTTCGGCTCCGGCAAAACCAGCAAAGATCTCGGTGCCCAGAGCTTCGGCTTCCTGCGCCAGCCAGCGGCACACGTTGCCAAGGCTCACGATATAATTGCCAAGGTTGTGCATGGACGGCGGCGTCGGCAGCCTCAGCGCGCTTGTTTCCGTCAGGAATAGAAAACGATCCTCCTGCGCCGGCACGGTCAGCGGTGCATCCTTGTTCTTCCAGTCCGGGATCAGATAGTTGAGCGCCCGCGGTTCGATGACAGCACCGGAAAGAATGTGCGCTCCTATTTCCGAGCCCTTTTCGATCAGACAGACGCTCAAGTCACAGTTCTGCTCGATGGCAAGCTGGCGCAGCCGAATCGCCGCCGACAGGCCGGACGGTCCACCGCCGACGATTACTACGTCGAATTCCATCGAGTCACGGGCCATCTGTTCCTCCGCCTTCTTCCCAGTGCCATTGCTTGGTTTTCCCTCATCGCTTCTATATCATACGCTCCGGCCGTGTAACGACTATTTCGCACAGAAGCGAAGTCTTTTACGGTTTGTCCCCGTTTGCCGTCGGTGCGCCGTCGGTCCATTGGGAACGGCTGTTCACCCGAGGGAGAGACTCAACAAATCATGAATCTATCCCCACCTGCCCTGTTGCGCTGGTACCTGGAGGTTGGCGTGGACGAGGTCGTGGGCGAGGTCCCCGTAAACCGTTATGCAACACCCGTCTCTTCATCATCCACTCCACCTCCCCCAGCCCTACCGGCCGCCTCACCAGGCAGCATGTCGCACGCATCGGTCCGCGCAACGACCTCCCTTCTTCCGTTCGCCCCCCCGCCCTCTTTCACCCTTCGCACGGCCGCTGAACTAGCCGCCTGCTGCACCACCCTGGAGGCCCTGCGAGCGGCGATCGCCGACTTCGAAGGATGCGCCTTGAAGACCCCTGTCGCCAACACGGTCTTCGCCGATGGCGTGCCTGCTGCACCGGTCATGGTCATCGGTGAGGCGCCGGGCATCGAAGAAGACCGTCAGGGGCTGCCGTTCGTTGGCCCCAGCGGCAGGCTCCTTGACCGGATGCTGGAAAGCATCGGTCTGGAACGGCACCGTAACTGTTACATTACCAACGTCGTGCCCTGGCGCCCCCCCGCCAACCGCAAGCCGATGCCGGCTGAAGTCAGTGCCCTTCTGCCTTTTCTTGAGCGCCACATCGTTCTGGTTAACCCGCAGATTCTGCTGCTGGTGGGTGGGCTAGCCGCATCAGTCGTGCTGGCCCGCAATGAAGGGATCATGCGCCTGCGGGGGCAATGGTTGGAGTATTCCGCCGGTTTACCCCGTCCCATACCGGCCATCGCCACTTTTCACCCAGCCTATCTTCTGCGCTCGCCAGCCCAGAAAAGACTGGCATGGCGTGATCTTCTGGCCTTGAAACAACGCCTCGAGTCGCTGCCCTGAACCATGCCTTGCCAGTACGATTGCTGCCGCATCACCCTGCCGCCATCATCCCGGCGGCGCGCAAAGCCGCCACCTTTTTTGTGCCGATGCTGCCCTTGCGGGTTGCAGTGCGCAAAAGTTTGCTTGCCATTGCCGCAATGCATTCGTTATCAAGATCAAGCATGGAAATTTTGTTACAATAGGAGCTAAAGACATGCAGACAGGACCTGGATTGATCCTGGGCATGGCCGTCGTAGCCTTGGGGCTTGTGACTCTGCCGGCAGCGGCACGCAATGAAGCCGTAGAACGGAGCGGTATCGTCAATGCGGGAACGATTACGCCGCTGTCACTCCCGGTATCGCCCTTACCTGCGATTCTCTCAGCAGACGATGCACAAGCCTACCGTCGTGTCTTTCTTCTTCAGGCAGACGGAGCGTGGCAAGCCGCCGATCAGGCGCTGCGCTCCATCCGGGATCCCATTCTGCTCGGTTCCGTCCTGGCCCAGCGTTACCTAAGCAAATCCTATCGGCCCTCTGCAAATGAGCTAGAGGTGTGGCTTGCAGCTTATGCCGATTTCCCCGATGCGCAGGCCATCTATGCCCTAGCGGCCCACAAACGCGGCCGACAGGCGCTCCAATCGCTGCCTCGCCCGGTCGGCAACCGGCTGTTTGGTGACAGCGATGGAACCCGCTGGGAAGCAGAGGAAGAGAACGCCTATCACGCCCTGCCCGAGCGTGAGCGCCAGCGGATTGACAGCCTGAAAACGCGTTTTCGCCAGCTCGTCGCGACCGGTGCCACCGGCGCAGCGCGGCAGCTCTTGAACAGTCCGGTAGCGCAACGTCTCTCTCCGGCCGATACTGTTCATCTGCAAGGCCTGTTGTCGTTTGCCTATTTCATTGATGGCCGTGATGACTTAGCGCTTGAATCGGTGGGGCGCAGCCCCACCAGGGATCACGCGGTCTTGCCGATTGCGCAGTGGACAGCCGGGTTAGCCGCTTGGCGTCAGCAGTCCCTGGACAGGGCGCGTCACCATTTCGAGCGGCTGGCACAGAATCCACGTGCCTCACGTGGGATGATCGCGGCAGGTGCCTATTGGACCGCCCGCGCCAATCTGAAGACTAGACGACCTGAATTCGTCAATCATTGGCTGCATATTGCGGCAAGCCATCCTCGCACTTTCTATGGATTGCTGGCCCGCCGGGCACTCGGACTCGAAATCCGTCTTGACTGGGATACCGCTCACCTGACGTCGGACGATACCGCCCTGATGCTGGAATCGCCGACCGGCCGCCGCGCTCTCGCCCTGATCCAGGTGGGACAAGGAGAGCAGGCAGAAGCTGAACTGCGCAAGGTCTATCTCAACGCTTCCGCCGCTGAGGCCAGGGCTCTGGTTGCCCTGGTGCAGCAGGTTGGCAGGCCGACCGATGGTTCGGTCTGGCATAGGGAACGATCCGAGGCGGAGGATGAAACCACGGCTCGCTACCCGGTGCCGGCCTGGCATCCTGATGGAGGATGGCGAATGGACCGGGCCCTGGTGCTGGCCGTCGTCCGCCAGGAATCGAACTTCAACCCTGAGGCCAGGAGCCCAAGCGGCGCCGTGGGTCTGATGCAGCTTCTCCCGTCGACCGCCTCCTTCATTTCCCGTAACACTGGTCAGTGTCTCAAACGCAAGGACGCCCTCTACCAGCCAGAAGTCAACCTGATGCTGGGACAGCGCTATCTTGAACATCTTTTGGAAGATCAAGATATCAATGGTAACCTTCTTTATCTGATCGCCGCTTACAACTGGGGACCGCGCAATCTGACCCGATGGGTCCGGAAAACCAGGCTGCAAGACGATCCCTTGCTGTTCATGGAAAGTCTGCCGCAGGCTGAGACACGTCTTTTCGTTGAGCGGGTCTTGACCAATTTTTGGATGTACCGGGTGCGTCTGAACCAGCCAACGCCTTCCCTGGATACCCTGGCCAGTGGCGATTGGCCGCTGTATGTTCAACTTGATCCCCACAATCCCATGGTGGCCGAAAATGTCCCGTATTGACGAAAGCCGTTCCTTTGTGCCAGTCAACATTGCCATCATGACCGTTTCGGACACCCGTATTCTGGCAACGGACACCTCCGGCCAGGCACTGGTGGATCGTCTGACTGCTGCCGGACACACGCTGGTTGACCGGGCCATCATTCCCGACGACATCGACCAGATCGTCACGCGTTTGCGCGCCTGGATCGCCGATCCACAGGTAGACGTAGTCATCACCACCGGTGGTACAGGCGTTACGGGCCGCGATGTGACACCTGAAGCCTTCAAACAAGTGATCGAGAAGAAGATCGAAGGGTTTGGCGAACTGTTCCGTTGGCTCAGCTACGAAAAGATCGGGACCTCGACCATGCAGTCGCGCGCGCTAGGCGGCGTGGCCAATGGCACATGCCTGTTCGCTGTGCCTGGTTCGACCAATGCCTGCCGCGATGCCTGGGACGGGATTCTGGTCTGGCAGCTTGACGGCCGTCACCGGCCATGCAATTTGGTTGAATTGATGCCACGTCTAAAAGAGCACCTGAAACCTTCCGGACCCTGACCAGGAACACTGCGGCAATCGCCCCCTCCCTGCCATCTGGCTGTGCCACCTGGAGCGGGGAATGGTTGTGGTTGGCGCTTTTCAAGTGGACCATCATGACCTTGTCTTTCCCTCCGGTCTTTTGTGCCATCGACACGGTTGATGTGTTGCGGGCAATCGGCCTGACCACGGCGGTGGCGAGGGCAGTGGCCGGCATCAAGCTGGGCCTCGAATTCTTTCATGCCAATGGCGCGACGGGCGTGCAGGCAGTGCGGGAGGCGGGCAACGGCTTGCCGGTCTTCCTGGATCTCAAGTTCCATGACATCCCGGCCACGGTTGCTAGCGCCGTGCGAGGGATCATGCCCCTGCAACTTTTTATGATCAATGTTCACGCGAGCGGTGGCCGAACCATGATGCGGGCAGCGGCGCTGGCTTGTGCCGAGGAGGCTGACAGGGCCAGCGTGCCTCGCCCTCTGCTGGTAGCGGTCACGGTTCTCACCAGCCTGGACGCCGCCGCCATGGCCGAGATCGGCATTACCGCTCCGGTGGCCGATCAGGTGGTGCGTCTGGCCAGCTTGGCGCAAGTCTGCGGACTGGACGGGGTAGTCTGCTCAGCGCATGAGGTGAAGCGTTTGCGCACCTGTTGTGGTCCCGATTTCCGACTGGTAGTGCCGGGGGTGCGGCCAGCCTGGGCTGGCAACGACGACCAGCGGCGGGTCCTCACACCCGTCGAAGCCCTGGCAGCGGGCGCCGATATTCTGGTGATCGGTCGGCCCATCACAACTGCGCTCGATCCGGCCACGACCGCCTGGCGGATCGCCCGCGAAATTGCGGCTGCCAGGTCGTGACCGTTGTCGTGAAAATCTGTGGCCTGACCAGGGCCGAGGACGTCGTCACGGCAGTTGACGCGGGCGCCGCTTTCGTGGGCGTGGTCTTCTTTCCCCCGTCGCCGCGGTTCATCACCCCAGCCCGCGCCGCAGAAATTCTGGATGGACTGCCAGAGGATGTGGGCAAGGTAGGATTGTTCGCCGATCCCGATGATGCCTGGCTCGCCGAGGCAGTAAACCATGTGCGTCTGGACATGATCCAATTGCACGGGCGGGAAAGCGCGGACCGGGTCGAGGCGATACGGCAGGCTTTCGGTCTGCCGGTGATGAAGGCGATTGCGCTCTCCACCATCGCCGATCTGGAGGCGGTTCCGGTGTACCTACCGGTGGCGGACTGGCTCCTGTTCGATACGAAGCCCCCTGCCAGTGCGAACCGCCCGGGTGGCCATGGCGTCTCTTTCAACTGGAGCCTGCTGCAATCACGGGAGGAACACTGGCTGATTCCCTGGATGCTGGCTGGTGGTCTCACGCCTGCCAATGTAGCCGAGGCAATCCGTTACACCGGCACGACCGCCGTCGATGTCTCCTCCGGAGTCGAGGGCCGCCCAGGGGTGAAAAGCACCGCCAAGATCCGCGCTTTTCTCAAGGCAGTCGGGACAAGGCCGGACGAATCTCACCCGTTTTCCAGATGATTTCCGAACGATGGTGCGGGGCCAAGGCATGCTCTTCCTCACGGTGCCATGCCATGGCGCCAGGTTGAGGCTATGTCATCCTTATACCAACGAGCGG
>CAZUWH010000013.1:39622-58664 GCA_964624075.1 uncultured Rhodobacterales bacterium
GGGGGGGGGGGCCGTGACACCTGCTCAAATGTTCGCCATAGCGGCGCGCCGCATGGCGCAAAAGCCAAGAGCCGCGGATGCGGCCCGCCAGCGCCTGGGGGAGGTCACGATCAAGGTTCAAGAGTATCACGCCCGGCGGCTCTGATCCGCTCACATCACCACCACGCGATCGCAGCCGGTGCGTTTGGCTTCATAAAGAGCCTGATCGGCGCGGTGAAGGACGGCTTCAATATCGGAGTCGAGGGCGTGGGAGACTGTCGCGCCAACCGAGACCGTGCAGCGTAACTGGCAGCCGTCATGGCCTGATAACTAGCTTTCTTCCACTGCTTGACGCAAGCGTTCGCCGGCGGCATTACGCGCGCCCTCTGTATCGGTTTCCACAGAATGGCGGCGAATTCCTCACCACCCAGCTGGCCGAAAACGTCCACCTTGCGTAGCATGGCCACGGCGGTGGCCGCCACTGTCCGGATGACGGCATCGCCCGTTGCATGACCCTGTGTGTCGTTGACGGCCTTGAAACGGTCGATATCGATCATCAGAACAGCCAACGGACGGCTGAATCGGCTGGCACGATGATATTCAACCGTGGCCAGTTCGAGAAAACGACGCCGGTTGTGGCCCTGGGTCAAAGGATCCGTCGTTGCCAGCCGCCGCAACTTGGCTTCCATCTCCTTCAACGCCGTCACATCGGCGACCACCCCCACCGTTACCCGGTCCCCCCCATGCAGGGTCAGGACCGTGCGGCGAACCAGCAGGAAACGATTGCGACCATCGCTATCCGGTAAGCATTCCCCCCTCATCCATGGCGCCATCGCTCAAGTGCGGATGGGCCGCAGCCCATGGACCCTCACAGGGATGAACGTCGGCCACCGCATGGCCGATCAGCGCCGCACGGGGTAGCTCCAGCAGACAGCACATTGCCTCGTTGGCCAGAATCCAGCGGTTATCGCGATCGGTGACGAAGACGGGGCTTGGCACGGCGTCAATCACACCCTAGAGGAAATTGAACTGGTCCTCGATCTCTTCTTTCGCTTCCTGGAGAGCCTGTTCGACGGCCTTCAGGCGGCTGACATCGGTGACGAGAGCAAACGAACCGGTCACCCGGCCGCTCTCGTCGCGCAGGATGGTGGCGTTAAAAAGAGTCGGCAGATCACGGCTGTTATGGGTTTTCAAGGTCACCTCGTAGCTCCGGTGCGTGGTTGCGGCAATCATGGCAGTCTTGGCAATAAAGATGGCCTAGTTGGCGTGATCCACGAAGTCAACTGGTCGGGGGTTGAGCATCTCGGCTTCGGGGTAACCTAGCATGCGGACCAGAGCCTCATCGACGCGAACGGTACGGCGTTGTGGGTCCAGTTCCCAGTACCCTTCCGCCACGGTGTCAATGATGGCGCAGTGACGCAGCTCCCGCAGCGATAGTTTCTCTTCGGTGCGCTTGTGATCGGTCAGATCAGTGATAACGGCAAACCAGCCGTTCGGGTGACCCAGATCATTGCGCAGAAGGGTAATGGCGAAACGTGTATGGCGTAATCTGCCCGTTTCTCCGACCAGATCCACTTCCAACCGGGGAACTTCCCGGCCAGACGGGCCCGACAAGCGGGCTTTCAAGATGGCACGACCGGAAGTGGTGACGAAATCCGTAGCCTGACGACCGAGGACGGCCGATTTCTCCACGCCTAATAATCGGCACAAGGCGTTGTTGACAGCCTGAACCCGGCCTTTGCCATCCACCTTCCAATAGCCCTCCGCGGTGGTTTCGATGATGGCGCGATGACGGGCGGCGCTGGTCTTACAGCCTGAACGATCCGTCGGCGCAAACGCCCCGCCACGCAACAGCCAGAACAGTGACCGTCAGCCATAGGAGGACCACCAGACCGGGCGTCCCCCAGACATGCCCCGTATCTGCGTCATTCGCCTCGCTGCCAGGAATCCACGTCATGAAAGCCAGAACACCCGGAGTCCCTACAACCACGCGCATGTACCCCCTTTCGGGAGCAGAGGACCGTTGTGCTCCCTGTACACCTTTTCGGCACTTTCCTCATTCTTGGAGCATACCAGGAAGTAGCACGGAATTACGAGATATAGCATTCGGGGCGGGAAAAGAGGAGGCTCCACATCACGGGCGCCAAAATGCTGAAATGGCTACGGGAACAACCTTCTCCCCTGGATCGGGGGAAGGCTCTTGGGCACGGAAAGGCCTGGTCGCACACATGGTGCCCAGGGACGGAATCGAACCGCCGACACACGGATTTTCAGTCCGTTGCTCTACCGACTGAGCTACCTGGGCCCTTACCTCTGAACCTTACGTTCGCAAATGTGAACACAAAGGTCGCTTGATAACGAAAATCGGCCAGACTGTCCAGTCTTTATCAGTAATTCCCAGTATGGAATTTATACAGTTTCCGGAAATTTTCCGGACTCCGTATTATTCCAAGTCGCCTTAGTCAGGCCCCACCCCAGACCCGGCTCCCCCGAGTGGGCAGACCCCCATGCAGGAGGCGGGCGTGCTCCCTCCGGGGGGGGGGGGGGGGGGGGGGGGGGGGGCCTCCCGGAGGGTACGTCTGATGGAGAAAGCAGCGATTCTACCACCCCACCACGGCAGGCTTGTGCGCATACGGTCGCCTGGAGGGGGAGGGGAGAGGTGCAGGGATGCCTCTTCTGCAAATCAGTGTCATTCCTAATACTTGGAATCGCTAAGCCTTTATTCCCTGTCGCGTATTCCCCTTGCCTGGATATCCTCCCTCTGAAAGAAAGAATGACTCGAGGCAACAAGAACGTACGAGGAAATAAAAAAACTCCCCTTCTACCCACTCCATGGAGTATACACCTTCCCTGCCGTGGTGGCAGTTAAGGTGTCAGCGGACGCTTGGCAAATTTGCTGTGGGAAGGCGTGGTCGCTGCCGGAATTGGGGGACGGCAGCTGTTGCTTAGGGTTGCCGCTGAGTAAGAAGAAGGGGTTCTGCCTGATGCTGATTGCCATACCAAAAGAGTGCCGCCCTTATGAAGGGCGCGTGGCGGCATCACCTGATGCAGTGAAGAAGTATGTGGGCCTGGGGCTCGATGTGGTGGTTGAGTCTGATGCCGGCAACGCTGCCAATCTGACCGACGCCATGTTTCGTGAAGCCGGGGCTCGTATTGCCGCCAATACCGTCACGGCGCTGCAAGACGCCGATCTCATCCTCAAGGTACAGCGTCCTTTGACGGCGGCCGAAGGGACGGATGAAATCGCCCTGATGAAAAAAGGGGCCATCCTTGTGGCCAACTTGGCCGCTACCACCCATCGTGACGAGGTCAGGTTCTATGCGGAAGCCGGTTTGACCGCTTTTGCCATGGAATTGATGCCGCGCATTTCCCGTGCACAAGGTATGGACGTTTTGTCGTCACAGAGCAATCTGGCCGGTTACAAGGCGGTGGTTGATGCCGCGGCCCTGTTCACCCGCGCCCTGCCGATGATGATGACCGCAGCCGGTACCGTGCCACCTGCCCGTGTTCTAGTCATCGGTGCGGGGGTAGCCGGGTTGCAGGCTATCGCGACTGCCAAGCGGTTGGGAGCAGTGGTTTATGCCTTTGATGTCCGTCCGGCGGTGAAGGAGCAGGTCGAATCTCTGGGGGGCAAATTCGTGATGGTTGATGAGGCCGCCATGAAGGGTGCCGAAACCACCGGTGGCTATGCTAAGGAAATGGGTGAGGTTTACAAGAAGAAACAGGCCATGGTAGTCCATGAGCAACTGAAGAAGACCGACATCGTTATTACAACCGCCCTCATTCCTGGCAAACCGGCGCCGGTGCTGATCACTGAAGATATGGTGAAGGACATGAAACCGGGATCGGTGATCATGGATCTGGCGGTGGAGGCAGGCGGCAACTGTCCCTTGAGCGAATATGGCAAGACGGTGGTCTGGCAGGGTGTCAACCTGGTCGGGCCGGCTAACCTGCCCTCGACCATCACCCAGGATGCTTCGGTCCTGTTTGCCAGGAACCTCTACAACTTCCTCCAGCCCATGGTCGATAAGGCGAGTCGCTCCTTGCAGATCAAGTGGGACGACGAACTGGTGAAAGGAACCTGCGTCTGTCACGGGGGCAAGGTTGTCCACCCGATGCTGAAAGAGGGAAGTGATGGAACAGATCGTTGAAGGAGCCCGCCGGTTGGCCGAACAGGCCAGCACGATAGCAAGAAATGCTGAAATACTTGCCACACAAGTGGCACAGACTACGCAGGCCCTGACGCCTGTTCACGGGGGCAGTGGCGTGTTTCTGAACCTGTTCATGGTCTTCGTGCTAGCGGTGTTCGTGGGGTATTATGTTGTCTGGCGGGTGACGCCGGCGCTGCATTCGCCGCTGATGGCCGTGACCAATGCGGTGTCGTCGGTGATCATCGTCGGGGCCATCCTGGCCGCTGGTCCGGTTGACCTGACTGGTTCCAAGGGACTCGGTTTTCTTGCCGTGACCCTGGCCTCGATAAACATCTTCGGCGGTTTCATCGTCACCCAGCGCATGCTGGCGATGTTCAAAAAGAAGGGCAAGTAGGGGGTCCGGATGACTGCTGCTTCCGTCACGACGCTGGCGTATCTGATCGCCTCCGTCTGCTTCATCATGGCGCTGCGCGGGCTATCGAACCCAGAAACTGCACGCGCGGGCAATACCTATGGCATGGCCGGCATGGTGATTGCCATCATCACCACCCTGGCCTCTCCGGTCGTGAAGGATTACACTTGGATTGTTCTTGGGATTGTCATCGGCGGGACGACAGGAACGGTCATCGCCCGTAAGATCCAGATGACAGCCCTCCCGCAGCTTGTCGCTGCTTTTCATAGTCTGGTTGGCATGGCCGCCGTGCTGGTGGCGTTTGCGGCGCTGTTTACGCCCGAGGCTTATGGCATCGGCACCGCAGGCCATATCCAGGCCGGTAGCCTGATCGAGATGTCACTTGGGACCGCCATCGGCGCGATCACTTTTTCGGGCTCCGTCGTTGCCTTCACCAAGCTGCAAGGGCTGGTGTCGGGCCACTCAATCACCTTCCCCTTGCAGCATCTGCTCAATGCCGCCCTTGGCGCGATGCTGATGGTGTTCATGATCTGGTTTACCGCAACCGAGTCCCATGCGGCATTTTTCCTGCTTATGGTCGCTGCGTTTTCTCTTGGTTTTCTCCTGATCATTCCTATCGGCGGAGCGGATATGCCGGTGGTGATTTCGATGCTGAACTCCTACTCTGGCTGGGCCGCCGTGGGCATCGGTTTCACCCTGGGCAACAGCCTTCTGATCGTTACGGGAGCCCTGGTCGGCGCATCGGGTGCGATCCTGTCCTATATCATGTGCAAAGGCATGAACCGTTCCATCTTCAACGTCATTCTTGGCGGTTTCGGGAAAGACGGTACCGCCGCCGCCGGCGTATCCATTGCCGGCAAGACGGTCAAAGCTGGTTCTGCTGACGATGCGGCCTTCATCATGAAGAATGCCGCGAAGGTGATCGTCGTGCCGGGCTACGGCATGGCCGTAGCCCAGGCGCAGCATGCCGTACGGGAAATGGCTGATGTGTTGAAGAAGGAAGGGGTTGAAGTGAAGTATGCCATCCATCCGGTAGCTGGTCGTATGCCAGGGCATATGAACGTGCTGCTGGCAGAAGCTAATGTACCCTATGATGAAGTGTTTGAACTGGAAGAAATCAACCATGAGTTCAGCACAGCGGATGTGGCTTATGTGATCGGTGCCAATGATGTGACTAATCCATCGGCAAAAGTCGATCCTTCGAGTCCTATCTATGGCATGCCGATTCTGGAAGTTGGGAAGGCCAAGGCAGTTCTGTTCGTCAAGCGGTCGATGGCGTCCGGCTACGCAGGCGTGGACAATCCCTTGTTCTTTGGAGACAACACCATGATGCTGTTCGGTGATGCCAAAAAGATGACAGAGGGAGTCGTTAGAGCGCTGAATGCCTAGGCTGCTCTTGCGTCTACCGGCGCCGACCGTGTGTAGTGTGATCGATCATAGGATGTTATATACTTGATATAGATGCTTTTTAGTTGCGCAAAGAAAATAGAGCCGGAAACGTGCCCCTGATGCAAAAGGACCGAGATTCGTTCATCCTTGCTAGGGTGCAAGCATTGGTTCTGGTTCGAGGAAGTCGTCTTGCGGTGGCCGCCAGGTGACGAAGTTGTGGGCTTGCGCAAGACAATCGGGTAAAGGTGTATATTCCTACAGCCAGCCCCTCCCCCTTGAAGGGGGAGGGGCTTCCGATAGGGTGAGCTTGACCATCCTGGGTTTAATACCTGCAAGCGTAAATCCTGAGCTTACGGCCCATGGGGCTGCCGTGACCCCGCTAGCGCCTGGGGGAGTCTTGATCAGTCACGATCAGGGCTCAAAGGTATAAATCCTCAAGAGAATCTGCAGGCATTGATGAGGCAAATCATGACGCGCAACCCGTCTGGTTCTTTCATGTCTTTTCTGCCCCCGCGACGGATTCTTATGGGACCGGGTCCGTCGGATGTACATCCCCGCGTTCTTGCCGCCATGGCCCGCCCGACCATCGGTCATCTAGACCCCGCTTTCGTGGCCATGATGGACGACATCAAGACCCTGTTGCAGTATGCCTTCCACACCGATAATGACTTGATCCTGGCGGTATCCGCACCCGGCTCAGCGGGCATGGAGACCTGCTTCGTCAACCTGATTGAACCAGGCGACCGAGTCCTGGTCTGCATCAACGGCGTGTTCGGTGGCCGCATGAAGGAAAATGTCGAACGCTGTGGGGCTATCCCGGTGGCGGTGGAATTCCCGTGGGGGGAAGCGGTTGATCCGGTCCGGGTGGCGGTGGCGCTGGGAGATCATCCGGGACTCAAGGCGGTGTGTTTCGTGCATGCCGAAACCTCGACCGGAGCGATGTCGGATGCGGGGGCTCTGTGCAAGCTGGCTCATGCCTACGGCGCCCTTGCCATCGTCGATGTCGTGACCTCGCTTGGCGGTATTCCTGTTCTGGTGGATGCGTGGAGGGCAGATGCCGTCTACAGCAGCAGCCAGAAATGCCTGTCGTGCACCCCCGGCCTGGCGCCCGTGACATTCAGCCCCCGCGCCGTCGCAGTCCTCAAGACCCGTCGGACCAAGGTGCCGAGCTGGTTTCTCGACCTCGCCCTGGTCATGACCTATTGGGGTAGTAACGTGAAACGGGCCTACCACCATACCGCGCCGGTCAATGCCCTGTATGGCCTGCACGAAGCCCTGGTTATGCTGCACGAGGAAGGATTGGAAGTGGCGTGGCGACGGCATGCCTTGCATCATCAGGCTTTGCGAGCGGGGTTGGAAGTCATGGGGTTGCACCTTCTAGTTGCTGAATCCTGTCGCCTGCCCCAGCTCAATACAGTCCTCATCCCGGCTGGCGTGAACGATACAGCCGTGCGAGAACAGCTTTTGCAACGTTATGGCCTCGAGATCGGGGCCGGTCTGGGTCCCCTTGCCGGCAAGGTGTGGCGGATCGGTCTCATGGGACAGAGCGCCACCGCCACCAACGTCCTGACCTGCCTGTCGGCACTCGAAACCACCCTGTCGGCAGCGGGTGCACCGATCACAACCGGCGTGGCACTGCCTGCCGCCACGGCAGTCCTGTTCTCCTGAAATTCTGAGACTCAACACTCTTGCCCTTCCCAGGCCAGCGGCAACGACAAGAGGCCATCGGCTAGCTTGGGCTCGAACCAAGTAGACTTGGGAGGCATGACCTGACCCGTTTCGGTGACAGCGATCAGTGCCTCAAGGCTTGGCGGGTGCATTGCGAAGGCAACCGCCATCTTACCGCTGTCTACCCACTCTGCCAGCGTCCCAAGACCACGCCCACCACCGACGAAGCCGATGCGCTGATCCTGGCGCAGGTCGGCAAGACCAAGAACGGGCTGCAGAATGCGAGCGGTCAGAAGGGAAACATCCAGCCGCGCCACGGGGTCTGCCAGTGGCATGGCCCGCCACGCGAGCCTGTACCATTGCCCGGGCAGATACAGCCCCATTTCACCACAGCCAGCGGGCCTGACCGGTTGGGAAGAGGGCGTGACGGTACACACCTCCGCTACTCTTGCCAGGAAGGTTGCCCGGTCAAGTCCATTCAGGTCACGCACCACCCGATTGTAATCGCGAATCACCATTTCATCGGCGGGAAACGACACCAGCAGAAGTGAATTGTACATCTCATCCCCGCGATGGTCGGGGTTGGCAGTTCGGCGGGCGGCGGCCACGCGCGACGCCGCTGCCGACCGGTGATGACCATCAGCGATATAGAGGGCTGGCAGGGTCGCAAATGCTGCCGACAGGGTGACGATGTCGGTCTCTCTCGCCACCTGCCAGAGCACATGCGTCACACCGTCGTCGGCAGTGACGGCAAACAGGGGCGTCATGGCCGCCACTTGTGTAATCACGGCAGCAAGGACCAGCGTCGGACGATAGGCGGCCAGCACCGGCCCGGTGTGGGCGTTCACCGCCTCGATCTGCCGGACGCGGTCGTCTTCCTTTCCGGGGCGGGTGAATTCATGACGGCGGATGCGACCGGAGTCATAAGCGGCCACCGTTGCGGCCCCAACGATTCCCGTCTGGATATGGGAACCGGCGATCAGGCGGTAGATGTAGAAACAGGGTTTGCTTTCCCGCACCAGAATGCCTTCTGCCATCAGGCGGTTTAGGTTCTCCGCCGCCTTGGCATAGACGGCAGGCGCATAGGGATCGGTCCCGGGTGGCAGGTCGATTTCAGCCTTCGAGATATGAAGAAAACTGTACGGCCTGCCAGCAGCTATGGCCCGTGCATCCTCGATATCAAGCACGTCATAGGGTGGTGCGATCACCGCTGCGGCATGAAGCGGGAGGGGACGCAAGGCGGCAAAGGGCCGCAGAAGCGGAAGATCAAAGGTCACAAGAGGGCACTCCGCTAGTTGCTTTAGTCTGTCTTCATAGCTGCATTCCGTCATATTCCCGCAGCCTCCGACAGAACATGGAAAATATATCCCCTCATTGGGGCCTGTCTGCCGGTCCGGCGCAAGCCACTAACAGAGCGACAAGAGATCATCTGACCTCTTGTGCGACACGGGGGAAAAGAAGGAACCAGGCGCAGAGCGGTCTGTTTCAATGCGGGAAGAATGTCCTCAAGATAAGCGAGACGAGATACCGGCCAGCATGAACCCCATCATCCACTTGAGCACGAGGATATCAGCCTTGATGGGAGCGACTAGTTCCCTGACTCCTCTACCCGTATGGCCTGGCTCTCGGCTCTCATGGCTGCTTCCAGTTGTTCGATATCCCATCTGGTTACGACCTCAGCTTCCTCTCCCGCTTCTTTCAGCGCTTCGGCGATGACCTCAGCCTGCGATTCGGAAAAGTCAGCCGCGCGGAGACGACGGACGAATTTCATGGTGTTGAAAACGAAAGCCGGCACAGGTACCCCTTCCTACCAGTTTTTCTACCATAGGCTGGACCTGCCTGTGCGTCAACTCTCTAGGCATAGGGTTGCCCGAGCGATCGGGCAAAGGGAGACTGTCCGCACGGTTGACCCTTGCGCCAGCTCGTCAAAGACGATATGCATACAATAGAACTCTCTGGATAGTGACTACTTCAACCTTAGATATTATCCTTCACCTGCTTGCCCTGCCGTGCATCCAGCCTTCCGACCCCGCCATCATCAAAACTGGCGCAGCAGACGGTGCAGATAATCCCGTTCAGGCCGGGGCCGGTCATGCTCAGCGGCACGACGGCGCAGTTCCTCAAGGATTTTCCGGGCGCTGTGCAGGTCCCTCTGGGCGGGCAGGTCGATCCCCTTATCATCGGCGGCGTACCACCCCAGCGGATCAAGGGCGCCATTAGGCTGTCCGGGTAGCAGGAGGGAGGCTCCCGCCACGCGATCTACCATGGCTCGAATGGTTTTGTTGATGCCCTGACGCAATGCATGCACCGCCTGTCCCTGGGCCGTGACTGCCCCGGCAGGATTGATGTGTTCAAGCTGGCCGGTCGCCTCACGCATGGCCTGTTCGGCTTGTTCGAAGACTCCGGGAATGACAAGAGTCTGTTCTTCCAGAATCATCAGCAGACGTTCCAGATCCCGCTGCAGCAGCGTCTGCGTCCTGGCATTGCTGCGCAGGCGCTGGTGATCAAGGCTGCGGCAGTTCTGCTGTTGAAAACTTTCTTCCAGCAGAGCCTCTTGACGGCTGGTCAATTCCCGCATCTTTTCCAGAAAAAGGCGCACTTGCTGCCAGCCTCGGTCGTGTGCACCAAACTCGCGCAAAGCATGCATCAGGGCCTGCACCCGTGTCAACAAGCGACCCGCCGCCTCCCGGGCACCTGCCTGCGCCAGTTCCTGCATCTGCCCGATCATGGCCATGAGATCCGTGTGCTGTCTCTCCCATTCCTTCGGTAGAGGCAACAGAGGTGCTGGACGCAAGGTTGACAGATACGCACCGACGGCATGCCGATAGCGTTCGATCAACCATTCTAGTTCGGTATCGTCGGCTTTGCGGGCCAGCGCCGCGCCCAGGATCTGCCCGGCTTCTTCCATCGTCTGCCCGACCATGGTGGTGTTACTCTCCTCGACACGGAGAGCGACCTGCCACAGAAGGGTACGCGAGGCGGTGAGAGCCGCATCCGAACGATCTTCGCTGACCAGATAGCGAGCGACGCGCAACCCCAGAAACACGACCCGATCGTGGTCATAGGCCGCCGGCGCCGCGGCAATTTCATCCAGCCGCTGCAGCATGTCATTGAAGGTAGCGGGTTCGGTCAGCATGCGTCGGCGCTCTTCGACGATGGAACGGGCAACCTGATGGGTAAACACACGTTTAGGTAGACGGACGGTCATAGGTTCGCTCAAGCCTGTCTGGCCACGCGCATCACGGGCGAACAACCGCACGGTCACCAGCAGACCGGCCCATGGATGAGCGGTCAGGTCTTGCAGGGCCGACGTGTGCACCAAACGGGGCCGGACTTCAGACAGCGGCAAGGTCAGTTCAAGCGGCGTCTCATGCGCTCGCTCGATCAGTGCCCCCAGCGCGGTGAGGCCGTAATCATCGGCCACGTTGAAAGCCAGCCGGAGCTGGAAACGCCCTGCTTCGTCCGGTGGCCGGGTGAAATCCACCTGCGGGACCCGATCGGGCACGGCCGTCACAGTCCACTGTGCCAGGAGGTTTCCATTCCGCACCACGCGTATATTCTCGTGGTCCTTGCTAGCCTCGATGACAGTTTCCACCCGATGACTGCCATCGCCAAGGGATACAAAGGGAATCCGGCGCTCATTAAAGGCAAGAACGGGAAGGCCCCGGCCCCCCAGCACCAGGGCAAGGACGGTACTGCCGACCGGAACCACACCGACCGGGGATGCCTTGCCTTCATCACGGATTCCGTCGCCGGTTCCACCGGTGGCTGTCAGTAGCAGCGGACGTGCCTTGGTATAAGCCGGCGGTGTGATCCAGACCTTCACCGTCGCACCCTGCGACACAGGCAGGGCAGGATGCACTGCCCGAGCCAGCCGGTGCCGGATTTCCTCTCCCCTTCCCCTGGTCACAGCCAGACCGATGACTAGCAGGAGGATCACCAGGGCGCGGATTCCCCATGGTTCCTGTGCCAGCACACCCGGCCGCGGCCATCCTGGTTTCAGGCCGTGCGCCAGTGCGATCATGCGTGCCCGATGCGCCTGCCACAAGGCCAGTGTGAAAGAATCGCTGCTGCCGGTGGCCAGTGGATCGCTGAGCGCCGACAGAGGCCGGTGCCCTCCCTTCCCTTCCTCCAGACGACGGATGAGAGTGGCCAACGTGGGCAGGTGGATGGCATGGATAGCATGGAGCAGGGCAACCAGCAGGCCGAGGGCAAACACGACCAGAAGAGTGGCGTGTCCCAGCGGCGGAAGTACTGGCAGAAGATCAAGCAGGCCAACCGCCAGAAACAGCCCGCACAGCGTTACGGCTGGCCACGTACCGCGCCATGTCCTTTCCCACATCAGGGCCAGCCAGGCACGACGCAACCTGGACCGCAACCACGGACAGGAGTCGGCGGCAGGAGAGGGAGGCGGGTCAGGCGAAGCCACGACGGGGGACTCCCGGGGAACCATCGTCGAGCCAGAATGGCAGGCTTTCGAGGACCAGCATCTCTTCATAAGAAGGCCGGCGGCGTACAACGGCAAACTGGTCGCCCCTGACGATGACTTCAGGCACCAGCGGCCGCAGGTTATAGGTGGAAGCCATGACGGCCCCATAGGCACCGGCGGTGGCCAGAACCAGAAGATCGCCGGCCTGCATCGGCACCAGAGGGCGCTGGGAAGCAAAGGTATCACCGGTCTCGCAAATCGGCCCGACCACATCGACCAATCGGGGCGCGACATCGGGCGCAGGCTCGATCACAGGCAGAATCGCGTGGAAGGCGTCATACAAGGTGGGACGCACGAGATCGTTCATGGCTGCGTCCACGATCACGAAGGTCCGGCTGGCACCTTCCTTTACATAGAGCACCCGTGTCACCAGAACGCCGGCATTGGCGACGATCAGCCGTCCCGGCTCCAGCAGAATCTGACAGTTGCAATCTCCCAGCGTTTCATGGATGACGGCGGCATAGGCCGCTGGCGAGGGTGGTATCTTGCCATTATAAGGCACGCCAAGGCCGCCGCCCAGGTCGATACGCCGGACAGGAAGGCCGTCGGCCCGCAGCCGGATCACGAGATCGCGCACACGACGGAAGGCTTCGCGGAAAGGCTGCAAATCGGTAATCTGACTGCCAATGTGCGTGGCAAGCCCCACCACATCGATATGCGGCAGAGTCACGGCGCGTCGGAATAGAGCCGGGGCACGGGCCCACTCGATGCCGAACTTGTCTTCCTTGCGCCCGGTGCTGATCTTGTGGTGGGTGTTGGCGTCGATATCGGGATTGACACGCAGTGCAACCGGAGCCACCCCCCCCAGGGTGGTGGCGATGTGGCTGATGGCTTCCAGTTCCGGTTCAGACTCGACATTGAGTTGAAGAATGCCGACCTGCAGGGCAAAAGCAATTTCTGCCGCTGTTTTACCGACACCGGAGAAAACGATTCGTTCGGGCGGCACGCCAGCAGCCAGGGCCAGGCGCAATTCCCCTTCCGACACCACGTCGACACCGGCACCAAGACTGGCTAGCGTCCGAACCACGGCTATGTTCGCGTTGGCTTTCATGGCATAGTGGATGCGGGCATCAAGCCCGGTCAGAGTCGCTTCCAAAATCAGGTAATGTCGCTCCAGCGTGGCGGTAGCATAGCAGTAGAATGGTGTTCCAATCTCCCTGGCCAGAACCGGCAGAGAAACACCCTCAGCGTGCAGAACGCTATTACAATACGCGAAATGGTGCATGATCTTTTGCCGTTGCAAGCGTTGCCATGGACCAGGGAGCCGGAAGCGGCAGCCAGAGAGAATTAGCCTTTCAGGCGCACGATGACATCGACACGACTGATAACGGTTCCCGCCGGGGCATTGGGAACATTGATGACGGTGATGTCATTCCTGATGTCCTCCAGACGTCCTGTGTCTTCGAAGAAGAAATGATGGTGGTCCGCGACGTTGGTATCAAAATAGAATCGTCCAGCGTCTACCACGATCTCGCGCAACAATCCGGCCATGGTAAATTGATGCAATGCATTATAGATGGTTGCTAGCGAGACGCAAATGCCGGCATGCAGAGCTTCTCTATGGAGCTGCTCAGCGGTCAGATGCCGGTCACCCTTCTCAAACAGAAGACGTGCCAAGGCCAACCGCTGCCGCGTTGGCCGCAACCCAATCCGCCGGAGCAGATCAAGCGTATGGCTGTAGGGACGTTGCATGCTTGCGACTCATCTTTTTCATCCCTCCTCTGCGACCGGCCGGAAACCCACCCCTTCCCGAGCGCTTCAGTCGTTCGGGTTAATCCCAACCCTACATAACAAGTGATACCATTCCACTGTATTCATTACAACTACCTAATTGCGCATGCCAATGCTTCTCATTGCCTCACGCAGGACATCACACGTGTGCACCATGCAAGGTTTCTAAACCGCCCCCTCCCCATCAAGGGGGGAGGGAGTCTGCCATCGGCATGATGATGACTTTTCCGCCTCGACGTTGCAAGCCCTCCCCTTGGATCGGGGGAGGGCTGGGTGGGGGTGATTCATCCGCCTGGAACTTGTCAGCCCGTGGACCCGGTGGCGTGACTGCTGCGGGGTTCCGTAAAGTCTGACTAGGTGTCGGAATCACCCTCTACCCCAACCCTCCTCCATCAAGGGGAGGGGGTCTGTCATCGGGGGAAGGTGTGGTTTCGGTCTGGGGGCTGTTCCGGATTGCCTTTGACTGGCGTCCACCCCTTCCCCAGTGCGCGGTGTTCCTCTCTACGGCATTTCGAGGTAAAATAAAGAGATGTCCCGTGGTTCGTAACCCCCCGTCGACACTGACAATCCCCTTTAGACAATGACGGCAGCCGCCGGCCAGGGCAGCGGTCGTGCGAGAATGAACGCATTGGCAATACAGGTTGTATGAGGCCGGAATGGTTGAGAATCGGTACATAGTTGATATCCTAATTCTCCTATTGGTGTCTGTTATTGCCGTACCACTATCTCATAGATTGCGACTGGGGTCGGTGCTGGGATATCTCCTGGCCGGTGTAGTCGTGGGCCCCCATGGTTTTGGTCTCATCTCAGAAACGGAATCGGTCCATGTGCTGGCTGAATTGGGGGTTGTCTTCCTCCTGTTCACCATCGGCCTAGAAATGACTCTCAATCGCCTGAAAAGTATCGGGCTGCCGGTCCTAGGGCTGGGGGCGTCCCAGATCGTGGTCACGGCGCTGGTCGTGGGCTCGATCATCCTCGTAGCCGGCTATTCGCTGGCGGTGGCGATCATGGTGGGCGGCGCCCTGGCTATGTCCTCCACGGCCATCGTCCTACAGGTCCTGAATGAGCGCAGCCAGCTCAAAACCCATTATGGTCAGGTGGTGCTGGCCATCCTGTTAGTCCAGGATCTGGCCGTCGGTCCGTTCCTGGTTCTGCTCGAAGTGTTGGAGCGCGACGGGGGTGCCCTCACGGCAGCCGTGTGGCCCGCCCTTGGCGGGGCAGCGTTCAAGGTGGCCGGCGCCATCGCGGCCATCTTCATGATCGGCCGGATCCTGTTGCGGCCCCTGTTGCGGCTGGTATGTGAGGCGCGTTCCTCGGAAGTGTTCGCCGCCACTACTCTGCTGGTCGCCCTAGGCACAAGTTGGATCACCGAACAGATGGGCCTGTCGATGGTTTTCGGGGCCTTCCTGGCCGGCATGCTGATCGCCGAGACCGAATACCGCCATCAGGTCCAGGCTGACATCGAACCGTTCCGTGGCATCCTGCTCGGTCTGTTCTTCACCACAGTCGGCATGCGTTTTGAGCTATCGCTAACGGCAAGCGATTTCCTGCTCGTGATGGGCCTGACCCTCGCCCTTCTGACAGGTAAGTCGGCCCTGATCACGGGCCTGAGCCGGCTCTTTGGTTTCACCCTCTGGCGTTCCCTGCGGCTTGGAGGAGTCTTGAGTCAGGCTGGCGAATTTGCCTTCGTTCTGCTGGGCACGGCGGTTCTGGGCGGTGTGGTTCCGGCCGAACTGGGCCATCTGGTGTTTCTGGTGGTCGCCACCAGCATGGCAGCCACCCCTTTTTATACCATGCTCGGCTCTAGCTGGGTGACCTTCCTGGAAGGCCGCGAGACTGTCCGTTACGCCCGGCTGGGCGGCCGTATCAAACCGGATGGGCACGAGGGCAAGCCCCCCCATGTTCTGATCATCGGCTTTGGCGACGTGGGGCGCATCGTGGCCCGCATGCTGAAAGCCTACAGCATACCTTACCTTATATTGGAAATGAGTCCAAGTCGTATCCGCGAAGGTCTGGCTGTGGGTGAACCGGTGTTTTATGGCGATGCCTCGCTCGTGTCGGTGCTGAAGGCCGCGGGGGCGGAACGGAGTCGCGCCGTGGTGGTTTCCACCAACGATTCGGCTGCAACCCTGCGGGTGGTCGAGGCCGTGCGGTTGTCTTTCGCCACACTGCCCGTCTTTGCCCGTGTGCGCGATGAAGTCTCGGCCACGGCTCTGCGCAAGGCCGGCATCACCGACGTGGTGCCGGAAACCATGGAAGTTGGTCTGCGCCTGGCGAGTGCCGTGCTGCATGAGGATCGCAGTGAGGAGGATGCGCATGACTGGGTCGGTTGATCGGGGGCATTTTTGATGGTAGCAAAAGTGCCATCATGCCTGCTAATATACGCCGGCCCGGTAGAGGGGGATCCGCCGGGTTAATCCGTTGCGGCCGTCTGTTGAGACGTGTTGATCCCCTGAGGCACGTATGCCCCGCGTTGACGAACATAGCGCCGGTGGCGAATGGGAGAGTTCTTGAGCGTTCAAGGAATCCCATGGTGGGGTATGGGTGTCGCGATCGCGGTAGAACGGGACAGAGACAAGGGAGACAAAAAGCTATGGCAGTTCGGGTTGCGATTAATGGCTTTGGCCGCATCGGTCGTTTGGTGTTGCGTTCGATCATCGAGCATGACCGCAGCGATGTGGATGTCGTGGCAATCAATGATCTTGGTTCACCGGAAGCCAACGCTCACCTGATCAAATACGACTCGGTGCATGGTGTGCTGCCGGTCGAGATCGGTGTCTCAGGGAATATCATGACCGTTGGCAATCGGTCGATGAAAGTCGTCGCGGAACGCGATCCGACCAAGCTGCCCTGGAAGGACATGGGCATCGACATCTGTATGGAATGCACTGGAATCTTCACCGACAAGGACAAGGCCCAGGTGCATCTGGGGGCCGGCGCCAAGCGGGTGTTGGTCTCGGCACCCTCGAAGGGCGCCGACCTGACGGTGGTCTATGGCGTGAACCACGACAAGCTGACCAAAGAGCACAGAGTGGTATCAAATGCATCATGTACCACCAACTGCCTGGCGCCTGTTGCCGCTGTGTTGCAGAAGTTGTGCGGTATCAAGCATGGCTTCATGACCACGATTCACTCCTATACCGGCGATCAGCGCACGGTGGACACCCTGCACACGGACTTGCGACGGGCGCGGGCTGCCGCACTCAGCATGATTCCAACCTCCACCGGCGCGGCTAAGGCGGTCGGCGAGGTGTTGCCCGAACTGAAGGGTAAGCTGGACGGGGTAGCCATCCGCGTGCCGACACCGAACGTGTCTCTGGTCGATTTGAAGTGCGTGGTCAACCGGGCCGTCAGCACAGCTGAAATCAACGCCGCCATGAAGGCAGCAGCTGCCGAAGGCCCAATGAAGGGCATTCTGGCCTACACTGAAGCGGATCTGGTCTCGTCTGATTTCAACCACAATGCGGTCAGTTCAACCTTCGATGCTTCCGGTACCAAGGTCATCGACGGCAGTTTCATCCGTGTCATGGCCTGGTACGACAATGAGTGGGGCTTCTCCACCCGTATGTCGGACACCGCCGTAGCCTGGGGCAAACTGATCTGAGCAAACCGCGAAGGCCGTCCCGCCCCGATTCTGGGTCCGGGCGGGACGCGCTGCGCGTCGTGGCTTCATGCGGGAATGGCTGAAGCAGCACTGAAAAGTGATAATGAAAAACACAAACGAAAGAGGGGGAACAGCAATGCCCGCTTTCAAAACGATCGACCAGATCGAGGTGGCCGGCAGGCGCGTGGTTGTACGCGCCGACCTGAACGTGCCTATCAAGGACGGCAAGGTGACCGATACCACCCGCATCGATCGCTCCGCCCAAACTCTTAAGGATCTGACAGCTAAAGGAGCACGTGTCGTCGTTCTGTCTCATTTCGGACGGCCTGATGGCAAGCGCAATGAAAAATATACCCTGAAACTGGTTCTAGTGCCTCTGAGCCAGGCGGTGGGCCTGCCGGTCGTCTTCGGGGAGGATTGCATTGGTCCCGACGCTGAAAAGGTGGTCAACGATTTGCCGGCCGGCGGGATCGCGCTGCTCGAAAACCTCCGCTTCCATGCCGAGGAGGAGCAGAACGATCTTGATTTTGCCAAGAAGCTTGCGGCTCTGGGAGATATCTACGTCAATGATGCCTTTTCGACCGCCCACCGGGCCCATGCTTCGACCGAAGCTATCGCTCGTCTTCTCCCCGCTGCCGCCGGGCGCCTGATGCAGGCTGAACTGGATGCCCTGGGCAAGGCCCTGGAGCGGCCGGCCCGGCCTGTGGCAGCTGTGATCGGTGGCGCCAAGGTCTCTACCAAACTCAATCTGCTTGGCAACATGGTGGCTAGGGTCAACATGCTGGTGATCGGAGGCGGTATGGCTAACACCTTTCTGTTCGCCAAGGGAATCGATATCGGCAAATCCTTGTGCGAGAAGGGCATGGTTGACACGGCACGCGCGATCATGCAGAAGGCGGAAGCCGGCGGTTGTGAGATCGTCCTGCCGACCGATGCCGTGGTTGCCGACGAATTCAAGGAGGGGGCTGTCAACAAGGTGGTGCCGATCGGTGCGATCCCTTCCGGCAAGATGGTTCTGGACATCGGTCCGGTATCCGTTGAAACCGTGGTTGCCAAACTGTCGTCGTGCAAGACACTGGTCTGGAATGGCCCACTCGGCGCTTTCGAGGTGAAGCCGTTTGACAAGGCGACCAACACCGTCGCCCAGGCCGCGGCCAACCTGACCGGGGCTGGCAAGCTTCTGACCGTCGCTGGTGGCGGGGATACTGTGGCGGCCTTGGCCAACGCCGGTGTGGAGGAAAAGTTCTCTTATATCTCTACTGCGGGGGGTGCTTTCCTGGAATGGCTTGAGGGGAGGACACTGCCGGGAGTGGCAGCCCTGGCACAATAGACGACGAAAAGAACGACAAGGAAAAGAGTGTCGCAGCCGCGTGAGGCTTAAGGGGCGCTCTTTTTTGTCGCTTATGGTTTGGTGGCGGTGTCCTGGGCAGATGATTCACAACTGGCGTAGATCGAGAGGAACGGTTGCAACGCTGAAGAAAGGGCAGAAAGAAGGGTCCTCCTCGAAGAGAAGCTCTCCCCCATCGAGGGGAAGGGGGCCTATCATCGGGGGATGATTGTTCCGCCTGGACGTTGCGAGCCCTCCCCCTTGGATCCGGGGGAGGGTTAGGGTGGGGGTG
>CAZUWH010000014.1:0-57772 GCA_964624075.1 uncultured Rhodobacterales bacterium
AGCAGAAGCTTCCCAAGCTTACGACGAGGGTTCGATTCCCTTCACCCGCTCCACTCTTTCGGTTAACCCAAGAGCTCCCTCGGCTCAGTCAATTTGCAGTCAGAGCCCGCTCCAAATTCGGAGCCCTTCCCGGCCCCCTCTCTCTCCCTCTCCACAACAGCCCCTTGAGCGTAAACCAACGATTCACGCTCAAGGAGCACGACATAATCTTCTGCCTCTTATGGTATCACTTGGCAGCATTGACGATCTTGTCGGTGGGGATGAGATTCTGGTGGGTGGCTGCATCCTTCTTCGGATCCATGCCAAAAGACAAGGCCCACAGTTGACTGTAGAACACGACGGGAATCCTGTAACTAGTGTTAAACTGCTTGTTGACCATATCCTGATAGATCTCGACATTGGTCTGGCACAAGGCGCATGGGGTGCAGATGCAGTCTGCTCCCCTTTCCGTCGCGTCCTTGAGAATGGCTTCTATCAGATGAAGGGTCTTCTCCGGACTCACGGCCGATACTGCACCACCGCAGCACGAAGTCTTGTGCTTGAAATCCCTGATGGCCGTGGCCCCCGAGGCTTCGATGAAGGTATCCAGAAACTTCGGTTCCTCATAGGTGTCATACTGACCGCCCCGCTCGGTACCGGCAAACGGACGCAGAGTTTGACAGCCGATATAGCCGGCGACCTTCACGCCCTTCAGCGGCTTCTTGACGTTTTTCTTGATCCTGTCGATGCCGACGTCGTTGACCAGCACTTCGCAGATATGACGCACGTACAGACTGCCGTCATAGGAACGGCCGGCGGCGCCCAGTACTTCGTTGATTTTCATCTTGAAGGCTGCATTCTCGCGCATCTGCTCGTTGAAATAGTGACTGTTTAGATAGCAGGCGGGGCAGGCAGTCACGAAATCCTCCGGGCCATTATCGCGCGCACGGGATAGATTGCGGGCCGTCAGGGCGGCCGTAGGCAAATGTCCCTGCTGAACATGACCGATAGAAGCACCGCAACAATTCCAGTCGTTAATATCCTTCAGCGTGACACCAAGTGTCGGCAGTACTGCTCGCAGCGATGTATCAAGATGCTTTCCGGTTCCCTGGGAGGCACAGCCGGGATAGAAAGTGTATTGCTTCGACATGGCCTACTTTCCTCCGTTGGCGTGACGCGCCTCGACTACCGCCGCAGCGGCCAGGATTTTTTTCAGCTCACCCCTGTTCTTAATGCGATGCGGCAGACCGAGAGGCAATCGCCCGACCTTGACAAAGCTAAAGGCAATAGCCTTGAAAGCTAGCAGCTTCTTGAACCCGGCCAGGAATCCATCCTGAAAGTAGTATAATAGGCTCACAAGACGCTCATCAGTACGCCCAAGGATCCGGAAACTCCAGGTGAAACCTTTGACAAACTTGTTGGTCTCCGATACCCTAGCCGGAGTATACCCTTCGCGCACCGCGACGGTAGCCAATTCGTGCAGGATATAGGCTATCGGGATATGCCGTGGACAACGCACGACACAATTATAGCACGACACACAGTTCCACAAGGTATCAGATTTCAACACCTCGTCCTTCATGCCGGCACGAATCATCATGAACGTCTTGCGCGGACCGTTATCCATCTTGGTACTGAGCGGGCATGAGCCTGAGCACACACCACATTGCATGCACATGGCGAGGCGGTCGCCCCCGTCGATATTCTGGTAGACCCAGCGAGCGAAACTGAGATCATACTTTCGGGCCGGAGCCGGGGACATATGCGTCATGGATCAAAACCCCTTGAACGGATTGGGACCAATGGCATCCAGGGTCTCGACGAAATCCTGGATCACCTTGGGCAGGCGGGCAGAATCGGCAATCGACACTTCCGTCATAGTGACCCGTTCGGCTTCAAGCGCCATGCTTTTCAGGGTTTCGCCGACTTTGTTCAAGCGTTCCTTCGCGATACCTGAGCCCTTGACGAAATGGCACTGATAATCATCACCGGGTTTGCACCCCATCAGCATGACACCGTCATAACCGACTGACAGGGCATCGGAAATCAAGAGCATGCTGACCGAACCAAGGCATCGGACCGGAATGATGCGGACATGGGCGCTGAACTGATTGCGGGCGATCCCGACCATGTCCAGGGCCGGATAGGCATCATTCTCGCAGGCCAGCACCAGGATGCGCGGCTTTTCTTCAGTTTCATCGGGGATATTCACCGCCTTGATCATGCTGCCCAGCATGTCCACCGTGTAGTTGGTGAAGCTGATGGTCCGCACCGGACAGGACCCCATGCAGGTGCCACAGCGGCGGCAACGGGTACTGTTAACAATCGGAAAGCCCTGACTGGTTTCATCGATGGCACCGAACGGACATTCTACCGTGCAGCGGCGGCATTTCGTGCACTGGTTAAGGTTGATGTAGGGGATCGACAGGTCGCCTACACGCGGATGAAGTGCGATTCCCTGGGCGGCGTTGCGAATGGCCTGGATGGCCTTCATGGTAGCGCCAGTGGCATCCTCAGCCGCCTCTCCCATATCCATGGGGCGTCGGACCGGACCGGCTACATAGATGCCGCTACGACGTGTCTCGTAGGGAAAGCAGATGTAATGGCTATCCGGAAAGCCGTGCGCCAGCATGGGCAGGTGCGGTCCCTGGCGGTATTGCAGATTGAGGATCGGCGCACCCTCGGGCAATTTCTCTTCCGGCGCCACGATCGGTTCTGCCGCCGTGCCGACCACCTTGATGGCCGCATAGGGATTGATGTCGCTTTTCAGCGGCTCCAATTTTTCCTCTTCCAGCTCCGGCGTCGCGGCTTCGACGTTGGTGGAATTTGGCACCATTCCAGTTGCAAGAACCACAATGTCTACGCCTGAAAGAAGTACCTCCTGTTGCAGGAAGGCATCATCCACCGTGACGGTCAGGGAGCTGTCCACCCCTTTCACCTTGCCCTTAATGAAGATGACCCCGTTGTGCTGGGCAGTACGATAGAATTCCTCTGCTACGCCGGGCGTGCGCAGCTCTTCGTAGACGATATAGACCATCACTTCCGGATTGGCTTCACGCAGCTGCATGGCCTGTTTGATGGACACGCCACAGCACACCGAAGAGCAGTAGGGTAGATGGTCGGGATCCCGCGAACCAGCACACTGCACGAAGACGACGACCCCCGGTGTCTTGCCATCCGAACGGCGGGTCACCTCCTGGCCGCGGCCAAGCATCTCTTCCATCTCGACATTGGTGACCACGTCGGGCGAGAGGCCATAGCCCAGATGGCCCAGCCTGCTGGCATCATAGGGCCGCCACCCCGTTGCCATAACGATCGCCCCAACGGTCTGGCTGCTTCCGTCTGAGAACTCGACCGTGAACCGCCCAGGCATACCCGAGGTCTTGGTGACGGTGCAGCCGGTCTTAACAGTGATGTGCGAATCGGTGGTCACCGCCTTGACCAGATCGGCAATCGTGTTGGGTTGGGGATCCTGATAGGGCGGACGCACCGGCATTCGTTTCGACCATCGAGCGGCCATGCCGCCAAGCTGTGGCGCACGTTCGACCACGAGGACATCATAGCCGGCCTTGGCCGCCTCACGCGCTGCCGTCAGACCGGAATGCCCCCCGCCGACTACCATCACCACCTGTGAATACGTCTCTTCAAGCGTGGGCTCCGGCGCCGTGGACTTGGTGGCCTCAGTGACGGCTATCCGGATGCTGTCCTCAGCCATCATCTGGGTATCTTCCTCGTTCACCGGATGACTCCACACCACCTGCTCACGCAGATTGGCCCGGATCACCTGGGTGCCATTGAAGCGGAAGCGATCGCTCATGGCCCGCGGCGAACAGGCGGCAATCACCACCTGATTGACCCCTCCGGCAAGGCCGGTCCGGATGGCCTCCAGTCCTTCGTCACCGCAGAGACAGGCGTGAGTCCTGCATGACTTCTTGAATTCACTGGTGACGATCTTCTCCAGGCTGCTCATGGATACGGCATCGCCAATGCCGCAGCCGCTGCAAAGATAAACGCCGGTATTCTTCGTCGACATGAACCTTCCTCCTCGCGGCTTAGCGAACGGCCTGAATCGCCTTCAGGGCAACGGCGGTTGCAGATTGCACGGACATGGAAACATCAAGTGGACCCGAGGCCACACCGGATGAAAACACACCTTTTTCCTCATCTTCCGGCACAATGAACCCATAATCGTCCATCTCGATTTCGATCGACGGATGGTCCAGCGCACCAAAAGGTTGCATACCTGTTGCCAGTACCACTATGTCGTAAGACTCGGCATAGATTTCACGGGTCAAGGTGTTCTCGCCGCACACCACGGGACCGCCGTCGGCGCCGATCTTGATTTCGGCCGGCTTGGACTTGATCAGCCGCACCTGTGGATCGCTCACCACCTTGCGATAGAAGGCCTCCAGCTTGTCATGGGCGCGGATGTCAATGTAATAGATGTCAACCGTGGCATCGGCATACTGCTCGCGGACATAGGACGCGTGCTTCATAGAAGCAAGACAGCAGATGCGCGAACAATAGGCAAGGTGGTTGTGGTCGCGCGAGCCGGCACACTGAATCAATGCCACCTTCTTCGGCGCCTTGCCATCGGAGGGACGTATGATCCGTCCGCCAGTGGGACCATTGTGGGCGGCAAGCCGTTCCATTTCGACGTTGGTGATGACATCCCTCAGATGGGCATATCGATAAGGACTGATCCTGGCCGCGTCGTAGGGCTGCCAGCCGGTCGCCCATACGATGGCCCCGACATGCATGTCGAAGGTCGATTCCTTCTCATCGAGATCAATAGCGTCGTACTTGCAAGCGGCCTTGATCCTGCCGGCTTCGGGCGTGCCAATCACTTGCGGTACAACGACATAGCGCATGGGAAAGGCCATCTCGTGGGGCAGATATGCGGCTGTCGTCTCCCCCAGGCCGTAGTCGAAGGGGTTGGGCACCTTCATTTCAGTCGCGCGGGCGCAATCACCACAGGCCGTACAATTTGTTTTCACATGACGCGGTGCCTGGCGAACGGTGACGGTATAGTCACCCCGACAACCCTTGACCGCTGCCACGGTGGTCATGGTGAACACCTTCACCCGCGGATTCTTGCGGATACGCTGGAAATTGATTTCCAGACCACAGGTCGGATGGCAGAGCTTCGGAAAATAGCGATTGAGCTGAGCCACCCGGCCGCCCAGGGTCGGTGTCTTTTCGAGGATGACGACATCATAACCCGCTTCGGCAGCCTCAAGAGCCGTCGTAATGCCACTGACGCCGCCGCCAACGACAAGAATCGCCTGGCTACGGGGTTTGCTTTCCATCATGTCCCCTCTTCTCTTCCCTCTGTGTCGCACGGGCGGAGCCCTTTGGTATTGTCCAACGCGTCAATCAACGTCCTGGAAATCCATGATCAATGTCCCGTTCCTCCCGCTCTGCCCGCACAGACACTGCCTGACCCTGGATCGCGCAAGCGGTGCTGAACGAGACAGGAGCGAGAGACGAAACCCTATCATATTAATATATGCTTATGTAACAAGAAAAAGCGCAGGACTATTTTAGTTTGGCGCCATTCCGGAACCGCTCGGGAACCGTCGTCAAGACCACGACTCCTTGAACCTTCGGAGGGGCGAGGACATCCTCCCTCTCCGAAGCCCCAGGGTTCTAGAAAAGCCACACCTACTTCAGGCCCTGATAATACTCCTGCAGAATTCTTACCACTTCTAGGCGACTGAACTCGGGTGGAATCGGCTCGCCTTTGGACAGCATCTCCCGCTGCTTGGTCCCAGAAATGTTGACCTGATCCTCCTTGCCATGCGGACAGGTCTTAGCTGTGGCCATGCCGTAACACTTCCGGCAATAGAAGGTGATGTCAATCTTCAAAGGCTGCGTGACGAGAGCACCGGGCCACAGGGTATCGAAAATGTGCTGGGCGTCGAACGGTCCGTAATAGTCACCAACCCCGGCATGATCACGGCCGACGATCAGATGGGAGCAGCCGAAGTTCTGCCGAATTAGGGCGTGGATGAGAGCCTCGCGTGGACCAGCGTAGCGCATTTCGATCGGATAACCGGCCTGGATCACGGTACCTGGCACGAAATAATGATCGATCATGGCGGCGATGGCCTGGGTACGCACGTCAGCCGGTATGTCGCCTTCTTTCAGCTTGCCTAGTACTTGGTGGATGAACACGCCATCGGTCACTTCGATGGCAATCTTGGCCAGATGTTCATGACTGCGGTGCATGGGGTTGCGGGTCTGGAAGGCTGCCACCCTCGACCATCCCTTCTGGGCGAATACGGCCCGCGCCTCGGCCGGACGCAAGTAAAGATCCTTGTATTTTCCCGGATATTCCCCTTCGGAGAGGCAACGTACGGAACCGGCGAGGTTGACCTCGCCCTGGGCCATCACCTTCTGCACCCCGGGGTGTTTGGAGTCGGTCGTCCGGTAGACGTGCTGGCATTCGAACGCCCTGTCGATGGCATATTTTTCAGTTACAGTCATAATCGCCATGGTTTCGCCCGGTTCCTGATCGAGCAGGGCGACTTCCTCTTCATCACCGATGGAGTCGGCGACCGCCCTCGTCGTCGAAAGCGTGATGGGAATCGGCCAGAACAGGCCGTCTGTCGTCTTCATATGGGCGCACACGCCTTCCCAGTCGGCCTTGCCCATGAAACCATCGAGCGGCGTGTAGGCGCCCATGGCCATCATGATCACATCCGACGTCTCACGGCTGGTCATCGGCACTTTCTTCAGACCCGCAGCCCGTCTCAATTCCTCAGCGCGTTCAACGGCCGGAACGAGAAGGGGCTTGAGTTCACTTCCTCCATGTGGTGGAACCAGCTGCGACATGGGCAATATCTCCTTATGAAAGATCCCTGGTGGCCAATGGCGGTTTTTCAGGCAAGAACAACGCCCGGCAGTGTGCAACACACGTCAGACAACCGACTCGACGGCGGATTAAGATCCTTCCCCTTCAGTGTTGCTATAGATCACAGCATCCCCACTTGCCCCTTGCATGAGCAAGGGTAAAATAATCGAATTGTGGTGCCACTTCCACAGGAAACCGTCCAGCGATTCTCAGTGTGGAATTTATTCCAAGTCGCCTTGGCAGGTTCCACCCCCAAACCCTTCTTTCCCGAGGGGGCAGACCCCCCTTCAGGAGGCGGGCGTGTAAGGGGGGAGGTCTTTTTTGGGACGGGGTCTGTTAGGAGAGGATCAAGGGGGAGGCAGGAAGCCTCCCGTCTGGACCTTGTCAGCCAGCCCGCGCGCCCGATGTGGCGTGACAGCCACGAGCCCCCTCACCGCCCCCGACCAGACGTCCCAATCACCCCACCCCAACCCTCTCTCATCGAGGGGGGAGGGAGTCTTTCCTCCAGGAGTCAGGAATGTTCCCTCCAGGAGGAGGATGGTGCAGGGATGCCTCTTCGGCAAATCAGCGTCATTCCCATAATGAGAATCGCTGGAAACCGTCATCACCCTGCCAAGGCTTTCCTTGTGCCGATGCCTTGAGCATCCCCTCTGGGCAAGGTGGTTTTCTTGTGTGTCTTTGGCGGTGTCTGCCACAGATGGCGGATGTTGTCATAGAGAAGCGGGCAAGGACAGGGGGAGCCATGGCCAATGCCGTTGAAACGGGCATTCACCCGGCATGGAGATCGAAATCTCTCCCACTGCCGACGGCGCATCCACACCGGTCGCCCGGTGTGGATGCAAAGGCTACGATGTTTTCGGTGTTTGACAAGGCTCCCGCATGGATATATGAATGAGAGGTAATATTCGTGACCGTCTGGGATGCAACGCCTCGTTCATCGGGCGTGGGGTCTTGGGGGGTAAATATAACCATGCCCTGCTCGCGCTGGGCGAATTACAGGGGAGGAAGTGGATGCCCACCTTTGTGTATGCTGACAAATGTGATGGCTGCAAAGGCGGCCAGGTAACTGCGTGTATGTATATCTGCCCGCATGACCTGATGAAGCTCGATACGGTCCGCATGAAGGCCTTCAATCAGGAGCCGGAGCAGTGCTGGGAATGCCAGTGCTGCGTAAAGGCTTGTCCACAGCAGGCTATTGAAGTGCGTGCCTATCAGGACGTGGTGCCAATGGGCGGTGCATGCATTCCATTGCGGACTGATCAGAGCATCATGTGGACCATCAAATTCCGGGATGGTGAAGTGAAACGTTTCAAGTTCCCCGTTCGCTCCACGCCGGTTGGTTCCATTGATCCCTATGGCAACAAGCCGACCGCAGGCAGCCTCGACGATCAGCTTCTCTTTACCGAAGCCGGCAAGACTCTGATGAAGATTTGAAATCGGGTCGAAGTCTGGTGACAGGGCCATAGAAGCAGGAACCTGCATGTCACTGTCATTTCACGCGGTGGCCCGCATCTGAAAGTAGGTTTCCGTAAGGAAGGGCGGCAGACCCGTCCCGGGTATAGACGGGGCCCGCCCGCAATCGGAGGGAGTGTTCCATGGCTGGTACTTTCGGTAATCCCGAAATCGTTGAACTACAAAAAGACATTCTGATCATCGGCGGCGGCATGGCCGCATGTGGCGCCGCCTTCGAGACGAAACGCTGGGTGGGTGACGACGTTTCGATTCTGCTCGTGGACAAGGCGGCGATGGATCGCTCTGGCGCCGTTGCCATGGGTCTGTCGGCCATCAATACCTATCTCGGCGACCAGAAGCCTGAGGATTATTGCCGGATGGTCGCGGCCGACCTGATGGGCATCACCCGCGATGACCTGGTTTATGACGTGGGCCGTCACGTCGACGATACCGTTCATTTGTTCGAGGAATGGGGCCTGCCGATCTGGAAGGCCAAGGGTAGTGAAGGCATGACCCTCAAGGACGGCGGCAAGCCGGTCCGCTCGGGCAAGTGGCAGATCATGATCAATGGCGAGTCCTACAAGCCGATCGTCGCCGAGGCTGCGAAAAAGACTTTGGGAATCGAGAATATCATCGAACGCTGCTTCATCGTGAAAATGCTGCTCGACAAGAACGAGCCGAATCGGGTGGCCGGCGCGGTTGGTTTCTCAGTGCGCGAGCACAAGCTTTACGTCATCAAGGCCAATGCCGTTCTCCTGGTCGCCGGCGGCGCAGTCAACATCTTCCGCCCGCGATCGCTGGGTGAAGGCATGGGCCGCACCTGGTATCCGGTATGGAACGCCGGTTCCACCTACGCCATGGCGGCCGAGTGCGGCGCCGAGCTGACCATGATGGAAAACCGGTTCGTACCAGCGCGCTTCAAGGATGGCTATGGCCCGGTGGGCGCGTGGTTCCTGCTCTTCAAGTCGCAGGCCCTGAACGGCTATGGCGAGAATTACATCATCAAAAACGCAGACATGCTGAAGGAATTCGCGCCCTACGATACGGCTGCCGTGGTGCCGACCTGTTTGCGCAACCATGCCATGCTGAAAGAAATGAAGGAGGGGCGCGGCCCGATCCTCATGGACACCCCGACAGCCATGAAAAAGCTGTCCGAAACCATGACTCCGAAAGAGATCAAGCACCTGGAAGCGGAAGCATGGGAAGACTTCCTCGACATGTGCATCGGCCAGGCCGGGGTGTGGGCTGGCATGAACATCCGGCCAGAGGAAACCGCCTCCGAGTTGATGCCAACCGAGCCGTATCTTCTCGGCTCGCATTCCGGCTGCTGTGGCATCTGGGTGTCGGGACCGGAAGACCTCGCACCCCCGGAATGGCAGTGGGGCTACAATCGAATGACCACTGTCAAGGGATTGTTCACCGCAGGTGACGGTGTAGGGGCCTCCGGACATAAGTTCTCGTCGGGCTCACATACCGAAGGTCGCATTGCCGGCAAGACAATGGTCAAATTCGTGCGCGACCACAAGGCTTTCAAACCAGAGTTCAAGAAAAGCGTCAAGGAAATCACTGAAGAAATCTACAAGCCCGTTCGCAACTATCTCGAACACAAAGACAAGACCACTTCGGAAGACATGAATCCATACTACATCTCACCGAAGATGTTCCAGATGCGCTTGCAGAAGTATATGGACGAATATGTGGCAGGTGTCTCTACCTACTACACCACCAATGCTAAGATGCTGGAGATCGGTCTCAAGCACCTGGGGTGGCTGAAAGAAGACGCCAACAACCTGAAAGCTAAGGATCTGCACGAGCTGTTGCGGGCCTGGGAGAACTATCACCGCCTGCGGGCAGCGGAAGCGCATCTCCGTCACATTCTGTTTCGTGAGGAGACTCGCTATCCCGGCTTCTATTATCGCGCTGACTATCCAAAGCTGGACGAAGCCAACTGGAAGTGCTTCATCAACTCGCGGATGGACCCGGATACCGGCGCGTGGACCCTGAAGAAGGTGCCACACAAGGATCTGGTGGTTAAGCACTATGGCGGTCAGAAGCACTGAGCGTATGCAGGAGGAAGGGCGCGCTTCCTTCTCTTGAGAAAAATGCGCCATGAGGGTGTAGGGGAGCCGTTGGCTCCCCTACTTTTCTGATGACAGTATGGCTGCATCCCGGGGTAGGGTATCGGATGAAGGAATATCCTCATTCCCGCGACATCGGTTTCAGGAAAGACAAAACGGTTCGCGGAGGTGGGAGCGTGTTCATGACTCCTCCACATGCTGATTTTTCAGGTTCAGGCGAAACGAAAAAGCGAAACAGGGGGAAGGTCTGAGTCTTGTGCCATACCTCCTTGAGTCTGATTGTTCTCCTGCCCGCGATGCTACAATAGAAGGAATGCCCATGATGGAACGACTCGATCAGGACATGGAAATGGAGATTTTCTCCGGCTTGCGCAACGAAGAGACCAGCGGCAATCCGGTGGTGCCGGTCCAGCACCGGCTTGAGGATTCCTTTTCATTCCGCTGCCATCGGGGTGTGTCTTGCTGGAACCGATGTTGTCATGGGGCCGATGTCACCTTGACTCCCCAGTGCATCCTGCGTCTGTCACGTCGTCTGAACGTGCGGCCGCGGGACTTCCTGACGCAATACACGGTACCGGCTCTGTGGGAACGGGCGGAACTGCCCGTGGCCAAGCTCAAGATGGGGGGAGAGGATGGCAAGGGACCGTGCTCGTTCGTCACCGCGGAAGGATGCGCAGTGTATGAAGATCGTCCAGCAACCTGCCGCTACTACCCACTGGGGTTGGCCACCGTCAAGCTGAAGGATGCCAAGCATAAAGAGGACTTTCATTTTCTGGTCCGGGAGGGCCACTGTCGCGGTCACGGAGAATGCCACGTGCAGACGGTCGCCACTTTTCGCCAGGAACAGGGAATTGAGCCTTACGATCGTGTCAACCGCGGCTGGATGGACATCATCATGAAGGTCGTGTCGTGGAATGTTCTCGGCGGCCCGTATGGCAAGGAAATGGCTCCGCAAACGAAAAAAATGTTCTTCATGGTGTCCACGGATGTGGATGCCCTGCGGGCGTTCGTCTTCGGGACCAAGTTTCTCGAGACCTATGAAGTGGCACCGGAAGCAGTCGAAACCCTCAAGACCGACGATGAAGCCTTGCTGCAACTCGGTTTTGACTGGTTGAAGAGCGTGCTATTCAACGAAAAGACCATCGTCATAAAACAACACGTCTTGCAGACTGCCATTGCCAAGACCCGCGAGGGAACTGGCGCCTCCTGAGGGGGACGGAGGGGGGGGGAGCCACCGATACCGTTGGCAGGGATGATGCGTTACGAATACCGTCATACCCGGTCTTGCGGCCCTTCCCCCTGTGCCCCGATCCCTTTCACGGATGATCAGCTTCCGCGTCGTCTTTGAACGACGGAGCCTCTGTGAAATCACGGTTGTCCTCCGGAGCGGATACCGAACGCCGGCCTCTAGTAATGACCACCGCTTTTTCGAGATCAGCCTCTGAACACAGACCCAGAGTCACCGGATTGCGCGGCTTGATATTGGTCATGTTCCAATGTGTACGATCCCGCACACTAGCAATGGTTGGCTTGGTAGTTCCGACAAGCTTGCATACCTGAGCATCGGACAGCTCCGGATGCTGCTTCAACAGCCAGGCAATGGCATCGGGGCGATCCTGCCGTTTGGATACCGGCGTATAACGCGCTCCCTTTGGTCGTGATGGTGACAGGGGTAGATCGGTGTAGAGAATACGCAGCCGCGCCTGAGAATCGCGTTCGCAGCGCTCGATTTCGGCCCGGGTAACCTGCCCGTTGGCCACCGGATCAAGCCCGATGATTCCACCCGCCACTTCGCCATCGGCAATGGCTTGAATCTCCAGAACATGCATGCCGCAGAAATCGGCCACCTGTTCAAAGGTCAGTGAAGTATTCTCCACCAACCAGACAGCGGTTGCCTTGGGCATGAGGGGTAGCGCCATGAATCCTCCTTGAACCATGATCTAACCATAGCTGAAATATCTAATATGAAACGGCTAAGAATAGCTCCCCCTTTTCTACCCATACAGGAACACAGGCCCGTGCGGAAGAGGTTTCTTGCTGCCCTCAATATATCGTTGCGCAAGGGCAATGGTCAAACCTCCTTAGAGTCTTTCAGGGCTGTCGGCTGAAAAACCAGCGTCCGGGCCTCGGATTCGGAAAGGCGCAGAAGGCGCGGAGCAGGGCTCTCTGTCTGTTGCAGGAGGACCCCGATCGGTCAGGATCAAGGCGCACAGGAGCCACGTAATACGGTTTCCGGAAAGTCCGAGGACTTTCCGGAAATCTGCCCTTGGTCGCTAGGCGCAGAGGCGCTGGCCCGCGTTGCGGGCTCGGAGTCCGGAAATTTTCCGAACTCCGTATAAGATGAACACCCTGAATGAATACCCTTGCCCTTCCCAGGAGCGCGGGCATTCTACTGGCCCAGAATACGGGTGAGACACCCGTGCGCCCCATATCTTTTTTTTACATCCTGGTTTCGTGAGTTCTTGAAAGGCAGATCACGCCTACCTATTGCCAGGCCATATTACCTTCGCGATCAATTCCAGGGATTGAAAAATTATCATAAGACTCTCTTAGAGAGAGCTCTACCGGAGTATCATGTTCATCGTTGCCGTTATAGTGCAATCATCGCTCCTCTTGAGCCTGGTGGCACCGGAACGAACGGAGGCAGCCGGCTTGTTCGGGACAATCGAGACTGCCAGCAGCGACTTCACACCCTTTCCCAAATGGTAGGACGTGTTGAAGCGGTTCCTTACCGAAAAAGCCTACAAAGACGGGAGCTGCCACGCCTGTCATTACGCTTACTGGCAGACTTTCATGGAAAGTATACGGGATATTCTAAGGAACCAGAAAATGGCAGAGGTCAACTGGTTTATAAACGCGGCGCGCTATATTGTCGATCCTATCAACTGGTGTATAAACAACTATTTGGAGATTCCAGGCCAGTTTTTCGACAAGGACTTTGACCTTGCGTGCCCCCGACTGGCCGGCCGAACAGATGCGGATCGTCATCGCCTCGGGAGCGGATGGCCGTCGGGCCGGTCAGAATCAGTTTGACCAGTTCTGCCTGACGGCTGGTTCCGGTTTTACGAAAGACCACCTTTCAACTGGGCGCGCACCGTGTGCGGGCTGACCCCCCCCTCTGCCGCCAGTGCTTCCAGACGGAACCGCCCAGAGAAGGGGCCCCAGCACCAGTCGCGACTCCGCTCCTGTCAGCCCCCGTACAGACGGGAAAGCACCGCGATGGTTCGATGTCTACTACCGGCTCTTCGGGCACGGCCAGGAACAGCACCACCTCCTGGCGTCCTTGCCGCCCCCCACCGGAACGACCAGAACGGACAACGGAGCAAGGCCGGACGGACGCGGCGTCGATAAAGCGCAGTCAGAGTCATGGCCGGAGGTGAGATTGCGGATCGTATCGTACATCTCCCAATTGCTGGAGCGGCTGGCCATGATGACACCCATGGGGAGGCGGTCGAGGACCGTGCGCGCGATATCCTCTTCCAAGGGGGGGTGTCGTTCCATGGAGACATGCTGACGCAGAATGGCAGACCACAGCCGGCGCTTGATCTCTTCCTCATCGGAGACCACTTCCTGCGCGCCGGCCGTGATCGCCGCTAGTTCATGCATCTCGACTCCCTTTCGGATCACGACCACCAAGGGCACAGATGTGGCATTGGCCAGCCGCCGGATGGTAGGAATTATCTCGTTATCGGAAGCAGAGAAGAATCCCACCAGCACGGCTGGCTTTGGCAGAGTCGCTTCCGATCACCAGCCGAACGCCGTCCTTTTTGTCTGGCATACAGAAACTGCCCGAGAGGCTTTTCAGCCTGTCCTCGTCATGACCAAACGGTACGATGACAGGAGATGATTTCATGCCAGTTTATGCCAACGCGCCAGCCGATCGAAAGAACGACCAGGAAGAGTCGTCAGGATTCATGTATGGTGGGATGAGATGTGTTCTCTTGCCCATGACGGTTTCCCCACTGGACCATCATTTCCCTTGCCGTGGTCCGGGAACCGGGACGGCATCCGTTCTCCCGTCCTGAATGGATTCTGGCATATGTTCCTGAACACCCGGTTCAGACGACGGCGGCGGGATGGAAACCCAGGACCGGCTGGCAAAGGCACCGGGGGGGCACCAATTACACCGGCCTTGGCACGAGCCGAAGTGATCGCCTCGGACGGCGGCGTCAAACCGAACGCCTTGAGCAGTCTGCCCACAGAGGCCAGAGTCCGGAACACGCCAAACTCCTCAGCGAACTCCGCCGTCAGCAGACGACTGCGCGCGGCGAGCAGTTCGTTTTCGGCATCAAGCAAGTCAAGCAGATTGCGCTGGCCAATATCGAATTCCTGACGATAGGCGGCAACCACCTGGGCATTGGCCAGAACCTCATCCTCCAGAGTTGCAGCCCTGTTTCAGGCCGCTTCCATGGTACTCCGGGACAGCCACACTTCCTGGGCAACGGCCCGTTCGATGCGCATGATCTTGGCCAGATTCTCGCTGATGCGTTCGGTGAGTTCCATACGGATGTTATGACCGATCCCGCCGCGGAACAGACATGACATTCATGCGCAACAACGCCATGTCCTTGTTGGACAGCCCCCGCACGCCACCCAGATCGTGGTTGGTCGCCGCGCTGACCTCCAGCTTGAAAGTGGGGTAGAAGCCCGCGGCTGCCTGGCGGTGTAAGGCATGCACTTCACATCCAATTCAGCGACGGCGGCATTATAACGGTGGGGCTTTTCTGGAGTGCCTGCTGCACAGCGGTTCCGACGTCACTGGGCAGATGCTGGCGGGGGGGACCCCGGGGGGGACCCCGGACAAGATCGCTGAAAATACCATCCACGACCCGTTGATAGCGGGTTCTGGTGTCTTCCAGGTCGCGTTCTACCTGTACCTTGGCATCGCTGGCCGCTGCCAGGCGCGAGATGGCCTGCTGTAAATCGCCTGCTCCCGATTGGCCACCGGCAACACGTTCGCGCACCCCAGCCGGGGCGGCACGGTACACGGTAACATTTTCGATGGCAATACCCACCAGCTCCTGATTGCGCAGAACGTCGAGATAAGCCTCGACCGCGTCCAAGGCAATGGCCCTCCGTGCGTTCGAGAGTACGGAAGGCAGCGACATCGAATCGCGCCGCATGATGTTCCACCGCTCCCTCGCGGTTGAAGCCGTCAAACAGAAGCTGCGACAAGACTGCCTGAGCCTGATAACGCGGCATCCGGGCACCATCACGACGATTCTGGCTTTTGCTCTATTCCGGCCCGTTTGCGGTCAGGATGTCAAGGCTCGGCAGATACAGGCCGCGCTGTTGCTTCAGCTCATAAGCCTGGGCACGCTGATCGGCTTTGGCTTCCGCCAGGGCAGGGTAAGTCGTCAAGGCTTGTTCGATGGCTTCAGGAAGTGGTGTGGCGGAGACATCCATGGTTGCAAATGCACAGATGACAACTCCTACTCCGAAGAATGAACGGCTTGAGGTACGCACCATAAACATGATGATACCCTGTCCCTTCACCCCTTCCCTCTGCCATGTGTATAAAGGTATTTTATCCCTCTTGCAAAGCTATACGGTTATGCAGGCCTAGCCTCTGGCGTGTACCCCCCTGGCAGGGGAAATCCCGAAAACCGGATGGAGACCCACCCATGTTCTTGTACCATATCCCGGTTGACCTGCTCTCCGTTTTGTTCCTTTCTATGGGTCAGCCCTGTTTACGTTGTGGCCCGTTTTGGACCGGATTGCAAACCCCTTTCGGGAGTTTCCCCCCGATCCAAGGGATAAGAGGAGCTGCTCCTGGTGGAGTAGGATACACTCTCCCACGCCACAGGAACTGACTTGTGTGCATACGACAGAGATCGGGAGAAGGAGGATGCCCGGGTCCCCGCTGGTGGCGCGCAGCATTTTTTCATCCTCTCTCCCCACTTTCCCCTTGGCAGGCATCCGGATCGCCCAATCTTCACAAAAAGGCACTTCCTGAAGAAGGCGGGAGGAAGCGGCAGAGCACGTCGTTTGTGTTCTGCTTCCCCTCCCTTCCTGTTGCACCGAGTAATGATAACACGGTCAGATATGAAGGAGTTGGTCATGAACCGTGTGAGGGGACGCATGGCACCCGTCCGTCCGTCCGGCTGGGTTGCCGAACTGGCGGCAATCCGCGCCGCGGAGGCTGCCCAGCAGAACGGCCCGGAGGTTTCGTTTCCGGAAAAGACCGCCCTGCAATACCGTAAATGGAGCCTTATCCACGAGATACTCCAAAAGCGTCCCTTTCATGTCAGCGAGCAACTCTCGCGTCATGGGCAATGGACCCGCGTCCGCGATTACATCATACAGGAGATCGCCGAGCCTGAAATCGTGGACTGGCTCACCCAGCAGATCGATATTGCCCGTCACATTGCCCAGGGGGTTTCAGATCTACGGCCACGCAAAAACGGCCCCTGTCACGCCGTACTGACAGAATGGATCGCTGCCCGCGCGCACAAAGCCCTTGCCGTACACCGATGGGCCCTGGCTGCTGATGCGGCCGACGTTCCCCTCTATACCGAACACTTTCACCCGACCGGGACTACTGGGCACCCTCGGGAGGAAGGAAGCTGAGTCCCCTTTTCTTCTTTGCTGTTCCCTTGTGCTTTCGATTCCTCCTTTGCTCTCCTTTCGGGTAATGCCTGTTTCGGATCGCCAGGAGAGCAGGTAGCATTTCCTAAAGGAGTTGCTCAACCCATTCGTACAACCTGCCGCGCGGAAGCGCGCCGACCTTGGTCGAAACCACTTGGCCGTTTTTGAACAGCATCAGCGTCGGGATCCCGCGCACGCCATATTTGGACGGGGTGGCCGGGTTTTCGTCGATGTTGAGTTTGGCAATAGCCAGCTTCCCAGCCATGTCGGTGGCCAGAGATTCTAGGACTAGCGCGACCTGCCGACAGGGGCCACACCATTCGGCCCAGAAATCCACCAGGACTAGCCCCGGTGCCTTGAGAACATCGGATTCAAAGGAATCATCTGTCACTTGTTTCATCATCAACCCCACGCGTGCAACCCCGGCCAACGACAAGACTTCGGCCCCTCGCGGCCATTAGTCTAGGGGGAACGGGCCCGAACCGTCAAGATGTACGGCGCTCCAACAGCAGTGTCGCTCTTGGCAGGCTCCACCTCCACACCCTTCTCCCCTGAGGGGGGGCAGGAAGCCTTCCGCCTGAAACGGCACTCCCTCCCCCTTGGATCGGGGGAGGGAGTGCTCCTGTCCAGGAAGAGGGCGAGCCTTCCCTCACACACCCCCTCGCTTCCAATTTCAACTCTTATCCGGACTCCGTATAAGCGCGTATCATCGGGCACGCCGGATCTGGCCACCCGCCGTGACCTGTTCGAGACGCCTGCTTCATGCCCGGACCGATACCGTGCCTGCTCCTTTCTCCCACCCCAGGGCCATCAACACGGTGTTGACAATGTGGGGCGCGGTCAGACCGGCGGTCTCGATCTGGACTTTGGGGGTATCGTGTTCCAGAAAGACGTCCGGCAAAGTCAGCGTTCGCACCTTCAGGCCATGGTCAAGCCGTCCCGTCCGAGCCAGCTCGTGCAGAACATGGGCCCCGAATCCACCAGCGGCCCCTTCTTCCACCGTCACCAGCACCGCATGGGTCCGGGCCAGACGGTGGATCAGGGCGACATCGAGCGGTTTGGCGAAGCGGGCATCGGCCACCGTGGCCGACAGGCCCCGCGTCGCCAGCGCATCGGCGGCAATCAGGCAGTCGGCCAGCCGTGTTCCCAGACTCAGCAGGGCTACCGTGCCGCCCTCGCGCACTACCCGCCCCTTGCCGATGGCCAGCACCTCACCCTGCGCCGGGATCGTGGCACCGATGCCCTCACCTCGCGGATAACGGAAGACGGAAGGCCGGTCATCAATGGCGGCAGCGGTGGCGATCATGTGAACTAGCTCTCCTTCATCAGCGGGTGCCATGACCACGAAACCGGGCAGACAGCACAAATAAACAAGATCAAAAGCGCCGTGATGGGTGGGACCGTCGGCCCCGACCAGACCGGCCCGGTCGATGGCGAAACGGACAGGGAGCCGCTGCAAGGCCACGTCGTGTACAACCTGGTCATAGCCACGCTGCAAAAATGTGGAATAAATAGCAGCAAAAGGTTTGAAGCCTTCGCTAGCCAAGCCGGCAGCAAAGGTGACGGCGTGCTGTTCGGCAATACCGACATCAAAACAGCGGTCCGGGAAACGCTGCGCAAAACGACCAAGCCCGGTCCCCGACGGCATGGCGGCCGTGATGGCAACGATCCGCTCGTCCCGCTCTGCCTCTGCAATCAAGGCCTGGGCGAACACCGATGTATAGTCAGGCGCCTTGGGATGCGATCTGGCCTGAGTACCAGTCATGACATCGAATTTCGAGACGCCGTGGTATTTATCAGGCGCCTGCTCGGCAGGTTCGTATCCACGGCCCTTCTGGGTCACCACATGGACCAGCACCGATTTGGCCTCGCGGCTGTCACGAATGTTCTTCAACACCGGCACCAGCACGTCCAGCCTGTGCCCGTCGATCGGACCGACATAATAGAATCCCATTTCCTCAAACAGGGTCCCGCCAATCATCAGACCGCGGGCATATTCGTCGGCACGCCTGGCGGCCCGTTCCAGCGGACCGGGCAAATGCGCAACGACCTCTTTTGCCACATGGCGGATGGAACGAAAGGAGCGTGAGCTGACCATCCGTGACAGGTAGTTGCTCATCGCGCCCACCGGAGGGGCGATGGACATGTCGTTGTCGTTTAGGATGACAATCAACCGCTGCATGCCTAAGCCGGCATTGTTCATGGCCTCGTAGGCCTGTCCGGCACTCATGGCGCCGTCGCCGATGATACAAACGACATTGTTGTCCCGGCCATCAAGCGAACGTGCCACAGCCATACCCAGTCCGGCAGAAATGGAGGTCGAGCTGTGGCCGGCACCAAACGGATCGTAGATGCTTTCGCCCCGTTTGGTGAAGCCTGCCAGTCCGCCCCCCTGGCGCAGGGTGCGAATACGGTCGCGGCGACCAGTCAGGATCTTGTGTGGATAAGCCTGGTGACCGACATCCCAGACGAGACGATCCTCAGGTGTGTTGAAAACATGATGCAAGGCAACCGTCAGCTCTACCACCCCCAAACCGGCCCCCAGATGCCCCCCCGTGCGGGAGACGGCATCGATGAGTTCGAAGCGCACTTCATCGGCAAGCTGACGCAGCTGATCCACGCTGAAAGCGCGAAAGTCAGCCGGCTCACCGATGGTGTCCAGAAGTGGCGTTTTCGAAAATTCCGTCACCTGAGTTCCTTCCCCGATCAATGCCGCCGTTCGATCATGAAACGCGCCACTTGGCGCAGCAAGTCGGCCTCGTCATCAAAGATGTCAAGGTGCGTGACGGCCTGGTCAACCAGCATGGCCGCCTGGGCACGGGCACGCTCTAGTCCCAGAAGGGAGACGAAGGTGGCCTTGCCGTGCGAATCGTCCTTGCGGACTGCCTTGCCCATTTCACACACGTCACCCTCGACATCCAGGACATCGTCACGAATCTGAAACGCCAGACCAAGGTCATGGGCATAGGCCAACAGATGGCTGCGCAAGGGACGCGAGGCCTTGCCCAGAATGGCGCCGGCTTCGCATGAAAAGCCGATCAGGCGGCCTGTTTTCAGTTGTTGCAGGCGAGTCACGGCAATCATGTCCATTGGCATGGTCTCTGCCAGAAGATCGATCATCTGGCCGCCCACCGTGCCATTGGCCCCTACCGCGCGCGCCATTTCGAGCACCAATTCGGCCCGTACGGCAGGATCCGAATGGGTATCGGAATGAGCGAGAATCTCGAAGCTCCGCGTCAGCAGGGCATCACCGGCCAGGATGGCTGTCGCCTCGTCGAATTGGCGGTGGCAGGTTGGCAGACCACGACGCAGATCATCGTTGTCCATGGCCGGGAGATCATCATGAACCAGCGTGTAGGTGTGCAGCATCTCGACGGCTGCGGCAACCCGCAAGGCGGATGTCTCTGCGACTTTGAACATGTCGGCCGTCGTCACGACCAAAAACGGCCGCAAACGCTTACCGCCTGCCAGGGCCGCATAACGCATAGCATCGAACAATCGTCCTTCGGGGGCATCCCCTATCGGCAGAAGCTGTTCTAGTGTGGCATTGACACAGGCGGAAACCTCCGCCATGGCTTCAGTGAGATCGGTCACGGACACGTTCCCCCCCCTTCTTTACCATGGCAATCGCCTGAAGAGAACAATACATGACACACAAACACGTGATTGATCACATGTGAACATGTAACTAATCACCCCCTTCCTTCCCTTTTATTTCCGAGCAGGCGTAACGACCCTTTCCCCTGGAAAAATCTTTTTGTAACGGAAAAATCCTTTCGTAACCGTTCACATCCCCTCCCGGCGAAAGCAACAGACAACCGCTTCAGAGAAGCCCGACGCTGTTTCCTTACTCAACGCCTGGCACCAGAGGCCATACGACAGGAGTCTGCCGGAAACTGGCCTATGCAGATGGCTTCCAGGAACTATTGCCCTCAGAATTTCCTTCCATCAGGGCCGTGATGACTTGCCCCTCGGGACCGGCCGTGATACGTTCCACTTTGGCTCTGGCTTCCTTCAGTTTGGTTTCACAATGACGCTTGAGCTTGACACCCCATTCGTAGGCAGTGACCGCTTCTTCCAGACGAATCCGCCCGCCCTCAAGCTGTCGTACAACGTCCTCAAGTTCTGTCAGGGCATCTTCAAAATCCATAGTGGCAATATCAGAAGAAGAGGAACCGCTATTCATCCCAGTACCCGTTTCCAGAAGTAAAAGCGGAGTCTACGGTTCCCGGCACCGCGACGCAAGGGCAAGCACGGCCTGGTGGATATGGACAAAGGGCAAGCACCGGCTGAATCGATCTACGTCGCAACGGCATTTGTTATAAACCAGAGCAATTACCACAACCTCAAGAATGTTCTGGAAAAGAACCGTATCTCCTCCACGGATTGATTCTGTAAAACAATAAAAAGACGGGGGAGGCACCCCCCCCCCATTTCCGCAAAATCCAAACTCTTTACAACCTTAACGATTTTATGTATCAGATACTACCCGTAATGGCATTGATGCGGCTGATGAACTTCTGCCGTTGTTCTTCCATCTCTGTCGGCAAACGGCTGCCGAACTGAGCGAAATGTGCCACCTGCTCCTCACACTCGCCCAGAGCGGACGTCTTGTCACAGGTTGTCAACTTATCGAATATCTGTTTTGGGAGATCCAGGCCCTCGAAATTGAGGTCCTCGTATTCCGGCATGTAACCAAACGGCCCCTCGACCGCACCGACCTGGTCATGCACCCGATCCACGATCCACTTGAGAACCCGCATGTTCTCGCCATAGCCCGGCCACATGAACTTGCCGTTCTCATCCTTGCGGAACCAGTTGACGCGGAAGATCTTCGGCGCTTTCGGACCCAGCTTTGCACCTATCTTCAGCCAATGTCTCCAGTAATCAGCCATGTTGTAGCCGCAGAACGGCAGCATGGCCATGGGATCACGGCGGATAGCGGCCTGCCCGATAGCCGCTGCGGTTGCCTCCGATCCCATGGTCGCGGCCATGTATACGCCATGTACCCAGTCATAGGCCTGGTAGACGAGGGGGAAGGTTTTGGAGAGGCGCCCGCCGAAAATGAAGGCCGAGATCGGGACCCCCGCCGGATTTTCCCAGGCCGGATCGATGCTCGGGCATTGGCTCGCCGGGGCGGTGAAGCGCGAGTTCGGGTGTGCCCCCGGGGTTTTCGCGTCCGGGCTCCAGTCCTTCCCGGTCCAGTCGATGCCGTGGGCCGGTGGCGGGCCATCAAGCCCTTCCCACCACACGTCCCCATCGTCAGTCAGAACGACGTTGGTGAAGATGGAATTACGCTGCATGGTCAGCAGCGCATTCGGATTCGAATGCATGGCGGTTCCCGGCGCGACACCGAAGAAACCAGACTCAGGGTTGATGGCCCGCAATTCGCCATCCGGGCCTATCTTGATCCAGGCGATGTCGTCGCCAACCGTCCATGCTTTCCAGCCTTTGAAGGCCGCAGGCGGAATAATCATGGCGAGATTGGTCTTGCCGCAGGCGCTGGGGAAGGCGGCAGCGACGTAGGTTTTCTTTCCTTGCGGATTCTCCAGACCCAGAATCAGCATATGCTCGGCCAGCCACCCTTCATCACGGGCCATCGTCGAGGCAATCCGCAGAGCGAGACACTTCTTGCCCAACAGGGCATTGCCCCCGTAACCAGAGCCGATCGACCAGATGGAACGGTCATCAGAGAAGTGAACGATGTACTTCTCCGGAATGCTCGGATTGCAGGGCCAAGCCACGTCCTTCTGGCCGGGAGCGAGTGGCGCGCCCACCGAATGGATGCAGGGCACGAAAAAGCCCGTCTCCCCCAGCACATCCAGGACCTTGGTGCCCATGCGGGTCATGATCTGCATGTTGGTGACTACATAAGGGCTATCGGTGATCTGGATGCCGATCTGCGCGATCGGTGAGCTAAGCGGTCCCATGCTGAAGGGGATGACATACATGGTCCGTCCCCGCATGCACCCCTCGAACCCTTTGTGCAGGGTGGCACGCATCTCGGCCGAATCAGCCCAGTTGTTGTTAGGACCGGCATCTTCCCTGGTTGGCGAGCATATGAAGGTGCGGTCCTCGACGCGGGCCACGTCAGAGGGATGCGAACGGGCCAGAAAGCAGCCCGGACGCTTCTCAGGATTCAGTTTGGTAAAGGTGCCGCCGTCGACCATTAGCTGGCACAGTCGGTCATATTCGGTCTGGCTTCCGTCACACCAGTACACACTCTCCGGCTTGCACAGAGTCGCCATCTTGTTGACCCAGGCCAGCAACTTGGCATTCTTCGTTTTAGCACCCATGCTCGACATTCATCCCCCCAGTGAAATTATTGAGGAATTGTGGAACCATTTTATCCGGACGGCCTGAACTCTAGCACACTTACGCACCCGCCACCAGCGGGTTGACACGCGCAGCGTAAAGCCCACCCGTCCGTTGCTCTCGTGAAGAAAAACTATAACAAGTATATCTTGCCTGCAGAACCGCGACAAGAGCAAAGATCTCCCCCGGTTGCCATCATTCCCCTTTATCTTTTCCGTCTCCGCCGATGCGTGATATGGTGCCCCACCGGAGTGCAATAGCGTTGCCAGACATCAGGGAAACCCACGACAGGAAAGCGTGTCGCCATGGATTACGCCAACCCGGATGGCATCGTCTCAACGGAATGGCTGGTCGAGCATCTGAACGCCTCCGATATCCGGGTGGTCGATGTGAGTTGGTGGCCAGACGGAACACAACGCAATGGGCGTGAGGAATACCTTGAGGCCCACATCCCCGGCACCGTGTTTTTCGACATCGACACCATCGCCGATCAGGGGAGTTCCTTGCCCCGCATGTTGCCCTCGGCAGGGCTGTTCGCCGAGAAGGTGGGACGTCTGGGCCTTGGGGATGACCATCGCATCATCATCTATGACAACGTGGGCGGTGCTAGCACGGCAGCACGCGCGTGGTGGATGTTTCGTGTCTTTGGTCATACCAGCGTGGCGGTGCTGGCCGGCGGTTTTCCCAAATGACTGCGGGAGTAGCGTGCCATCGAGGAAGCACTCCCCGCTTTCCCGTGGGCTCTCTTCGCGCCGCATCAGGGCCTTTCGCTCTTGCGCACCCTGGAGCAGATGCGGACAGATGTCGAGATCCACCTTGAACAGATTATCGATGGTCGCAAGGCTAAACGCTACCATGCACGTCAACAGGACCTCGCGCCCTGTTCCAAGGCCGGGCATATTCCTGGCAGCATCAATTTGCCGGTGATCGAGCTTCTGCACCCTCGCGAACTTAACCCCTCTTCCCGCCGATGCCTTGAAAAGGCAGTTCGAGAGCTATAGCATTGATCTCAGCCGCCCCGTCGTTGCGACCTGCGGGGAAGGCGTGACATGCTGTCTGATCACGCTCGGGCTTTTCATCTGCTTGGCAAGACCGATGTGGCCAATTACGACGGTTCCTGGACCGAGTGAGCCGCACATGAGGAATTGCCGGTGGAACTGGACTGACACAGAAGCCCCTCGCTCATGCGAGCACCGTTCCCCTTTCCAGGGGATAGCCACGCAGAAACAACCCGGCCGGCAGAACCGCCTTGCCCGGTCGCTGCACCTGAGTCAGGCGCAGAGCCCCGACTCCGCAGGTCACGGTCAGCCGGTCATCACGTACGGTACCAGGCGCAGCGCCAGGCAGACCATCTGCTTCGGCCACTTCAGCAGCCATCAGGACCTTGAGGCGGGTTTCACCATGGTTGCAGAAAGCGCCCGGCCAGGGTGACAGCCCCCGGACCAGGGCAGCCAGGGTTTCCGCCGGCAAGGTCCAGTCGATGCGGCCTTCGCTGTCAGTGATCTTTTTCGCATAAGTGACTCCTTCCGCCGGTTGCGACCGGGGCACCAGGGTGCCCGCCGCCAAGCCGTCAAGGGCCTGCAGCAGCAGATCTGCGCCTTGGTGAGCCAGCGTGTCGTGCAGGCCACCGGTCGTCGTCCCGTCGCTCAAGGGAACCTCGTCTGCAAGCAGAATGGGGCCCGTATCAAGGTCGGCATCCATCTGCATGATGGTGACGCCACTGGTGCGATCCCCGGCCATTACGGCCCGGTGGATGGGCGCGGCGCCCCGCCAGCGCGGCAAGAGCGAGGCATGCACGTTGACACAGCCGAGCCGGGGGGCCGCCAGGACCGATTCCGGCAGCATGAGACCATAGGCGACCACGACGCCGATATCAGCCCCCAGGCGACTCCATTCCTGCCAGACGAGAGGATTTCGCAGCGTCTTGGGTGTGTGAACGGCAAGGCCGGCAGCAGCGGCGATCGCATACACCGGGCTGTGCCTCTCCCTGGCCCCGCGTCCCGCCGGTCGCGGTGGCTGGGTGTAGACGCAGATCACCTGATGTCGTTCGGTCAGGGCCATCAGGGCAGGCACAGCGAAATCAGATGTTCCCATGAACACCACCCGCAAGGGAACCTGTCCGGTCGGGGAGGAGGCAAGAACCGATTGCAGGATGTTCTTTTCCTTCCAGAACAACGGGGACAGGGAGGAGGATGGACCTTCTCCACCTTTTGCCTCCGCTATTTTCTCTGCTTCCCTTTTTACAGGAAATGAATTCCGCAAAGTTCCTATCATCTTTCGTCTTCTTCCTCTTTTCCCTCTTCCCTTGCTTCCATTTCCATCCCTTCCTCCTTCTCTTTCCATTTTCCCTTCTCCTCTTCCAGTTCTTTGCCTTTCTCTTCATGATGGTCGGCGATGAACCGTTCCAGCAGCCGCACACCGAAAGCGGTTGCCCCTTTGGGAACGGTGGCGGCATCCTGCTTCGACCATGTCACGCCGGCGATGTCCAGGTGCGCCCATGGCACCTTTTCGACGAAGCGTTTGAGGAACTGGGCTGCCGTGATGGAACCGGCATCACGACCGCCGGTATTTTTCATGTCGGCGGCATCGGACTTGATCAGCTTGTCGTAGCCATCGGCGAGTGGCATCCGCCACAGCCGTTCGCCAACGGCCTTGCCAGCGGCGATCAGTTGACCGGCCAAGACGTCGTCGTTGGCAAACAGACCGGCGTGGTGGACACCAAGCGCGATGATGATGGCTCCGGTCAAGGTGGCGAGGTCAATGACCAGCGTCGGCTGAAAATGTGTTTGTGCGTACCATAGTACATCGGCCAGCACCAAGCGTCCCTCGGCATCGGTATTTAGAACCTCGATGGTCTGGCCGGAGGCCGACTTCACGATGTCACCCGGACGCTGGGCCGTGCCGGAAGGCATGTTCTCCACCATTCCGACCACGCCAACGGCGTTGACTCTTGCCTGACGCGTAGCCAGCGTCCGCATAACTCCGACCACCACGCCGGCGCCACCCATGTCCCATTTCATGTCTTCCATGCCGGCACTCGGCTTGATGGAGATACCGCCGCTGTCGAAGGTCACGCCTTTGCCGACCAGGGCGAGCGGCCTGGCCTTGGGGTCGGCGGTCCCTTGCCAGCGCAGGATCACGAGCTGGCTTTCCCGGGCTGAACCCTGTCCGACGGCGAGGAGGGCGTTCATGCCAAGCTTGCGCATCTGCTTTTCGCCCAGGATCTCGACCTCAAGCCCGAACCCGGTCAGCTTCTTCGCCTCGGCGGCGAAGCTTTCCGGGTGGATGACGTTGGCCGGTTCGCTGACAAGGGTGCGGGTCAGGAATACGGCGTCAACGATTCTGTCCAAAGGACTGAACGCCTTGCGTGCAGCCACGACATCCGTCGTTGTGACCTGCAATCTCTCCAAGACGGGTTTTTCCTCAGGTTTTTCCCTGGTGCGGTATCTGTCAAAGCGGTAGGAACGCAGGCGAGCGCCACAGGCGGCGTGGGCGGCCATATCCGGCGGGGGAAGGGGGGCGGCAGCAATGTCATCCACCATCACGGTCGCGGTGACATCAGGGGTGGCGAGAAGCTGCCCCATGGCTGTACCACCGAAGGCTTCCATAGCCCGCTCATCAAGTTCCTCTGCCTTGCCAAGACCGACCAGTATAACACGTGTAACGGGCAATCCATGGGGGGCGAGTAGAACCAGGGACTGTTCCTTTTTCCCTTCGAAGACGTTGGTTCCCATGGCACGGGTGAGTGCACCCCCGGTGCGTGTCTCTATCTCAACCGCCGATGGTGTAAGCGTGCGTTTCTCCAGTACGCCGACGACGATGGCACCCTCTTCCGGCAGAGTCGGCTTGGCAAAGGTGATCTTCATCACTCAGTCCCTCTCAATCGTTCGCACACTTGGCATTAAGGTGACACGAGACAGCGCAAGGCATGAGACCGTGTGGCAACCGCACAGCGTATAGCATAAGTCCCAGGCGGCAATCGCCTTTTTGTCGATTGGATCGAGAGATCCACCGGCTGGCCCGACACCCTCCACGGCAGCGCCTGCAAGCGACCGTGCAGAACAGATTGCCATTTCATCACGCACTGCAATACCGCGATGCAGTATCAGTTCGTTCACAAAAAACAGTTTTCCTCCCATAATGTTTCATCATCATAATGTTGATGTATTCTGGAAGGAGTCGATCTATTTGACACATGGCGCCCTATCCCCCTTGTTGAAAGGGGGGGAGGTGATGTCGAGGGAGAATGGACGGCTGTGTAAAAGAGGCTCCCCTGTCTGGAAAGAATGGAACGGGCAGAAAATGAGAAAGTGAAGGAGCTGGATATGACATTCGATCCTCTGTATTGCCCAAGAAGCGGTTGTCGAACTTTCGGTGTATCTCTGTATAACGCTGATGTGCGTAGTCTTCTGAAAGACAACCGCAGCCATGCCCTTTTTCATGATGACTGGGCCAACGAGCATTGCCAGCGCGTGACTGCCAGGAACGAAGACGAAGCCCGAGAGCTGACATATGCCCGCTTCCGTCCGGAGGAAGGCTTTGTCATTACCGACGTCGTTCCCCTTGTCTTTTAGTTAAGGATTCACACCGCTCCGGGAAGGTCAACACTCTCCCACATCTACGCCGGTTTTCCGGCCGGCGTAGATGTGGGATCCGGTGGCATAGGGAATCGCTTGCTCCCAACGAGTCATCTGGGTACTGCCCCCCCTCCTTCCACTACGGCCTTCACATATCCCTTTTTGACGATCTGATACGCAATATCAGTGCCTGCATGCCTTCGTAAGGATTTGAGCCCAGGATGGTCAATTCTGCTGGATCCCTCGGGAAATCGTCATGCCCGTGCAAGCGGGTATCCATGACACGCTCATAGGTATGAATTCCTACCACTGTCGGCGCTTGAGGGAGGTCACGATCAAGGCTCAAGAGTGTTAGTCTCCAGGCCGAAGGGGCAGAACCATCCATCCCGGAAGACGGGGGAAGAGACGTGTCGTGCCGGCGTGGAAGGGGCGGGAAGCGTGTTGCGCCTGTGCCAATGCTTCGAGCCGGATCAGGGCCAGGCCAATGCCTTCCGTGGCAGACCGCATCTCACCGGCCTCCCTGCCATCTAGCAGCAATGGTGTTCCCGGCACCGGGACAGGACCTTCAACCATCACGGGTACCAGCCGTTTTTTGATCAGGCCACGATACTTGCTGCGGGTGGTGACTTCTTGTCCCACGTAACATCCCTTGCCGAAATCCACGCCATTTAGTTCCTCGAAGCCGCACTCAAGCAGTCCCGCCCGCTCGACCACGATGTCGCGGCTGCCGTCCGGAAGGCCGAGTTCCAGCCGCAACCGCTCGTAGGCTATCTGCGCTGTCTCGTTGCAGCCGGCTTCATGCAGAGTTTCCATCACATCCGACGGCATACCCATCAGCCGGACACCGATGGCAGGCAGACGTGGATCAACATAGCTTACACCTCCCCCGGCAAGGTGATGCACTGTCTTCATGGCCAATCCCAGGGCAGCCGCCGTCCCTGGACCGAAAGCGACTGCCACGATCCAGTCATTTTCCACGGTCAAGGTAACGGCTGCCCGCAATCGGAACCGCCCCAGCCGTGTTCTCAAATCTTCCAGCCGTACAGCCTCCGCGTCCAGAAGCAGCCGCTCCGCCGCTTCTGCAACAAAAAAATCATGCAGGAATTTCCCCTGGGATGTCAGCAAGGCCGCATGTATAACCCCGTTTGCGGACACCTTGTTGACATCGTTTGAAACCAGTCCTTGGAGAAAGGAACGGCGATCCGTTCCGGCGATGGCGAACACCCCCCGCTGCGGCAGGACACAGAACGATACGGCGGACATGATTCCCCCCACTTCTCCACGCTTCCACTGTCCCATTTTCACATGGCAGACAGCGTGGCGTGACGCAAGGGGACAAAGGGCTACCGTATGCACACCCCTTTGCCGGTCCGGCATGTTCTATTGATCTGGAACGGCAGGCTCTCCCCCTTGAATCGGGAGAGGGTTTTAGGGTGGGGGTGATGTTCCGTCTGGAACGTATCAGCCCGTAGGCCCGATGGCGTGGCCGTTGTGGGCCCCCTCACCGCCTAATCAAGTGTCACGATTACCCTCACCCCGACCCTCCCCCATCAAGGGGAGGGGGTGTTCCGCCCAGATAGAGAGGATCTTCCCTTCACCATATCACATGCATTGTCCATTTACGGCTGTCCATGAGACAGCTCCTGGTAACATTCATGTTTCAACGGCTGGAATCAGGGCGGGGAGGCCGGGCCGCTTTCGCGTCCTGTTTCAGTCCTCATTCCTCGAACATGGAAAGCCGACATGGGGGGCCCCCTCGTTTCCCCTTCGAGTCTATGGCGTGAAGTCCACTGCCGCCCGGAAGCTGCCGAGACCTGGGCGCCACTCTGCCTACGCCTTCTTAGCCACAGGCAGGCGCATCGGCTCGGCCAGAAGACAACCCGATACGGGGCATCCAGACCATCGTCACGTCCGTTCGTGCCTGGTTGCCACTCACGCATTTCGGTGATGAACGGTGTTGTCCGGACCAATCGGTGGGCGTGCAGAGCCCCGGCGGCAAGGATGGCATCGAAGGCATCGATGATGCGGACGTCCTTGTTGCGGGTTGAGATCACCTCGATGACAGAGCATAGCACCTGCTACTCGGCCAGTTCCCGCCGCAACAATCCGGGCAGAAACCGGCCCCAGACCATTGGTTTCCAGGCGCAGGGCCGGGATGTACGACTCCTGCACGAACGTCGTCACCTGCCGACAGAGCTGATGGACCTCATCGTCGGGGCTGGCGGGATCATGCTGTAAATAGCAAATCTTGTGCAGCTAGTAACTGCCGCGATCATCGGTATAGACACAGGCGATAACCGCCGAATCTCCTCGCCCTGCTGCTCCATAGGCCGGGCCCCACCAGCATGATGCCGAAACCAGCCGCTGTCCCATGAGACGCAGCACCGTCTCGCCATTGCCTTCAATATAATCCAGTTCAGCGTCATAGAACTTGAGCCGATCAGGACCGAGACGCCCGTCGGCAATATTGACAGACCAGAGTAGCATCTGGCTTCGATCTTGTCTAGCGGGAAGCGCTCAGGCTAAGCGCTAAAGCTACGCGCATCGATAGGATTGATCTCGAGTTGCTGAAAGCCATCAAGAAACAACCACTCCTCTCAGGCTTCGGGCCGTGCCTCGGCCACATAGAGAGTGTGATAGGTGTGCGGCGTCCCTATTGTACAGGGTCAGGCCGCCGGGAACTAGCACATACTCCACAGTTCAGCCAGACGATCCCGTAGGTCAGCCCGTTTCTCAGCCCGTTTCGGGGCCGTGTCGCAGGTATTGGGGACCTTGACATCATCACAGAGGATCACTTCGGCGACGGCTGCTGGTCACGTTGGCCCCAAGCCCCTTGGCCAACATGGACGGATCGCGCAACTCAGCCAGCCGGTTAACGATGAATTGGTCGGCGGCCCATTGCTCGCGCTGTTCCGGTTTCGGCCCCTGGGTCAGGGGGTGCCGTTCAATGATTCGTTTGGCGTTGCGGACCATCTTTTTGGCCAGGGCATGATCTGCCGCCAGAACCAGGATGCGCAGATCGGGTTCCTACCTCAGCATCCAGGCACAGAACAGGCCGATAATGGTCGATTTGCCAGAATCGCGGAAGGCCATCAGCAGGCCATTGCGTTCGGGTCCCTGCCAGCGCCTGGCCAAGCCACTGGGCCATCCGCACGTGGTGTTGGGGTGTTGTCAGGTGCTGACGGGTATTCCAGATCCAGATGAATTCGGGAAAATCGGGTGTGGTCGTCGTCATGGTTCATCGTCCATCGCCTCAACGGCTGGGCGGGCCTCAGCTATCAGGCGATCCAAATCATTGATTCCCTCTGCGGGAAGGGTCTCTTTGCCTTCGGCCCAGCGTGCCAATTTGGTCAGCATCTCGACGTGCGCCAGCGCTGCACGGGCTGCCGCATGGTAGGCGGCAAAGCCCTTGACATCCGCCGGCGGTTCCTCTCTCCCACGAAGCCGTCATAGCTTTCTACCGCCCGGGCAATGCCGTTGTGCCAGGGTCTGTTTGAGTCGCTTGCGCGGGTCCTTCCAGGACCCTCTTTTCCCTCCCAATCCGGGGGAAAGGTTTAGTGTCCTTCCATCTTTGCGGCCGCGTTCGAAGCTCCAGATGTTGTCGAACGTACCCGTAACGGAACCGCTGAACTGACCGCACATGACTCCATCAGCGTCCAACACCACCGTGAAGCTGCCGATAGTTGCTGCATTGACAGGAGATGCAGCCAGAAATAAAGACATCACCTATGGTGATTGCTGACAGAAACCTTCTCAGTGCTAATATCCTCATGCCTGCACATGTAAAGTATTATGAAAAGGCGCTGATGGATGCAAGATGATATGGGGGCATGTCGATCCTTCACGTTTCGTCTGATCTGCCGATGAGGAATCGCGCTGTGGAGGAGGCATGGCCTCCCCGCACCTTTTCGATCCCGATTGTTTCCCGCGCTGCACGTGCCGCCTGTGTTCACGTTGGCAATGATGATATCCCCGGTGCGCAGCACGTTGGTTGCACTGCTGAAGTAGCCGGTGGTATCCTCCGTTGGAGCCGTATCTGGTGTAGTGTAGTGCCACAAAGTAAAGCCGTTAGCATAGGCGAGAACGGACAGATTTCTGCTCCGGTAGGCCGTGGAAGGATGCTCCTGTCGAGAGAAAAGTGGGTGATCACGAAGGGTCAGGCGATGGACGCATCGTCATCAACCCTGGTTTTCACCACGCCAGCCGAGTCGATCAGAACAGTACCCCGGCTCATCATGTTGTTGGCGAACCAAGCGGCCCAGTCACCATGCCAGGTCAGATCGGTAGTGACGTCCTTGCCGACTGCGTGGCCGACGGCAGTTTTGTGATAGACGAATACGTCGCGATCATCCCCTGCGCCGAGCGGCAGGCCGGTGTGCATGATCCCAGACGATGCCAAGCCATTTCCGGCTCTTAGTGCCCTTAAGCCAGGGCAGTTCATCGCCGACGTAGTCGGAGTCGGAGAATTCTGGCATGCTCAGAAGCTCGTTCCACTGAATGGGCGCCTACCACGCCAAATCGCTGGCCGTCGTCAGGCACGTCCTGGCTGTTCAAAAGTTCAAAGGCGTCAAGGACCAGCCCCTTGGTCAGACCGGCGGTGTAGTCGCCCACCACCTGCGTAGCGCTACCTAAGGTATTAATGATTAGTTCGTCGGTTTTGCGTCTCAATGCATAGGTGCCGGCATTGGCGATGACATGCCGCTCATCGTGATTGATCCGGATTTCATCCAGGGTGTCGATTCAGTCGCCAGCGTAATAATCATACAATGTACAACTCCTCAGTTGTATGATCAACGTTCATAACGGGCACCTCGCCATGACGCGCCTTGGTCGAAGCTGTTCCCCCTGCCTACGGCCTGGAATACACAGGTCGAGCCGACGGCATTGTTTTTCACCCTTACCGTATTGCGCAGTTTCGAGCCCAGGCGCTGGTAGACGGCATGAACCTCTTTTCCGAACATTTTCACGAAATGATTGGTGATCGAAGTAGATCATGAGCGGTTTCCTCCGTTGAAGGTCAGGAGACGTAGTCGGGTGTGGCAGAGCTCAGGAATGGTTCCCTCCGCTCGCCGGAATGCTCCCAGTTGCGGGGAAGACGATTCTGTTGTGTATGACAGCAGTTTTTACGTACAGATTTTACTGCATGGGTGTATGCTCTCCTCTTGTTCATATGGAGAGTTGTACATGTCACTAACAGGCGCTGGACATGGGAAGAGAGTGAGGGAAAAGGAATTCTATGAAGGATTAACACGTTCAAAGGGAACATGATGGTAGTTCTGTTACACGTATAGATTAAGCTGCCAGCGTGCTGTTCACCAACTGTTTTGATGCTTTTCATGCCTTTGTTGATCTTGATCAGTTGGCAGAGGATCTGCGCATTCTGTCCCTTAATGCCGAATTAGCGGCCGGGCGTGCCTGCCGGTGATCGCGGTCGAGCGGTGCGTGCGCTGACGCAATATGCGCGGGCCCCTGGTGAGCCAGCTGGCTGTCGTCCAGGGTGACATTCGCAATATCCGCGGCAACACCTATATCAACAGTGCCAAAGGCCTGAAGGAGCTGAGTTATTTATGCTTGTTCGGACGTGCTGCCATGACCTGTAACGCCACCGCTCGAACCGACCAAATCCGTGCCGCCCTTGAGAAGGCCCAGGGTCATGTTCTGGAGAGGTTGTGCGAGACAGTAGCATATATGCTGGAGGATGTTCATGCCTTAAGTGAACGCACCCAGTAAGTTACTGTGAGTAGTATCACAATCCGGCAGCATCGCGACCCAACATCGCCATCGAGGCTACCAGCGCCGGTCAATACGAAGTAGAATTCCGCACCGTTGCCCAGACCATGTGCTGCTATGTTGATATGCTGCGGGAAATTGGGGACAAGGTGAACACGGTAGTGCGCTCAGCCGAACGCAACGGCCAGGCGCTCAAGCGCCTGGCAACAGAGGAAAGCATGGCGCTGATGACGCTGGGTAAGGACAGGAAAAGGGCATGAAGTGCATCGCCCCCTACAATTATGACAATCATTACTAGCTTGCGTTCGGACAGGATCCCAACCGCCCCAGGAATGTCATTGACACCAATCAACTCGTGGTGATCGGCGATGGGGTGGCTGTCCTGCTGGATCCTGGTGGAACGGGAATCTTTCCCCGTATGCTTGCTGCCTTGACCGGCGAAATCGGTGTTGAGGCTGTGCATCATATTTTCGTTTCTCATCAAGACCCTGATACGGGATCATCCCTTGCCTTGTAGCGACGTATCTGTCCAGACAACCTAAAGGTATACCTCTCCTGGGTGTAGACAGGCTTCATGTCCCATTACGACAGCAAGGTGTCTTTCCCGACCATTCCGGACCAGGGAATGGAAATAACGGTCGGACGATCGCGCTTGCGTCTCCTGCCGACCCACTACCTGCATTCATCCGGCAACTATCATGTCTATGATCCCAAATCGAGGATCATGTTCTTAGGAGACGTCGGAGCAGCACTCGTTCCCGAAGGAAGCCAGCGGGACATGTTCGTTTGCGATTTTACGCACCACGTGCAATATATGGATGGCTTCCACCGGCGCTAGATTTGGATCGCCGCAGGCCCGGGATGCGTGGATCGCCATGGTTTCCAGGCTGGAGATTGATATTCTCGCCCTGCAACACGCCCTTCTGTTCAAAGGCGATGATGTCGGGCGCTTCCTGGACTGGTTCAAAAAACCGGAGCTGGGCAGCGGCGTGGCCTCCTTTGCCCGGGCAGCAACCTGATTGCCTACCCCCAGGGGAAAACATCCGGAAAGAACCGTAGATGCCCTGGTTGCTAGATGAACAGATATCTGTTAATAGGATTAAAGTCAAGAACTTTCTGTCCCTCCTCTCAAGAATTTTCAGGGCCGGGGAAAGCGGCCGGGAAAAAGGCCGGATGACCGGAAAGGCGATCCCGGCGCGCCCGGTGTTTGCGACCATCGAATGTCACTTTTGATTTGTATGATTTTCACGCGACGGCCTGCCGTAGCGCGCTCTTATGACTTGATGCGCCAAGGCGCCCAGCAGTGGCCGCCCAGCATTTGAGAGGGAAGAGTGCGCCATCGGACCTCTTGCAAAAGTCTTCTCCCGGGCCAGGGAGGGCGGAACACCCACGCTCCTGAGCGTTCTGCAAGGGAGAGGTCTATGCCTGTTTCCTGGTTCAGTCGCCTTGCGGAACAATGTGCCAGACGTTGCAAACCTGAATCAGGCAGGCTATAACCGGGCTACGAAAACAGCCAAAATGAACGGTGGCAGCCATGCTCCAGGGCAGTGCTTCTAGGGGGCTTCATGCGATCACAACGGAACAGTCACAATGCCCAAACTGAAAACCAAAAGCGCCGTGAAAAAGCGGTTCAAGCTGACCGCTAGCGGAAAAATTAAAGGCAATGTCGCCTACAAGAAGCATAATCTGCGCAAACGCCCGCAAAGGATGAAACGTCAGGCGCGTGGCACCTTTATCCTGGCCAAGGGAGATGCCAGCATTGTCAAGAAATACATGCCCTATGGCTGATCGGAGGGAGGCCAAGTCATGAGCCGCGTCAAAAGGGGTGTCGCCGCCCATGCCCGTCACAAGAAAATCCTTGCTATGGCCAAAGGCTACCGTGGCCGCAATGCCAGGGTTTTCCGTATTGCCATCGAGAAGGTCGAAAAAGCCCTGCGCTATGCCTATCGTGACCGGCGTAACCGCAAGCGCACCTTCCGCGCCCTCTGGATCCAGCGCATCAATGCAGCCGTCCGTCTGCATGGGTTGACGTATTCCCGTTTTATGGACGGATTGAGGAAATCAGGTGTAACGCTGGACCGCAAGGTGTTGGCTGATCTCGCCGTTCGTGAACCGAAGGCATTCTCGACCTTGGTCCAGCAGGTTGAAGCTGCCCTCGGCATGTCCTGATGGTCTTCCCGGGGGGGATCATACCGGCGCACGCACGGTCTGACATGTCATCGGAGTTGCCCGCCGATCTCAAGCGGCCCGTGCGGTGGCAGTCGGGTGTGCGGGTGGGTGTGGGCCCGGCGCGGGCAGGCCAGAGACAATCAGGCCGCAAACAGGGGTGATCATGGACGAGGATCTCAAGGATCTGGAGACATGGCTGGCAGGAGCTATCGCCGTGGCCGATTCATCCATTGCCGTCGAAGCGGTGCGGGTTGAAACGCTTGGCAGGAAGGGTCGTCTGACTGCTCTCCTGAAGGCCCTGGGCCAGCAGCCCCCCGCCAAACGTGCGCGACAAGGCATGGCTCTCAATGCCCTTAAACAGCGGGCGACCAGCCTTATCGAGGCCCGGCTCGATGCCTTGCGGGAAGCCGAACTGGAGGCCCGCCTGGCTGCAGAACGGGTGGATGTGACGTTGTCTGCGCGTCCTGAGCCGGTGGGGCGTGTCCATCCGGTCAGCCAGACCATTGATGAAGTGGTGGCTATTTTCGGCCAGATGGGGTTCTCGGTGGCCGAAGGACCAGACATCGAGGACGACTTCCACAATTTTACTGCCCTCAACATCCCGCCAGAACACCCTGCCCGCCAGATGCATGATACCTTCTACCTGCCGGAACGGGCAGACGGCAGGCGGTTCCTGTTGCGCACCCATACCTCGCCGGTTCAGATTCGCGCTATGCGGTCGGAGAAGCCACCGATTCGTATCATTGCTCCCGGGCGGACCTATCGTTGCGACTCGGATATGACCCATACGCCCATGTTCCACCAGGTGGAAGGGCTCGTGATTGATGAGGCGCCCCACTTCGGTCATTTGAAGGGCTGCGTTATCGATTTCATTCACGCCTATTTCGAAACCACCGCCGTGCTGGTGCGGTTCCGGCCGTCGTTCTTTCCGTTCACGGAGCCATCGGCGGAAGTGGATATCGGCTGTTCCCGCCGGGACGGCGCATTGAAACTCGGACCAGGCGGCGACTGGCTCGAGGTCATGGGCTGCGGCATGGTACACCCGCACGTGCTGACGGCCTGCGGGCTTGATCCCGCGTGTTGGCAGGGGTTTGCCTTCGGCATGGGGGTTGAGCGCATCGCCATGCTGAAATACGGGATTCCCGATCTGCGCACGTTCTATGAATCGGATTTGCGCTGGCTGCGGCATTACGGCTTTCTGCCCTTCGATGTCCCAGGGCCGACGCAGTGATCCCTGTGGAAGAAAGGCGCAGACCGCTGGTCTGGATAGGCGTGTATCGTCCGCTTTGCAACGAGGTGCCACCTGCTACTTGTTCCCTGATCTTGAGGATAATTGAGAATAATAATATAAATCAGATAGAGTACCGGCCAGACAGGCAGGGGGGGAACATACAGAATCGGTACCACCCAGTCGGTGCCGAAGAAACCGCTCAATCTGGTCCCGCGGGTGATCCTGGCGCCAGGAATAGGGCTGTTCGGTGCCGGGGTGTCGGCGCGCGAAGCCGCCATCGCTGCCGATCTGGCTGGGGCCAACGCAGTCGTCATCGCCGATACCGAGCGGATCGGTCGGTTCGAGGGCATCCCTGAGCCCGAGATATTCGCCTTCGAGCACTGGTCTCTGGAACAGGCCAGGTTAGGTCGGACGACCGAAAAGCCGCTGGCCCGTCATGTCGTCGTCGTCACGGGCGGCGGCTCCGGGATTGGTGCCGCCACTGCCGCTGCTTTCGCTTGTGCCGGCGCCGACGTGGCGGTGCTCGACGTGAACGAGGAAACCGCCGGAGCGCAGGCTGCTGCGGTCAAAGGATTCGGCACGGTTTGCGATGTGACCGACGCAGCGGCAGTGCAGCGTGCTTTCGAAGCCGTGTGTATCCGTTACAGCGGGGTCGATATCGTTGTCTCCAACGCTGGTGCGGCCTGGGCAGGGTGTCATCGCCGATGTCAAGGACGAGATCCTGTGCAAAAGCTTCGAATTGAATTTCTGGGAGCACCAGCACGTGGTCCGTACAGCCGTCCGGATCATGCGGGCGCAAGGGATCGGCGGCTGTCTGCTGTTCAACATCTCGAAGCAGGCCGTCAACCCGGGGCCCGCATTCGGTCCCTACTACGGTCTACCCAAGGCCGCCACGCTAGCCCTGATGCGTCAATATGCGATTGACCACGGGCCGGATAGCATTCGTGCCAATGCCGTCAACGCTGACCAGATCCGTTCCGGCTTTTTGACCGATGCCATGATCACTGCTCGGGCCAAGACCCGCGGTCTCACGGCGCATGACTACCGGCGGGTAATCTGTTGGGGCATGAAGTCACTGCTGATGACATGGCGCAAGCCTTTGTCGCTCTAGCATACGCGCACACGCACAACCGGCGCGGTCCTGACCGTGTGGAAGGCGGCAACATGGGGGCCGCCTTGCGGTGAGCGACCCGGCATCGTCTGCGCCAAGGGCCCCTATCCGATTGTCCTAGGTGCCTGGCGTTGCTCCTGCGGCGTCGGCATGCTACGCGCAGGATATTATAACCCTTATGAAAGTAGCGCGGAGGCATCATGCTGGCGGGTCTGGCCATTGCATCCTGTCTCATCTGGGTGGGGCTTCTCCTGTTTCGTCACGGATTCTGGCGGGCGGATCAGCGCCTGGAGGCCGACTCGGAAAAAATGCCGGCCGGGAACTGGCCCACGGTGGTGGCCGTCATTCCTGCCCGCGACGAGGCTGCCATCATCGGCAGGTCTCTGCCTACGGTTCTGGAACAGGATTACCCGGGCCCGTTTCAAGCCGTGCTGGTGGATGATGACAGCTGCGATGACACGGGCGCAGCCGCTCGGGCGGCGGCAGAGGGTGCGCGGGTGCCGCTGGCCGTGGTCCACGGCACGGCCGTGCCGCCCGGGTGGAGCGGCAAGCTGTGGGCCATGGCCAATGGACTGCGGCAGGCCGACATCCTGGCGCCGGAAGCGCGCTATGTGCTGCTGACGGATGCCGATATCAGCTATGCCCCGTGGGTGCTGCGGGCTCTGGTTCGCAGGGCGGAACGGGAAGAGCGGCACCTGGTATCGGTGATGGCGCTATTGCGTTGTGTCAGCCGGTGGGAGCGGCTGCTGGTTCCGGCCTTCGTGTTCTTTTTCCAGAAGCTCTATCCCTTTCCAGCTGTCAATGATCCGCACCATCCGATGGCGGGAGCTGCCGGCGGCTGCATGCTGGTGCGGCGGGACACGTTGCGGCAGCTCGGGGATCTGGTCCTGATTCGCGATCGTATCATTGACGACTGCGCACTGGGTCGGCTGGTCAAGGCAAATGGGGCCATCTGGCTTGGCTTGAGCACGGCGGTGCAAAGCCTGCGTCCCTACGACTCCCTGGCCGGCATCTGGTCGATGGTCACCCGTACAGCCTTTGTCCAGCTTGATCATCGGGCGACACTTCTGGCCGGAACCGTATTCGGCATGGGGCTAGTCTACCTGGTCGGGCCGGCGGCTCTGGGGGCGGGGGTCGCGACCGGAGCCTGGGACACCGCCGTGGCCGGCGCAGTTGCCTGGGCCCTGATGCCTGTTGCCTACGGGCCGACGCTTCTCTTGTACCGCCGGCCATGGTGGGAAGGTCTGGCCCTGCCGGCGGCGGCTTTCCTCTATACCGTGATGACGGTCGATTCGGCACGACGGTTCTGGATGGGGCACGGAGGACAGTGGAAGGGACGTATCCCAGCCTTGGGCTGGCCCTGGAAAGGGGGCAGGGAAACGGTGTCGGTACGTGCCGTCGTCGGTCAGGCGCGGAGCTCGTTTTTCTGGGCCATGGCGCTGCTGGGGCGCGAGCAGCGCAACGCCATGTTTGCCATCTACGCCTTTTGCCGCACCGTGGACGACATCGCCGACGAGATTGCCGACCCGGCTGAACGTCGTGCTGGTCTTAGCTTGTGGCGGGAAGAGCTGGCTCTTCTTTACGATGGGCGGCCACGCCACCCAATCGCCATGGCTCTGGAGGCGGCAGCCCGCCAGTTCGGCCTGGGTCGTGCGGATTGTGCAGCGATCATCGACGGCGTGGAAATGGATGCAGAGGGGCCATTGCGTGCGCCATCACTCGTGACGCTGGATCTGTATTGTGACCGGGTGGCAAGTGCAGTCGGACGGCTGTCGGTGCGGGTGTTCGGTCTACCGGCGGCAGAGGGCAACCATTTATCGCACGCGCTGGGGCGGGCGCTGCAACTAACCAATATCCTCCGTGACGTCGCCGAGGATGCTGAACGTGGCCGGCTGTATCTGCCCCGTGAACTCCTGGAAACCAACGGCGTTCCCGTGGACCTGCCTCTGCCAGAACTGCTGCGGCATCCGTCCCTGCCACAGGTCTGCGCGGCTCTGGGGGCCATCGCCCGCCGTTATTTTGCCGAAGCGGAGCAGGTGCTGGCCCGTTGTCCCCGCTGGCGGGCCCGGCCGGCAGCCTTGATGAAAGCGGTGTACCAGGATTATCTGATGCGTCTGGAGGCTGACGGCTTTCGCCAGCCCGGGCAGAAGATCCACCTCTCGGGGCGAGAGAAACTGGCCTTTGTCATCCGCCATATGCTGATCTGATCCGATTTCTGGAAAACTTCTCGTGCTTCTCCCACACTCTTTCTGATTCCACATATCCGTTCAGTTTTCTTCCGCGCCGCCAGCAAGGATGTTGACTGATACGGCCCCCGGCCCGATCACGACGATGGCGGGCGGCACCAGTTCGGCAGCTGCCGCCACCACCTCCCCCAGGGAGGAGAACAGGACCTGCTGGCGCGGGGTGGTGGCGTTGCAGATCACTGCCGTGGGCTCGGCCGCGGGACGACCCGCCGCGCGCAGGTGGCGCACGATTTCGTCCAGTCGGCGCAGGGCCATGTAGAACACGAGAGTCGGCGCACCGCGGGCGAGCGCGTTCCAGTCGAGATCTGGCACGGTGCCCTGCGGGCCTATCCCGGTGATGAAAGTGACAGCCGGCTCATCGCGTCCGGTCACGGCGATACCAGCCGCGGCAGGCCCGGCCATGCCAGCGGTGAGGCCAGGCACGACGCGGGTCGGAATGCCGGCGGCACGCAAACCTGCCACCTCTTCCGGGCCGCGGCCAAACATGAACGGGTCTCCACCCTTCAGACGCAGCACCCGTCGTCCCTGGCGTGCCAGGTCTGCCAGCAAGGCAGTGATGTCCCCCTGCCGGGGTGAGGGGTGGCCACCACGCTTGCCCATGTCGTATCGTTCCGTTGCCGGAGGGGTAAGGGCAAGGATCGCGGGGGCCACCAGGGCATCGTGAACGATCACATCCGCTGTCTCCAAGGCATGGACGGCGAGCACAGTCAACAATCCCGGATCACCGGGACCGGCGCCCACCAGCCACACGCTCCCGGGGATAAAGGCAGGTAGCAACCCGTCGGCGACATGCAACAAACCGATTGTCCTCATGAAAAAATGATACCGCGGCCAAGGTGGCTATCCACGAACATCTTCACAAGCAGCCACAGCGTGGCCCGTTTGCGGGGATCATTGTCCGCATGATGCAAATCCTCAAGTAATATCTGCCGTATGGTAGGCAGACCATACTCGATCAGAACCACGTAGCGCCCAAGCTTCAGGACGATTTCATCGGGTGCCAGGGGATTTCTGCGCAGGGCCCTCTGTTCTTCATCGTTGAGATGGGCAAGTGGTAGGCAATCATCATAGTTCAACATTTGTTTCCCCTGCTCCCGGCTTGCTAGGAAACGCTCCGGGCCGTGGCCAGGTTTCAGTGCCGCGTTTTCGTTTCTCATGCTTCTCACGGCGGAAAGCCTGCCGTAAGACTTTGGATATCCTATCACTGTTATTCAAGCCGTCTTTTCTGTAAAGTCATGACCCAGGGCAATCGGATTCCGTCAAGTCTTATCCCCTGGAGATAGGGAACACACCCTCCCCCTAGATAGGGGAGGGTCGGGGTGGGGGTGGTCGTGACGTCATGATATCAGAGATGGCAAAGATAAGGAGCAGAAGGGGGACTCTTCCCAGCCCTGTCCTGGGGGTTGGAATCACCCTCACCCCGCCTCTCCCCCCTCCAAAGGGGAGGGAGATCATTCGTTCCGACGGCATTGAGGTCGCGCCTCCCTCAGGGGCCGGTTTTCCGGCGCAGGCCCTCCACACGCCTGCAAGTCATTGGCCCGCCCAATGATCGCCCACTCTCCTGCCACGCATCGTGTATGCCTGGCACCGATGATGGAGCGCACCGACCGGCACTTCCGCTATCTGATGCGGGGAATTACGCGGACGACGCTGCTTTATACCGAGATGATTCCGGCGCTCGCCATCGTACGCGGCCGTCAGGGCTGGTTGCTGGATTACCATCCGGTCGAACATCCCGTGGCCGTCCAGTTCGGCGGGAGTGATCCGGACGTTCTGACCGAATGCGCGCGTATTTCTGTCGACCGTGGTTATGACGAGATCAATCTCAACGTCGGCTGTCCGTCGGCGCGCGTCGCAGAAGGAGGATTTGGCGCCTGTCTCATGGCCGATCCGGAACGCGTCGCCCGCTGTGTCGAGGCCATGGCAAAAGCGGCAAGCGTCCCTGTCACGGTCAAGCACCGCATCGGCATCGATACCCGGGACAGCTATGAAGATTTGGCCCGGTTCGTCGCCATTGTTGCCCAGGCTGGCTGCACGACGTTTATTGTGCACGCCCGCAAGGCCTGGCTCGGAGGGCTGTCGCCAAGGCAGAACCGGTCCGTGCCGCCTTTGGATCACGCCATGGTTCACCGCCTCAAGATCGACCGCCCGGATCTGACAATCGTCACCAACGGTGAGATCGCCTCTCTCGCCGAAGGCACCGTCCATCTGGCGCAAGTGGATGGAATCATGATCGGACGGGCCGCCTACGAGTCGCCATACCTGCTAGCTGATGTCGATCATCTGTTCGGCGGCAGTGTGTCGCCTGCGCCTTCTCGCCATCTGATTGCCACCAGAATGATTGACTATCTTGCCCACGAAGTTGCCGCCGGTACGCCACCGATCCGGATCTTGCGTCACACGCACGGTCTGTTCCAGGGCGAACCCGGTGCCAGACGCTGGCGGCAGACCCTAACCCGTGCCACCGATCCGTCCACGGCAGTTCGGGTTGTTCAGGAGTTCCTTGACAGTGCGTGACCGTTCCTGCGGCTGTTCTTTTGCGTTCGCGATCGCGATGCCGGGCGACCGGCTGAAGGTCTTTTGTCCGGCGCCTCTTCATCCTGACAACCGTTATCCCTGCCGGTCCGCCATTGCAGGATCGACAAGGCGAGCCGCCGGCGCCGACTCGATGAAAAGCAGACGAGCCTCGGCAGGCGGACCGCGTCGATGCGCAAGGGCTGCGATCGTCACCGTACGGATCCATGGCGGTTGCCGGAGGGTCAAGACATCCCCTGGCCGTATCGTCTGGTAGCTTCGGATGACCGTCGTGCCATTCACATCCACCTGTCCCGCTTCGCATAGCTTCTGCGCCAGGGTGCGTGTCTTGCAGAAACGTGCAAACCACAACCATTTATCGATGCGACAGGCATCTTCCCTGCTGGCCTTCATGAATTTGCATTCCGTGGCTGAACAGGATACGGGAAAACGGGTATACCGTGGAATCTGCCGGTCCTGGCAAAGACACCAGAAATTTCCCGTTCCGTTATGACTCTTCGCATTGCGCTTGTTCGTGCTACTGTTCTGCCTGGTCTACTGGTTGAGGAAGAGCGGCTGGCCGACTCCCTCGCCTGTGGCTATTTGCATGCCTGGCTGGAACGGGTCGGGTATCGGGCGCTACTTTCGGTCAATCCGGTTCTGGAGAACCTCGACGCTGACGCGGCGGCGGACAAGGTCATCGCCTTCGCTCCTGCGCTGGTCGGCGTCTCGGTGACCTTCCAGTGGCAGAGCAGCTGGCTTGCCCACTTCGCAAGCCGGGTCAGGGTGGCCCTACCCGCCGTCCACATCGTCGGCGGCGGAATTTTCGCCACTTCGGCCTGGCACCGGCTGCTGACCGATGTGACCGCCATCGATTCGGTCTGCCGGCACGAGGGCGAGGTCACGCTCACGGCCCTGGCTAGATGTCTGACGGGCGGGGCAGCGTGGGACGACCTTCCCGGGCTTGCCTGTCGCGGTGCGGATGGCGTGCCCCGTGCCAACCGGCGCCAGCCCCGCCTGACGGATCTGACGGTGCTGCCGTTTCCCGCCCGCTTCCATCTGCCGGCCCAGTTGGCACGGGGGGGCGTCATCCAGATGGAATCCGGCCGCGGGTGCAATGCCCATTGCACCTTCTGTGACATGCGCCGGTCGGGCTGGATCGGCCGCCCGGTTTGTCACGTGGTGGACGAGTTGGAGACGCTTGTCACCGCCTGGCCCGGTCACCCGGTCTGGTTCGTGGACAGCACTTTTCTGGGGTTCGGGCCGCGGCGTTTCGCCCGCGGTCAGGCCCTGGCCCGGGAAATTCTCCGCCGCGGGCTATCGGTCCGATTCGTGATCGAAGATCGAGCTGAAAATGTGGATCATGAAACGTTCGCTCTTCTCCAGCAGGCGGGACTGGTACGGGTCTATCTTGGAATCGAGTCTTTCGCTGCCGGCCCGCTTGAGCGCTGGCAGAAGCACACGACGGTTGCAACCAATCTGCAGGCTCTTGCCATCCTGGGAGCGCTTGGTCTGCCGACCCAGATTGGCCTGATTTTGTTCGACGACACGACCAGCCTGGACGAAATCGGCGTCTGTCTGGCCGGCATGCGACAGGCAATTGCCGTCGCCCCGATGCTTCACCTCTACAACCTGCACCAGCTCATTCCCTACGAAGGCACGTATCTGGCCAGGCAGTATCAGCATCGTTATGGCTATCCCCCTGATGTGCATGACGTCAACCTATGGCGGTTCACCGACCCGCGAGTCGGGATCTTCCGGGACCGGGCCTGGGCATATCTGGAACAGATCTGGCCTGTGACTGCGGTCGTTTTCGACCAGCTCGACAGCAGTGGATGGCAGGCTGACCTCGCTGCCGTACTGGCGGTGAAGAACAGGCTGCTGCTGGATTTCCTGGAGGCCCTGCTGGTTGCCCTGTGGAGGTCGGAAGCGGCAACAGTGGAAGTGTTGTGTCAACATCACCTGGGGCGGACGCGCACGGCCCTGCGCACGCTGGCAGACCGGACCGCTCCAGCCGTGGGGAAGGTCCTGCGTGCTGCCCTGGCGGGATAGAAACCATGAACAGATTGCGGCGGGGCCCGGGACGGAAAATCCGCACCATGGCATCCGTCGGGAAGATCGGGAAGAGTAGAGGCAGGCTTGACAAAATGGCTGCCGAGTCATCCGTATCGCACATGCATCGGAACGGAGAGCGGGATAATGCATGCTTTTCGAGGAGGCAGGAATGGCGGAACGAATGGAACATGGTGCCATGCCGCGAACAGTACTGGTCACTGGCGCCGGCCAACGCATCGGACGTGCGATCGCCCTTGGTCTTAGCCTGGATGGCTGGGCAGTTGCCATCCATTACAACCATTCCGCCGTCGCAGCCGAAGATGTGGCGCAGGCCATCCGTGCTGTTGGTGGTACGGCCTGCACCCTTGCCGCCGATCTGTCTCATGAAGCGCATGTGACAACCCTTGTGCCGCGCGCGGTCGAAGCCCTTGGACCATTGGGGTGCCTGATTAATAACGCCTCGTTGTTTGAAGACGATACCGTCCATACGGCGACACGGGAAAGCTGGGATGCACATATAGGAATCAACCTTCGCACTCCCTTCGTACTCATCCAGGCGTTCGCGCGTCAACTGCCGACCGGGATGGTCGGCGTGGTCCTCAATCTCATCGATCAGCGGGTCTGGAACCTGACTCCCCATTTCATCAGTTACACAGTCAGCAAGGCCGGCTTGTGGTCCCTGACCCGGACCCTTGCCCTGGCCCTGGCGCCCCGCATTCGTGTCAATGCCATCGGTCCCGGCCCGACCTTACCGAGCACGCGTCAGACAACAGAACAGTTTGCACATCAATGCCGCAGCATGCCACTGCACCGGGGCACGACACCGGAGGAGATCGCCGCTGCCGTGCGTTTCATCATTGGGGCTCCGGCCATGACCGGTCAGATGATTGTCCTTGACGGCGGGCAGCACCTGGGCTGGGCGCAGCCCCACGGCGATAATCCGCCGGAGGAATGACCCTTTCCATTTACCAGATCAAGGCGTGTCCAGTGATGAAGAGCCTAGCTGTTTTCCAACTTTTGCGTGTTGCTAATGCCAGCCAGGGTGTGCGGCATGCCTTCGTGCGCGACCTGGTGCTAGCTGCCAGCATCGGCGTTCATGCCCATGAACGGGAAACCCTCCAGCGCATTCGCATCAATCTGGATCTGGCTGTGCGGGAGGACGATGGTCCCGTCGAGGACCGGCTGGATACGGTCGTCTGCTATGAGGCAATCCTGCAGCGGGTGCGGAACATCGTTGCCGACGGACACGTCAATCTGGTCGAAACGCTGGCCGAGCGCATCGCGACCCTCTGTCTGCAGGATGACCGCGTACGGTCGGCGCGCGTGCGTATTGAAAAACTCGACCTTTTTGCTGATGTAGGCAGCGTTGGAGTCGAGATCGAGCGGTTCAGTAATTTAGGATAGTATACCTATACATCGTCTGACGGGTAGGCCGGCCTGGACACTGGCGCGCCAATGGATTCGTCAGACGATCGTAAATCGTGGCCGAAGTTGTTCACAGGCCATAGCCCAGCCGCAAGCTGTTTGCCGAGTCGACTTCAGGCGCAACGGAAATATACTGGATTTCAGTGGCTTGTGAAATTATCGTCTAGAATCATATAGTTATGGCATATGCACAAGATTTATGCAAACCGGGGAATCCCGCAGATGCCTTGGCAAGCCCACAGGACCACGGCTGTTTATCGACAGACTTATCCACAAATATCGTGGATATTCATGCCTTTCGGCTTGATCGCCTGGCAGGGAAACGGGCAGGTGTTGGCCATGGCTGGTATATGACTAGAATCGGAATAATGACGTCTAAAATGGCGCCGTGGATCATGGAGGGAGAGGGAAGCAAGGAGGCGGGGGCAGAAACTGGAACGACCGACTGCCCGGGTGCAAGGGAAGGCGCCAACGGCGTACATGCGGAAAGGAAGGAGTCCAGGCACGGCATCATCGCTTCCCCTCCCTTGGCAACCCTGCCGCCACCCGAACGAAAGCCGCTGCTCCTGGCGACGGTGAAAACACTTTCCCCAGAGCCCGGGAGTTTACCGGATGCTGGACGACCGGGGCCATGTGCTCTATGTCGGTAAGGCCAGAAACCTGAAAAAACGGGTGGAAGCCTATACCCGGACCGACCAGATGCCAACCCGGTTACAGCACATGGTCGGACAGACCGCTGCCCTGGAGGTGATCACCACCCATACCGAGGTTGAGGCGCTGCTTCTAGAAAGCAACCTCATCAAGCGCCTGAAACCCCGCTACAATATCCTTCTGCGCGATGACAAATCGTTCCCCCATGTCTTGATCACCACCGGTCATGCCTGGCCACGCCTGGCTAAGCATCGCGGTGCCCGCACCCTCAAGGGGGAATACTTCGGTCCCTTCGCATCTGCCGGTGCCGTCAACCAGGCCCTGTCCGCTCTGCAACGGGCCTTCCTTCTGCGCAGTTGCCCCGATGGGGTGTGTTTGCCAGCCGCACCCGTCCCTGCCTCCTGTACCAGATCAAACGGTGTGCCGCGCCGTGTGTCGGCCGCATCGACCAGGCGGCCTATCAGCATCTGGTCGAAGAGACGCGGGCCTTTCTGTCGGGCCGTTCCAGCCACGTGCAACGGGATCTCCGCCCGGCGCATGGAAGAGGCTGCCACGCGGCTTGACTACGAGGTGGCAGCGGTGTTCCGGGACCGTATCCGTGCTCTGTCTGCCTTGCAGACGCACCAGGATATCAATCTTCTGCATCTGGACGATGTTGACGTGATCGCCCTGTACCAGGCTGGTGGCCAGTCATGCCTTCAGGTCTTCTTCTGCCGCGGCGGGCACAATTACGGCAATTCCGCCTACTTCCCGACCCAGGCCCGTGAAGAGGATGCCAGTGCGGTCCTCGCGGCCTTCATCGGCCAGTTCTATGACGACAAGATTCCGCCACCGGAAGTGCTGATCAGTCACCCTCTGCCCGAACAGACGCTGATCGCGGCGGCCTTGACCATGAAGGCCGACCGCAAGGTACAGATCAGGGAGGCACAGCGGGGTGACCGGCGCAGGCTCATGGATCTAGCCCTGAGAAATGCCCTGGAGGCTCTTGGTCGCCGTCTAGCTGAAAGCGACACCCAGCGTCGGCTGTTGGAGGCAATGGCGCACACTTTCAGGTTGGAGGTGGCGTCCGAACGGATCGAGGTCTATGACAACAGTCATGTTTTCGGCTCCCACGCGGTTGGGGTCATGATCGTGGCCGGGCGGGAGGGATTCGTGAAAAACGCCTACCGCCACTTCAACATCAAGGGAACGCCCGGGGATGACTACGCTATGATACGCGAGGTATTGGCCCGCCGCTTCCATCGCTCTCTGCAAGATGAGGTCGGCTGCAATGAGTCGTGGCCCAATCTCGTGCTGATCGACGGGGGACGCGGTCAGCTTAATGCCGCCCTGGCCGCGCTGGCGACGCTTGACTTGCCCGGGGACTCCGCTGTTACGGTGGTAGCCATTGCCAAGGGGCCCGACCGCCACGCTGGTTGCGAAACGTTCCATCTGTCGGGCCGTGCCCCTTTCACCTTGTCCCCCAATGATCCGGTGCTGTATTTCATGCAACGTCTGAGGGATGAGGCCCACCGTTTCGCCATTGCCAGCCATCGCGTTCGTCGCAGCCTGGCCTTGAGTCTGTCGCCTCTAGATGAAATCGGAGGAATCGGTGCCCGTCGCAAGAAGGCCCTGTTGCATCATTTCGGTTCGGCACGGGCCGTGGCCGAGGCCGCTCTCGCCGATCTGGAGGCCGCGGCGGGGATCAGTCGCACGCTGGCGAAAAAGATCTATGACCACTTTCATGTCAACGGGTAAGATCGGCTGCTCTTTGGCCGATAGGACGGGAACGATCGGAACGACGACCAGAACAAAGTGGCGCGTGCAACGTGGTGACCAGTCTGCCGAACATTTTGACGTATGCGCGGATTCTAGCGATCCCGCTCCTGCTTGCCACCTTCTATGTCGATGGCAATGGCGCGCGATGGGTCGCCTGCCTTCTGTTCCTGGCCGCCGCTATTACCGATTTCTTTGATGGCTATCTTGCCCGCAGCCGTAATCAGGTGTCGAACCTGGGACGATTCCTGGACCCGATTGCCGACAAACTCCTGGTCGCGGCAGTGCTCCTGATGCTGGCTGGTTTCCGCCGCATCTCCGAACTGGCTTACCTGCCGGCGGTGGTCATTCTTTGCCGGGAAATTCTCGTTTCTGGTTTGCGCGAGTTCCTGGCCGAAATCCGGATCAACATGCCGGTCAGCTGGCTGGCCAAGTGGAAGACGACCCTTCAGCTTGTGACCCTGACGTGGCTGCTGGTTGGCGATGCGGGGCCGGTGTGGTTGCCTGTCCAGGCTATCGGTGAGGCCGGCTTGTGGGTGGCAGCGCTTCTGACCATGGTGACCGGCTATGACTATCTAAAGGCGGGTCTTGTGCATATGCGGAGCGAAACGAAAGCCGAAAGGTGTTCCATGAGCGTACGAGGCAGCGGGTGTGTACAGAGCCTGAAAAAATAAGGAATGTTCCGGCAGGCAAGTCCCCAAAGATTCTAGGCGTGGCCGGATGGAGCGGCAGCGGCAAGACGACTCTGATCTGTGCCCTGATTCCGGTGCTGTCGGCTTATGGCCTGACGGTGTCCACCCTCAAGCATACCCACCACGACATCGATCCGGATCCACCAGGCAAGGACTCCCGCCGCCACCGCGAGGCCGGGGCACAGGAAGTCATGCTGGTGGGACCGAGACGCACCGTGACCGTTGCCGCGGGGCCGTCATCCTTTCCGTTACTCGCGCTGGTTGCTCGCCTACGGCCGGTGGATCTGGTCCTGGTCGAAGGGTTCAGGGAGAAGGCCTATCCGAAGATCGAGGTCTGGCGGGCAGCCTTGGGTAAACCCCGTGCCGTTCCGGAGACAGCCGTGCTGGCGGTGGCCACGGTCCGGGCAGACATGGCTTCCGTTCCACCACCCCTCGGTGTGCCGGTGCTTGATTTGGATGATCCGGCTGCGGTGGCGGCCTTTCTGATCGACCGGCTGGGTCTGTCGCGGCCAGAAACAATGAGAGACAACGGATGACGATGGATCATGAAAATTCTTTACTTTGCACGGGTGAAAACGAGTGTCGGCCTTTCCGAGGAAGAAATGGTCGTGCCGGCTGATATCACCACCGTGGCCGGGCTGATCGGCTGGCTGCGAACCTGCACGCCTGGTCATGCCGCGGCATTTGTCGACCTGTCGGTCATACGGGTGGCCGTTAATCAGGAACACGTCGGCTTCGACCATCCGGTTAGTCCTGCCGATGAGGTCGCCTTTTTTCCCCCTATCACCGGGGGGCTGCACTAGGGGGATAGAGTGATCGGCGATGGTGCTGCCTGTCCTTAATCTTCCGTGCATGACTTCGCATCGTTCCAGGCTGATGTGTGATCGGCAGATATAATACGGTTCCCGGAAAGTCCTCGGACTTTCCTGGAACCTACCCTCAGTTGCCGGGCGCTTGCACGCCTGGCTTTCGGCGCAGGGGCGCCGGCCCGCGTTGCGGGCCAGGAGTCCGGAAATTTTCCGGATTCCATATAAGGAGGACACCCGCCATGATCCGTGTACAGGCGCATGATTTCGATGTCGGGGCCGAACTAGCTTATCTGGCTGCCGGTCGTACCGAGGTCGGGGGACTCGCTACTTTCCTGGGGCTGGTCCGTGGGGAGAGTGATGGCGTGCCCCTTCGCACCCTGACTCTGGAACACTACCCTGGCATGGTGGAACGGCGTCTGACCGAGATCGAAAGGGAGGCTCGGCGCCGCTGGCCGCTCCATGACGTCCTGATCATTCATCGTATCGGGCGGTTGCAACCGGGAGAGCGGATCGTCCTTGTCGCGACAGCAGCCAGCCATCGTACGGCGGCGCTTGAGGCGTGTCAATTTCTGATCGACTGGCTCAAGACATGCGCGCCGTTCTGGAAGCTGGAGGAAACGACTCGCGGGACAGCCTGGGTGGACGAACGGGCCACCGACAGGATCGCTGCCGCTCGCTGGGAGGAGGAGCGCGTGAATCTTGCCCGTTGAACCAGCACGGCATGCGGCCTGTTTTGAATCGGCATGTGGTTGTGGAGGATGTGATCAAGAGATAGCCCGACCACCACAATCAACTGAACTAGTCGGTCTTCCGAAGGAACGGGTGGTGCTTCCTAGACCGTTCCACCGGTTCTTTGTTTGCCCCGCCCATCTTTGGCTCTATGCGAATCCGGTGCCTGTGCTACAAGCCAGAGAAAAAGGTCCGTACAGACGAGGACTCCAATGCTGAAAGTGTGGTTTTCTTGGGCAGTCAAGTTTGCCGTGTCCAGTGGAGTGATTTTGTATCTGCTGGGCAAAATAGATGGTACGGTTATCTTGGAACGGTTACAGGCGGTCGAGACGGGGCTGTTCGTTCTCGCTCTTACCCTGGTCGTCAGCCAGATTGGCATCGGGGCCCTGCGCTGGCAGGTTGTTCTGGAGGCTCTGGGCAGTAGGCTGCCGCCTTGGTGTGTGCTTCGGCTCGTCTCGATCGCCGTATTTTTCAACCTGGTCCTGCCGGGAGCGGTCGGAGGCGATGCAGTACGCATGTGGAAGGCGCGCCAGGCTGGTCTCAGCCTCGTCCATGCTATCAACTCGGTGCTGTTGGAACGTGTAGCAACCGTTCTGGGGTTGCTGCTGCTGGTGGCAGGCACGGCGCCCCTGTTATCTGGCCGCATCAACGACACGACCGTCCTTTATGTCTTCCCGGTGTTGACAGTGCTGGGGATTGCGGGGACGGGCGGTCTGATGGTGCTCGACCAGTTGCCCGCCACTCTGCGGCAGCGGCGGGGGATGCGGGGAATGGCTTGCCTTGCCGAGGATACGCGCCGGTTGTTTCTGAAAGGGTGTCCGCTTCTACGGGTGCTGTTTCATGCCATTGTCGGTCACCTCAATCTGGCGGGAGCTGTGTTCGTGCTGGCCGTAGGGCTTGCCATTGATGTGACTTTTCTTGACTGCATGGTCCTCGTTCCACCGGTGCTTCTGATCATGACCCTGCCCATCTCCATTGCCGGCTGGGGCGTGCGCGAGCAGGCCATGATCACCGCCTTTGGCCTGGTTGGCGTGAGCGAAGAAAGCGCCCTGGCCCTGTCGATCCTGTCCGGACTGACCATTCTGGCCGGCGGCCTGCCCGGCGGCGTGGTCTGGTTGGTGGAGACAAGGAGCGGACGTCCCGCTCTTTCCCCCGGATCCTCTGCTGGCTTGTCTGCGCCCAACGACACGGAGCCGGAAAGGGAATGATCGCGCCGACCATCAGGCGTTTCCATGCCACGGCAGGTGTAGTCACGGAAGGAAGCCGGTCTGTCATCGTCCTGAACGGGCGGCCCCTGCATACACCTGACGGTGCCCTTCTGGCCGTTCCCGGCCACGCCCTGGCCGAGGCCATTGCCGCGGAATGGCAGGCACAGGATGGCAGGATTCATCCGGCCACCATGCCGTTGACCTGTCTGGCCAACACGGCCATTGATCGTATAGCCGCCATGCGGCCACAGGTCGTGGAGGCATTGCTTGCCTTCGCTGCCACTGATCTTGTATGCTACTATGCCGTTTTGCCGTCTGCCCTGGTAGAGCGTCAGCAGGCCACATGGCAGCCATTGCTGGACTGGGTGGCGTGGCGTTACGAAGCCCGGTTGGCCGTCACGGAAGGGCTCACGCCGGTCCCTCAGCCGTCGGCAGCGCTGGCTGCTTTGCGTCTTGCCATACGCGGCATGGATGCGTTCCGTCTGACTGCCCTGCAGGGGGCGGCAGTGCCATGTGGTTCGCTGGTCGTGGCTCTGGCCCTGATCGAAGGTGAGATCGATGCGGAAGCGGCCTTTGCCGCTGCCCAACTTGAGGCCCTGTTCCAGGCAGAACGATGGGGGAGTGACGCTGAAACCGTGGCTCGTCACGAGGCCATTCGTGCCGAATTGCAGGTCGTGATGCGCTTCGTGGGGCTTTGCGTGTGAATCTTGTCTTGATCTTATACCTTTGAGTCTTGATCGGAGCCTTCCCCAGGCGCGCCGGCGGACCGCATCCGCGGCTCTTGGCTTACGCGCCATTCGACGCGCCGCCGCGCTCCCATGAGCGCAAGCCAGGATTTACGCTCATGGGTATTAAAGGTCTCGTCATCGGCATCTGGACGCTGATGGAGGAGGTGGTTACAGTGAAACGGGCACGGGACATTACAGAAATAAGAGCATTTTGATGGCTGCCTATCAGTACATCTATGTCATGAAGGCTCTGACCCGGATCTTCCCCGGAGGACGGGACGTTCTGAAAGGGCTGTCGCTGTCCTTCCTGCCCGGGGCCAAGATCGGCGTCCTGGGCGTAAACGGAGCTGGCAAATCAACGCTCCTCAGAATCATGGCCGGACTGGATCATGATTTCGGGGGCGAGGCCTGGGCTGCGGAAAAGGTCAGGGTTGGCTATCTGCCGCAAGAGCCCGCTCTTGATCCGGCCCTGGATGTCCTGGGCAACGTCATGGAGGGTGTTGCCTCCCTGAAGGCACTGCTTGGCCGATTCGAGGCCGTGAGTGCCCGTTTCGCCGAAGCCTTGAGCGACGAGGAAATGAACGTTCTCATAGCCGAACAGGCCGAATTGCAGGAGAAGATCGACACTGTCAATGGCTGGGATCTGCAACGCCAGGTCGAGGTAGCCATGGATGCTCTCCGTTGTCCGCCTGGCAATGCCGATGTCACCCGCCTGTCAGGGGGCGAATGCCGCCGGGTCGCCCTGTGCCGGCTTCTGCTCTCCCACCCCGACCTTCTGCTTCTCGATGAACCTACCAACCATCTGGATGCCGAATCCGCAGCGTGGCTCGAATATCTTCTCAAAAGTTACGACGGTACGGTGGTGGTGGTCACCCATGACCGTTATTTTCTCGACAACGTCACGGGCTGGATTCTGGAACTGGACCGTGGCCGCGGCATTCCCTATCAGGGCAATTATTCGTCGTGGCTGGAACAGAAGCAGAAACGTCTGGAACAGGAGATGCGCGAGGGAAAGGCGCGCAATCGGACCATCGCCCAGGAACTGGAATGGATCCGGCAGAGTCCGCGTGCCCGCCAGGCCAAGAGCAAGGCACGCATCACCGCCTTTGAAACCCTGGTTGCCGAGGCCAGGCAGAGCGCTCCCGACAACGCCCAGATTGTTATTCCGCCGGGCGAGCGGCTGGGGGATACGGTCATCGTGGCCGAGGGTCTGACCAAAGGCTATGGTGACCGGCCCCTGATCGAGAACTTGTCCTTCCGCCTGCCGCCAGGCGGAATCATCGGCGTCATCGGCGCCAACGGTGCCGGCAAGACCACTCTGTTCCGCCTGATCACCGGCCAGGAGCAGCCGGACAGCGGTATCCTTCGCATTGGCGAAACGGTCCGACTCGGTTACGTGGATCAATCCCGGGCCGCCTTGGCACCCGACAACACGGTCTGGAAGGAAATCACCGCCGGCCAAGACGACATCGACCTTGGCGGTCGCAAGGTATCTTCACGCGCCTATGTGGGGCAGTTCAATTTCCGTGGTCCCGACCAGCAAAAAAAGGTAGGACAGCTTTCCGGCGGCGAGCGCAATCGCGTACATCTTGCCAAAATGCTGAAGAGCGGCGCCAATGTCATCCTTCTTGACGAACCCACCAACGACCTTGATATCGATACCCTGCGCGCTCTTGAACAGGCCTTGATCAATTTTCCCGGCTGTGCGGTGGTTATTTCCCACGATCGCTGGTTTCTCGATCGCATCGCCACCCATATCCTGGTGTTCGAGGGAGACAGTCAGGTCATCTGGTTCGAAGGCAACTATGCCGACTATGAAGCCGATCGCAAACGCCACCTCGGCACCGCCGCCGACCAGCCGCACGTCCTTCGCTTCAAGCCCCTGAAACGACCCTAGAGCGGGATGCAGTCGGAGATCTCTAAACGGACATGATGGTCATTGGGGGTGTTTTGACGCTCTGGCCTTCAGGCGGAATGTTCAGCCTCCGGAAACACACGCGTCTTCAGACGGACATCGAGAACGCGACGTTTCCATGCAAGCAGCAGCAGTCCTGGGACCGCAGCCAGGGTGGACACCACGAAAAACGCCGCCCAATCCATATGCTCTGCCACCCACCCTGCCCCCGATGACAGCACCGTCCGCCCCACCGCCATGAGTGAGGACAGCAGAGCGTATTGTGTGGCGCTGTAGGCCATGTTGCACAACAGGGATAGGTAGGCGACGAATGCCGCCGATCCCATGCCACCGGCCAGGTTCTCGAACCCGATGGTCATGGCTAGCAGTCCGAGATCGTGCCCGACCATGGCCTGGACCACGAACATCAGATTTGACAGCATCTGAAGCAGACCGCATCCCAACAGGCTGAACATGACACCGTAGCGGCTCACCATTACACCGCCGATGAACACTCCCGCCAGGGTAGAAAACAGACCGAACACCTTGCTGATGCCCGCGATTTCGCTATTGGTGAAGCCGATATCCACATAGAACGGGTTGGCCATCACGCTGGCAAAGGCATCGCCGAACTTGTAGAGGAGAATGAAGACCAGCACGCTTCCTGCACCGGGACGCTGCAGAAAATCCGCAAGCGGTGCAACAACCGCGCCGCGTATCCAAACCACCAGGTGCGGCAGCCAGGCTTCTCTGCGCGCCGGCTGGGGATTGCTGTTCGGAGGGGGCTCCTCTCCTGCCGTCCCACGGGGCTCTGGTGAGAGGAGAATGGCTCCCAGTCCCACCGTCATCAAGGCGGCCATGGCTCCGTAGACCACCGGCCATGAGGTCTGCTCGGCCAGGAACAAGGCACCTGCTCCGCTTGCCAGCATGCCCAGCCGATAGCCGGCCTGGGTCATGGCGGCGCCCGCCCCTTGCTGGTGATCGGCCAGGATGTCGATACGGTAGGCATCGATCACGATATCCTGGCTGGCCGAACAGAACGCCACTCCCATCGCCAGAGGGGCGGTCAGACCCGGAGTCATATCGGGTTGGGAAGCCCCGAGTGCGACAAGAGTTGCCATCAGCAGCCCTTGCGTGAACACGGCCCACCCACGCCGACGGCCCAACCAGGTGGTCAGGACCGGTAGCTCTATGCGATCCACAAACGGCGCCCACAGGAACTTGAGCGCGTAAGGCAGGCCAACCAGAGCGAACAGACCGATGGTCGTCCGATCCACGCCCGCCCGGGCCATCCAGATGGCCAGCGTGCTGGTCGTCAAGGCCAACGGCAGACCGCTTGCAAACCCGAGGAACAGAATCGTAATCACCCGCGGCTCGCGATAAACCGACAGGGCGACGACCCACCGGCGGCTCTTGCCCGTCATCGTTCGCTTCTTCCCTCACGCCCTGTCCGCGGTGCCGCAGGTTGAAGAGGGCGGGGAGGGGCCTCTCCCCTGCGCTCTTGGGTTTGGTCTTTCGGCAAGGCCCGCCAGCCAATGTCGCGACGATAGAAGCCTTGCGGCCAGTCGATGGCATCCACCGCCGCGTAGGCACGCACACACGCCGCGGCGACCGTCTCCCCCACCGCGGCCACCCCCAGCACCCGCCCCCCTTCGGCCAGGACACGCCCCTTTTCATCCGCTTGCGTGCCGGCATGAAAGACCTTGACATCGGAAAGAGCCGCTACGGCGTCAAGACCACGGATTTCGCTTCCCCGGACAGGGACGCCCGGATACCCCTGCGCCGCCATGACGACGACCAGGGCAGCGTGGTCGTGCCAGGTAAGAGCCATCGACGACAGCTTCCCGTCACAGGCTGCGAGTAGCACCGGCAGCAGATCCGATTTCAGGCGCATCATCAGCACCTGGCACTCGGGATCTCCGAAACGCACGTTGAACTCAAGCACCCTGGGACCGTCGGGGCCGATTATCAATCCGGCAAACAGTACACCCCGGAAGGGCCGTCCCTCCACTGCCATACCCCTCACAGTAGGGAGAATAATGCGTGCCATGATCTCTTCCTCCAGCGCCGGCGTCACCACCTGCACCGGGGAATAAGCCCCCATCCCGCCGGTGTTGGGACCGGTATCGCCCTCGCCCATGGCCTTGTGATCCTGGACCGCGGCCAGAGGCAGGGCAGTGGTGCCATCGACCAGGGCAAAGAAGCTGACCTCCTCCCCTTCCAGCAATGTTTCAATCACCACTTCGTCTCCAGCGGCCCCCAGAACCCGCTGCACCATCATAGCGTCAATGGCGACTTCGGCTTCGGCGAAGGTACGGCATAGGATCACGCCTTTGCCGGCGGCTAGACCATCGGCCTTGACCACGATTGGCATTCCTCTGGCGCGAACGAAATCCTTCGCCGCTTCCGGCGTGTGGAAGCGGCCGTAGTCGGCGGTGGGGACAGCGCGACGTACCAGCAGATCCTTCATGAACCCCTTCGAGCCTTCCAGAAGGGCGGCTTGCGCGGACGGGCCGAAACAGCGAACCCCGGCCGCTGCCATCCGGTCGGCCAGTCCCTCCATGAGCGGGACCTCCGGCCCGACGACCACGAGGTCGATGGCCTGCTCCCGGGCAAAGGTAACCAACCCATTATCTGCGGCAATCGGCACGCACGTTGCCTCTGCGGCAATGCCGGCATTGCCCGGCGCGCAAAACACCCTGCGGCACAAGGGTGACTGGCGGAGTGCCCAGCACAGGGCATGCTCGCGCCCTCCCGAACCGACAACGAGAACACGCATGACACCTCCTTATGTTCGCTGTCAGTATGCGGCCTGGGTTCCGGCAAATCAATCAGGCAACCTGCGGTGGGAAGAACCCGGGGAGGTCTGGGAAGGGGAACCCCCACGGGTTGGTTTTGCATGATCGGCGCATATGACAACATATCCCCGGATCGTCGGTCGTTCGCCATGGCCCAGATACCCCGTCTCCCATGCGGCAAG
>CAZUWH010000015.1:0-37682 GCA_964624075.1 uncultured Rhodobacterales bacterium
GTGATGCTGACCGCTGTCACGAACGCCGCGCCTGCGCCGACCACGAGCGCACCGAGGGACAGTATCAGGGTGAAATTCTGCGTTTCATCAATCTTGGCAAGCATTGTCTGCTCCGCCCATTCCTGGGAGCCATGATACTCGGCCATGTCCTTGACCCTGCCAGCCTGGGAGTCGAGCAGCGCCGTGACGTCCTGATCAAAGCGGTCGCCGCGCTGCGGCAGGGTGCGCCGCACCAGTTCATCCAGCTCGGCCGTGACAGCTACCACATCGGTGAAGGCCGCCTCGTACTTCGGCACCATGGTCTCGACGGTCGTGCGGACCTGGCGGTGGCGCGCACTCTGCTCCTGCCGCGACAGGTTGGCTAGGACCTTCTTCAGAGTGGCAAACTGTTCTTTCGCGGTGTCCACCAGCTTCGAGGCCATGGTGTCGAGGAAACGGAGCGTGCTCAGGCGTGCTCAGCATCAACTGTTCCTGCACCTAGCCAGCCAGGGTCGCTAGGAAGCCTGGCATAGATGCGGCTACTGACCTTGATCTGGCCCATGGTGGTCTGGAGGCTTATGGTCTTGGTTCCTTTGTATCGAATGTGGGGAACGGGAAACCGGCGGCAGCGTGCGAGCGGGCGACCTGGACAGGAACCCACCGTTTTTCAGACATTGCTGGCAACAGCCTTGGCGCCTTTTCCGATCCGGGAGAGAGGGATCTTGGTGAGGAAGTTGTCATAAGATCTCTTATAAGATGAATTATTTTTGCGATAAAAAATTCTAAGGTGAAATTCATATGGTATAACTCCTATAAAGAGGATAAATTCTTAGATACCCGATTCACGCTTATATTCCTAAGGGTTATCCATTTCACGCCCTTGCTACCATGCTTTTACAGCGCGGGCAATGGTGCCATGCCAAGGTGGCTTATGGTTCCTTATCCTTGCATGGTATGCTACTGGTGGTTATATGGAGTCCGGAAATTTTCCGGACTCCGAGCCCGCAACGCGGGCCGGCACCCTTGCATCAAAAGCCAGGCGTGCAAGCACACGGCGATTGAGGGCGGGTTTCCGGAAAGTCCTTGGACTTTCCGGAAACCGTATTATATCGATTTGGAGCCTTCCTTCTTGGATCGGGGAAGGGTCAGGGTGGGGGTCTACCTGCCAGACAGACAGAGAGGAAGGCCTTTCATCCAGGGGAAGAAGGCGCCAGAGGGTCTGTAAGCCGGGTTCTGTTCCCGCCTATAGGGCAGGCGATGACCATTCCTCTGGGACATCCGTCACCAGATGCCTCACGCGACCGACCCGGATGACGACCCGAAAGCCTGTCTGTCATGAAATCATGACGCGTCACCCCTATTTGGTCTTGCTCCCGGTGGGGTTTACCCTGCCCTTCCCGTTGCCGGGGCGGCGGTGCGCTCTTACCGCACCCTTTCACCCTTGCCGGTAACAGACAAAGCCCGTCCGTCCGGCGGTTTGCTTTCTGTGGCACTTTCCCTGGAGTCGCCTCCGCCGGGCGTTACCCGGCACCGTGCTTCCGTGGAGCCCGGACTTTCCTCTCTCCCCAAAGGAAGGGAAGAGCGGTCATCCGACCCTCTGACTGGAAACCATCCTAGCACACCTGCGCTAGCGCAGGCAACAGGCTATGCCCAGCCAAAAAAGCATCCACGGCATGGGCACATTGCCGACCCTCACGAATAGCCCACACCACCAGCGACTGGCCCCGCCGCATGTCCCCGGCGACGAACACCTTCGGAACCGAGGTCTGATACAGGGGATCGGCCAGCACGTTCCTGCGCCCATCCAGGGCCACACCGAAATCAGCTAGCATCCCCTCGTGCAGGGGATGAACAAACCCCAGGGCAAGTAGCACCAGGTCAGCCGGCAGCACGAAATCCGACCCCGGCGTTTCGTGCATCGCCCCGTCCTGCCATGCCACGCTCGCGCAGGCAAGGGCCTGCACGACCCCTTTTTCCCCCAGGAAGGCTTTGGTCACCACCCCCCACTCACGGTGGCAGCCTTCCTCATGTGAGGTGGAGGTGCGCAGCTTGTGCGGCCAGTCGGGCCAGGTCTGGGCCTTGTTCTCTTCTTCCGGCGGGCGCGGCATGATTTCGAGCTGGGTGACGGAGGCTGCCGATTGACGGATCGCCGTTCCGACACAGTCCGATCCGGTGTCTCCGCCGCCGATCACCACCACACGCTTGTGATACGCCTTGATGCGGGTGGTGGTGACCGGCTGGTCAGAAACGATCCGGTTCTGCTGCTTCAGGAAATCCATGGCGAAGTGAACGCCGTTCAGCGCGCGCCCCGGCACACGCAGATCACAAGGCTGTTCAACCCCACCCGCCAGTACAACAGCCTCATAGCGATCGAGAAGATGCCGCACCGGCCAGGTGACACCCACATGACTGTTGGGGTAGAACTCCACGCCCTCAGCCCGCATCTGGGCAATGCGACGGTCGATCAGACGCTTGTCAAGCTTGAAGTCAGGGATGCCATAACGAAGCAGGCCGCCAATACGCGGATTCTTCTCAAATACCACGACTGTATGACCGGCGCGCGCCAACTGCTGGGCGCACGCCAGACCGGCCGGGCCAGAGCCGACGATAGCCACCCGCTTACCGGTACGGTGGGTGGGAATCTGCGGCATGATCCACCCTTTAGCCCAGCCGCGGTCGATGATGGCACATTCGATGGTCCGGATGGCCACCGGCTGGTCAGTCAAATTCAAAGTACAGGCCGCCTCGCATGGCGCTGGACAGATACGTCCGGTCACTTCGGGCAAATTGTTGGTCGCATGGAGGGTGTCCAGCGCCTGCCGCCACTGCCCCCGATAAACGAGATCATTGAAATCGGGAATGACATTATTGACCGGGCAGCCGTTATGACAATAGGGAATGCCGCAATCCATGCACCGCGCGCCCTGGCTCTTCAAGGCATCGTCGGCCAGTGGCAGGGCGAATTCATTGTAATGCGTTACCCGCTGGGCAACCGGCGCATAAGTCCGGTCCTTGCGCGTAATCTCCAGGAACCCCGTCGGCTTGCCCATCCTCGTTCACCCTCCCTCCGTTCCGACCCCCGTGCCGGATCCGCGTTTGCGACACGCTCTCCCTTCGCACGGCGTGGTGATGGCATCCTGCCGCCAATCGCAGACGTGAGCAAGCAGACGTTGGGAAACAGGGCTGCCGCTCCTCACCCACCCACGGCCACACTGGCCTGTTCCCGCACGTCGCTGGCCCGTTTGGCCTGCATTTCCTGGAGCGCCCGGCGATACTCGACCGGCATCACCTTGACGAAGCGGGGCAGGAACGCGCCCCAATGGTCAAGGATTTCCTTGGCCCGCGTACTGCTGGTGAAGCGATGGTGCTTCTCGATCAGGGTCCGCAAACGCAAGGCGTCGAACCGGCTCATGTCACGCAGCAGCTCCACCAGACCATGGGATTCCAGGTCATGTTTCTGGTGCCCCAGCATTTCGAGGGCGGTATCCTCTGCTTCGATCGGTTCCAGATCCACCATCGACAGGTTGCATCGATGATCGAAACCGCCATCGTCATCAAGCACATAGGCGATGCCGCCGCTCATTCCGGCGGCGAAGTTGCGTCCCGTGCGGCCCAGAATGACCACCGTGCCGCCCGTCATGTACTCGCAACCGTGATCACCACACCCTTCAACCACAGCCGTCGCGCCAGAATTGCGAACTGCGAATCGTTCTCCCGCCACGCCCCGGAAATAGCATTCGCCGGCGATCGCCCCGTAGAGCACCGTATTGCCGACGATGATATTGTCTTCTGCCAGCCTGGACGAGTCGGCTGGTGGCGCGATGATGATCCGTCCCCCCGACAGGCCTTTGCCGACATAGTCATTGGCGTCGCCGATCAGCTCCAGGGTCACACCACGGGCCAGGAAGGCACCGAAACTCTGTCCGGCGGTGCCTGTGAACCTGATGAAAATGGTGTCCTCGGCCAGGCCCTTGTGCCCGCGCCGCCGGGCCACCTCCCCCGACAGCATGGCGCCGACCGTGCGGCAGGTGTTGCGGATCGGCATCGACAGCACGACGGGAATGCCGGAGTCGAGTGCTAGGCGGGTCTTGCGGATCAGCATGCGGTCCAGCGCCTGGTCCAGACCATGGTCCTGCTTCTCGCAATTACAGGTTGCAATGCCAGGGACAGGCAATGCCGGGGTCAGTAACCGGGTCAGGTCCAGGCCCTTGGCCTTCCAGTGATCGATGGCAGGACGCATTTCCAGAACATCGGTCCGCCCGATCATCTCGTTCACGGTTCGGAAGCCAAGACGCGCCATCATTTCGCGCATTTCCTCCACCAGGAAGGTGAAGTAGTTAACCACATGCTCCGGCTTGCCGGTGAAACGCTGGCGCAAGACCAGATCCTGGGTGGCGACGCCCACCGGGCAGGTATTGAGATGACACTTGCGCGTCATCAGGCATCCTACCGCAATCAGGGCAGCGGTGGCGATGCCGAACTCATCGGCTCCCAACAAGGAACCGACGACCACATCCCGCGCGGTGCGCAAGCCCCCGTCCACCTGCACCGCCACCCGGCCACGCAGGCGGGTGGCGACTAGGGTCTGATTGGTCTCGGCCAGACCGATCTCCCAGGGACTCCCGGCGCTGTAGATGGAGGTCAACGGACTGGCGCCAGTGCCACCATCATGACCGGAAATCAGGACATGATCGGCATGGGCCTTGGCCACGCCGGCCGCGACGGTTCCCACTCCCACTTCCGATACCAGCTTGACCGAGATGCGCGCGGTTGGATTGACATTCTTCAGGTCGTGAATGAGCTGCGCTAGATCCTCGATGGAATAGATGTCATGGTGGGGCGGCGGCGAGATCAGACCAACCCCTGGTGTGGAATGGCGTACCCGGGCAATCCACTCGTCCACCTTGTGACCAGGGAGCTGGCCCCCTTCGCCAGGCTTGGCGCCTTGCGCCATCTTGATCTGGATGTCATCGGCATTGACCAGGTATTCGGTAGTGACCCCGAACCGGCCTGAAGCTACCTGTTTCACGGCCGAGCGCAGCGAATCGCCGTTCGGCAGCGGCTCGTAGCGGCTGGCTTCCTCGCCCCCTTCACCGGTATTGGACTTTCCCCCGAGTCGGTTCATGGCAATGGCAAGCGTAGTGTGCGCCTCCCATGAAATGGCGCCGAACGAAATAGCCCCAGTCGCAAAACGCCTGTAGATGGACTCGGCCGGCTCCACCTCCTCAAGCGGCACCGGCGGCCTGGTATATTTGAAAGCGAACAGACCACGGAGACTGTACAGGGCCTGACTCTGGTCATCCATCATGCGGCTGAATTCGCGGAACAGGGCGCGGTCTCCAGTACGAACCGCCTGCTGCAGAAGAGCAATGGTACGCGGCGTCCAGGCATGCTGCTCCCCCTGTTCCCGATAGGCGAGTTCGCCGCCCGCCTCCAGAGCATTGCGCAGCAGAGGGTCAGCGCCGAAGGCCGCTCGATGGCGTGCGATGGTTTCTTCTGCCACTTCGCTCAGGCCGATGCCGCCAATTACCGAGTGGGTACCAGTGAAATAACGTTTGATGAAGCCGCGTGACAGGCCGATGGCATCAAAAATCTGGGCACCACAATAGGACTGGTAGGTGGAGATGCCCATCTTGGACATCACCTTGAGAAGCCCCTTGTTGACGGCCTTGATGTAACGGGTCTCCGCCTCAGGCCCCAGCTCATGACGCATGGCTTGCAAGGTATCGAGTGCGAGATAGGGATTGATGGCTTCCGCGCCATAGCCGGCGAGACAACAGAAATCATGCAGACGGCACGCCGCGCCGCTCTCCACAACCAGCCCCACAGCGGTGCGCAGCCCCTGACGGATCAGGTGATGGTGAACGGCTGCGGTGGCAAGCAGCGAGGGAATCGGCACGTGGTCGGCATCGACCAGGCGATCAGACAGGATCAGGATGTTGTAGCCGCCGTCTTTCACACGCTGTTCGGCCCACTGGCACAGCCGGGTCAAAGCTGGTTCCAGGCCGGCGGTGCCCTCGCTGGCCAGCCAGCAGATGTCAAGAGTATAGGTGCGGAAGGCACGATCCACGTGGTTCTCGATGCGGCGGATCTTTTCAAGATCTGTGTTGGACAGCACCGGCGCCTTCACCTCCAGCCGCTTGTGACGGCCAGCTTCTTCCAGTCCCAGCAGATTCGGCCGCGGTCCGATCAGCGACACGAGTGACATCACTAGCTCTTCACGGATCGGGTCGATGGGCGGATTGGTCACCTGAGCAAAGGCCTGGAAGAAATAATCGAACAGCCGTTTTGGCCGGTTCGAAAGCACCGCCAGGGGAATGTCCCGCCCCATGGAACCAACCGGGTCCTGGCCGCTTGCGGCCATGGGCTTCAAAAAGAACTTGATGTCCTCCTGTGTGTAACCAAACGCCTGCTGCCGGTCGAGGAGGGTGAGCGGATCAGGGGCCATGGTCGGTACCTCGGTCGGCAGTTCCTCCAGCCTGATCTGGGTCGCGTTGAGCCATTGCTGATAAGGCCGGGCAGCGGCCAGTCTGGCTTTCAGCTCGGCATCGTCGATGATACGGCCCTGTTCCAGGTCGATCAGGAACATCTTGCCCGGTTGCAGGCGCCATTTCTTGACGATACGGGAATCTGGAATGTCGAAGACACCCACTTCGGAGCTCAGGATCACGTGGTCGTCATCGGTGATGATATAGCGGGCCGGACGCAGGCCGTTGCGGTCGAGCGTTGCGCCAATCTGCCGGCCATCGGTGAAAGCCACTGCCGCCGGACCATCCCAGGGTTCCATCAGGGCGGCATGGAACTCATAGAAAGCCCGCCGGTCGTCGTCCATCAAGGGATTGTCGGCCCAGGCCTCCGGGATCATCATCATCATGGCATGGGCCAGCGTGTAGCCACCGTTGATCAGGAGTTCCAGCGCATGATCGAATGTGGCCGAATCCGACTTACCTTCGACCAGAAGAGGCCACAGTTTGTCGAGATCCTCCCCCAGCATCGAAGAGCGCATCGCGTAACGCCGAGCCGCCATCCAGTTGATGTTGCCGCGGAGCGTGTTAATCTCGCCATTGTGGCACAGATATCTGAATGGCTGGGCCAGATACCATGAAGGAAAGGTGTTGGTCGAAAAACGCTGATGGACCATGGCCAGCGCGGATTCCAGGCGCGGATCGGTCAGATCGGCAAAGTAGTCGGCCATGCGGGGGGCCATGACCATGCCCTTGTACACCATGGTCCGCGAGGACAGCGACGGCAGATGAAAGGTCCTGGCCACATCGCCCATTTTCTTCTGGACCGCGTTGAAGGCCTGTTTGCGGATGACGAATAGTTTCCGCTCGAAGCTCTCCCGATCAGCACACCCCATACCCCGCCCGACGAAAATCTGGCGGATCACCGGCTCCAGCGGCTTGACACTTTCGCCCAGACAACTGCTGTCCACCGGAACATCCCGCCAGCCCAGCAGCACCTGTCCTTCCGATTCGACCAGATAGACGAGGGTGGATTCGCACACCGCCCGCAAGGCCCCGTCGCGTGGCAGAAAAACCACGCCGCAGGCATAATGACCTTCTGGCGGCAAAACAATCCCGCGCTGTTCCGCCTCAGCCCGCAGGAAGCGGTCAGGCGTCTGGAGGAGGATACCGCATCCGTCCGAAGCCAGGGGATCAGCGCCAACAGCGCCGCGATGGTTCAGGCAGACCAGAATCTGGAGTCCCTGTCTGACGATATCGTGACTCTTGCGGTTCTTGATATGAGCCACGAAACCAACCCCACAGGCATCCCGCTCGTGTACCGGATCGAACAGGCCATGAGCGACAGGAACCGGACAGTGAGTCATGGTGAACCCTTCTCCTCATGCTTGCGATGTTTCGATGTTTTGAAGTGTTGTTACAAGGGTCGGACTGATTTGCCAATTCCCAATCGAAGCCTTGCCATAGGAAATTTTCCCCCACCGGCTTCCCGCCGGCCTGCGTACTATATGCACGCATCCTTGACACTGCATGCTTTCTTGGATCCTCGCGCTGGAGAAAGACCCCCTCCCCCTTGGATCGGGGGAGGGCTTGCAGATCCCAGACGGAGGGCCTCATGCCCCCTCGATCCGCTTCTGACGGACCCCGTCTCTAAAAAACCATGCCGCCCCCCCCGGAGGAAGGAGGGCTTTCAAATTTACACGTGAAAGACTAGTTGAATGCCATGAAAAAAGGGCTACGATCAACCCTGGTAGGCGGGGCAGACATGACAGAGCATTCCCTTGAATTTCTGGACTGGCCCGACATTGGCCGTATCCTCTTTCACCCGCGTCTGGAATATCCCGGGGGCAGCCTGATGTCAGGGGCGGTTTCCTTGCGGATTCCAGTGGCAGGCGATCTGGCCGTGGGAGGAAAAATCTACATGGCTGGGCTGGAAGCACCGGTCATTCTCTATTTCCATGGCAATGGCGAGATTGCCAGCGACTACGACAGTATTGCCCCTTATTATACCAGTCGTGGCCTCACCCTGTTCGTGGTGGACTACCGGGGTTACGGCTCAAGTGACGGATCGCCAACCGCGACTAGCCTGCTCAAGGATGCGGTTGCTCTCTATAATCAGGCTGGTTACCTGTTGACCCAGCGCGGGTTCAGCTATCCTGGTCTGTTCGTCATGGGGCGTTCGCTTGGCAGCGCTGCGGCCATCGAGGTTGCGTACCGGGCTGGCGCGGATATCGCCGGTCTCATCATCGAGAGCGGTTTCGCCTATACGCTCGATCTGCTCCATCGCCTGAGCGACACGCGTCTACCTCCTGCCGACGAGGCACACGACGGCTTTGGCAACCTGGACAAGATCAGTCGGGTAACGATTCCGTGCCTGTTCATCCACGGGCAAAGGGATGACATCATCCCGATGACCGATGGCCTGGCCCTGCGGGATGCCTGTGGCGCAGGTCGCAAGCAGATGGTCATCATTCCCGGTGCGGGCCACAATAATCTGCTGGCAAGCGGTCTGATGACATATTTCGATGCCATCCGTCGCTTCGTATTCGCAATCACGCCACTGGAAGGGCCAGAACCGTTTCCCTAGCGCCTCTGTCATGAGGGGGGATGTTTAGAATCTGCGAACCTCTCCCCCCGCAGGGGAGAGGGCCTGGCAGCGGGTATCTGAGTGAACTCGGTTATCTTCGCCAGATCACCCTCGACGCGTGTGGGCCTTATACGATTCCCGGAAATTTTCCGGACTCCGTATCATTCCTCCCGTGTCCCTGACTCCACACTCTCCCCGGGAGCGGCGTCTGGCGTGAGAGAGGCTCCCCTGAGAAAGGGCCCATGAGGACAGGTCAGAAGCCCTGTCTTCCAGGCCTGGGTGGGCGGCAAATACTGCTCTGTGGGGAGGGAAAATGTTGCCTCCCTGTCGGCGGGAAGGGCCTTCTTCTCCAGGAGTCGGGGTGGGGGTGCAGGAGACATCCGATGCGGCGGCAGGGGAGTGCCCTCCCCGTGGACGGAACGTGCCCTCCCCCTTGGATCGGGGGAGGACTTGCAGATCCTAAGCGAAGGGTGGGGGGCCGTACGCCCCCTGCCCCTCGATGCGAGACTTGCGCTTTCCCGGCGCTTCATGTAGCCGTAGGCAGGGGAGGGGGGTTGTGAAAGAGGGAGGAGACTGTCTTGAGTGTTGCGACCGGGATTAAAAGACTGACTGTTCACGATATCCGTCAACGCAAGGGGGATGTTCCGCTAGCTATTCTGACAGCCTACACAGCGACCATGGCACGCCTGCTGGACCCGGTGGTCGATGTGATTCTGGTCGGGGACTCGCTTGGCATGGTCATCTATGGCATGGAGACCACTCTCGGGGTCACGCTTGACATGATGATCAATCATGGGGCGGCAGTGGTCCGGGCCAGCCATCGTGCCTGTGTCATCATCGACATGCCGTTTGGCAGTTATCAGGAGTCCCCCGAAGTCGCTTTCCGCGCCGCGGCCCGGGTGATGGCCGAAACCGGTTGCGCCGGTGTCAAGCTGGAAGGCGGACGGGAAATGGCTGCAACCATTGCCTTTATGGTCCGGCGGGGCATTCCTGTCATGGGCCATGTGGGGCTCCTGCCCCAGTCAGTGCACGCGCTTGGGGGCTTTCGGGCCCAGGGGCGTGACGAAGCCGCCGCCGCTGCCATCGTGGCTGACGCGCTAGCCATCGCTGAAGCCGGTGCCTTCTCGATCGTCGTTGAAGGTGTCATGGAACCGATCGGTCGCCGCATCACGGAAAAGGTCAGTGTTCCCACCATTGGCATCGGGGCCTCACCGGCCTGCGATGGCCAGGTGCTGGTCACCGAGGATATGCTTGGCCTGTTCAATGAATTCCAGCCTCGCTTTGTCAAGCGGTTCGCTACTCTGGGGGCAGAGGTGAGGGAGGCTGTTGCCGCCTATGTCCAGGAAGTCCGGGCCCGCACTTTTCCCTGTCTCGAACACTGTTTCGTGGTGAAGCCGGACGGGACGGGGAATGGTTGATCTGATCTTCCGGCAAGGTGTCGTGACGGCGTTGCAAACGGATATCATGCCCGGAACGAGGGGGGCATGATGCACCATGGCAGCGGGTTGACTCTCGTCCCTGTCGGAAGGTACGTTTGAAGACTGGTCATCTATTTAATGCTCTTACCGCCCCGGTTCCTTCTTTTATTTTCTTTTTTAGCACCAGTTATAACAGCCCCATCAGGGTTGCCGCCTTTTACCATATGGAGAACCTGCGAATGGCTACCGGAACCGTCAAGTGGTTCAATACGACCAAGGGTTATGGCTTCATCCGTTCGGAGGATGGCAGCAAGGATGTGTTCGTACACATCTCGGCCGTCGAACGGGCAGGACTCGGCTCACTCAGCGAAGGTCAACGGCTTACCTTCGAACTCACGCGCGGTCGTGATGGTCGCGCCGCGGCGGCCAATCTGCAACTTCTCGATTGATTGATCGAGCCCAGGCCTCTTATCTAACGGGAGAAAGAAGAACCCTAGAGCCGGTTCCCGATCAGAGGAAAGTGGCTTTATCTGGAGGCCGCTGCGGGTACTGTTTGCGCTCGGTAGTTCTCATTGCATCCCCTCCCCCTCCGAACATGCCCTCCTCCATCGGGAGGAGGGAGTCTTTCCCGGGGCGTGGTCCGTCGGGAGCAGATCGAGGGGGGAAGGAGGCATGCGGCCTTGCGCCTGGACCTTGTCAGCCCTCCTCTTGGGATCTACAAGCCCTCCCCCGCGATGGGGGAGAGGATTGGGTGGGAGTGATCTTTCCGTATGGACCTCCTGGACCTCGTCAGCCCGTGCGCCCAATGGCGTAACCGCCACGAATTCCCCCACCACCGAACCAGATGCCCTCATCACCCCCCATCCCGACCCTCCCTCGATCCAAGGGGGAGGGAGTTTCCGTCCAGGAGGGAGGCCATGTTCCTTTCAGGGGAGAAGGTGTGCAGAGTCCGCCTCGGGTGGATAGCCCACACCTGTCAGGTACAAACCGCAAGCCGGTGCTGCCGGGCCGCCGGCCCGGCGGTCACGGGCGACCAGAGCCTGCTGCAGATCGGGACCATTCCAGCGTCCTTCCCCGACGAGCCGTAATGTCCCCACTATGTTACGGACCTGGTGGTGGAGGAATGATCGTGCCCGGGCCACCACGACGATGATTTCGCTCTGGCGAGTAACGGTCAGAAGGTCGAGGGTCCGCACAGGCGATTCTGCCTGGCATGCGCTGGCCCGGAAGGTGGAAAAATCGTGCCGGCCTACGAGGCATTGGGCGGCGGTTGCCATGGCCTCTACATCCAGGGAACTGGGGACCCACCAAGCTCGACCTGTCTCCAGCGTAAGGGGTATCCGCCGGTTGACGATCCGGTACAGATAACACCGCGCGATGGCGGAAAAGCGGGCATGGAAGCGGGCATCCACCCTTTCCACCTTCAGCACGGCGACCGGATGGGGTCGCAGATGGGCGTTCAGGGCATCGCGCACTCGCTCGGGCGCGTAGACACGCGGCAGATCGAGATGGGCGGCCTGGCCCAGGGCATGCACACCGGCGTCGGTCCGCCCGGCCCCCTGAACCACCACGGACCGCTGGCAGAAGGTAGACACCGCCGTTTCCACGACCTCCTGCACCGATAACCCATTGGCCTGCCGTTGCCAGCCGACGAAGGGACCGCCGTCGTATTCTAGTATCAGTTTGTATCGATGCATGAAACACCCTTAAAACACCTCCTCCGGCAAGGCCATGACCGACTCTGCCCCGGCAGTTACCGCCGCAAGCAGACCCGTCGTTTGTGGCAGGAGCCGCTCGGCGTAAAACCGTGCCGTCGTCATCTTGGCCCTGAGGAACGGTCGGTCCTCCGTTTCCAGGAGCCGCATCGCCGCCAGGACCGTCCTGGCGAACATGAATCCTCCCAGCGTCAGGCCGAACAGATGCACGTACGGAACAGCCCCTGCCTGTGCCGCTACCGGATCGTTTGTCTCTACCAGCCAGGCTGTCGCCTTCTCAAGAGCGCGAAGTGCATCCCGCAGACCAATCCGCACGGACCGTACGGCGTCTCCTCTTACGATCAGGACGGGAATGATAGCATTCATCTCGCCGATCATCGATCGGGCTGCCGCGCCCCTGTCACGTAGGATCTTACGATTGACCAAGTCGTCGGCCTGAATCCCGTTAGTGCCTTCGTAGATGGCAGCAATACGGGCATCCCGCAAGTGCTGTGCGGCCCCGGTCGCCTCGATAAAACCGGTTCCACCATGAACCTGAATACCCAGGTTTGCCACCTCGATACCGTTCTCGGTGGACCATGCCTTGACGATAGGGGTCAGAAGGGCGACGCGGGACTCCGCGGCCGCGCGCACAGGCGCATCCGGGTGCCTCCGGGCGACGTCGATCCGTGCCGCCGTATAGTAGGCTAGGGCCCGGGTCACCTCGGTCAAGGCCTTCATGGTCAGTAGCATGCGACGGACATCTGGGTGGTGAATGATGGTCACGGCACCGTTACCCGGCGATAGGGACCGTCCCTGCACCCGCTCACGGGCATAGGTTCGCGCCTGCTGGTAGGCACGTTCAGCAATGGCTATACCTTCCAGTCCCACGGCCAGACGGGCATTGTTCATCATCGTGAACATGTATTCGAGACCGCGTTCTGCCGTGCCGACCAGGTAGCCGATGGCGCCGTCGTCGTCTCCTAGGCTCATCGCCGCCGTCGGGCTAGCCCGGATGCCAAGCTTATGCTCCAGGGCCGAACACCAGATGTCGTTGCGCTGGCCGGGTAGGCCGGCGGGGGTGAGGAGGAACTTGGGAACGATGAATAGCGAGATGCCTTTCACACCCGGAGAAGCGTCCGGCATGCGGGTAAGCACGAGATGGATGATGTTCTCTGTCATGTCATGCTCGCCATAGGTGATGAAGATTTTCTGACCAATCAGGCGGCAGGTACCAGGCGGCGCGCCGTCTACCGGTATAGCACGGGTTTGGATGCGTGATAGATCGGAGCCGGCTTGCGATTCGGTCAGGTTCATGGTCCCAGTCCATGTACCCGATACCAGGTGCGGCAGGAACAGGGCCTTCTGCGCAGCAGAGGCATGCGCCAGCAACAGCTCGGTAGCGCCCTGGGTCAGCATCGGACACAGACCAAACGACATGTTGGCCGCATGCCAGATTTCCTGCACGGCGGTATGCAGCACCCATGGTAGATCATGGCCGCCGAATTCATGCGGGAATGGCAGACCATTCCAGCCGCCTTCAACAAACTGGCGATAGGCGTTGGCGAAACCTTCCGGCATGCGCACGCCACCAGCGTCGAGCACCGCGCCTTCCTGGTCACCGCTCTGATTCAGTGGCGCTAGAACATCTGTACCGAATCGGCCAGCCTGCTCGAGGATGACAGCGAGGAGGTCACGAGTCACCTCGGCACAACCAGGCAGATTCTGAACGTCGGCAAGGTCGACCACATGATCCAACACAAACATCATATCTTCAACAGGCGCCGTATAGCGCGTCATGGTGTCTTCCCCCCGGTTGGCCTGCATGGTGCTGGAGTATGACGCTGGAGTATAATGCCAACAGGCTTGAATCAAGATTCGCACTCCCTGGTATGATCATTCCTGCCACAGGCGACGACAGGGTCATCAGAGGAAGAAGGGTTGTCCGCTCAGGGACACCCCCATCCTCCTGGATGGGACACGCCCCTTTCCTGGACGGAGCACCCCTCCCCTTCGAGGAGGGGGTAATCGGGATGTCTGGCACAAAAAAAGCGGCCGGGGGACTCATGGCGATCACACCCCCTGGCCCACGGCTGGCAAGTTCCAGACGGAACCATCACTCTTACCCCAATCCTCCCCTGATCCAAGGGAGAGGATTGGCAGATCCTAGATGGAGGGCCTTATGTCCCCAGCCGATCTCGGTCCGGAAAGGACGGGTCAGGAGAGTACGGATGACTGTGTCGATGGGAGCCCCCTGATGAAGGATATCGTCCACAGCTGCGCAGATTGGCATCTCGACGGAGAGAAGCCTGGCACGTCCGACCACGGCGGAGGCACTCTGGACACCTTCTGCCACCGAACGGCGGCTGGTCAGCACCTCGTCCAGGGTCGCGCCCTGGCCAAGGGCCATGCCCAGCGAGAAGTTACGCGATTGCAGACTGCTCGCGGTCAGGATCAGATCCCCAAGACCGCAGAGTCCCATCAGGGTTTCCGCCCGCCCACCCGCCGCTGTGGCCAGACGGACGATCTCGGCCAGGCCCCGTGTGATCAGGGCGGCACGGGCATTGTCTCCTAGGGCCCGGCCCGTGATGATCCCGCAACCGATTGCCAGCACGTTCTTGACAGCACCCCCGATCTCGGCGCCTAGCACGTCATCGGACAGGTAGAGCCGAAACATCGGGGTTCCCAATGCCCAGACCAGTCGCTGCCCTATGCTGGCATCCGGACAGGCGAGGGTCAGGGCCGTTGGCAGGCCACACGCAACCTCGATGGCGAAACTAGGGCCCGACAGAACGGCCACGACCGCTGTTGGCAGGATTTCGTTAACGATTTCGTGCATCAAGGCGTTAGTATGACATTCGATACCCTTGGCACAGATCACCGCCGGTGTGCTAGGTCTCCAGTAAGGTGCAAACCTGGTACAGACAGCGCGGAGACATTGTGCCGGCGTTGCCAGCAAGATGGCATTACAGGCCTCGGTCATGACGGCCGGATCAGTCGTCAGGTCTAGGGTCCCGGGATGCAGTGGCAATGGCACGTTAGGTAGATGGGGACTCATCCCCGTGGCAGCCAGCGTAGCGGCCGTGGCGGTTCCATGGGCCCACAGCATGACTGGCCAACCGGCGCGGTGAATAGCCAGGGCAAGGGCCACGCCCCATGCGCCGATTCCAATGATACCGATTCGTTTCATTCTGCTCTGCCTCGTGTCCCACCCTGCAAACGCTCTACTGTCTCCAGAGGGGAGACTTGAGCTTGGCAATAAACGCCTTGTGCGCTTCCAGCTCTTTAGGAGGCACGACATGCGGACGAGGGGGACGACTGGTTCGTGTGACAGTTGCTGCGACCGCGACCCTTGTGGAGACCGTCAAAGCTAGTTTCGGCTCCCGCCCTCCGACCAGTTCGAAATAGATATCAGCTAGAAGTTGCGCATCCAACAGGGCACCGTGGACTGTCCGGCTAGTATTGTTGATGGAGAACCGCCGGCACAGGGCGTCCAGACTGACCGACGCGCCGAGAAACATCCGGCGTGCCAAGACGACCGTGTCGATGACCTGATTCGCCGACAGAGGCGCCAGCCCGCAACGCTGCAATTCGGCATTGACGAACTTCATGTCGAACTCGGCATTGTGAATGACCAGCGATGCGTTGCCGAGGAATGCCAGGAACGTCTCCGCGACAGCGGAAAACAGGGGCTTATCAGCTAGAAAAGCGGCCGACAGGCCGTGTACGGCTTCCGCTTCCGCCGGCATGTCCCGTTCCGGGTTCAGATACCACTGGCGGTGTTCACCGGTTGGTACATGATTGATTAGCTCGACACAGCCGATCTCCACGATGCGATGGCCGGTGACAGGATCAAGACCTGTTGTCTCGGTATCAAGAACGATTTCACGCATGACGGCACCCCCGCCGCGGCATGCGTGGCAGAAGACACGGCGGCCAGTGGCAGGCTGGGTAGGTGCGGATCACCTTAAGCGCCTGGATCAAGCGGCGCCGTGTTAAACCCCGACCAAGCCCGCTCGAAATGACAAAGCCAGCTAGACGCCGTTTCTCGGCTTCTGGAGTCTGACGAGCCCGGATGGCTTCCAGCCGGCCTGGAGTCATGCCGGCCCGGCGCAGGGCGCGCTGCGTCTGCAGGAACCGTGGAGCCGTCATAGCTATCGTCGCATCACAGCGTTGCTCTCCGCAAGTCTCAAACAGCAGTGGAACATCCAGGACGACGAGAGTAGTGTGACGGATCGCTGCGTGCCGCAGAAAGCGTTGCTCGGCATAACGGACCAGCGGGTGCAGGATACCCTCTAGCTGTCTCAATCCAGCCAAATCTCTGAAAACCCTGGCTCCCAGTGCCGCCCGGTCAATGATACCATCGACGACCGTACCGGGGAAGAGCTCCGCTATCGCGGAGACGGTGGGACCTGCCGTTCCCAGGAGCGCGTGAACGGTCGCATCGGCGTCGTAGACGGGAATGCCCAGCCGCTTTAACATAGCCGCCGCCGTGCTCTTGCCCGTAGCAATGGAGCCTGTCAAACCCAGAATGTGCACCCGTACTTCGTCTCCTCTTTCCACTGACCAGCTGGTACTTACCGCTCCAGCATGACCGCCCGCAGCTCGGCCGTTATCTCCGGCTCAACGCCGAACCAGGCTGCAAATCCCTGACGCGCCTGATGCAAAAGCATACCCATACCATCTGCCACTGGATTACCACGGGCCTGCGCTACAGCTAGAAGCGGTGTCACCAGTGGCGCATAAACGATGTCAGCGACCAGGGCTGTTTGCGGCAGAGCTGTCAGATCGAGCTCCAACGGCGGAGCACCAGTCATTCCTAGGGTCGTGGTATTAACCAGCAGCGACGCACCCTCCAGAACCGCAGCTCGATACGGCCAACCGATGATTTCAACCGGTCCACCGATGTCAGCGACCAAGCTCTCAGCACGCTGGCGCGAGCGGTTGACTAGGAACAACCGCGGTACACCCTTTTCTACCAGAGCTGCCACGATGGCCCGCGCGGCACCGCCTGCGCCAAGGACGACCGCTGGTCCGCTGCTACCGCGCCAGCATGGCCAACAGTCACACAGGTTCTCGATGAAACCGGGCCCATCTGTGTTCAGACCGAACAGGCGGCTGTCCCCATCACAGATAATAGTATTCACGGCTCCGATGCGCCAGGCGGATAGGGTTGCCTCATCGACAGTGGCAAGTGCCGCTTCCTTGTGGGGAATAGTAACGTTTACACCCAGGAATCCGGCTCTGCCCAGGGCTCGGACCACCTCAGCAAAGTGGGCCGGCTGCACGGGAAGCGGGACATAGGCTCCATCGATGCCGTATCGTTCCAGCCACCAGCCATGCAGCCTCGGCGATCTAGAGTGCGCAACCGGCCAACCAATTACACCAGCTAGCTTTGCTCTGCCGGTTAGAAACATGTTATGGATCCCTATATGCGAGATCACCCGGCTCCCGAGCCTTCTCACCAGACAGCATTTCCTGGTAGCGAGCGTGATGATGCAAGATGGTAGCAGCAGCTTCTTCGATCGAGCGGGCGGTCATGTCGATCACCGGCCATCTCTGGCGTGTAAAGAGGCGCTGTGCCTCCTGGACTTCGCTCTTGACCTCCTCGTAGCTGGTATAGCTCCCGCCCCCTATGTCGCTCTGGACCCGGTTGCAACGGATATCCACCAGATAACATGGGTCCCGAGTAAGGCCAACGATCAACGGGTAGCTAGCCTCAAAGAGCACTGCCGGGAGTTCTATACCAGGAACGAACGGGACGTTGGCTACCTTCAGACCACGATAGGCCAGATACATGCACGTCGGTGTCTTCGACGTCCGCGAAACACCAACAACAATGATATCAGCGTCATTGAGATCATGGACCACTCTCCCATCGTCGTGGGCAAGCGTGAAATGAATAGCATCGATACGACGGAAGTACTCCGCTGACAGGGCGTGCTGCTGACCAGGAAGGGCACGAATCTCGGCGCCGGTAAAAGCGGCAAGTGCACCCATCACAGGATCCAGTACCGCGATGCAAGGCGTACCAAGACGACGACACGCCTCCTCCAGTAGGGACCGGACACCATTGTCGACGAGTGTGCACAAGACGATGCCCGGAAACCTGGCGATGCCCTCGATGACCTTGCTGACCTGATTCTCGGCACGGACAAGCCACCACGGATGCTCGATGACCTGGGCATCCTCGAACTGAGATAGGCAGGCCCGCGCCACAGCTGTAACGGTCTCACCTGTAAAGTCGGACACAAGGTGAAGATGAAACTTCATGATACTATTCGATCTTCTGCTCCTGCCACCTGGTTCTAACAGCAGAAGGGATAAGACTGTGGAAAAACCAGACCGAAAGCGGCTAGATTCACAAGGCTGTTCTGCCATTCCTAACTATCCGGAAACAGTGCACACTTTCCCTCCTTGTAAGCGCAGTTGTCCACAAGCAAGGCACAACCTGGAAACAGACAGGGTTACCCCCTCTTTCCACATCACCTGTATCCCCGAGTCATCCACTGGCCTAGTCCAGGATCTCTCCAGAGTCATCAATTTCCCATCCCCTCGTTTTCCACAACAGACCGGATTTCCTAGAGCGGATGGGGATAAATCCTGTATAATAAGTCATCCTCACTATCCACAGGGTCTACCACTACCACTTCCCTTATCTCTCAAAAAGAAATTAGATAGAGGAAAAGCATGGACCGGACAAGAGCATCCCTGTACAGCCGGTCCATCCCTACCAAGCCTTTCCTGTGTGCCTTGAAGGGAGAGACTGTCATGCCTCTGCCAGTCTGGCTCATGCGGCAGGCTGGACGCTACCTGCCCGAGTATCGTCGGGTTCGTGCTAAGGCAGATAGCTTTCTTAAGTTGTGCTATACACCAGACCTAGCAATGGAAGCGACATTGCAACCTATACATCGCTATGCACTCGATGCAGCGATTCTATTCTCCGATATCCTTGTCATACCAGATGCACTTGGTCAGCAGGTCGTGTTTCACGAAGGGAAGGGACCCATCCTGGATCGGCTGGAAAGTGAGATGGATATGGCGAGCCTGTCACTGAATCGACTAGCAAGTCATCTTGCTCCAGTCTACGAGACAGTACACCGTGTGGCAGAGGCCCTTCCACCGACAACGGCGTTGATCGGGTTTGCGGGTGCGCCATGGACGGTTGCTACCTACATGATCGAGGGCGGCAGCAGCAAGGACTTCGCCCGCGCTAAGTCATGGGTACTAGAGGGGAAGAGGCTTACTAGACTGGTAGAACTGTTGATCGAGGCTACAGCGCAGCATCTGCTGGCACAGATCGCCGCGGGGGCCGAGGCTGTCCAGATCTTTGAGACCTGGGCTGGCGTTCTGCCAGAGGATGAGTTTCATCACTGGGTAACAGAACCTGTCGCAGCCATCGCGGCGGCTGTGCATAGAGTCTACCCTGACGTGCCAGTCATTGCGTTTCCACGGGGTGCAGGTGTACACTACGAGACGTTTATAGCCAAAGCTGGTGTGCAGGCTGTTAGTGTCGACTCATCGATTCCTCTCAAGTGGATAGCTGAGCGCCTGCAACCTCGTGTGACGGTTCAGGGCAGTCTCGATCCATCAGTGCTGGTTGCCGGAGGGGAGTCTATGTGCCGCAGGGTCTACTCCATCGCTGATGCTCTTGGCCATGGCCCCTTTATATTTAATCTTGGCCATGGCGTTGCTCCGGAGACACCTCCTGAACATGTGACCCAGCTTGTTAAGTCCGTGCGTACCTGGAGTCCTATTGATTTCTAGGTCGTGCCTTCATTTACATAGACCTGCTTTCCACGGAAAGGAGAGAGGAATCACGGATCAGAACAGGGAGAGATCGTCCATGCCTAGGGTGGCTATCGTGCTGTTCAATCTCGGTGGACCTGACTCGCTGGAGACAATCCGGCCATTTCTTTTTAACCTGTTCAACGACCCAGCCATTATCAGCAAGCCCAGGCTCGTCCGTTGGATACTGGCTAAACTGATCTCGGCCTGCCGTGCGAGAACGGCTCGTTCCATCTATGACTGTATCGGCGGCCGCTCTCCTCTCGTCGCCGAAACCGAGGCCCAGGCTCGAGCACTTGAGGCAGCTCTGAGGAGTCCTAGCCTAGAGATGAAGGTTTTCCCTGCCATGCGCTACTGGCATCCCTTCATCAGCGACGTTGCCTGGACTGTGAAGCAGTGGTGTCCAGACCAGGTTGTTCTCCTCCCGCTCTACCCTCAGTTTTCGAGTACGACGACGGCTTCGTCCCTGGCCGAGTGGAGCCGCACCGCCGCTGGTCTCGAAGCAGAAACGACGGCTGTCTGCTGCTGGCCTGTACAGCCGGACTGGGTCGCAGCCGTTACCGATCTGACGCGGCAGGGACTAGAGGCGACTCGAAGGACTGGCGTGGTGCACGACCGGCTGCCACGGGTTCTATTCTCCGCACACGGACTGCCGGAGTGTGTGGTTGCCCGAGGTGATCCCTACCAGCACCAGGTTGAGGAAACGGCTGCTGCTGTGATTGCAGCACTTCGGGAACCGGATCTCGACTACAGAGTCTGCTATCAGAGTCGTATCGGGCTGCAACGGTGGATCGGACCAGAAACGCGTGACATGATCCGTGAGGCGGGTACAAGTCGTGTTCCGGTTGTTCTGGTTCCGGTTACATTTGTCTCTGAGCATGTCGAAACACTTGTTGAGCTTGACATCGAGTACCGGCGTGTAGCCAAGGTGGCTGGCGTTCCAGCCTACATACGTGTGCCGACAACCAGGGTACACCCGCGTTTCATTACTGGGCTGGCCAGGCTGGTGCAAGAGGCATTGACCTGCGAGAAGAGCGACCCATGCAGCCAATGGAGCAAGTACAACTGCTTGTCATCAACTTTCAGATGTACAACACGAGCAGCGTGAATCACCTGATGTCGGACCTTATGAAACGGAGGCAGGTCATGTCGGAAGAGATTTATCTCTGGTGGAAGGCTGCGCATATCGTCAGCATCGTGACCTGGATGGCCGGATTGTTCTACCTGCCCCGTCTGTTCGTCTACCATGCCATGGTGCCAGTTGATTCTGACCGGTCCCAGCTTCTCAAGACCATGGAACGCCGGTTGCTACATGGCATCATGCACCCTTCCTTGGTAGCGACCCTGATCACAGGAGCCGTGCTGCTACCTGCATGGCTAGAGTCAGGCTGGATGATCGCCAAGCTGGGGTTGGCTAGCGTCCTCGTTGCCTATCATCTGCTTTGTGCGCGCTGGCGAGTCGCCTTCGTGCATGACCGTAACATTCATGCCCATGTTTTCTACAGGGTTGTGAATGAGATCCCAACAGTCGTTCTTGTTTGTATAGCAATCCTTGCTACTATCAAGCCTTTCTGATAATACTATTTGTAGTTTTGGACTACTGCCCCGGAAGACGAGTCACGCGCCTGGTACTGAAATCGGTGTTTGACTTAGCGGTCCTGTTTCGGCTAGTCCTGATGGCGTAAGTCACCCGGGCGCAAGCCCAGAATCCGTGCACATGCCAATACACGAACCGGCACCACGAAAGCCGGGGAAAGGAACAGGCAGAGCGAGAACCCCACGGCAGAACGAGGGGGGAATATCTGTCTGAAGGCGGTTATTCATTCACCCAGGAAGTTTCCTTCCTGCTTCCCTCTGATCATCCCCTGTTGCAATGCCCGGAAGAACCATGCACCTTCAAGAGCTGAAAAAGAAGTCTCCAGCCGAGCTGCTCGCTTTTGCCGAAGAGCTTGAAATCGAGAATGCGAGCAGCCTGCGTAAACAGGATATGCTATTTGCTATCCTGAAGCAGCTTGCCGACCGGGACACGCCAATCTATGGTGATGGCGCGCTAGAGATCCTCCAGGACGGTTTCGGCTTCTTGCGTTCCCCGGAGGCCAACTACCTACCCGGCCCGGACGACATCTACGTCTCGCCAAGCCAGGTTCGCCGGTTTAGCCTCCGCACCGGTGACACAGTGGAGGGGCAGATCCGTGCCCCGAAGGACGGCGAGCGCTACTTCGCCCTGCTGAAAGTCAGCCAGATCAACTTCGCATTGCCGGAGGAAGTCCGCCACCGGATCAACTTCGACAACCTGACTCCTCTTTATCCGGACCGCAAGATCACCCTTGAGTTCGACGATCCAGCACGCAGGGATTACACGACCCGGGTCATCGATCTCATCGCTCCTCTCGGCAAGGGCCAGCGTGCCCTCATCGTCGCCCCGCCCCGTACAGGCAAGACAGTCATGTTGCAGAACATTGCCCATGCCGTCGCTGCCAACCATCCCGAGTGCTACCTGATTGTTCTTCTAATCGATGAACGCCCGGAGGAAGTAACGGATATGGCTCGCTCGGTCAAGGGAGAGGTCATCAGCTCCACCTTCGACGAGCCAGCCTCGCGTCATGTTCAGGTTGCTGAAATGGTGCTCGAAAAGGCCAAGCGTCTGGTCGAACATAAACGTGACGTCGTCATTCTGCTCGATTCCATCACTCGCCTGGCCCGAGCCTACAATACCGTCGTGCCCAGCTCAGGTAAAGTCCTGACAGGAGGCGTCGACGCCAATGCCCTGCAGCGGCCCAAACGGTTCTTTGGCGCTGCCCGTAACATCGAAGAGAGCGGTTCCCTGACCGTCATCGCCACGGCTCTGATCGACACAGGCTCGCGTATGGACGAAGTCATCTTCGAGGAGTTCAAAGGCACTGGCAACGCCGAGATCATTCTTGACCGTAAGTTGATAGACAAGCGGACCTTCCCGGGTATCGACATTACCAAGTCGGGAACACGCAAGGAGGAACTTCTGGTTGATAGAGGTGTACTATCGAAAATGTGGGTTCTGCGCCGCATCCTCATGCCCATGGGAGTCGTCGATGCAATGGAATTCCTACTCGACAAGCTAAAGGAAACTAAGAGCAACACGGATTTCTTCGAGGCAATGAACAGCTAGAATGTGATGATTCCAGGCGGAAAAGCCTTCTGCTATCGCAAGCGAAGCAGGACAGTCCAGAAGTCACGAGAGAGATCCTACCGTTTCCTCTGGTTACCGTCATGCCCGCCTGTGCGGCCATCCATGGCACGCGGTTGAACATTTGTTCTCGCTTTCACGGGAAAGGCATCCTATAGCTTCTGTGCTACCTTAGTAGGCTCACTTCTCCAAGCCCTTCTCTTAAGGGGGCAGGCCTCCCTTCAGGGGAAGAGCGTGCTCCTCCCGGGAGAAAAGAGGCTTCTGGGGTGTGGGGTCATCCGTCGGAAGAGGGTTGAGGAGGGGGGTATACGGCCCTCTTCTATCTGGACCTTGTCAGCTCTTTCCCCTGGATCGAGAGAAGGGGGGGGTGATCCTTCCGTCTAGAATCAGAAGTACCCCTATATAAAGCCGTCACCACCGCGACGAAAGTATTGGTTCGAGAGTCATGGAAAAGCCAGTGCAGGTAACCCGGATTCCCGCTTTCCGCTTCCACAAAGATAAGCCTCGCGGGAATGACGACCGGTCAGACGGACGATCCTCTCCCAATCTATCCCCGCCGATTGCAGAGTAGACGTCCAGTGCCATGCATTAATCAATATCTGTCTTGAAAAAGACTATGTTTTGGACAACTTCTCAGGCAGAAGCTGATGATCCAAGGCGGTGAAGGCGTTGGTGGGACCAGTGAAGATAGCAGCGCCAAAGTCACCGTGATGAGCGATGCGACATTCAACGAAATAATATTTGCTGTCGGCTTGTCGGAAAACAACAAGGGCAAGGCTGCTCTTGAGATCAGGGGCATGACAGACTAGACAATCAGCGGTGCTCTCACAGCCGCTGATCCGGAGGAAGGACGGATCATCACTGCTAACCAGGCTGATGGGAGCGCCAGCGTGGCGACATTTGCCGATACGGTTGGCACCACTGACAAACCCGCTCGTTTTCTTCTGGTGGGCCTCGACGGCATCACGGGTGCCGCGCTCTTCAACAGTTCAACGATTGACCTACAACTCGACGAAGTTAGCTCCAGTGCAACAGACTTAGTCATTAGAGTCGTCCATAAGGAGACATCCGAAGAAACGGAGGAAGAGACAGAAGCCCACGGCCCTAGAGGAAGAGGGAGAGAGAGATTCTCCGGTCATCATCCCGAGAGCACCTGAGACTCAAACAACGGGCAAACCGCCTGCCCCATATTTTCATGCAATAGTCGTTGTAATCTAAACAAGCACAACGAACGGAATGGACCATGGCTGCCATGCGATACATCAATACATGGCCCGCCTCGGGGTAAGCGTGTCCCTGACGGCAGGCGGGCACACGTTTACCACGAGTGCCAGCATGCAATACACTCTTGTGGAGAACACCGCCTATGCCGAAGCCGGTCTGTTCGATCTAACCGTTGATCCAGGCGGTATAGGTGTTCTGGTTGGTTCGCTCGGCATCAAGTACAGCGCCTTCCTGCTGGTTGGCGGGGGGGAACCCTGAAACCAGAACTGCGTGCCGGCCCGCTGTACGAGTGCCTCAGCGACCAGGTCCAGTCCACATCTACCTTCCCCGGCCTGACCTTCGCGACTAAAGACGGAAACTAGAACCTCAGCCTCGACTATGATGCCGAATTGAGGAACAACTTCAGAAGCAACACCGGACGGCTCACAATACGTTTCAACTTCTGATTCAGTCGGGCGCAACAGAGGAATCACCCCCACTCTACCCTTCTCCCCCGAGGAAAAGGACTCGCTGTTCCAGACGGAGGTCTCATGCTTTCCCCCCGCTCCTCTCCCGACAGCCCTCTCCTTCTTCCACGGAGGCTCTCATGTGACAGCGGCAGCAGGCAGAAATGTGTACATAGGGTAGAAATCTTGGAAAGCGCCGTGGAGGCACAGGTTGCATGACGGGTTGACCGCAAGATGCACCTTGACACGGAAGAACTGCGTGCTACCGTTGTAGCCAGCAGGGGGATCTGCCTAAACTTTCCCTGGAAAGGACAGCGTTCCAGTGGTCAACGTGTCTTTTTGTAACCGGACACATCCCTCCTCCGCCACTCCCGCGAAAGCGGGAATCTATGTATGGTTGGGCAGTGCGGCCTGTCGTGGCCTAGCAACGCGCCTGCTCCACTATGGACCCCTGCACAAGCAGGGGTGATGGAAAGAAGCTTATTTCGCAAGGGGGGATATGAACGGTTACGTCTTTTCGAAACACTTGCAGGCTGTGATTTGCAGGGGTGGAACAGGAGAAGGAGGCGACGCGGTTCTGACGATGTGACAACCACTGACAAGGAAAATTGCGAAATGAAAAAGGGGATCTTTGTTGTTCTGGTTCTCCTTGCCGTGGGTACCATACCAGAGGTGGGGGGCGCGGCGACGCAGAGAGAACGTGATTATCTTCGGCTCGTCATGGATATCTTCCGCAGTCATGTCGAGGCTATCGAATTGTTGACGGGTGATCCAGGCAAGTATTCAGACAACGTGGTCCGCCATGCCAGTGCCATTGCCAACACGGCAGGTCTACTCGACCATGCGTTCCCTGGCGACAGGAACACAGAAGGCAATAGTCACTGGTCGTGGCAGAACGAAGCGGAATTCGATAAACTAGCTTCCACCGTACAGGTGGCTACCAAGGAACTTGCAATAGCAGCGCAGCATTGGCTCAAGGACCAGAATCGGGCCAGGTTCATGGCCGCTCTGGAGAAGATGAAGGAGGGCTGCCGTGCCTGTCACGGGACGGCGCGGAACTGGCCGTAAGACGGGGAAACATCACCCACCGTTGAACAGGAGGGAACCACGCGAGGGCTTGTGCTTGGCGTTTTGAATGTCGCGGTCGTGAAGTGTCATCAACGTCAAACGTTATTGGTTCGCAGGATTCGGGCACAAGTCGATCGCCGTCACGCATTCAAGGGATATATTCGATGTCACCACGACTCTTTTCGCCGCATTTTACGTCAACGGCGGCTTGGATCAACTTGGATCAAAAAGCGGTGTCCATGATTGGTTGGAGCCTTCGGATCAATATCCCTTTGATGCCCGAGTCCACCCCATTTTTCTGTCATCCAAAGGGGGACTGAAACTTCCCCACCTTTCAGTCCGTCGCAGACAGGTCGAACACCTCGGCCAGACTATAGGCATCCATCAGATGATCCATCCATTCGTCGAGCCGGCAACTCTCCACCGCCCGAACACGGCTCTTGACTGCCGGAGAAACCGGTCCCCACCGCCGGCTAAGCTGACGGAGCAAAGCCTCGGCCTTGCCCTCTGCCCGGCTTTTGGCCTTTGCCTCGTCAAGGGCGAGTAGTATGCCCTTTTGCATGCCAATCCATTGTTCCCGCTGCCCCTGGTCTTCCAGTTCCCTCGGGAACAGGGCCGCCTTGTTGGGCAATCTGCAAGGCGTGCTCAAGGGCTGGATCAACGGACAACGCCTTGGGCACCATGTCAAAGGACCTCGCCTTTTTCAGAAAATACAGCCAGCGCTCCAGGGCCGTTTCCAGCTCGGTCTCGCTCTTGGTGAACTTCGGTAGTTCGACAAACACCAGGGCCATGTCCTGATGCGTGACGTCTGATGAGTTCTCGGCAGCGCGTAGGCGGAAGGTGTCCAGGGCACTGCCAATCTGGCCGACGTAGGTCTTGCACACATTGTACAAAACCCGCTTCCCGAACCCTGGGTGGTTCAGAACCTGCATCTCGATGATGAAGGAGCGACCGGTTTTGTCCTTGGCGCACACGTCAACGTAGGTGTCCTGCCAGCCCTTGATTCTCTGCACCTGATAGGGGCCAGGATCGACACCTCCACGATCTGCCCCGGTCCAGACAGGCCCTGCGCCGCGTTCAGAAAGCTGAGCAGAATGTCCCAGCTGTCGTCGGACCCGAAAATCCGTTTGAACGCAAAGCCGGTCCTCGGGTTGAGAAAGCGCATCGCAAACAGGACCTCCCTCCGCTGCAGCCAGCACCAATCATGGCGCACCAAACGGGAAAAGCCTATGCGATGCGCCCCCCAGCCCAGCAAATATGCAGCTGCCCTGTGGGGGTGTGTGGGGGAGAACTTGCCCTCCCCTCCACACCCACCTTGCTGCTGTCCACCGCCTTGGCCCTGTGCCTCCACCAGCCTGCATGGGCCCGTTGACTTAAGCTTTTCCCCGGTTCCATGGTGAAGGGAGACACGCGGGTGAGGACTCCCCTATGGCTCTAGCTGTTGCCTTCGACATCTTGCAATTCGCCCACCGTTTGCGCGAAAGTGGCTTCACCGAACAGCAGGCCGATGCAGTCACGCAGGCCATCAAGGAGGCCGCAAGCAGTTTCGACCTCGCCACCAGCCGAAATGCGTGAAGTCGTGTGCGAATAGGAACAACGGCTGGATGCGAAAATCGATGCCGTGCGCGCCGAGATGAAGGCGATGGAACAGCACCTGGTTATCAAGCTGGGAGTGATACTGACAGCTCTGTTCATGGTGACGGTCGGCGCTGTCGCGGCGATCATGCGATTCCTGCCGCATTGATCCCTCCCACTGCCGGTGGCAGACGTTCTCGCCGCGCTGGTTCCCATGGTGCTATCTCTGCTGTAAGGGAGACGTTCAGGAATTTTTCGGAAGACGTAATATCCGTTTTCGTGGCATTGCAAAACCGTTTCAGGGAGTGTGTCCGTGTCTTCTCTCCAGCCGGTTCGTGGCACACAGGATCTGTTGCCCGACGAAGCACGACGGCACCGTGCCGTTGAGGAAATTTTCTGCACTCTGGCCGCGTGCTACGGCTTTGGCGAGATTGCAACACCAGTTCTTGAATTTACAGAGGTATTCAGTCGAACACTGGGGGAGACATCGGATATTGTCACAAAGGAAATGTATACCTTTACAAGTGGTGACGAGTCTCTAACCCTGCGGCCGGAAGGGACCGCCGGGGTGGCGCGGGCCTTCATCTCTCATGGCCTGCACCAGGCGTTGCCTCTGAAGGTCTTCTATCGTGGTCCCATGTTTCGTCATGAACGACCGCAAAAGGGACGTCTGCGCCAGTTTCATCAAGTCGGCATCGAGCTTCTGGGCGTGGAAAGCCCGCTTGCCGATGCCGAGGTCATTGTCCTCGCCGCTCATTTCCTGGCTGCATTGGGGCTAGCCGACAAGATGACGCTAGAGTTGAACAGTCTGGGCGATGCCGACAGTCGCGCCGCCTACAGGACTGCTCTCGTCGCATATCTGACCGAAAGGGTGGACCGGCTGTCCGCGGAAAGCCGCAACCGGCTGCTGCGCAACCCGCTGCGTATTCTTGACTCCAAGGATGCGGGCGATCGGGCCGTTATCGCCGATGCCCCGCTTTTGACGGATTTCCTGAACGCACCCGCGCGCGCTTTCCTGGACCAGGTTTGCACTTTTCTCCACGCGATCGGAATCACGCCGGTTGTCAATCCGCGTCTGGTGCGTGGTCTCGATTATTATTGCCATACGGCCTTCGAGTTCACCACCACGGTACTGGGTGCGCAAGGTACAGTTCTAGCCGGCGGGCGCTACGATGGCCTGATCCGCCAGATGGGTGGACCGGCGACCGCTGGAATCGGCTGGGCGGCTGGGATCGAACGACTGGTCATGCTGTATGAAGGGACAGTCACGGCGCCACGACCCGTGGCCTTAGTGAGTCTAGGCGCTGCGGCCGAGCGCAGGAGTCTGAAACTGGCGCAGGATCTGCGACGGGCCGGCGTGACCGTTGACATGGGCTATTCTGGCACCTTGGCCAAGCGTCTGAAACGGGCGAACCGGATACAGGCCCGCACCGCCGTGATCCTGGGCGAGGAGGAACTGGCCCGGGGCATGGCAACGGTGCGCGATCTTGACAGTGGGACGCAGACAGAAATGGCCTTCGCCGATCTGGTCGCTTATCTGAGCCGCCCGTACTGAAGGCAGCCGCAATCATGGCAGAGTCTGCGGAAACTATTCTGATCATGGGAGCTAACCATCGCTCCAGCTCCCTAGCGCTGCGGGATCAGGTCCATGTCGATGAAACGGCGGCTCCCGCTTTCCTGCACCGGCTGCTGGCCAGGGAAGAAGTGGCGCAGGCAATGATTCTGAGCACGAGCGAACGGGTGGAAGTAGTGGCCGTCTCCACTGATCCCGTGGCAGCGGCCCGTGCGATTGCCACGACCTTAGCCGAACGGACAGGGCTGGAAAGGGACGTTCTGGCCAGCCAGTTCTACCGCCTGACCGGTGCGGAAGCGGTGCGGCACTGTTTTGCCGTGGCCGCGGGCCTCGACAGTCTTGTCATCGGTGATCCCCATGTCGTGAGCCAGCTCATGGAAGCGCACCGTATCGCCCGTATCGCCGGAACCAGCGGTGAGACATTAGACAGACTCCTGATCACTGCCGAGGGAGTCACCCAGCGCGTGCGCACAGAGACCGGCATTGCCGAGGGACCGGTATCCATTGCAACCGTTGCAGTCCAGCTTGCCCGTCATTTGCATGGCGATCTGTCTAGTCGTCAGGTCCTGCTGATTGGAACCGGTGGCATGGGCGGATTGATCGCGAACAGTCTGCGGAGCGCGGGCGTTCGGCAGTTCATCGTCACCGCGCCGCGCGTCCCGCAGGCAGAGACGGTGGCTGCCGCCCTGGAGGGACATCTAGCGCCATTCACTGATCTGGCGGCGGCCATGGCGGTTGCCGACATCGTGGTTGCCTCGATCTCGAGTCGGCAGTACGTGATTGATGTCGATCGGGTCCGACAGGCTTTGCGCCGACGCCGGCAAAGGCCAATCTTCATCATCGACGCGGGTATTCCCGGGGACGTGGAACCAGACGTCAACCAGTTGGACAATGCCTTCCTCTATGATCTCAATGATCTGGAACGGGTAGCCATGGAAGGACGGGCCTCGCGCGAACGGGCCGGGCGTGCCGGATGGGACATCATCGCCACCGAGGTCACGGTTTTCCTGAAAGGATGGGCGGAACAGGCGCCGGTCCCGCTTTTCAAGGCCCTGCAACAGCACTTCGAAAAGACCCGTCTGGAAGTGCTGCGCGAGGTTGGTCCTGATGCCGATCAGGCAACCCGGTTGCTGGTAACGCGCCTGTTGCAAACCCCTATGGATGTTCTGCAGCGGTTGGCGGTGCGCGGTGACCTGACGAGGCATGAACGCGAGGCCGCCGAACAGGCTCTGCGCCGGCTGTTCCTGGCCGACGACCCGGCCAGACAACCCCTGAACGATGGTCTGGGCAAAGAGAGAGGCGGCAGGTGAACCTGGGTGTCGATCTGGAAACCAAGCTGGAACGCGTCGTGGCACGTTTCGACGAGCTGGGAGCCCTGATGGCCGGAGGCGACACCCCGGCCTATGGGCGCCTAGCAAGGGAGTACGCAGACCTGCAGCCACTGGCAGAAGCCATCCGGGCCTACCGCAAGACCCGGATCACCCTGGTCGAGGTGAAAGCCTTGCAGGCGGGTGGTGGCCCGGAACTGCGTGCTCTGGCTGAAGAGGAATATGACATCCTGAAGGAAGATCTGTCGATTCGGGAGCGGATGATCCGCCTGATGCTCCTACCCAGGGACGAGGCCGACGAACGCAACGCCATCCTGGAAGTGCGGGCGGGAACCGGCGGTGAGGAGGCCGCGCTGTTTGCTGCCGAACTATTTCGTCTTTACGAGCGCTATGCCGGTCTGCATGGCTGGCGGTTCGAGGTGCTGGAAGCCAGCACAACCGGTATCGGCGGCATGAAGGAAGCCGTTGCTGCTATCAATGGACGCAGTGTATTTGCACGGCTGAAATTCGAATCAGGGGTACATCGGGTCCAGAGGATACCAGTCACGGAAACGAATGGTCGCATCCATACGTCTGCTGCCACTGTTGCCGTGCTTCCTGAGGCCGAGGAGGTGGACATACGGATCGATGAAAAGGATCTTCGTTTCGAAACCTTCCGCTCACAGGGTGCGGGAGGGCAGCACGTCAATACCACCGATAGCGCCGTACGCATCACCCATCTGCCAACCGGCATCGCGATTGCCTGTCAGGAAGAAAAATCGCAGCACAAGAACCGGGCCAGAGCCATGAAAATCCTGCGGGCCCGGCTGTATGAGGCCGAACGGCAACGGCAGTCGATCGAGCGGGCAGCATCGCGTCGCAATCAGGTGGGCAGTGGCGACCGCTCAGAGCGTATCCGCACCTACAACTTTCCGCAGGGGCGGGTGACGGATCACCGGGCCAATCTGACCTTGTACAAAATAGATTCCATCATGAATGGGACGGCCCTTGATGAAATCATTGACACCCTGATCGCCGGGGACCAGGCGACACGTCTAGCGGAACTAGCATAGAGGGTGCGATACAGGCGGTTCAGGACATTGGAAACAAGATCCGGAGATCTCCTTCTCCCTTGGGTCGGGTACGGTGTTTAGAAATCTCTCTTTAGACGTATACAGCAGCTCGATCCGGAGGGAAAGGGCCCTTCTGTCAGGTTGCACGATATTGAAATACGTAAATTTTCCGCCGTCCTGGAATCGTGGCGGAGCCTTGATCTTTCATGCATGAAAAGCCGACACTTGCGGGAACCACAGCCAAAATCTGCAAACTTAAAGTTGTTAAGCTTTGGAGTAGTGCATCGTGAAAGTTGCCGAAGCATTGGCCGAGATGATAGCCCATCTGGTGGTGGCCGGGGTGGAGAATCCGCGGCCGGACGCCCGGCTGCTGCTCGCCCATGTGCTGGGGGTAGCACCGCAGAGTCTTGTTCTGGGGGAGAAGCGTTTGCTGCGCCCTGAACAGCAGGCTACCTGTGCTGCCCTGGTGGCACGGCGGGTACGGCATGAGCCGGTGTCACGTATTCTTGGCCGGCGGGGGTTCTGGACGCTCGATCTGTACCTCAACGCCGAGACCTTCGATCCGCGCCCCGACACCGAAACAGTGATCGAGGCAGTTCTGGAGCAGATGGAGAACAGGCAGAGTCCGTGTACGCTTCTTGACCTTGGCACCGGCAGCGGCTGTCTACTGCTGGCTCTGTTGACGGAACTGCCGAACGCGACCGGTCTTGGCGTTGACATCGCCGCCGGAGCCGTTGCCGCAGCCCATGCCAACGCCTGCGCCGCCGGCCTCGCCACCCGTGCCCGGTTCCGAACCGGGGACTGGGGAAGGGGGCTGGACGATGCGTTCGATGTGATCGTGGCGAATCCGCCTTACATCGTCGATTCCGCGATTGACACTCTGGCGCCAGAGGTCGCTCGATTCGATCCACGCTGTGCCTTGAGGGGAGGAAGCGATGGATTGGCCGCCTACCGGGCCCTAGCGCCGGATCTCGTCCGGTTGTTGCAGCCAGAAGGACTGGTGGCTTTGGAAATTGGTCAGGGACAAGCCCCGGCCGTGGAAGGGATCATGGCAGGAGTCGGTCTGTCATTACGGGCGTGTCGCTCTGATCTGTCAGCAGTGGTACGGTGCATGCTGTTTCATCGGGCTAAAATGGCGGAATCTGAAAAAAGTTCTTGGAAATGAACCGGATCCTGAATACGCTAGCCTTCTGGGCTAGCGCGACAGTGTACGAGGCTTCAACAAAGTCGCGGGTTGGGAATAATAGAATCCCGTTTCTTGCTTGCGCGATAGCTCACCCCCTGACTTTGAGGCCATAGCGGTCCACCACGGTGGGAATACCGAAATGGGGGAAGGATTGATATCAAATCAGAACACTGTGGGGACCATGAGGCAAGGCTCGAACCCCAAGGGTCGCTCGCGTGGGCGTGGCGCGAACAACAAAAAGAATGGCTCCATCCGGACTAGTCCATTCGACGGCGCCCCGAGTACTCGTGTGCGTGGAAATGCACACCAATTGATGGACAAATATCTGGCCCTCGCCCGGGATGCCTCGGCAATCGGCGACCGGGTCATGGCTGAAAACTACTTCCAGCACGCCGATCACTACTACCGGCTGATGAATAACGCCGCAAATGCCAACGGCCGTGGTCCGCGCCAATCCCCGCCGCAGGCAACACCGGCGATGCCTACACCGGACATCGACGAAGTCGATAACCTGGAACAGGATGCGGAAGACGCCGAAAAGGGTGAGGAAGGATCGGCGGAAATGGCAGATTTTTGATTTTCAGCCGGAGAGGACCACAAAAGGATAAAACGTCCCTCCGGACAGGCACGCGCAGTCAGGAGGAAAGGGGTGCCTTGAATCCCGGCGCGCTGTTTTCGTGGCTCATGCTTTTGAGCCTTGATCGGTCGCGATCAAGGCTCTCCCGGATGCCAGCAGGCGGCGCGTCTGCCAGTTGGTGTTTGGGCGTGTGTTACACGTAGAGATTGTTGGTATTATACTTGGTATTATACGGAGTCCGGAAATTTTCCGGACTCTCCGAGCCCGCAACGTGGGCTGGCGGTGCCCCTGCGCTGTCCCTGTGCTGAAAGCCAGGCGTGCAAGCGCCTAGCGACTGAGGGCAGGTGTTGTCTGGGCGATAAAGCCCCCCCTTAAAGAGGAAAGAGGGTTTTTCTATCGGGTCATGTCGGATTGTTATGTGATATTGAAGCACGTTGATTCTTCATTGCCCCGGATGCTCAGGAAAAGCCTTGGTCAATTCTGGTCATGGACATTTGGAGTCCTGGCTGCGTTAACCGTGGCAGAGCGTTCTTCCAGAGTGGACAAAGTGACGAATTGCCGTTCGGTTTCCGCCCGGAAAGAAGAAAAGCGACGGTGTTCCTGACCGCTCAGAGTCCTGCCCGCCGGGAAGTGCGCCTTCACGGGATGACCTGCTGGTCGTTCTTGATCAGCTCGTAGTGCAAATGAGGGCCGGTTGCGCCTGCGTAACCGATGATCTGGCCCTGTTTCACGGCCGTGCCGGGTTTGACGGTGCGGGCGAAACGATGCAGGTGGGCATAGGCCATCATGTAGGTGTCCATATGTCGGATGCGGAGGTAGTTGCCATAGCTTCCGACCCGCTCGGCCTTCTCGATCACCCCGTCACCGGCGGCGTAGACGGGTGTGCCGGTTGCGGCGGCAAAGTCAATGCCGCGATGCATGCGCGTATAGCCGAATAACGAAACAAAGCCTGTCGTGTTCCCCCCAGCGTCAAGGCGGCAAAGTGGACATGCTCTTCCCGCACGGGACGGCCGTCACGGGTTGTGTAACGTTCGAACAGGATTTCGAAGGAATCGCCTGACCGCAAGTCACGCTGAAAATCGACATCATAGGAAAAAGCACGCACGACCTCGACCAGCAGGGAAACAGGAATCCCGGCTTCGAGGGCAGCCTCGTAGAGGCTGGTCCGGGTTACGGCTTGGCGGGCGATGACCGTCTGGGTGAGAGGCTCCCGGACCAGGGTAGCTGTAAAGGATTCCTCCTCGCGGATTACGATGACCCTTTCCCCCGGGGCAGGATCGAAGACCAGTTCGGTCAGGAGGGTGGTTCCATCCAGCCCGGCCCCGATGGTAAGCGTGAGGACGAGGCCAGGCATGAGATTGCGGGGGTCAAAGACCTCGCGCAAGGCGGCCATGGCTTCATAGACCAGGGCCCGATCTAGGCCAACCTGTTCCAGAAGACTGCCCAGCGTATTACCTTCGCGGACTTCGAGGAAACGTTGCACGAAAAGTTCCTGCGGTTCCTCCGTTTCTTGCACCTGCGGCGCATCGGGATGGGTAAGAGGGAAGATGTCACCGGAACGATAAGCAGCTAGCCGCACCGGCTAGCCAATCCTTTATCATGCCTTCTGGTGCGTTCATCTCGTGTTGCGCCCGGTGGAGAACAGTGCCGACACCAACCACAAGGACGATTACGCCAGCGAGGAAAAGGGATCTACCGCTCGAATGCACCCTCGTTTTGAGAAGCGCGACGATTTGCTTTATCAGTATGATTTCCCCTGACCGCGTGATCACGCCCACGACGGTGCAAGCGCTGGTGTCCATGACGTTCGTTCCTGCCAAAACCTTCTTCCCCACTAAAAGGTGGGTGGACTATTTTATCGTGGATAGGAACGAAAAAATTGTCAACCGTCCCGTGCGCACAGGGCGGTCGGGCGAAGGGCAAGGTTCTTGAATGATACGATTAACACCCCCCGGAGAGAACAGGCCCTCCGCCCTGGACGGAAGAACCCCTTCCCCGATCCAAGGGGGAGGGCTGACAAGTGTTAGTGAGTCACACAAGTGACGCGCCGGTCTTGCAACCATTCTCGCCCCACCGTGGACCGCCTCCATCAAGGCCGAATAAATCCAGAGTCCGGCCCACCGTGTAGTCCACCATTTCCTCCAACGAGCACGGACGGATATAGAAGGCCGGCACCGGCGGCGCAATGATCCCGCCCAGTTCCGAGACGGCCAGCATCGCCCGCAAGTGTCCGCCATGCAACGGTGATTCGCGTACCATCAGTACCAGCCGCCGCCGTTCCTTCAGGGTCACATCCGCTGCGCGTGTCAAGAGGTTCGAGGTCACGCCCGTGGCAATCTCCGATAGCGAGCGAATCGAACACGGGGCTACCACCATGCCCAGGGTGCGAAAGGCTCCGCTGGCCAGGGGCGCCGTCAGATCGCTTACCCGGTGGCAGACATCAGCCATGGCCTGCACGGTGGCCACTTTGTAGGACGTTTCGTGCGCCAGGGTAATCTCGGCCGTGGGTGTCATCACCAGATGTGTTTCCACCCCAAGTCGTCGCACCGCCTGCAAGAGATGAATGCCGTAGACGATTCCTGACGCTCCGCTGATCCCGACAATCAAACGTGCGCGTTCGTTCATGATGATGCCTTCCTGCTCCCCAGGTGGGAGCGGGCCTCCATGGCATGCCGACAAGCATGGATCCCGCCTTCGTGGGAATGACGAAATGTAAACAATACAGGATGACGTCCTTTCCTCTAGATCGGAGGAGGGCGGAAGAAGCCCCTCACCGCCGAACCAGAGGTCCCTTTCTCCTCCACCTCGACTCCCCCTCAAGGGAAAGGGCTTACCATCACTGGACGTAAACGTAACAAGAATCTGCACCTTCCCCGATTGCTCCATGCTCCCCACACAGGGTCCTGGCAAAATCAAGCCAAAGCAGGCATAGTAAAAAATTATGCTGGAATTGATAAGGGAGGTTCATAATGAGTGTAGAAACGCGTCTTGAGGCCTTGCGTGCCAAACACGCCGAACTGGAAGCAGCCATCGCGGCGGAAAATCATCGTCCTTTGCCCGATAGCACTTTTCTGAGCGATCTCAAGCGTCAGAAGCTGAAGATCAAGGAAGAAATTGAACGCTTGCGCACCTGATCCGACAGACCCGTGTCGTGAACGGGGAAGAGTGCTCTGACCCTGTATTCTACGCTAGAACCTTGTATCGGAAGATTGGCGTGGCGTCTGTTTGGGGCAAGCGTATTGCTAGCCTATGACCTGTTGTGCTGCTCAACTGTGGATTCCTGTTCTCCGCCTTCGTGAGAACGATCTTTACGGGAATTTTATATTGATGATATGTTCTAGTATGGGTATACTATATGCATACAAACCCTGCGGTACGTGAGATTGCATCATTTTATAAGGTTTCCGGAAAGTCCGAGGACTTTCCGGAAACCTGCCCTCAGTCGCCGGGTGCTTACGCGCCTGGCTTTCGACGTAGGGGTGGCACAGGGGTGCCAGCCCGCGTTGCGGGCTCGGAGTTCCGAAAAATTTTCGGACTCCGTATCACATCAGAAGCGTCCCCTTCCCCTTAGATCGGGGGAGGGGGAGCATGATGCTCTCATATATTGTATAGTGTCTCGTGGTGTTCACGCTCCCTCGCCCGTAGGCCTACAGCCCCCAGACAGAGGCTTCTACCCCACCGGAAGCCTTCCTTCTGGAGGGGGGAGGGCTTCCGGTGGGGTAGAAGAGACTATCCTGGATTCAAACATCCGAGAAAGGCATACAGGTGCTGATCTTACGTCTATGAACGTAAAAGAGGTATGTCTACGATAGGACACATCGAAAAATTGTTATTCCCGCTTTCACAGGAATGATGAAATGCTAATAATGCGAGGGAAATACGAGGGGCTCGATCGCCTCCGGAGGAGAAGAATGTCTTAACATAACGGGAACTTATACTCTTGAGCCTTGATCGTGACCGCTCCCAGGCGCCGATGAGCTGCATCTGTGGCCCTTAGCTTTTGCGCCATGCGGCGCGCTGCGGCAGTGGACGTTCGCGCGCATGTCACGATTAACGCGTGTTGGTATTATCCTATTGCCCGCAATACTCCAGGGCGTCTGTGACAACCGTGTGGTCTGAAGGGTGCTATGATGCTATATGGTTTTCCGAAAGGGAGGAGTGGCCGAGCGGTTTAAGGCACACGTCTTGAAAACGTGCGAAGTCTCAGAAACTTCCGTGGGTTCGAATCCCACCTCCTCCGCCAGGAATGCTCGATGCGCATGAACCGGGCCTATCCGTCCAGGCCCTTGATCGGCGTCGGCGTGGCCGACTTCAAGAACGGGACTGTGCTGCTGGTACAGCGGGCCGGGCCTCCCCGGCAAGGGAAGTGGAGCCTGCCGGGCGGCGTACAGCATCTGGGCGAAACCGTTTTCAAGGCCGGGCAGCGTGAGGCGGCGGAAGAAACCGGCCTGACGGTGGAACCCGTTACCGTGGTCGCCGTCGTCGATTTGATCGACCGTGACGATACCGGGGCTGTCCGTTATCACTATACCCTAATCGACCTGGCCGCCCTCTGGTGCG
>CAZUWH010000015.1:37692-55451 GCA_964624075.1 uncultured Rhodobacterales bacterium
GGGGGGGGGGGGGGAAACGGCCGGGAACGGCCACGGCCGTCGTCTGGGCTCCGCTGACCGGTCTTGCGGGATTCGCTCTGTGGAACGAAACGGTTCGCGTGATCCGCCTAGCGGCCACCAGTGTACGCCAAAGCGCGAGCCCCTGCCTGTGACCACGTCAGCGTTCATGGAATCCGCTCTGAATCGAAGTGTAGATAGGCTTCACCAGATATTCGAGAACCGTCTTGTCGCCCGTGACGATGTCGGCCTGCACGGTCATCCCCGGCAGAATATCCGATGCTGGCCCGGCACGTCGCCAACGTGGTCCCCTTGCAGAGCGACGAGGCCACGGTATAATAGGGCTTGCTCTGTTCATCCATGTAGGTCGGTGAGCTGGGCCAGTTCGGCCATGACGGTGGACAGCTCGTTGAGCGCCTCCTGTTGCAGCCTGGCATCGAGGTCGACCATGCGCCCCTCGGGTTCCCGTAGCGCCTCTTCCGCACTCCGCGCCTGATGGACCAGACAGGCCGATTCTCCTCCCAGTCGCGTCTGTTCCCGTTTGGAATCGAGGTAGGGAACCTTTGAGACCGGCTCCTTGGCCAACAAGGCCTTCGCGCATGGCCACCTCCTCGCCGGTCAGGGTTAGTTGCTGACGAAAGGTTAACTGCTGTTCAACGACGGTCTGATATTCGAACTGCCGCTGCGTGGCCTGTGGCCGACGCAGAACAGTCCTGTGGGCGTCATGGACCGCCTTCTGGCTTTCGTAGACGGCTCTCTGGTTGTCGGCTAGCGCCTGATGCCGCGGCTCCCTGACACAAACACCAGCTGACGCCCCTCGCTAACGGCCCGCAACGTCAGGCCAGCGTGGTCTGCTCAAGATCGGACAGCGCCTGGATCGGGCTAAAGCGGACGAGAACCTGGCCGGCCACAACCATTTCTCCTTCCGCGACCAGCACGTCCTGCACGATGCTACCTTCCAGATGCTGCAAGGTCCGGACCTGACCAGAGGGGATGGACACCTGACCGAATGTGATCGCCACCTCCTGCACGCGGGTCAAGGTGGCCCACGCCGCGAACACCACCACAACCATGGCAATGACAACGATGGTTAGGCGGACCAGCATCGCAGTACCGGTCTCCTCCAGAACGATGGATTGCGCTAGATAACGACTCTGCCGGCTAGCCCACTGGATGCAGATCGGGAACCGCAACGTGCCTGTTTTCTGAGGTGCCAGGCTCTGCGTGACTGCGGTCATGTATTCCCCCTAGCCTAGAGCAATTCCGGCAACAGTCTGGCCAGCACTTCGGTCGCCGGTCCTGCGGCCTGCAGGCTTCCGGTTTCGAAAACCAGAAGCTTGTCGGCGATCTTCATGTGGCTTGGCCGGTGGGTGACGAGAAAGACCGACGCCTGGCCGCGTATGGCTTGCGGAGTACGGATGAACTGCCTGTCTCCTTCAAAATCAAGACTATTTGACTGGTTCATCGAGCTGCAAACCTGTGGGACATAGCTGATGGACAGGCGGAGCTGGATCGGGTCGATCTGACGGATATCGAGATCATCGATGTGTATGGCCCCGGCCTGAGGGGGATACAGCCCAGCAATGAGCTTAAGGATGGTGGATTTGCCCGAACCGTTTGCTCCCGTCACGGCTACCACTTCGCCCGGTTCGGTCTGGAAAGACACGCCCACCAGAGCCGGATCGGCATTAGCGGCATAGAGCAGGGAGACGCGGTTGAAACTGATCCGTCTCCGGAACCGTTTGACGGGACGGAGGGGGGTCTGAGGGTCCCGCTCCGGCTTCAGGCTCATCAGGTTGTCGATCTGGGCAATGGAGGCCGCGATCTGTTCGAAACGGGTAAAGGTCACGAAGCCCATCTGCAAGGGGGACAGGACCCGCCAGACCAGCATCATGGTGGCAATCAGGGCGCCGATGGTCATGGTTCCCGCGAAAATTGCATACACGCCCAAGGCCAGAGTAGCCACGCTCGCTACCACCGTCAGGCTCTGGGCCAGGGTGGAGACGAGGCTTGAAATCTCTGCGGTCTTGACCCCGCCATGGCGGCCCGTGCCGACAGGTCGCGATAGCGCCGCAACCAGATGGATTCGGCAGTACAGTGCTTCAGGGCCCGCATTTTCGACACAGGGCCTCCACGACGAATTCCTGCCGCTTTCGCGCCCTCACGAGACGCCGTGCGCATCCGCCCCCGCCCGGCACATGAGAGGCTGTGGACCAGGGGCCCCCCAGAGGGCGACAGGGCCCGCGAGCGGAACGGCGGCCAAAGATGCCCCCCCCCAGAAGGCCGATCACGATCACATAAAACAGGGCGAAAGGCACCTCGATGAAGACTGTTGCCAGGGAACCAGTGAAGAATTCCCGTACCGACTCGAAATCACGGATTCGCGCCACCTGCGAGCCGATGGTGGCCCGTTCGGTGTAGGCGGGCGCCAGAGAGAGAATCTGCTGGAAGGTGGCGGTCCCGACCACGTACTCCAGCCGTCCGCCGATATGGGGCGAGAATGCGCCCCCGGATGTGCCACCAAGACCGCTTCCGCCACGAGTACCAGGAGCACGCCGAAGGGGGTGAAATGCCCACCAGCGTCACATGGGAGCCTGTGGCCACCACGTTGTCATAAACGGCCATGCTGAACAACGGCACCGCCAGGGTCAGCACGTTCAACAGCAGGGTGAGACCGAAAATCTGCCAGGTGAGAATCCGGAAACGGGCCATGATAGACTGGAGCCAACCGCCAGTTCTCTAGGGCTCGCGTTCCAAAAGCGTGAAGAAGAAAGCGGTTCCCTTGGCCCCGCTCCCTTCCAGACGAATCACCGCGGCGGTTTCACCGTTGAAGACAGTGACGCCGCCCTGGTTTTCCTGCCGCAGGACCACCATGGCCGGCCCATGATCAGGGATGAACAAAACCGGCAACAGGCGGGCTCGATGGCTGCAAGCGTGGTCCGAAAGGAGCAGCTGGAAAAATTCAGCATTCCCATGATGTTACGCAAGCCGGTCAGGTCCAGGGTATCGGCAAAATGCGGCAGAGCCTCAGCCACACCGCGCGGATGGCCACGCCAGCCAAGAGCTGTCAGCAGCTCCATCGACCAGAATCTGGCCGGCGCTGGGATTTAGCACGCCGGCCATGACGCCGAGCAATTGCACTGGCCGACTGCAATCTCTAGGGTGACCCCCTTCAGGATCTCAGGGCCTTTTTCTTCGTACCGCAACCTGACATCCTTCAGCGCGATGTTACCCCGGAAATCCGAAACTGCAGGCAAGGCCTGGCAGGGCATCCGGCCGCATGGCGAAGATAGTGCGCATGCGCTAGAGGTTGCATCGACCGTCCGAACAGCATAGTGCAGGCGGCAAGTCCTCCAGTGGTCACCTATTCGCTGATCACGGACAAGGCGCCGATGGCGACCAGGCAATTGTACACGACTAAGAGAAAAACGTGCTCAAGCTAAAAGCCGAGGCGCTGTGCAATGTGACCTGATAGTTTCCCTTGGCACAGGTTTCCTGCAGGCGTTCATAACGGCGGAGTATCTGGGCTTCCATGGCCATGAACTGAACGGTGTGGATGCCTCCCAGAACCTCGATAATGAAATTGAACCGGTGTTCGTTGGCTGCCAGCCGGTTTTTCAAGGCATCGCGTAGCCGGTTGCTGAGCATGAAGGCAGTGCCGACAGGGGCTGCCAACATCACAATGGGGGTACCACGACCAGGGTGCCTCTCAGAAAACCAACTCCCGCCAGATAGACAACCACGAACGGCAAGTCGAGCAATGCCAGAATGGCCTGACCGGCATAGAACTCCCGTACGACGGGCAAGGCGTTGATGCGTTCCAGATGGACGCCGGCGCCCTCGCGTTCATAATCCTTGATGTCAGATGTCAACAGGCGTTCCATGGCGGCACAGTCGGTCGTGCGTTCGAAATGGGCGCCAATCCAGGCTGTTGCTGCAGAACGTGCCAACCGTAACAGGCGCTCCAGAACCACGGCGGCCCCGATTCCTGCCACCAACAGGGCCAGTGTTCCGTCAGAAGAATTGGGAATGATGCGATCATAGACCTGCAAGAGCGACAAGGGTAGAGCCAGACCAAGAACATTCAGGAAAATGGAGGAAACCGTCAGATCGAACATGTTGCCTGGCAATGTCGAGAACGCCCTGAGCCGTGCTGCCCTGGGAACCGGAACGTCTGTCGCCATTCTCGTTACTTCTGTCTTCCTGCCTTCTGCAAAGGGCGCCGTCTTTTCTGCAGGAAACCGTTCCGTCAGACTGACTCGTTCCTGCTCAAACAGGAACAAGGCTGACTTCCTGCTTTATCGAGGCTGGTTTCGTTCCGGTCTTGCAACTGGAGCCAGGGCCTTCCGTTTCACAGGCCGGACACGTCTAATCGCGGACTGAGAGCAGCGAATCGTTCAGCTTGTGGCCACGATCTGTGTACGTCCTGCTGCTAGCAGACCAGCGATCTGCCACGTTCACAACCCCGCCACACCTGCGAATTTAGCGGCTTCGTGAATGCTGACCATCTTGCACATACAGAGAGTAGCTCTCATCATGTGAATAACATTTATCTGAAGAAGATGAATCCCTGCACCACCCTCCCCTTGGACGAAACATGCCCTCCTTCTGAAGGGAAGACCCCCTCCCCTGATCCAAGGGGGAGGACTTGCTGTTCCAGGCGGAAGGCCCACATCTGTCACTGGGTATCGAGAAAGCGGCTGGTCCTGCCCTTAAGAACGATCGCCGTTAACACCCCACTTGCAAAAGGCACCGGTGTCAATGGCAATCCAGTTGGGCCGCACCGCGGGGCGTGAAACGATGGTGTGGCCATGGACCACGACCGCGCCGTGGCTGGTACTGGCGCTCAGAAACGGCTCTCGTATCCACAGCAGGTCCTCTTCCCTCTGACGGTCGAGACGGATACCCAGCCGAATACCGGCGTGGACGAAGTGGTATCCGCCGCAGGAATGGGTCAGGCGCAGCGCGTGAAGGAGCACGAGATGATCACGCGGCAGCCGCTCGGTAAAAGCATCGCGCGCACGGCCCACAACTGGTGCATGTCCAGCAGACCCAGGGAAACCGGAAGGCCATAGCTGCGTAGTGTGGCTGCGCCACCATGGTCAAGCCATGCCTCTCCGGTCTCCGGCGCATCGAGAAAGTCGAGCATCGCCCGTTCATGGTTGCTAAGGAGGTGCACCGATTCCGCTTCCGGTACCGGTTTCCACAGTAGATGATCGAGCACCGCCCTACTGTCCGGCCAGCGGTCAACGTAGTCGCTGATGTTGACGTGGTTTCCTGCGTACATGGTGCACATGTCAGCGCGTATGGACGCCTGCAACTGTTCAAGAAGATCAAGCCGACCATGAATGTCGCTAATCGCGTAGATCCGCCGCAGCTTGTCTCCCGATTGATTCCGGCTGGTAGACCGGGGCTGCTCTACTTACCTCTGGCAGGGCCAGGTGGCTGACGGGGCTGGCACACCGGCGAGCCCCGCCATTATGGCCGTCAGAGCAAAACATCTTCTTCTATACCTGTTCCCCTTATATGGAGTCCGGAAATTTTCCGGACTCCGAGCCCGCAACGCGGGCCGGCGTTCCTGCGTCGAAAGTCAGGCGCGCAAGTGCCCGGCGATTGAGGGCAGGTTTCCGGAAAGTCCGAGGACTTTCCGGAAACCGTATTATGCCAGCGACTCCCGACCAGAACAGCTCGGAACAGGGGAATACGAAACACCGATGCCGTACGCCAGGAGATCCGGGATGCAGACGAACGACGAAACCTGTGCGCCCCTTTCCGCCTTTTCTTCCGCGCCTGCCGGCCGCCGGCCGGGTCGAATCACCAGGGCCACGTTCCTACTCTAGCCTGGAACGCAGAAGTGGAAAACCGTTTCGGATATCAAACCTGCCTCTCTTCAGGGCATATCTTCTATCAAAAGAAGATATATTCAAACGAGATTTGCAGCATTGATAGACATAGCTGCACGGTCAAGCAATCTTTATCTGCGCATCGATACCGATGTGTGAAATCACTTTCCTTCCGGTGACTGCCACCATATATCTCTTAGGGATCTTCAGGCTAGATCATCTCGTGTTGCCTGTAGCGGCGTTGATGTGAAGAATGCACGCATTGTTTTTGTGGAGGAATGGTGACTGACATGTTGGCGCCGGATCTCGATACGCCGACCCTTCTGGTCACAGAAGGAGCGGGTTACATTGGATCGCATATGGTGCTGGCCCTGAACGAGGCCGGCCTGCGCACGGTGGTTCTTGATGATTTGTCAACCGGTCATCGTTCTGCCGTACCGTCTGTTGAGATGTGCTGATCGAAGGCGATGTCGGCAATGAGAATCTGGTGCGTTGCATTCTTGCCGACCATACCATCGGCGGCATCCTGCATTTCGCCGGCAGCATCATCGTTTCCGAGTCGGTAGTCGAGCCGGCCAGATACTACCGCAACAATGCCATGAAAAGCCTTGCCCTCATCGAGACCGCGGTGTGGCCATGGGATCGGTGTGTTCATTTTTTCCTCCACGGCAGCGGTCTATGGCGCACTGGAAACGGTGCCTGTCGGTGAGGAAGCCCCACTCCTGCCGATCAATCTCTATGGAGCCTCAAAACTGATGACCGAGTGCATGCTGGCCGATATCGGCGCTGCCAGTGGTCTGCGCCATGTCAGCTTGCGCTATTTCAATGTCGCCGGCGCCGACTCGGCCGGACGGGCAGGACAAGCAACCCCCCCAGGCCACCCACCTGATCAAGGTCGCCTGTACGGTAGCCACTGGCCGACGTTCCCGCCTAGAAATCTTCGGCACCGATTATCCGACTCCGGACGGAACCTGCATCCGTGATTACATCCACGTCTCCGACTTGGCGGATGCCCATGTTCTGGCGCTGCGGTACCTGTTGCAAGTGGGGAATCCTTGACACTCAACTGCGGCTATGGGCGTGGTTATTCAGTACGAGAGGTCATCGCCGCATATAAACTTATTGCGGGCAAACCGCTTGCCGTGTGGGAAGGCACACGCCTAGCATGGGAACGCGCGGCCATTGTATAAGAAATACACCCTTTGGCAGGAAACTTGTCAGGAATCGTGGGAGCTTAGGCAAGACTTCGTCCTTCCCCGCGCTTCCCTGATCCGAGTGGTCGCCCCCAGCCAACCCCCCAGCAAAGTCCCGACCATATTTTGGTCAGCAGATCCTCCCACCCACCCTGCACTACGCCTCGGAACCAGCATCTGCGCGGCCTCCAGTGCCGTACCCAGGAAAGCGACCAGCACGATCGCCGCCAGAACCATCCACCGGCCGGATAGGGTAAGCATTGGTAGGAAGGTAAGCCAGCCGTAGACGAGCAGGTGCGCGAACTTGTCGAAACCATACGCCCCTGGCGGTCTTGCCTGTGGGTGCAGCGAGACAAAAACAACAGCCGCCAGGCTGAACGCCCAGAGAAGAAGAATCCATCCGTGTCGTTCCAACAGACGCCCTGTCCAGCCGGATGTCGTTTCCCATCCGTTCCTGCACACTGATCCCTCTCCCCGCACCCGCCTGAACCGTATCCTATTGAACGCAAAAGAATCTGTAAAGCGCAGCATGTTCTGTGAGAGGGAAGGTCAGATTCTAGGAAATTAATCTTTAACGGCCCTGGAACATTCAGGCATTCTGCGTTTCGCACCGAACGTCCAGCGAACATCATCTGCCGTGCGGGCAGCCCTGTGAAGGTACGCGATCATGCCAACGAAACGTTCTCGCAATGCCGGCACTCCCTGTGCCTGGTCCCCCGGTTGGTACGCCGTTCCGCAAACCGCATGCCCTGATGTTGCCAGCCATCTGTGCCCCAGACTAGAGGAGATCTGCCAATGACGACACCTCATATCGCGATTGGGGATACGACACCGCGCATCCAGTACGTTACCGACGGAACCAAGACGGCGTTTCCCTTCCCCTTGCCGATCTTCCAAGATGACAACCTCAAGGTCTACCTGGACACGGCCGTACAGATGCAAGGCTACACCGTCACGGGTACCGGTCAAAGCTAGGGTAGAACCCGTGACCTTCACTACCCTGCCGGCAGCGGGTGTCCTGGTGACCCTGCGCCGTGCGCTCACCCTTCAGCATCTGTCAGATTTCCAGGAAGACGGCATTTTCCGGGCTAAGGTGATCAACGACGAGCTCGACTACCAGACCGCCGCCCTGCAACAGGTGGCCAACGACATGAGACAGGCGATCGTGGCGCCAGTCACCGACCCGTCGGCGTCCCTGCAACTTCCCTCTGCCGTGAGTGCTGCACCAGATGCCGGGGGTAGTGCCGGGCGGGAAAACAGGAGAAAGACGCATGATCGACGCCACGCAGTTTCTCACCCACATCATTCGCCCGACGTTGAAGCACCTCGATCTGCATTCGACGGCGGTGGAGATGTTATTGCTGGGTACGGCGATCCAGGAAAGCCGGCTGGGAACGTATCTGCGCCAGATCGGCGGTGGCCCGGCGCTTGGCGTCTATCAAATGGAGCCCGCCCCCCACGCGGATATCTGGACGAACTTCCTCGGCAATCGCCCGGACCTGGCGGCGCGGGTGACGTCGTTCGTGGCGCCCTGGGCGGATCGTCTGACCAATCTGGTGACCAATTGCGCCTATGCCACAGCCCTGGCGCGCATCCACTACTTCAGGGTGCGCGCGCCATTGCCGGCGGCCCGCGACCTGACCGGCCTTGCCGCATACTGGAAGGACCACTACGGCATCGCTGCCGGCAGAGGCACGCCGGCGGACTACGTCACCAACTGGCCTGGCGCCGCGTTGCGCCGCAAATCCTGGAGGTCTGATCCCATGCTGATCTCGCTTTCCTTCCTGGCCGGCGTAGCCCTAGCCGGGGCGTGCTGGTGTTCCTGTTCCCGATCCTGGGTTTCACTCTGGCTGTTCTTACCCTGTAGTGTCTGGGGGTGATCTAGCTGCTTCCGTACCCTCCGCACCCGGAATGAGGAGATCTGATCATACCAATCCTGATCCGTTACTTTCTCGCCCGCGAGCGCTCCATCATCGCCGGTCTGGTGCTGGCGCTGCAAACGAGGTGCCGCAGCCGATCCGGGGTCATGTGCAACTTCCGGGTCTAGTGCACTGACAGCAAGACTTGCGCCTTCACGGCGCATTCACCCTCTCATTGACCCAAAATGTTGAGGCCTGACATGGCATTTGGAATCGACGACATCATCGGCGCCGGACTGAACATCATCAACAAGTTCATCCCCGACTCGGCTGAACAGGCCAAGGCGGCGGAGGCGTACCGCAGTCAGATACTGGCCGTGGCCGCCGCCTCGGACGCCAAGCAGGGCCAGGTGAATGCGGTCGAGGCGTAACACGGCAGCCTCTTTCATCTCGGGATGGCGGCCCATACTCGGCTGGGTCTGCGCCCTGGCGCTGGCTTATCAGTATATCGCCAAGCCCCTGCTGACCTGGGCCCTGGCCGCCCCTGCCGGGCCTAGACGGTGCCCTCTACGAACTACTGTTCAGCGTACTCGGCATCGGCAGCCTGCGCACCCTCGAAAAACTCAAAGGCGTGGCCGCCAAATGACCATCTTTTACGTGTATCAGGCATACAAAACGCATTATTACTTCCGGCGCTGAAGCGGCGGCGCGATCATGCTCACCGCTGCCGTAGCCAGAAAGCTATTGGCCCGGTTGTTTTTCCCGCATCATGCCCTTGTTCGGGTCGTTTGCCTTGTTGGTTACCCTGCCCTTATTACAACTGATGCATTTATCATAGCACGAGTCTGGGAATGGGAGGCTGCCCTTCCCATAACGTTCTTCGTCAATCTCTCGGCAGGATCTCAGGTCTGGATCCAAATGGGGTGGACGGACTGGCCCATTATAACACTCAAAAACGTATGCTGGAATCTGCAGGCAGGGTAACAATTAGTCCCATAATTGAGAGTGCGATGCCAGCAGCAGCACCCATCGCAACCATTTTTCGACGATGGATATTCATCATTTACCCTCATCGTAGTTATGGAGACAGGGATCGCTCCATGGGATAAGATGGGTCAACCCGCCGAAGAAAATCTCCTGGTGACGTAATGGGCTATTCGGTTTAGCACGCATTCTTGGCACCAAAAGAGTGACGGTCATTCGCTGGGAATCCAGGCTGCATATACCGATTCCTGGCACAGCCGCTCGGGCTTTGCGGCTGTTCTTCGCTCTGAAGATGGAAGGCAACCGTGCGGTGCTTGCTCTTATTGTTTTGCTAGCAAAAATTGATGAAGCCTGAATACGGCAATGCCTCGTTTGATGGAACACCCAACGGTTGATGCGTGGCAGCTTATACGGAGTCCGGAAAATTTCCGGACTCCGAGCCCGCAACGCGGGCCGGCGCCTCTACGCCGAAAGCCAGACGCGCAAGCGCCAGGCGGCTGAGGGTAGGTTTCCGGAAAGTCCGAGGACCTTCTGGAAACCATCTTAAGTCCCTGATCTTGTTCAGTCATGGGGATTCCCGCGAATGCCTCCCCGCCCCCCTTCTCTGAACCTGGAGCAGGTGATGGCTGGCTTTGCGGACAGGGGGGCTGTGTGGGACACGGTCTTCAAGGGACGGATCGCCGCGCATCCCCTCCCAATACACCAGGGTGACCATGCCTCTTCGTCCGCCGCGGGAAGGGCGGAATATGTTCATAGATATTGATGGATCGTTGGTGCCTTGTCGGCGGGAACTTTGATGCCGCCGCCCCTTTTCGCCGCGGAAGCAGCGATCGTCCTCCTCCGCAATCTGGAGACATCGGCACAGGCCCCGAACAGGGTAGGCTGCACGGCGATGCGGTAATACCGGGATACGGGTCCCATCCGGTGTCTGCCGTTCTAGCTGTAGAACCATCCCCTGGAAAGCAATATCAGACTATGTCCCTACAACTAAAGTGACCTTCTTCCCGAAAACGACGGTTACGCTGAACGCACTAGCAGACGCATTGTTTTAATATCTGGCAAACGCGTTGTTTTAATATTAAAATGCGATTGGTTGCACATTCGGGGTAATGTGCCATGGCAATCACGAAACCACAGGCCGGGAGCATATCCGGTATCTCAGACGCGAAAATTAAGCTCGCCCGCGCCGCGATCGTCAACATGGCGATTGGTCGGGCCATTGAGCATGGCCTTGTCGTTGACGGTCTGCACAGAGAGTGACAGGGCTTCATGGGCCGTTGGCCATGGTAGCATTCTCGTTGGCAACTTCGTCCTGGACAAGATCATGATATCTCAATCTCTGGGAGAATGACAATGCAGTATACTTGCTCTACAACTGAAAGTATTGCGATGAACATTGTCGATGATAAGGTTATATCATCGTCGATTACCTGCATAAATGAAGCCATTAAAATCAATTCTCTATCCTTCCAGGATCATATCCATGCTATCGGACACCGTCTCAGTGATCTTATACCATCTACATATTTCACTGATGCTGCACGCGCCATATCTGTACGCCTATCCGCTGCAATCCCCATAGTCCGTACGAAGATCAAGGAGGACATCATCGCGGCTGCCATACATGCGCATATCTCGACGTGAACAGGAATGACTGCCCGGCGACGCTGGAACGCCAGAAACTCTGCCCCGATGCAGAGGGTGTACGGCGTCAGGCATGATGCAGATTGGCTGCGTCCTGCCGGGTGAGATCAGCCGTTTTCCGCCCGCTCAGGGCCGGAATGATCAGGTGCCCGACGAGATCCCGATACCCAGCCGCGCTGGCGCGCCTCCGTTTTCCGTCTCGAACTAGCTTTCCAGGTGCGCGCAGCCAGGGCGGCTCCATTCCCGGATCACGACGATTGTCTGGAAAGGCTAGTTCTTACGAACCGTCTCCATACCGGGGATTCGCCCTCAATCCAAGGCCGAGACAGGAGCAACCGGGACATCAAGGTTCGCCGGTGCCAAATGTTGATGTTCCCGGTTCCCATGCGGGCAGATACCTCGTAAAGATCGTCATGCCCGCGTAGGCGGGCATCCATGACATACCGACACAAGCATGGATTCCCGCTCCCGCTTTCGCGGGAACAAGCTTCGCAGGAATGACGGAGGGAGGATGTGTCCGGTTACGTATAGCGCCGTACGGCAAACAGCTTCGATTTGTCAGGATTGCCGGAGAATAAGAATAATTTCTCATATCCAGCGTTTGTAGACTTCCAGTGTGTCAGCGAGAAAGGCTTGATTCGGAATGAGAGCTGGTAGTCGGGAGTCGACGACCTGCACAAGTCCTGTCTGTCCCGGCGTTGGCCGGACAACGCGCTTGGCTGTCTCGTCGAGGACGACGAACAGAGGACAGGCATTGTGGCGCGAACATATGGGAGGCCATCAGAAGGGCGATATCCTCAGTCGCGCCGAAGGTTGCAGCCGGCATCGCACCCTCCTCGCCGTGGGAGACTAGAAGGGGCAGATCGACCGCCCTAGTTAGGAACACGAGCAGTGCCGGATACATCCCTCTGTCGTCGTTCCAGCGCAAGCGGGAATCCATCGCTGGTACGGACGCGAGGGTGATAGAAATGGATCGGTGATGACGGGCGCGGGCATCTGGGGGTGCAGAATTGGCAAGGGGGGGCACCCGGGGCAATCGCCTTTGGACACGGTTCAGCCGGCGTGATAGCACGAAAGTCCTCTTCCTTGATGGGGGAGGGTTGGGTGGGGGTCCGCCCACAAGCTGAATCTCCTTGGCCGAAATGGACAGGTATGGCGGAAATCTGCTGTGCAGTGCGCGCCATAGTATAATCACCCCCAACCATACCACGATCCAAGGGGGATGTGGTCTGGAAGACATGTCCCAATGAGATTGCCATGGCTGCCGTTGGGGGATGTCTTGCGCCGGGAACGTGTGGCTGCCATCAATGGGACACGTGTGGGAGTGTTTTTCGCGCAGCCGGTTCTGAATTCACCTTATGTGTATCCTTCCCGGCACTGGCAACTAGACGCCGACGGCCAGCCGACCGACACCATCATCGACTCCCGCTGCCGCTCCGATCTCGTCACCCAGGTGCCGAAGCCCAGGCGGCGCAGGGGCGCGCAGACCGAGATGGTCCTGGACAGTGGTGATGGGTTATCGACCCTTGAACAGGAATACAACCCGACCCCGATCATCAACGAGATCCGCCACCATGTCGATGACTGGCGAAACCTCAAGAACCCCGACCAGTGGCTGGTGACGCCGCAGACCGCCCGCCTTCTGAGGCACTGGCGAGCGCATCCGTTCCAGAGTATCCGGCCTTTCTTCTACCAGATCGAGGCGGTCGAAACCGTCATTTAGCTCACCGAGGTCGCGCCGAAACTGCGTGCCCGCGGCGCCAGATTTTGGACTCACCTCAAGGGCGCCAACGCGCGGGCCAACCCGGAACTGGTGCTAGCAAGACGACCGTTATGGCCATGCTGATCGCCTGGCATACGGTCAATGCCATGCGGCATCCGAACGGTCGGACCTTCTCGTGCGGGTTCCTGATCGTGACACCGGAGATCACTATTCGCGACCGCCTGCGGGTGCTGCTACCCAATGACCCGGAAAGCTATTTCCGCCATCGTGAACTCGTCCCCACCGGCATGATCCGCGACATGGAGCGGGCGAAGATCGTCATCACCAACTACCACGCCTTCAGGCTCTGGAACGTCTTGACCTCGCCAAGAGCGCCCGCGAGGCTCTTGAGGGCTGGCGGGGCGAGAAACTGGAAACCCTGGAAACCGAAGGGCAGGTGATTCACCGGGTCATGCCCGACCTGATGGCCATGAAACGCATCGTGGTGCTGAATGACGAGGCGCACCACTGCTACTGGGAAAAAGCCGCACAACGACGACCTCGGCGACCTCAAGGGCGACGACAAGGCCGAGGCCAAACGCAACAACAAGGCGGCTAAGTTGTGGATTTCTGGGCTGGAGGCGGTGAAGCGCAAGCTGGGCTTGCAGGCCGTTTACGACCTGTCGGTGACGCCGTTCTTCCTGCGGGGGTCGAGCTATGCCGAGGGTACCTTGTTCCCGTGGACGGTGTCGGATTTCTCGCTGATGGATGCTATCGAATGCGGCATCGTCAAGCTGCCGCGGGTGCCGATTGCCGACAATGTGCCGGGCGGCGACATGCCGAAGTTCCGCAACCTGTGGGCCAGCATCGGCAAAAAGATGCCAAAAGCCAGTTGCGGTGGTGGGGCCAGGGTGCTTGATCCTTTGAGCTTGTCGGCGGAATTGCAGACGGCGCTCTATGCCCTCTATGGCCATTACGAGAAAACGTTTGACCTGTGGCAGAAGGAAGGCATGCCGGTGCCCCCGGTGTTCATCATCGTGTGCAACAACACTACCACCTCGAAGCTGATCCATGACTTCATCGCCGGCTTCGAAAGACGGAACGACGACCTTGGAAAACGGTCGCCTTGCCCTGTTCCGCAACCCTGATGACTACGGTAACCAGCTCGCCCGCCCGCGCATACTTCTGATCAACAGCGCGCAGCTTGAATCAGGCGAGGCCCTCCTGGCCAGGGACTTCCGCGACCTGGTGGCAGATGAGATCGACCGCTTCCGCCGCGACATCATCGCCCGCACTGGTGACATGGCGCGCGCCACGGCCCTGACCGACCAGGATCTGTTGCGCGAGGTGATGAATACGGTGGGCAAGGTCGGTCGCCTGGGTGAACCGGTGCGCTGCGTCGTTTCGGTCGCCATGCTGACCGAGGGCTGGGACACCAACACCGTCACCCATATCCTGGGCGTGCGCGCCTTCGGCACCCAGCTTTTGTGTGAGCAGGTGGTGGGGTGGGCGCTCCGCTAACCTGAACGAGGCCGGACTGCTACCGGCGGCGACCGAGTTCTACCAGCATGATGCCAACTGGACCAACTGGATGATCTTGGGCGATTCACTCCACGTCATGGCGAATCTAGCCGAGCGGGAGGGGGTGCGTGGTCAGGTGCAGTGCATTCATTTCGACCCACCCTATGGCATCCGGTTCAACTCCAACTTCTAGTGGTCCACCACCTCGCGCGATGTCGAGGATAGCACCCGCGAGCCGGAGCAGGTAAAAGCCCTCCGCGACACCTAGCGCGACGCCATCCACTCCTACCTCAGCTATCTGCGCGACAGACTGACCGTGGCGCGCAATTTGCTGCACGAAAGCGGTTCGATCTGCAGATCTTGGATGAGAATGTTCATCGGGTGCGGGCACTGATGGATGAGGTGTTCGGGGAAGGGAATTTTGTCAACTTCATTACCTTTTAAAAAACATCAAGCAGCACATCAAATTATCTCGGCGGTGTTGCTGACTACATACTTTGGTATGGCCAGTGCCTTGATAGGATGAAATTCAGGTAACTTTATTATACAAAGGAGATTGGTTGAGCTTCATTTGAAGCTTACAACAAGGTTCCATCTTCTGATGGCGTTATTAGGTCATTGTCATCCCTTGATGTTGAGGAACGTACTTATGCAAATATTGTTCGTATAGATAATATTATATCGCAAAGCATAGGACGTGATAAAGGGGATGGTTCCGCATCATGATTTCCCGTTAAAGTTGATGTCAGAGAAATACGTCCAAACGCAAAAGTAAGATGGAAAACGAACGAACAAGGCATGCGCAGATTGCAACGCGCGGGAAGGCTATTTGCTTCAGAAAATAGCTTAGGCTATATTCGTCATCTCAATGACTTCCGTGCAGCGAAATTTCATCATATCTTGACAGGTACTATTATATTAAGTTCTTTACTTGAGAAAAACTATATCGTTGAAACATTACCGCTAATCATCCAACGTTGCCATCCTGATGGCCACCGACCCCGGCGATCTGCTGGACTCGACCTGCGGCTCCAGCACCACGGCCTTTATCGCCGAGCAGTGGGGCCAGCGGTAGATCTCCATCGATACCTCACGGGTGGCATTGGCGCTCGCGTGGGCGCGGGTCATGGGGGTGCGCTATCCGTGGTATAATATTCTGGCCGATTCTTCGGAAAGCCGTCGCAAGGAGAAGGAAGTAACCGGTGGCCAGCGGTCTGTGATCGGGACCCATCCCCTGGCCACAAACCACCAGACTCCTCGATGTCGGACATGGAATCTCCCTCTCCCTTGGTGGGGGAAGGATGTGGTGTGGGTAATGCTGGAGCGAGCGCGTTGAGGCAGCTTATCTTGGATAAGACGCATGATGGTCCCGGCTATACACTTTCCAGAATGATGAATCACCCCTACCCAACCCTCCTCCATCAATGGGAAGAGCTTCCGGTTGGGCTAACGACTCATGGCGATCTCCGCCACGGCTTCGTCTATGAGCGGGTGCCGCATATCACCTTGAAATCCATCGCCGGCAACGCCGACATCGACGGTATCTGGGAGGAGTGGCAGGAGACGCTGGAACCTCTGCGGGCGGACCTCAACGCCGCGCTGAACCAAGCATGGGAAGAATGGGAAACCCCCGGCGAGGCTGCCAAGGACTGGCCCAAGGCCCCCGCGACGGCGCACGCCAAATGGTAGGAAGCCCGTATCGCCCGTCAGAAGGCAATCGACGCCGCCATCGCCGCTCGCGCCGAGTTCGAAACCCTCTACGACGCCCGTACATGGACACTGCCAAAGTCTGCGTCGCCGGCCCGTTCACTATGGAAAGCCTCTCCCCGCACCGCGTACTGACGATCGATGCCGACGACGAACTGATCAACCCCCTGGACCCCGCCGCACGCTGACGCGCCGCCCACACCGACGCGGACTTCACCGCCATGATCCTTGAGAACCTGATGGCTCCGGGGTGCAATAGGCCCGCCGGGAAGATCGCCTCGCCTTCACCGCCCTCACCGGCTGGCCGGGCGCACCTCCCTTGCCGCCGAAGGGCGGTTCATGGAAGGCGTAACCGAACGGCGCGCCGGTCTGTTCATCGGTCCGGAGTTTGGCACCGTCCATCGCCCCGACCTGGTGGCCGCCGCCCGCGAAGCCGCCGATACCGGCTTTGACATTCTGATCACCATCGCCTTCAACTACGATGCCCACGCGAGTGAGGTGGAACGACTGGGGCGCCCGCCGATCCTGAAGGCCCGTATGAACCCCGACCTGCACATGGCCAGGGACCTGAAGACCATCGGCAACGCTAACCTATTCGTGGTCTTCAGCGAACCGGACATCCGCATCGAGGACGCCGGCGACGGTCTGATCCGGGTCAAGGTATTCTGGGTTGACGTCTTCAAGCCGCAGAGTGGCGAAGTGGTTTCGGAAGGTACCGACGGCATCGCGCTGTGGATGCTCGACACCGACTATAACGAGGAAAACTTTTTCGTTCGCCATGCGTATTTTCTGGGCGCCAACGACTCCTACAAGGCGCTCAAACGACCTTAAAAGCGGAGATTAACCGCGAAGCCTGGGAAAGCCTGCACAGCGACACCTCCTGCCCGTTCGAAAAACCGCACTCGGGCCGGATCGCGGTGAAGGTCATCAATCATCTCGGGGATGAGGTGATGAAGGTGTTCGGGGTGGGGTGAGGACGCTCCTACGCCTTATCGGTGTCCTGGATTCCCGCTTGATGGGGGAGGGCTCGCAACGTCCAGACGGAAGAGTCACCCCCCGGCGAGACAGCTTCCCCCCTGGATAGGAACCCCCCTCCCCCATCCAGGGGGAGGCGCCCGTTCAAACTGCTGGACATGCCAATATTCGCCATGATAAGGAAGCACCCCCTGCTCGCGCGGGGATGAAGAGGTGGGGGATAGTTTAACGGTAGAACGACCGGCTCTGGACCGGTCAGTCCTGGTTCGAATCCAGGTCCCCCAGCCAAGCTGTGTGCCTTGTCGAAATAGAGCTGATCGAGCCACGATTGCCA
>CAZUWH010000016.1:0-55402 GCA_964624075.1 uncultured Rhodobacterales bacterium
TGTCTTGTTTCAATCAAAAGGCAGGGAACCAACTCAAGCATGGTTTCTATTCGGGGATCCGTATAATATGCTTGAGCCTTGATCGTGCTCCCTCCACAAGGCACAAGATACCTGCCCTCGAGGAATCTTCCGGGTTGGAACGTCCTGCCTGATCTTCTCACAGGGAAAGCATGCACACGCTTTCAGACAAAACGGCGATGGGCGCCGAAACGGTCTGTGGCCTTGATCAGGGCGGCGGCAATTCCCGATTTTAGCATAGCATGACCAGCCTCGGGGATGACATGCCTGTGCCAGCACATCGGCCGTGGCTGGCGGACAGATCATATCGTAGCGACCCTGGACGATGGTCGCTGGCAGATGGCGAATGTGGTGCATATTGTCGAGCAGGGTATTTTCAGCCAGAAAACCGTCATGCTTTATGTAGTGGGCTTCGATCCGAGCAAGCGCCAGATCATTAGCGCCGGGGATGAGCAGGCGCGGCAGCAGACGGGAACAGCTTTCTTCATAGGCGGTCCACGCCCGCGCGGCAGGCTGGTGGATGGCGGAGTCGGGATGCAGACGGGCATGGTAGGCTGCAAGTAGGTCGTCTTGTTCCCCAGACGGCGGGAAGGTGCAGAAGATCCGGAATGCTTCCGGGAAAAGTGTCCCATGCCAAGGGGGAACCACTGGACCTCACGACGACGGAACAGAAAAATCCCGCACAGAATGAAGCCAAGACACCGGTCGGGATGTACTTTGCCGTAGGCTCGCCCACGTGCAGGCTGACGGTCACTGGGTGCAGGGGGAACTGCTGAAAGGGGGATAGGCGTGTCCATACCTTCCCCGACCACCGCGATCGGGCCGTAGCCATGCTACTGGCTCTGGAGGCGGGGGCTTGTTCCGCTGAGCGGGGTGGGTGGGGCGTGCGTTTCTATGCCATCCGCAGGCCGGAGGAAACAACGCGCCTGATTGGCACTTTTTAGGTGGGGGGAGGGGATGTTGTCGCCGCAGCCAGGATCCGGGGGCGAGTCTATCTGAACTTCGGGGCCGACTGGCGAACCGATTTTACCGCCGTCATCTCGCCGGTGGCTGTCCGACTGTTCGAGCGGGCCACGATCGATCCCCCTACTGCGGCAGGGCCGTCGGATCCGGGTCCGTGGATGGCTCAACAGCCGCCACGAACCTGAAATCGAGCTCACCCACCCCGAACAGGTGGAGGTCATGGCGTGATCAGCACCGTCTCCAGGGCCCAGGGCCATCGTCACCGGAGACGAAGCCGGACCGTGTCCGCGGTTGTAGTTCCCTCAGCGCAAGGCCAGCACGATCAGGGCTATACTGCCAAGAAGAATCCGATAAAAAGCGAACGGCGTGAAGCCATGGTTACTGATGAAGGCGATCGCCGTGCGCACCACTAGAAGTGCCACCAGGAAGGCGGACGCGAAACCGGCTATGATCAGAAGGCCGTTGTCCATCGACAGCATGTCACGACTCTTGTAAAGGTCATAGACGGTCGCTGCCAGCATGGTCGGGATGGCCACGAAGAACGAGAATTCGGTGGCGGCCCGCCGGTCCACCCGCATCAACAGGGATCCCATGATGGTGGCACCAGACCGCGAAACACCGGGAATCATGGCTATGCACTGAAACAGGCCGATTCGCAACGAAACATGGGCTGACAGGGCGACCGTATCACGGTAACGGGAAGGGGGAGCCCATCGCTCGATCACCAGAATGGCCAAGCCTCCTGCAACCAGCATCGCGGCCACGACCCACAGGTTGAACAGAACGTTCTTGATGAATCCGTAGGCAAAAAACCCGACTACCATTGCGGGCAGAAAGCCTAGTAGGACATTGCGGGTGAACGCCATTGCTACGTGGTCTCTGAACAGGCCGAAAGCCACGCTAGCCAGTTTCATCCGGTAGACCCAGCAAACCGCTAGAATGGCCCCGAGCTGGATGACGATCTCGAAGGCCTTGCCCGGTGGTCCCTGGAAACCCAGCAACTCGCCCAGCAAAAGCAGATGACCTGTAGAGGAAACCGGTAGAAATTCGGTCAGCCCTTCTACAACACCCAGCAGAATCGCTTGCAAGAGTATGACATCCATAAGCACGGGCTGCCTGTTCTACATCCCCATTTGCCCTTGTGGCAGCGGGCCGGGTCTCCTCTGCATAAGCTGACCTCCTTGCTGACGTCAAGCGGCTGGAAGCCACCGCCCGTCGCCCCGGAGGTGACGACAGCCACGAGCCCCTCGGTGGGGTGGTAATCGCGACTCTGATCATCCCGCCCGCCGCAGTCGATAGACAGCTTGACAGGCAAGAGCGTTGGCTAGCCCGCCGAGGGGAGCGAATTTCTGGACACGTCCCTTTCGGTCAAGCGTGAGGCTCTGCTCGATCATAATGCCCATTTCCGCACACAGGCGCACGAAATCCCGTACCGTGCAAAAATGGATATTGGGTGTGTCCCACCACTGGTAAGGCAACGAATCGGTGACCGGCATGCGGCCTTCCAGAAGCAGATAGAGCCGGTTACGCCAGTGGGCGAAGTTGGGAAACGAAACGATGGCGTAAGTCCCGATGCGCAACAATTCCTCCAGCACGCGCCGGGGATTACGAGTGGCCTGCAGGGTCTGGCTCAGCACCACATAGTCGAAGGAGCCGCTGGGATAGTCCTTCAGGTCGGTATCGGCGTCCCCCTGGATCACAGAGAGTCCCCGCCTGACGGCCTCGCGCACGCCAGCCATGGACAGTTCGATTCCGCGACCGTCTACCTGCTTGAATTGGCCCAGATATTCCAACAGCACGCCCTCGCCGCACCCGACGTCCAACACCCGCGCTTTCGGGGCGATCATGTCAGCGATCAGCATCAGGTCGATGCGGATCGCATTGCTGGAATCGGTTGCATTCATGGCCGGCGCCGCCGTGGCAAACCGCGATGCTCGGCTGCTCCCTCCAGGAAGCCTGTCAGGGTTGTATTGAATTCTTGTTCATCTAGTAAAAAGGTATCATGCCCCTTGTCGGTCTCGATTTCAACGAAACTGACGTTCGCGGCCACGGCATTTAAGGCATGCACAACCGCCCGACTTTCCGAGGTCGGGAACAGCCAGTCGGAAGTGAAGGAGACTACGCAGAATCGGGTCCTGGTGCCGCGAAAGGCATGGGCGAGCACGCCACCCTGCTCGACGGTCAGATCGAAATAGTCCATGGCTCTGGTGATGTACAGGTAAGAGTTGGCATCGAATCGATCCACGAAAGTGGATCCCTGGTGCCGCAGGTAGCTTTCCACCTGGAAATCAGCATCGAATCCATAGGTGACCTGCGTTCGATTGTGCAGGGTACGTCCGAACTTGCGGTGCAGGGCGGCTTCCGACAAATAGGTGATGTGCGCCGCCATGCGGGCCACCGCCAGCCCCCGGTACGGGACCTTACCCTGGCGCAGGTAATCGCCTCCGCACCAGTCGGGATCGGCCATGATAGCCTGCCGGCCGACTTCATGAAAGGCGATGTTCTGTGCCGAATGCCGGTAGGAGCCTGCAACGGGGACGGCTGCGAAGACCCGTTGCGGATAGCTCACGGCCCATTGCAAGGCCTGCATGGCCCCCATGGACCCGCCAATCACGCAGAAAAGCTGTTCGATCCCCAGGTAATCAAGCAGCATCGCCTGCGCCCGCACCATATCGGCGACGGTGATAACCGGAAACGACAATGCCCACGGTGCACCCGTAGCCGGGTTGGTCTCCTTCGGTCCGCTTGATCCCATGCAGCCACCCAGCACATTGGAACAAATCAGGAAGAACCGTTCCGTGTCCAGCACCCACCCTGGCCCGACCATCATGTGCCACCATCCATCCTTGCCGGTGATGGGATGGGGATCGGCAACGAACTGGTCACCGGTCAGAGCGTGGCAGATCAGGATGGCATTGGACCGGCTGGCGTTGAGGTGACCATAGGTCTGATAGGCAATAGCGAACGGCCCAAGCTCGGCCCCGCAATCGAGGACCAGAGGTTGTCTTCGTCCCAGTTCCACTGTCCAGCCTTCCGGCTTGTGATTACCGTCCCATGGCGCGCCAGGGGAGTAGGGTGCCTTCATCGTCTGCGCGTCTCCGGTTTTGGCAAGGGATAGCTAGGAGGAAGGGACAGGTCTGTCAACGTTTTGTTTTGCTTTTCAGGCCGCTTGGGACTAGTAGTGCCTGTCTCTTGCCGCGAATCTCGATAAATGCCATGAGCAATGAAGTTTCCACACTGTCCGAACTTCGTCGTGAGATCGACCATATCGACGACACTATTCATGGCCTTCTGATGCGCCGTACCGAAATCGTCAAAAAGATCGGCGCTGCCAAGACGGATGGCATCTACCTGAACCCTGCCCGCGAGGCCCAAGTGTTGCGCCGGTTGATCAGCCGTCATGGAGGGCCTTTCCCGAAGACGGTGATCACTCGCCTGTGGCGCGAGATCTTTGGTGCGCTGGTCGGTTTGCAGGGACCATTCGCCCTGGCCGTTTACATGCCCAAACGTGGGGCAGGTTATCTGGAGCTGGCGCGCGATCAATATGGCGCCTATACCCCAGCTACCTCCTATACTTCGGTGGGGCAGGTCATCTGGGCGGTGACCGATGGTTCGGCCACCATCGGCGTTCTGCCCATGCCACAGGAAGATGAGACCTCTCCCTGGTGGCACATCCTGGCCTCCGACAATGCCGAGAATCCGAAGATCGTTGCCCGCCTGCCTTTTGTCGGTCCCGGCCCTGGCCGGGGGGACGGGATCGAGGCCGTGGCGGTTGCACGCATGATGCCTGAACCCTCCGGGCACGACAATACCTTCCTCCTCCTGGAGACATTCGACGGCGTGAGCCGGGTGACTGTGCGTCGTCTGATCGGCGAGGCTGGTCTGAACAACACGACATATAAGGGTTTTCATGCCGTGGGCAACCGTGTCCATTTTCATTTGCTGGAGGCGCCCGGTTTCATTGCCCGTGGCAATGAACGGTTGCAGACTTTGTGCCGGTTGGAAGGCGGCCTCGTGACGCGGACGGTGGTGCTTGGCGGATATGCAGTCCCGTTCTCTGCTGCTGAATTGGCCGGATCCTGAGCCGTGTCGCCTTTCAGCCCATTGCGGAAACTGCTGTCAGGTGGGAAACGGTTGGATCAAGCAGCGTGGTAGTGGCTGGTGCTGGGCCTGCTCTCCGGATCTGTCGGAGCGGCGGGAAGAGCCGGCGCCATATCGGAACACGGTACGGAATCGCCGGAAAGATTGATCCTGACGGCGTCGGCAGGTTGGCGGATTAGCCACAGTGAGCGCCAGGGGACATACCAGATTACCGAATACGTGCCTCTCGGTGAGACGGTTTATCGTTGGACCCGTATGGTGACAGTGTATGTTTTTACTGGGCCGCGCAGCATCGATGCGTTCATGGCGGAAGCGGTAGCCATCATGCGGGTGAATTGCCCGGAGGTTATCACTGATGCCGCCCTCCGCACAGGCCACGTCAACAACTATCCGGTTGGCATGCTGTGGGTTGAGTGCCCATGCTTCCATGATACACTCATGGGGCGTTTGCCTTTTACTACGGCCATCGTGGTTATGACGCCCTATATGTGATTCAGCGCACATAGCGTGGTCCGCCGTTCGGGCACCAGCAGATGCCCTTGTCAAACGGGGAATGGACGAAATGGGTACGCTTCCTTCAATCCACTTTCGTGTGCAAGCACGCCGATCCGCAGCATCCCTGCCATCGTGTAGCGCCTGGTCCCATACCCGAAACAGGCATGTTCAAGGCTGGCAAAGAAGACCAGAAGCGGGAAAGGGGGTAACAGGCAGAAGGACAAGGACGAAAGACACAAGAAAAACAGGAAGCAAAGTGCGGGAGAAGTGAGGGCCGGGGAAACAGGAAAATGAAATGCCATCCGGGAGTGTGTAACTGTTCACATCCCCCTTCGCGAAATCAGCTTCTTTCCGCCACCCTCACGCAAGCAGTAGTCCGTATTGGGGCAGGCGCATTGCCAAACCACAACGTTCTGTACCATTCAATCGTGGATTCCAGTTCTCGCGGGAATGACTTATGATTGATATGTTCTGTTACGAGAGTTCAGCATGCCCAGCGCGCGTCCGATCCGTCTCTCTTGAGTTCAGGCTCCCGAAAAATTGACGTAGGGAAAAGTCGTGGGTTTTGCCATGCTTTTTGTGAATTTTTGCTGCGGACAAGGTGACCCGGCTTGTGCGTGAACGGCGAAGTCGGTAGAAAGACGTACAGCATGGTGCTCCTGGAATACGGCAGGTCTTCTCAAGGCCATACAGCGAGGCACAGTCGTGGTAGTACTCGTAACCGGCGGAACGGGATTCATAGGGGCAGCAGTTGTCCGGCATCTACTCAATGACGGGCAGGCTGTGCGGGTTCTGGTCCGGCCCCGGTCTGACCATCGCAATCTGGCCGGCCTGTCTGTCGAGCGTGTCGAGGGTGATCTGACCGATTCCGCCTCCCTGGAACGGGCCGTCAGAGGGGTGGAAACGGTGTTCCATGTTGCAGCGGACTACCGTCTGTGGGTGCCGGACCCTGAAGTCATGAAGCGGGTCAATGTTACGGGCAGCCGGGATCTGCTGCGGGCTGCGGCGGAGGCGGGGGTGACACGCATTGTTTATACTTCCAGCGTCGCCACGCTCGGACTCAACCAGGATGGTACGCCTTCCGATGAGAATACCCCAGTTGCGCTCGCCGACATGATCGGCCCGTACAAGCGTTCCAAATTCCTGGCCGAGGCCGAGGTTAGAAGTCTCGTTGCAACGAGAGGTGTGCCGGCAGTCATTGTCAATCCCTCCATGCCGGTTGGCCCGCGCGATATCAAGCCGACACCGACCGGACGCCTGATTCGTGAAGCTGCTGCCGGCCGCGTGCCGGCCTATGTGGAGACTGGTCTCAATATCGTCCACGTGGACGATGTCGCAGCGGGTCATCTGCTTGCCTGGCGCCGGGGTCGCATTGGCGAGCGCTACATCCTGGGAGGGGAAAATGTTACCCTGCGAGATATCCTTGCCATCATTGCGAATCTGACAGGACGTCGCCCGCCGCGGCTGAGACTGCCCCATGGGGCAGTTCTTCCCTTCGCCGTTCTGGCCGAAACATGGGCGCGCCTGCTCGGGGGTGAACCCTTCGCCACCGCCGATGGAGTACGCATGGCCCGCAAGAAGATGTTCTTTTCCAGTGCTAAGGCCTGCCGCATGTTGGGCTATACCATCCGGCCAGCGATGGAAGGTCTGCGGGACGCGGTCACCTGGTTCCGGGCAGAAGGTGACTTACGACGAAGTCGTGTATGACATGACCGTGTCATAACAATATATAATAGGCAATGTGTAACAGGGAGGTCAGTTTCCGTTGTCCCTTTCTGACGCAGGAGCCATTCTTTCATGACCTGTTCCCGTTTTTGGCCCATGACCGCTCCTTTGTATCGGCTTGCCCTGCTGGTCGGCCTTGTCACCGGCCCCGCTGGAGCAACCGAGGCGCCTCTTCCACCGATGCAGATGGCTCCTCCGGTATTGGTGCAGGATGTTCCATCCGGGACGGAAGCACCCCCGAGCCAGCTGGTGATGCCGGTGCAAGTTGTCGAGGATCTACACGATGTGCTGGTAAATGTGATGCAGAACGCGCGGAACCTGGGCTGGCAGGGACGCTATGATCTCCTACATCCGGTGCTGGTTCGCGCCTACAATTTTTCCAACATGGCCCGCGTCGCGGCCGGCAGCTACTGGAAGACCTTCACGGATTCCCAGAGGGAGAACGTGATCGAAGCCTTCAGTCGCATGTCTATTGCCACTTATGCCAGCCGCTTCGATGCCTACGGAGGCGAGCAGTTCGAGACGATGGCGGTTGCGGAACTGCCGCAGCGGGGTGTCATGGTACAGACGCGGCTGGTGAGAACAGATGGCACCGCGATCAAACTTTCCTACCGTCTGGCTGAAACCGAGGAGGGCTGGAAGATCGTTGATGTCTTCTATCGTGGAACGATAAGCGAACTGGCTAACCAGCGCACACAGTATCTGACGGTCCTGAACCGGGTTGGTTACAAGGGGCTACTGCAAAGGCTGGATGAAAAAGTGCACAAACTGGCTGTCGGGCAGGAGGCGGGCGCTGCGCAATAAGATCGGGAAAGGTCTGAAAAGGTCTGTGGCTCCCCCACGTTCTGGTTTTCAAACAAGGCGTGGGAAAAGGCGAGTCCTCTCCTGATGTCCTTTTTGAGGTCTTTCATCCGGTTGCTATATCGGGAGTGTTCGTTTTTTGCATCATGCATGCAGGTTTCATCATGTCCGAATCCGCCTCCCCGCCAATCCGCCGCGCGCTCATTTCGGTGTCCGACAAGACCGGCCTTCTGCCGTTCGCCCGCTTTCTGGTCGAGCGGGGTGTGCATATTCTTTCTACCTTCGGTAGTGCACATACCTTGTGCGAAGCCGGCCTTGCCGTGACCGAAGTCGCCGATTACACCGGCTTTCCCGAAATGCTGGATGGCCGCGTCAAGACCCTTCACCCCCGCATCCATGGCGGTCTGCTGGGAAGGCGCGACAATGCGGACCACGCCGCGGCCATGGTGGCCCATGGCATTCTGCCCATCGATCTGCTGGTCGTGAATCTGTACCCGTTCGAGCAGACGGTGGCGCAGACAGCCGACGTCGAGACCTGCATCGAGATGATCGACATTGGCGGGCCGGCCCTGATTCGCGCTGCCGCTAAGAACCATGCCAGCGTGACGGTGGTTGTCGATCCGTCCGACTACCCAGCGGTGAGGGAGGCGATGGCCAGCCATGATGGTGCGACGCCGCCTTCCCTGCGCCGGCAGTTGGCGAAGGTGGCTTATACCCGGACGGCGGCCTATGATGCAGCCATTGCCGCCTGGTTTGCCCGTCAGGGGGGTGATGTGTTTCCGCCAGAGTTGACGATGAGCGGACGCCTGCGCCAGATCCTGCGCTATGGCGAGAATCCCCATCAGCGGGCGGCCTTCTATGTCAGCGATCCCGTCCAGCCCGGCTTGGCCACCGCCACCCAGTTGCAGGGCAAGGCGCTGTCCTACAACAACCTGTGCGATATGGATGCCGCCATTGAATTGGCGGCTGCGTTTGCGGCACCGGCCGTTGCTATCATCAAGCATGCCAACCCGTGCGGTTGCGCCATCGGCACCGACCTGAAGGAGGCTTATGAGCGGGCGCTTGCCTGTGATCCTGTTTCGGCCTTTGGCGGCATTGTGGCTGTCAACCGGACACTTGATGCCGCCGCCGCCGCCGAGATGGTCAGGATCTTTACCGAGGTGGTGGTGGTGCCTGATGCTACACCCGAAGCGCGTGCAATTTTCGCCAGCAGGAAGGCCCTGCGTCTGCTTCTGACCGGAACCATGCCCGATCCGCGTGGGACCGGGCGGGTCATGCGTTCAGTGGCGGGCGGGTTCCTGGTCCAGACTCGTGATACCGGCAGCATCGACCGTATGGATCTGAAGATAGTCACCCGACGCTCTCCGACCGAGCAGGAACTGAATGATCTTCTGTTTGGCTGGGTGGTCTGCAAGCATGTCAAGTCCAATGCCATCGTGTTCATCCGCGCTTATGCCACGGTCGGCGTGGGGGCTGGCCAGATGAGCCGGGTCGATTCGGCTCGCATCGCGGCCTGGAAGGCCATGGAGGCGGCCCGGGCCGCTGGTCGGGAGGAATCTGCGACGAGAGGTTCGGTGGTCGCCTCCGATGCCTTCTTCCCTTTTCCTGATGGCCTGATTGCCGCTCATGAGGCGGGGGCAACCGCCGTCATTCAACCGGGCGGTTCGGTCCGGGACGCGGAAGTCATCCAGGCCGCCGACGAACGTGGCATGGCCATGGTCTTCACTGGCATGCGTCATTTCCGGCATTGAAGTGTTTTCCGGACCGGTCGAGCCTTCCTCGAACGGCGGCACTCTCCGATTGCCCTGGCGCACCAAACCATGGGGCGGTGCTATGGCGTGGCGTGATGGGTGACCGTGCGTCAACCATGGTTTGCACGTGATAGTATAACAGGTTGTGGAAATGCCTGGACAGACGGATCAGAGCGTGCTATACATGCCCCTATAAGGGCAGGCTAGGGGAGTACGGACTCCCATGGGGGCGTTTCTTCCACCACCAGCGAGAATCAGGATATCGTGACCGAAGTGGAAAGATGCCTCGACCTGCTTTTGCAGGGCACCTATAACGAGATGCCAACGGCGGATCATCCTCTCCTGCACAAGATTCGGGAGGTGGCCCGTGCTTTTCAGCGCCGCGACAAGGAAATGTTGCTCCAGGCTGTCACACTATCTGTGGATATCAATGAGTCCGTGTCCTCGGCGGTCGCGATGATGACACGGGGCATGCGGGCAGTGGATGAACGCGCTGAAGCTATCGCTGCTGCTGCCCGGGAGATAGTGGCAAGCATTGCCAGCAACAGCCAGAAGGGGGTTGCATCGGCCCGCGAGGGCATCACCGCTTCGGAACGGGCCGCCGTACAGGCGATTGATACCATTGTGGCCTCCATCACCGCAGCCATGCGACAGGTCAATGCCCTGGCCGGGGCCTCGGAGCAGATCGGCGAGATCGTCGCCATCGCCCAGCAGGCGAATCTGCTGACCTTGAATGCGGCGATCGAGGCGGCGCGGGCCGGTGATGCCGGCAAAAGGTTCGCAGTCGTGGCCGGTGAGGTCAGGGCGCTCGCCAACCAGACCGCCCGTGCGACTGACACCATCTGCAACCGTGTTTCCTCGCTTAAGGCCATCATACGTGTAATAGTTGCCGCCATGCGGGATGGTGCGGGAACGGTCGAGGCCGGTCAGGAAGCCGTGCAGATGACAACCCAGAAGGTGCAGGCCCTGTTCGGAAGCACGCGCAACGTCATTGCAACAATAGAGAAAATCGACGATCGGGCGGACACGCGAACGGTGCCGATTCTCGATACGCTCTGTGCCCGTCAAATTCTGGATGCCACCATCCACCGCCGATTCGGTGGGGGAGAGGGAATGACCACGACCGTTCATGACCCGTGGGCAATGCTCGCCCGTATCATCTGCCTGAACGAAGAGACCGCCCGTATAGCGTTGCACACGATTGCCGTATTGCGGTCAAGTCTGGCCCGTATCCCCCCATCTGAGATCACTGCGTTCACCTCTGTCTGTGAGACCGAAGCGGCATGCCTGTACCACATCCTCGCCATATCCGAGCAATGCCGCTTGGCCATTGCCCGGGGTGATCTTGCCGGGGTGATCCATCAGCGTAATCTGCTTGTACAATATGGCCTGCCAGCCTTTCATGCATCAGCTCCGGCTCCGTCATTGCCAGATCTTCATGCCCACCCCCTGGCCGAGTGATACCGCCCCGCCCAATGTTTGCCACATCATCCGACTTGCCCGCCGGGACCAGGCGGCCAGTGCGGCTGCGATCAGGCGGGAACAACGAGTCATGCAAATGATGCACCGGGATGAGATAGGGAGAACGCCTCTGTTGTCCATGCCCGTTATCTTTTCCTTCACCTGTCTTGCGCATGCGGGAGCGGCGCGGCTGGGCCGGCTGGTGACCGCCCATGGAGTTGTCGACACCCCGGCGTTCATGCCAGTGGGCACGGCTGCTACCGTTAAGGCCATGACCCCGGGGGCGGTCACGGCAACAGGCGCCCGGATCCTTCTCGCCAACACCTATCACCTGATGCTGCGTCCAGGGCCTGAGCGAGTGGCACGGCTGGGAGGGTTGCACACGTTTATGAACTGGCCGGGGCCGATCCTGACCGATTCGGGTGGATTCCAGGTCATGTCCCTGGCCGGCCTGTGTACGGTTGGGGAGGATGGCGTCACTTTCCGGTCTCACATCGACGGCAGCCGCCATCATCTGACTCCGGAACGCGCCATCGCCATCCAGCGACTGCTCGATGCCGACATCACCATGGCCTTTGATGAATGCACACCTTTCCCCTCCCCCCTGGAACAGGTCGCCGCTTCCATGCGTCTGTCCATGCGCTGGGCCGAACGGAGCCGGGCGGCCTTTGTCGAACGGCCAGGCTATGGTCTGTTCGGCATCGTCCAGGGCGGTGTCTATCCAGACCTGCGGACGGAATCGGTACAGCGTCTGCAAATCATCGGTTTCGACGGTTATGCCATTGGCGGCCTGGCGGTCGGGGAGAGTCAGGAGACCATGTTTGCTGTTCTGGAGGCAACCGTTCCCCTGCTGCCTGCCGACCGTCCGCGTTATCTGATGGGTGTTGGCAAGCCGGAGGATCTAACCGGCGGCGTGCTGCGGGGGATCGATCTGTTCGACTGTGTGCTGCCGACCCGCTCGGGCCGTACCGCCCAGGCCTTCACCAGCCATGGCACCGTGAATCTGCGCAACGCCCGCCATGCCGAGGATCCACGGCCGCTTGATGCCGCGTGCACCTGTCCGACCTGTCGTCACTACAGTCGCGCCTACCTACATCATCTGGTCCGCAGTGGCGAAATCCTGGGAGCCATGCTGCTGACCTGGCACAACCTGCACTTCTATCAGGTCCTGATGCAAAGCATGCGCACAGCCATTGCCCAGGGCACCCTAACAGCTTGTGTCGAATCGCTTCTGGCTGGTTTCGGGCAAGGAGACGACCCCGTTTCAGGGACTGGCGGAAAGAACGGAGAATAGGGTAACATAGGCTAGGAGACGCGGAAATGATACTGGCACACCCAATGTTTCTTCCGGCCGGTACGCGCCGAGAGAAAGTGTGGTTGTTTCGGCCGCAGCTTAGGTACGCGTGACGAAGGGGCAATATGGCAAGTCGATTGATCGGCTCGCCGGTATCAAGGGAGAACGAGAACGGCATGGGAATGCGTGAACGATCTTTCCTGGGGCTGGGGCCTGCGGGATTCCACAAGGTTGCCTATACCCAGTGGGGTGATGGCCATAACAAGCGCGTACTGGTCTGCGTGCATGGTCTAACCCGCAATGGTCGTGACTTTGATGATGTGGCTTCGGCCTTGTCCGATCGCTGGCAGGTGTTGTGTCCGGACATGATCGGCCGGGGTCGAAGTGACTGGCTGACTGATGCAGCCATGTATAATTATGCTCAGTATCTGAACGATTGTGTGACCCTTATCGCCCGCAGTGGCGCAACAGAGGTGGATTGGGTGGGCACGTCCATGGGTGGCCTCATCGGCATGACCCTGGCCGCCCAGCGCAATACCCCCATTTGCCGTCTGGTTCTGAACGATGTCGGGCCCTTCGCGCCAAGGGTAGCGCTGGAACGGATCAGGAGTTATGCCAGTAAGTCCCCGGTCTTTCCGGATCTGGCTGCGGCTGAGATGTACCTGCGCAAGACCAGTGCCGCCTTCTTCGGTCCCCTGACCGATGGCCAGTGGCAACAGATGGCCCGGCATATGACCCGGCCGCACCCGGACGGGGGGTATGGTCTGAACTACGATCTTGGGGTCACGGCGGCTTTGCAAACCGAGGTGCTTGCCGACATGGACCTGTGGACGGTATGGGAGGCGGTGCGGTGTCCGGTCCTGGTGCTGCGGGGGCAGACTTCCGACGTCCTGACGGTCGAAACAGCCAAACAGATGAAGACCCGTGGGGCCGAAGTGGTCGAGATCCCGGATTGTGGTCATGCACCAGCCTTGATGAACGATCATCAGATCAATCTCATTCGCCATTTCTTGACCGCTGCGTGACCTTTTGCGGATTCCTGAGCTTTCCGGGCTGCCATGATTCGCCTGTTTGTCGGCCTTGCCCTGCCCGATTCGATGCGCAGCCGGTTGCATACCCTGGCCGCGGGCATTCCTGGTGCGCGGTGGATTGAGCCTTCCGCCTATCACATCACCTTGCGCTTCATCGGCGAGGTGCACGAGAACATGGCTGCGGACATCCACGTGGCGCTGACGATGGTGCGGAGGGCACCGTTCGCCCTTGCGGTCATCGGCGTGGGTGTCTTCGATCAGGGCTCCCGGATTCACAGCCTGTGGGCGGGGGTGGCGCGCGTGCCCTCCCTTCTGACCTTGCGAGGCAAGGTGGAACGGGTCATGGTGCGGCAGGCTGGCCTTGCGCCGGAAACGCGCCGTTACGCACCCCACATCACCCTGGCACGCCTCAGGGGGGCACCCACTGCCAAGGTGCAGGCCTTTCTGGCCGAGAACAATCCGTTCCACACCGATTCCTTCACGGTAGATCATTTTGTCCTTTATTCTACCCACCAGGCCAGTTCTGGTGCCTTCTACACGCCTATCGCCGATTATCCGCTCGACACTTCCAGGAACCTTCCCTGATCCGAGGGGGAGGGTTGGAGCGGGATGCAATTAGGTTGGATCACTTTCCTTCTGGAGAGTGGGCGCTCTTTCGTGAACAGGCACAAGGGGACACCCGCTCTCCCGGATTGACCTGAAATCACCCCGCTCTCATCACTGACCACGAACCAGGATAAAGTGGGCCGAGGTCATGGTTGCGGAACAGTCGGACACACCGATGATGGACAGTTCATGCAGGCGCCAGGTTCATCCTGTTTTCCGGCGCCGCGGGGGGATGTTGCCGCGGCCCAGCTGTTCCCGCAGCACCTTGCCGGAAACCTCTTCCACCGCCCGTGCCGCCAGGTTGCCAAGCTGGAACGGTCCATAGGCAACCCGGATCAATCGGTTGACCGGCCAGCCCGATTCTTCCATCACGTGGCGGATCTCGCGACTCCGACCTTCATGGAGGGACACTGTCAGCCAGGCATTGGATCCCTGGATCCGGTCAAGAGTTGCCTGGATGGGGCCATAGGTTGTGCCGTTGATGGTGATGCCCCGGGTCAGACGAGCCAGATAGGCCGGATCCACCACTCCATGCACCCGTACCCGATAGCGTCGTATCCAGCCGTTAGCCGGCATCTCCAGCCGACGGGCCAGGGCACCGTCGTTGGTCAGAAGCAGAAGCCCTTCGGAAGCGATGTCGAGCCGTCCGACCGACACCACCCGTGGCAGATCGCCTGGCAGGGCCGCGAACACGGTCTGCCGGCCATCCGGATCGCGGTGCGTTACCACCAATCCGCGCGTCTTATGATAACGCCACAGACGTGTAGGCGCAGGCTTGGCTAGGACCGTACCATCCAAGGTCACATAATCAGCTGGCATGATACGTAAGGCAGGTGTACTGAGAGTCCACCCGTTGACTGCTACCCGTCCGGCGGCAATCAGGCGCTCGGCTTCGCGACGCGAGCATACTCCGGCACGGGCTAAGCGTCTGGCGACTCGTTCTCCCGCGCCGTTCTGATCAGATTCATCCATTGCGTGCTCTTCATGCCAGTTCGCAATCTTGTCCCGAGTCGCAGCTTTTCAAGAATGATACGGATTCCGGAAAATTCGTGAACGGGACGGCTCCACAGGATAGAGCGGTTTCTGATCCAGTAAAAGCGGCTTTCCGCCGCCCGTCCCGCATCCGGGTCAAACGTGCGCCGGAGAGAGATAGGCAAAGTGCTTTCCTTTTCAGCATGAAGGGTTCGGGGAAAGGCAGACAGGGTTACCTTTTCGCATAAGACTGCAATGGAAAATCCTGGAAAACTGGGCTGGTATCGGTCTCTGCACAATCGGCATGTTTCTTGAGTACGGTTGTCTATGACGGCCGACCTGACAATGCCGGCGTCCAGGGGCGTTACAAACACGTGTGGAGGAAGATTCCCATGAAGCTCATCATGGCCATTATCAAGCCGTTCAAGCTCGACGAAGTGCGCGAGGCTCTCACGCCGCTTGGCATTCAGGGGCTTACCGTCAGTGAGGTGAAAGGCTTCGGGCGTCAGAAGGGGCAAACGGAAATCTATCGTGGTGCCGAATATGTGGTCAACTTTCTGCCCAAGGTAAAGCTTGAAGTCGCGGTCAACGACGATCTGGTCGATCGGGTGGTCGAAACCATTCAGCATGCGGCCAAGACCGGTAAGATTGGAGACGGCAAAATCTTTGTTTTCGATATCGGAAAGGCCGTGCGTATCCGCACCGGGGAAGCAGATACCGAAGCCTTGTGATCCCTGGTGCGCTCTGATCACGACTGGTCGCAGCTTTCAATACCCAGGCGGGCGACCTCTGCCTTGGCGCATCGGGCCATGAGGCCGCGCCGCCGCGGATGCGGCCCGCCGTCGGCAACTGGGGGAGGTCATGATCAAGGCTCAAGAGTATTAGAGCGGGATGATTTCAGGTTGACCCGGAAGGGTTCGTTCTGGTTCGTGGCCAACGGCCAGTGGCTGGCGGTCAGTGATTAGCAACCAACCACCAACCGCTCTCACGACGAAGCATATGGATCCGAAAATCATCCCGCTCCAAGATCCGAAGGGATGACGCGGTCTTAAAGGCTTCCTTCCGGCAGGTAGGACCAGCCTCTGGGTCATGCCCCCCACCGCTGACACAGGGCCGGTGCTTCCCCGGACAGGGGAGGGGGAGCGCAGGAGGAGGGGACCGGTTTCATGCTATTGTTTCATAGCCTGCGTTCCATCATTGCGGCCATGCGGCGGGCAAAGGCTGCCGGATCGGGTAGGGGATCGCCATCGATGATGCGGGCCTGATCCAGAAGCAGCAGGGCTGCCTCCTTGAAGGCATCACCTTCCCCGGCGCTTCGAGCCATCTCGGCCAGTCGTCTGATGAGGCTGTGGCGGGGATTGAACTCCAACACGCGGGGGATAGTGTGGTCAATCTGACGATGCTGGCGCAACAGCCGCTCCAGATGCAGACTCATATCGTTCTGATCGGCAACCAGACAGACCGGACTTTCCGTCAGCCGGTCGGATGACCGGATGTCCTTTACGGCCGTGCCCAGAACCTTCTTGAGGGCATCAATCAGGGTATCGAGAAGAGCATCCGGATGCTCCTCTTCCGAATCAACGCTGTCGGTTTCGCTCCTGATCCGGCTCAGGTCTGCACCGGCATGTGCCGCCGAAACGAGTTTTTTGCCATGATAGTCACTTATGGTTGCAGGCCAGAATTCATCGATGGGATCGGTCAGAAGCAGCACTTCAATGCCCTTGGCCCGGAATCCCTCCAGGTGAGGGCTGCGGGTCAGGGCATCGGCGTCGTCGCCGGTGATGTAATAGATGGCCTCCTGCCCCTCCTTCATCCGGCCGATATATTCTCCCAGACTGCTCAATCCGCCAGAGTTGGTGGTGGTATGGAAACGGCACAACTCGATGATGTCGTGTTTACGCTCGAAGTCCTCGTACAGCCCTTCCTTCAGCACGGCGCCGAAGGTATTCCAGAACGCGGCATAGGCATCTGTTTCATCACTTCTGGCCTTGATATCTGCAAGAATGCGGCGCACCAGGCCGTTGCGGATTTTTGCGAGCAGCGGATTGTTCTGCAACACCTCGCGGCTGACGTTGAGCGGCAGATCCTGACTATCTACCACGCCTTTCATAAAGCGCAGCCAGGATGGGAGAAGATCGGCGCAGTCATCGGTGATAAAGACCCGCCGCACATAGAGTTTCACATGATGCTTGCGATCCTGGTGGAACAGGTCAAACGGCCTCGCGGAAGGAACAAACAGGAGCCCGGTATATTCGATCGCACCTTCTGCCTTGTAATGAATGGCAAGCCAGGGATCGTCGAAGGCATGGGCCACATGGTGATAGAACTCCCTGTACTGATCCGTGCCGATTTCGCCACGGGGGCGGGTCCACAAGGCGGAAGCCTCATTGAGGGGTTCTTCCTTCCCGTCTTCCTGCAGAAGGACCGGAATGGCGATGTGATCGGAATACGTTTTGACGATATGACGCAGGCGGTGTGATTCAAGGTATTCCCGTTCCTCCTCGCGCAGATGCAAGACGATGCGAGTGCCACGGGGCGCATCGGCCATCGTCTCCACCGTGAAAGCTCCCTGTCCGTCAGACAGCCACCGCCATCCCTGTTCCATGCCGGCCTTACGGGTGATGACCTCAACCTTCTCTGCGACCATGAAGGCGGAATAGAACCCGACGCCGAACTGGCCGATCATGGTGACATCGGCCTTCTTGCTGGCGGCGAGCCGGCTGGCGAAAGCGGCCGTGCCCGATTGCGCAATGGTCCCCAGATTCTTCACTAGCTCGTCATGATCCATGCCGATACCGTTGTCGGTGACGGTCAGGATGCCGGCTGTCTTATCCGGCGTAAGGATGACCCGGAAGGATGCATCCTCCTGCAGAAGATCGGGCTGGGTAAGCGCAACATACCGCAGATGGTCACAGGCGTCCGATGCATTGGAGATCAGCTCGCGAAGAAAGATCTGCTTGTTCGAATAAAGCGCATGTACCACGATATCCAGAAGCTTGGACACCTCGGCCTGAAAGGTGAAGGTTTCAGCTACCATCGTCCCCTCGGTCATCAGTTTTGTGGAAAAGCTCACCGGCCTGTTCACGTCGCCTGCCATGGCGGCGCTCTGATATGCGATCGGGTGGGCAGGAACGCAAGGGCTGACTGTGTATGATACCTTTGAGCCTTGATCGTGATCTTTAACTTAGGCGCCGGCGGGCCGCATCCGCGACCCTTAGCTTGCGCGCCATTCGGCGTGCAAGCTAGGATTTACTCTCATTAATGATGGCGATAATCTTTTACTGCCACTGGTTGGCCGGATTCTTGACAGCATTCGTAGCTAAATGCAATTATTGAAAGATTTTTGTATCAAGTTCTCTTTTTTGTTGACATTCCGAACTGATGCGCTATCAACAGCAACATCAGGCGTTTTCGGATAACCGGGTTCCCTTCAGCGATGCCCCTATCCTCATCTGAACGCAGCGGACGTGAACCCGAACTTTCCGACCGAGTTGCAACCCCGTGATCGCGGGCGGACGGCGCGGCAAAAGCGCAAATCCATGACATCGTCGCCCACTTCAAGCCGGAGCGCCTTGGCACCTCCCCCGATGCCTCCACCGGGGCGCGCCAATCATGGCTAAGGATGCCAACATCATCGAGTCCGGTATAAGGCCGGGGAACGCGGGAGAATCTTGCCGTCTTCTCCGGCAAGGGCAGGGAGATCAGCCATGGAAGAGCAGTGGGTCCATCTGTTACGGGAAATTTCTGCCAACGCGCAGAAAACGGCCACCCATACCGGACGGGCGACACTGTCAGAGCGGGTCATGGCGGCCATGGCCAGGGTGCCGCATGCCGCGTTCATTCCCGAACTAATGCGCTATACCGCCTATATCAACCAGCCCTTGCCAATCGGCCACGGCCAGACCATCTCACAACCGTTTATTGTCGCCATGATAACCAACCTTCTGAATTTGGCACCAATCGATCGGATGCTGGAAATCGGCAGCGGCTATTCAGAGCGCCATTCTTTCCGAGCCGGTGGCAGAGATCATCTCGGTCGAAGTAGTAGCCGATCTGGCCCACAGCGCCGCCCGACGGCTGGAGGGCCCCCCTGGGCTACCGGACCGTTTCCATCCATCCTGGTCAGGGCTGGCGCGAGACCACCCCCTATATAGCCATTCTGGTAGCCGCCGCCAGTCCCGACATTCCGCCACACCTGGTTGAACAACTGGCTATCAAAGGGCGCATGATCACCCCCGTTGGAAGCCCCCACCCGAATGGCACACCAGGAACTGCTCCGTCTCGTCAAGTGCCCCGACCATACGCTGGAACGGCAAGGCATTCTGCTGGTGGCTTTCGTGCCGTTGATCGGGCGGATCTGAACGGAGGGAGAGGCATGTCCCTTCTCATGCTCTTTTTATATCCCGCCCGTCATGATAGTCCCTGTACCAGGCGACAAACCGAGGAATGCCGACCTCGATAGAAGTGGTCTGGGCATAGCCGGTGGCGCAGGCAATTGCCATGATGTCAGCGCAGGTTTCCTGGACGTCACCAGGCTGCATGGGCTGATAGTCGATCACTGCCTGGCGTCCCAGCGCCTGCTCAAGCAGGGCAATACACCGCAGCAGGGGTTCCGGACGGTTGTTGCCGATGTTATAGAGTCGTTGCGGCGGTTTGATGCCGTCCTCGGGAGGCGGTCTGTCCAGACAGCCGATCACCCCGGCTACGATATCATCGATATAGGTGAAATCCCGTTTCATATTGCCGTTGTTAAAAACAGGAATGGGCAGGCCCGCCAGGATGCGCGCCGTAAACAGAAAGAGCGCCATGTCTGGCCGTCCCCAGGGACCGTAGACGGTAAAGAGCCGCAAGCCCGTGGTCGGAATCCGGTACAGATGACTGTAACAATAACTCATCAGTTCACCGGCTTTCTTGGTGGCGGCGTAAAGCGAAACGGGGTTATCCACCCGGTCCTCGACGGCAAATGGCAGTTTGCGGTTAGCGCCATAGACCGATGATGAACTGGCATAGACCAGATGCGCACAATGCCTCAACGACCGGCACAGCTCCAGCACCACCAGGTGCCCTTCGATGTTGGCCCGGCTGTAAGCAAACGGATGCGTCAGCGAATGGCGCACCCCGGCCTGGGCGGCCAGGCTAATGACACGGTTGATATCAGGGTGGCGGTCGCGCAGGGCCAGCATGGAATCCCGCTCGGCAATATCCAGCCGATAGAAGCGGAAGCCACGTGCAGACAGAAGATGTTCAAGCCGCGCCTGTTTCAGGGTTGGATCATAATAATCATTCAGGTTATCGACGCCTATGACCAGTTCCCCCCGGGCCAGCAGCGCCTTGCAGACATGGTAACCAATGAAACCAGCCGCGCCGGTTATGAGAATTGTCATGACCACGGGCGTCCCTTCTGCTTCTCAACGGAGAGGAATGCCATGACATTCTGAGGCGGACGGCATCCCCTGACCATGCCTGTGGCTGCCGCCAGCATCCAGTCGGAGCGTTTCAGACCACGAAAACGGGCCAGCAAATCCTGTCGACGCAACCTTTGCGCCAGTCTAGTGGCCAGTTCCACGATCATTGCCGCTTCCACGCGAAAACCGCGGCAGACAATGGCATCCGGCAAGGGATACGCCACACTGAGCAGACCTTCGACCTGGTCTAGCAGGTGATCGAATACCCGCAAAAGCCCGGGTGGAGCCTTGCGCTTGCCCAGGACAGTCCGGTCGAGCCCTTCTGCTGCCAACAGCCCGGTTGGCATATAAACACGATTCAGCGCCCTGAAATCTTTGTAGCAGTCCTGCAGATGGTTCAACACCTGCAAGGCCGTACACAGGGCGTCCGAGGCGGTCAGGACGTCGTCGGGAACGGTTTCGCGATGGACCTCAAGCAGGAACCGGCCGACAGGATTGGCCGATACGCGGCAGTAGTCGAGCAGGTTGGCCCAGGTCCGGCAGTCTTCATTGATGGCATCGCGCCGGAATGCAACTAAGAGTGCTCGTGGCTGGTCAGCCGTGAAGCCGTTCTGTTCCAGTACTCGATGTAGTTGCCTCGCCGGTTCGGCCTGTTCCCAGGGGGAGAGCGGCAGACCCTGTAGGGTCCCGTCTATCCTGTCGAGCAAAGCGAGCTTGGTCGGGCTATCCAGTCCGGGATTGTCTGCGATGTCATCGGCAGCGCGGGCAAAGCGATAAAAGGCGGTCACGATAGGACGCACCGCTTTCGGCAGCAGGAACGATCCGACCGGAAAGTTCTCATCATGACAGGTCTTGCCGGTAAAGCGGGGCGCTTCGTTGGTCTCGAAAGTCACATCAGTGAACATGAAGCATGCCTCTGCGGCTGGAGGGAGATCTGTTCAAGATTCTGACCACTTGTGCAGTGTGTTGGCCCGTGTCCTGTCTGTCAAGGGCGTCCCAGCGGTTCCAGCGATACCCATTATGGGAATGACCCTAATTTGCAGAAAGGACATCCCCCCCCTGGAGGGAACACGCCCTTCCCCTGAAAGGGGACCCACCCTCTCAGGGGAGAAGGGCTTGGGAGTAGAGCCCGCCAGGGCGACTTGAAATGAATTCCATACCGGGAATTGCTGTTGCTTCAACCAGATCGGTTGCCGCTTCCACCCAAGTGGGTTATGATATTTTTCGAGCTGGGGCATTTTGGGAAGAGAGGCGGGGAGTGCTAAGGCGAGGGGAGCAGCTAGCTATGGCGATGACGATCCTTGCTGTGTTTGCCCAGCCAGTGCGGGCGCAGGTTTTTCCGACGCATTCCCCGAGTGTCGTCGTTGGTTATTCCGTACTGGATCGGCTTGGACCACCCGGAGTGCTGCCACAGCCACAGGTAATGATCGGGGAGACCCCGGTGCCCGCCAAACCTGTCCAGGAGCATCATGACGCACAGCGTGCACTGCATGCACCACCCCGTCCTGGCCAGCGCCCCGTTCATCTGAACCAACACGAAGCGGAGGCAGTCCGGAAGGACACGGCGCAGAAGAACACATGGCAGAAGGATCCCCTTCCACCGCCGCAGATCGCAGAATCCCAGACAACGGCACCGGGACCGTCGCAACAACCACCGCGATCTGACCCGGCTGATCCGGTAACCCTTGTCACGGCATCGTCTGCTGACAATCCCACCGTGGGGAATGCCCAGCCGTCCCCTGGAACGTCAACCGGGGGAAACGCGGCTTCTTCTTCCCGCATACTTGAACCCGCACCTGAGCCTGTCGCTGCACTCAAGACGAGGCAAGGCATCGAACGAACCATCCCCCCATCGTCCAATTTCCAGCCGGGGAAGGCTGATCGTGCCTTTCTTATGCCTCTTACGCCGCCCCCCTTGCCGACCGAATGGCTTTTTGCCGCTGAACCATCGGCACAGACGCAGAACGTCCCCCACTCCTCCTCCGTGCGCGCAGTGGGGCAGGAGGATCGTCTGATAGTGCTTTTTCCGGCCACTGTCGCTGACGTTCCGGAAGAGGCCAAGTCACGTCTGCGCCATCTGGCCGAACGGATCATGCAGAACGCCGATGCGAAGATTCAACTGATGGCCTATGCCGGGGGGGAGGAATCGGAAGCCAGCAAGGCCCGCCGTTTAAGCCTAGACCGGGCACTTGAGGTGCGTTCTTATCTGATGGAACAGCAGGTTCCAAGTAATCGTATCGAAGTGCGGGCCTTTGGTAACCGCCCCAGGGACGGACCTCCGGACCGGGTGGATCTTGTCCTGTCGTTCCGATAAAAGGAAGCCGGCGCTGCTGGCGTGGCAGGGCAATCGAGTGAAGGAATGAGGTCCCAACCCACAAAGTCGTCATTCCCGCTTTCGCGGGGGTGATGCAAAAGCTCATGGCAAGCTTCCTTCACCCGATTATCCTGGCTGGCGTAAGCGTGGCACTTTGCCCCCCCCCCTCGCTACTCTGCCGGACGGCACGGTCGGAAGAAAGGCTCCACACGATGAACCGTTCGCACCGTTTCGTACTGCGCATGATCCTGTTCCTAGCTGCAGTGCTAGCGGTGGTCGTATTGCTGTTCCCGGCATTCCAGCGGGCTTTTCTGGTCAATCCGCTTCTGAACGGGTTGATCGTGGCCGTGATCACGATTGGCATCGCACTCAATTTCCGCACCGTGTTACTGCTGGGCCGGGAAGGTCGCTGGCTGGACAGTTTCCAGCGCAGCCAAACTCCCCTTTCGGGGGCTGCTAGTTTGCGGTTGCTTGCACCCATGGCTAGGATGCTGAGTGAACCGCGCGGCCATCGTTTCATACTATCTATAGTTATAATGCGGTCGCTTCTGGACAGCATTGCGGCCAGGTTGGAAGAGGCCCGTGACATTTCCCGTTATTTTGTCGGCCTGTGCATTTTCCTGGGGCTGCTCGGCACCTTCTGGGGTCTTCTGGAGACCGTGGCGAGCATCAGTGATATGCTCGGAGCCTTGTCCATCACGGGCAATGATGTGACCGCCGTTTTTGACAATCTGAAACAGGGTCTGGAAAAGCCGTTGTCCGGGATGGGAACGGCGTTCTCGTCCTCCCTTTTGGGGCTATCTGGTTCCCTGGTGATCGGATTCCTGGATTTGCAGTCAGGCCAGGCGCAGAATGACTTCTACAAGGGCCTGGAAGACTGGCTGGCCAGCCAGGCCCGCCTGTCGGGAAGCGGTGGTGCCGATGCGGAACAACCGTTGCCAGCCTACATGCAGGCCCTCCTGGAACAGGCCGCTGACAGCGTCTCTGAGCTTGCCCGCATTGTTGCGCGCAGTCAGGAAAGCCAGGCCACCCTCACGGCCGCCTTGCGCACCTTTGCCGACAGGGTCACGGTTCTGACCGATCAGATGCGGGTCCAGCACGGGCTTCTGGAGCGTCTGGCCAGCCATCAGATGGCTCTTCAGCCAGCGATGGAGCACTTGGCACGAATACAGGAGAGGGAGGAAATCAACCAGATGCATCTGCGCAATCTCGACAATGCGGTGGGACGGCTGGCAGAAGACAGCGTCACGGGCCGTGAACGGCTGATCAAGGAGATACGCAGCGAAATCCGCTTTCTGGCCCGCACCATTGCCGTTCTGGCTGAGGATGCCGAACGGCAGGCGTGAACGGTCATGACTCTGTACAACCGCCACCATCGTCAGCAGGTGGACATCTGGCCGGGCTTCGTTGATGCCCTCAGCACCCTTCTGATTATTATTATCTTTGTGCTGGTGGTATTTGTGCTAGTGCAATTCCTGCTGGGACACACCCTATTCGGCCAGACGCAGGAGATCGGGCGTCTGTCCGGTCAGCTCAAAACCCTGAACGAACTATGGGCGTCGGAACGAAAAACAAACGAAACCTTGCAGCGCGACAGGAATCGTCTGCAAGAGGAACTCGCCACGACACGTCAAGCCCTGGAAGAGACCAACAAACACACAGCCGATCTGTCCGCCCGCCTGGCGGATGCCTACCGCAAGGCGGAAGCCGATGCCAGGGCTCTTGCCGCCCAGGTGACGGAAGGAGATACCTTGCGGGCTGCCCTGCTCGATCAGAAAATGCAGGCATTGCACCAGGAATTGGAGCGGCTCGCGGCCGCCCTAGCGGTATCGGACCAACAGGTTGCGGCCCAGAAAACGCAGATCACGACTCTTGCCGGACAGCTTGATGCCGCCCTGGCCAGAAAGGTGGAGGAACTTGCCCGTTACCGGTCTGAATTTTTCGGTCGCCTGCGGGCCACTTTGGGCGGACATCCCGGTATCCGTATTGAAGGGGATCGTTTCGTATTCCAATCGGAAGTTCTGTTCGCAGTCGGCTCCGCCATCCTGGGCGATGCTGGCAAGACAGGGCTGGACCGGCTGGCCGCGACCGTGCTTGAGCTGATGGAAAGAGTCCCTTCGGACATCAACTGGGTCTTGCGTGTGGATGGTCATACCGACAGGCTGCGTATTGCCACCGATCGCTTTCCTTCCAACTGGGAGCTGTCCACCGCTCGAGCCCTGTCGGTCCTGCACCATCTCATCGCCAAGGGCGTTCCACCGGAACGACTAGCTATTGCCGGCTTTGGCGCGTATCAGCCCCTTGAATCCGGCAGCGATGAAACGGCTTTGCGCCGTAATCGCCGGATCGAGATCCGGTTTGACCAGCGATAGAGCCGTTTTGTTATGCAAGATGAAACGATGCAACGGCACGGATGGGCCGGGACGAGCCCGGCCACGACGCGCACGATACCTCTTCGATGGTATCGCGATGCGGCCCTCCCCACACCCCCTCGAAACGAATCGAGAAAGAGGCTCAATACCCTCCCTTCCCATAGGGCTTGGTCAAGCCCGCGACTCGTACGGCCTGCCGGGCGGGCTGTTTGGGGAACAGGTCATACAGATATGCCTTCCACTCCCGTTCTGGATGGAGCTCGTTGAAATCCTTGACCATGTTGCGAAAATTGGGCGTATGCCCATCTTCCCGATATTTGTCGCGCATGTAGCGCACCACCAGCCAGTGTTCATCGGTCAACGGAATGCTTTCCGCCGCAGCGATCACCGGCACGATTGCATCATCGAAAACGGGTTCCACCAGAAACTGTTCATCGTCAACTTCCAGCTCTACGCCGTTCAGAACATACCCCATGGCTCGTCATTCCTCCTGATATGACTTTAAGGCCCTGTCTCCTTGCGGGGGGGGATCACACCCAAGTGCCCCCCCGCCTGCCAGGAAGGTGACAGGTGCAGCCTCCCGACAAGCGCCTTTTCACTTACCCTTGCGTCGTTCCTTGGCAAGGCTAGCCCGGGCGAAGGCTTCGGCCATGATACCGGACGGCGGGGGTTTATCCTCTGCCCGCCGGTCGGCTTCCCGCGCCTCTCGCCCGTTGCGACCGGCACGCGCCTTTCGCGCTGGACGGGGTGAGGGGACTGCCGCAGTCTCATCGAGTCGCATCGACAGCGCGATACGCTTGCGCTTCGAGTCAACTTCGAGAACCTTGACCTTGACCACGTCCCCTGGTTTGACGACATCGCGTGGATCCTTGACAAAGCGGTTGGACAGAACCGAAATGTGTACGAGTCCGTCCTGGTGCACGCCCACGTCCACGAAAGCACCAAAATTGGCAACATTCGTCACCACCCCCTCCAGGATCATGCCCGGTTGAAGATCGTTCACGGCTCTGATGTCTTCCTTGAAGGAGGCGGTACGGAAGGTGGGACGGGGATCACGGCCAGGCTTTTCCAGTTCCCTGAGAATGTCGGCGATGGTGGGAACGCCAAAAGTGTCATCCGTGAAGGTGGCCGGATCAAGGAAACGCAGAGCGGTCACATCGCCGATCAGCTCACGCACGCCGCGATTAGTTGCAGCCAGAATGCGATGGACCACCGGATAGGCTTCTGGATGGACGGCCGAGTTGTCCAAGGGGTCGTCCCCATCGACGATGCGCAGGAAGCCTGCCGCCTGTTCGAAGGCTTTCGGCCCCAGGCGGGGAATATCTTTCAACTGCGACCGGCAATGGAAAGGACCGTTGGCATCGCGATAAGCCACCATGTTGTGTGCCAGGCTTGCCCCCAGGCCGGAGACCCGGGCGAGAAGAGGAACCGATGCGGTGTTGACATTGACTCCCACAGCGTTCACGCAATCCTCGACCATGGCATCAAGCGTTCGCGACAGTCTTATCTCGCTGACATCGTGCTGGTACTGGCCGACACCAATAGATTTTGGATCGATCTTGACCAGTTCAGCCAGAGGATCCTGCAAGCGTCGGCCGATGGACACCGCCCCGCGCAGGCTGACATCCACATCAGGCAGTTCCATGGCTGCGTATTCGGACGCCGAGTAGACAGATGCGCCCGCTTCCGAGACCATCACCCGAGTCAAATGGCACTGGGGGTGCTGACGTATCAGGTCACCAACCAGCCGGTCGGTCTCGCGGGAGGCCGTTCCATTCCCTGTCGCGACGAGCTCAATTCCGAAACGGTGGACGAGCGCGGCCAGAACGGCAATCGACTCGTTCCACTGCTTGTGGGGTTCGTGAGGATAGATGGTTGCAGTTTCCATCAGCCTGCCCGTGCTATCCACTACCACGACCTTGACACCGGTACGATACCCAGGATCCAGCGCTAGGATCGGGCGCGGCCCGGCCGGCGCGGCCAGGAGCAGGGCGCGCAGGTTATCAGCAAATACCCGGATTGCTTCCTCCTCGGCCCTTTCCCACAAACGATTCATCAGATTGACCTCGATATGCAGGGCGATCTTGGTCCGCCACGCCCAACGCACCGTCTCCAGGAGCCAGGGGTCGGCAGCACGGCCAAGGTCGGCGATCCCGACATGGCTGGCAATCATTTGTTCAGGAAGCATGAGGGCGGAAGATGATTCTTCATCCAGCGCCAGGGAAAGCGTCAGCACCCCCTCCTTGCGGCCACGGAACATGGCAAGTGCGCGATGCGAAGGAACGGTGCGAAGCGGCTCGGCGGTATCGAAATAGTCGGAAAACTTGGCGCCTGCTTCCTGCTTGCCATCAACGACTTTGGACACCAGCCGAGCCTTGCTCCAAAGGTATTCACGCAAATGACCGATCAGGTCGGCATCCTCGGCAAGGCGTTCCATCAGAATCTGACGGGCACCGTCCAACGCCGTCTGCCTGTCGGGCACCCCTTTGTTGGCATCAATGAAGGCTTCCGCTGCCGTTTCCGGCTGTCGGTCAGGATGGGCGAGCAGATCTTCGGCAAGAGGTGCGAGGCCGGATTCGCGAGCGATTTGTGCCTTGGTACGGCGTTTGGGACGGTAGGAAAGATAGAGATCCTCAAGCCTGCTCTTGCTACTAGCCGCATGAATAGCGTCAGCCAGTTCTGGGGTGAGTTTGCCTTGTTCCTCAATATTTTTCAGGATGACGCCGCGACGCTCTTCCAGTTCCCGCAGGTAACGCAACCGTTCCTCCAGGGTGCGCAGCTGGCCGTCGCTCAGGCCGCCTGTCATTTCCTTGCGATAACGCGCAACGAACGGAACTGTGGCGCCCTCGTCTAGCAGGTTGATAGCCGCAGCAATCTGTGCCTCATGCGCCCCCACTTCGCGGGCGATGGTTTCAATGATCCTGTTCACGGAAGGGCCTCGTGATGACTGCAGGGATGTACATGCATTAGACAAGGGGAAAATGAAAAAATCCAGCCTCTCATCGCGCTTCTTCGGGAACCTCTCACGAGACCAGTACGCTCCGGCGCTGACGCCGGCCCGAACCGGCGCCGACATCCTTCTGATTGGCGCAGAGACCTGCCTCCTTGCTCCGCGACTCCATCCCCCGCGGTTTCAGTCGCTCAAGCAGTGCGTCCCGGTCGACACACACGCTTATTAGGTCGGCCAATGTATAACAGTCCAGAACCGCCATGAAAGCCAGCAGCGCCTTATCGAGAATCGATCGCAACATGCAGGTATCCTCAATGCGGCAGGACGGCCCTTCGGATTCCTTGCATTGGACCAGCGCCATGTCATGCTCGGTCTCCCGGATTATCATCCCGATCACGATATCGGCCGGCGCATGTGCCAGACGAATCCCACCGTTCTTGCCTCGTACCGTATCGATATACCCCAACACCCCCAGCCTGTGTACAACCTTAAGGAGGTGATTGTTGGAAATGCTATAATAGTCCGCAATCTCACGGCTGGTTGCCAAGCGATTCGTCCGCACCCCAAGATAGACCAGTACCCGGAGCGAATAGTCCGTATAGACGGTCAATCGCATTGAGTTCCCCCGCCTTTCCTACCTCACGTCCTTTAAGTATGATTAGCTTCTCTCCTCACCCTTGAACATTTTAGACTTTTGAATTCTTCTGTCACCCTATCCGTATGGTGAGGGTAGGGGCCGGCAAGGGTCATTGAGGCTCCACGGAACGTCAGTAAGGCGTGCCAAGGACCAGCGATCCGTCCAGTGTCTGAGGAAAAGAACACACAAGGACAATCGCATTCAAATGCGATTTAGCGATTCTCATTATGGGAATGATACTGATTTGCATGAAAAGCATCCCAGCACCCCCTCCCTCTCAAGGGAACACGCCCTTCCCCTGGAGGGAGAGGGGGACCTGCCCCCTCCAGGGGAAGGAGGGTGCGGGGGGGCCTGTCAAGGCGACTTGGAATGAATTCCATGTTAAATGCGATCGCCCTGTGTTGCAGGCCATGCCCCTTTGCCGCTATATTCAAAAACAACCATGCGTGTTGACGTGCCCCTGTCACCGACACCCTTTCGTCTCGCCGCCGCTTACCAGCCGGCTGGCGATCAGCCGCGGGCTATTGCTGAACTGGTCGCAGGAGTCGATCGCGGTGAACGCGATCAGGTCCTGCTGGGTGTGACCGGATCGGGCAAGACCTTTACCATGGCCCAGGTGATTGCCCGGACCGGCCGTTCGGCCTTGATCCTTGCTCCTAACAAGACTCTAGCTGCCCAGCTTTACGGTGAGATGCGGTCGTTCTTTCCCGACAATGCGGTCGAATATTTCGTCTCCTATTACGATTACTACCAGCCGGAAGCCTACGTGCCACGCACCGATACCTATATCGAGAAGGATTCAGTCATCAACGAACAGATCGACCGCATGCGCCATGCCGCCACCCGGGCCATCCTGGAACGACGGGATGTCATCATTGTCGCTTCGGTCTCGTGTCTTTACGGTCTGGGGGATGTTGAGTCCTATTCCCGCATGACCATCCCGGTTCGTCTTGGCGACCGTCTTGATCGGGATGATCTTTTACGCCGTCTAGTTGAAGTGCAGTACCGCCGCAACGACAGCGCCTTCAGCCGTGGCATGTTCCGTGTGCGGGGGGATGGAATCGAGATTTTCCCCGTCCACTATGAAGACCGGGCGTGGCGGCTGTCCCTATTCGACGATGAAGTGGAGTCCCTGCACGAGTTCGATCCCCTGACCGGTGAGAAGACCGCTGGCATGACTGAAATCGTGATCTATGTTCGATCTTGAAATGCTGGAAACCACCGGTCATTGCAAGGGAATCGAGAATTATTCCCGCCACCTCACCGGATGGGCTCAGGGAAAGCCGCCGCCAACCCTGTTTGAATACCTGCCTCGGGATGCTCTGCTATTCTTAGATGAAAGCCATGTCACAGCACCGCAGTTAGGTTGTATGTATCTTGGAGATTACAGCCGAAAGCTTACCTTGCAGGAATACGGCTTTCGTCTTCCGAGCTGCCTCGACAATCGCCCGCTGAAGTTTGAAGAGTGGGAGGCGATGCGGCCCCAGACGGTGTTCGTGTCCGCCACGCCTGGTGACTGGGAGCTATCACAAAGCGATAGTACGTTCGTCGAACAGGTGATTCGCCCGACCGGCCTGGTTGATCCGGTCTGTCTGGTGCGGCCGGTGAAGAACCAGGTCGATGACCTGATGGCCGAGTGCTGCACGGTGGCAGCCCGGGGGCAGCGGGTGCTGGTGACAACCCTGACCAAAAAGATGGCAGAAGATCTGACAGACTATCTTTCCGAGCATGGAATGCGGGTCCGCTACATGCATTCCGATATCTATATCGTTGAACGCATCGAAATCGTGCGCGACTTGCGGCTTGGAGCCTTCGATGTCCTGGTTGGCATAAACCTTCTGCGCGAAGGGCTTGATATTCCAGAATGCGCCCTGGTTGCAGTCCTCGATGCCGACAAAACGGGCTTCCTGCGTTCCACCCGTTCCCTGATCCAGACCATCGGACGGGCGGCCCGCAACGCGGAAGGGCGGGTGGTTCTCTATGCCGATACCCTGACCAAGTCCCTGCAGCGGGCCATTAGCGAAACGAGCCGTCGACGCGAAAAGCAACAAGCCTACAATGCCGCCCATGGCATCACGCCGGAATCGGTCAAGGCCCGCATCACCGACGTGCTGGAAAGCCTGTGCGAAGGCGATTACATCACCGTGAAGACCGGGGACAGGCTCCCCGGCCGCGGGGAAACAGAAACACTGGAAACGACGTTGGCCGAACTGAAAAAGCGGATGCATGTCGCTGCCGACGACCTGGAGTTCGAAGAAGCCGCTCGTCTGCGGGATGAAATCCGCCATCTGAGGGCCCCGGAACTGGGGGGTGGCATTGCCATCGGCGACAGACAGGCCGCCCGCCCGGGGATGTCCTGGGCGGCAAGACGCAACCATCCTGACTCCCACTGAACCGCTCTCCGGTTTTCAGGATGAATGATTAAAGGCAAGGAGAGCGCCATGTTCTCCCGCGTCTGGAACATCAGACTCTTGCGCCTTGACAGGTCACGATCAAGGCTCCCTTAAGTGCCGGCGGGCCGTACCACGCGGCGCGGCGGCGGACATTTGAACGTGTGTCCCGCATGACGCTCGTTGGTATCAGACATCCAGAGCCTGCACGAATCTAGCTCGTTCCTGGATGAACTGGAGCCGCAATTCAGGCTTGCGTCCCATCAGACGCTCGACTAGATGAACCGTTGCCTGGATTTCTTCCCGGTCTTCCTCGGTATGACCCTGAGGCAGGATGATCTTCAAAAGAGTCCGCTTCTCGGGATCCATGGTGGTTTCGCGGAGCTGCTGCGGGCTCATTTCCCCCAGGCCCTTGAAGCGACTGACCTCGATTTTGCCCTTGCCGCCCAGACCTCGCTTCAGCAGACGTTCCTTGTGCGCATCGTCACGGGCATAAACCGACCGGCTGCCCTGTGTCAGTCGATAGAGAGGCGGCATAGCCAGATACAGATGCCCGCCCATCACCAGCCCTAGCATCTCGCGGAAGAAGAAGGTCATCAACAGCGAAGCGATGTGGGCACCGTCCACGTCGGCATCTGTCATGATGACGACCTTCTCGTAACGCAGTTTTTCTTCGTCATAAGCCGCGCGCAGACCACATCCCAATGCCTCGACCAGATCCTTCAGTTCCTGGTTGAGCGCAAGCCTGTCGGCAGAGGCAGAGGCCACGTTCAGAATCTTGCCCTTCAGGGGCAAAATGGCCTGTATTGCCCGGTTACGGCCCTGCTTGGCCGAACCGCCGGCCGAATCACCCTCGACGATGAAAAGTTCCGTGCCGCTCGCGATCGTACGGGAACAATCGGCAAGCTTTCCCGGCAGGCGCAGGCGCTTGGTGGCGGTCTTGCGGGCTGCTTCCCTGGCCTGCTTGCGGCGCTGCCGCTCTTCTGCCCGTTCGATCACGAATTCCAGCAGGCCCCTGCCAGCTTCCGCATCCGCCGACAGCCAATGATCGAACGGGTCCTTGACAGCCGTTTCAACCAACCGGGTGGCCTCGACTGAAACCAGCTTCTCCTTGGTCTGGCCTTGGAATTGCGGTTCGCGGAGGAACAGGGACAGCACCACGCAGGCGCTTCCCGCCACATCCTCGGCGGTCAGGGCGGCAGCCTTGCGGTTGCCCACCATGTCTCCATAAGCGCGCAGTGAGCGGGTCAAGGCATTGCGGAAGCCGGCTTCGTGACTGCCGCCGTCTGGCGTTGGGATGGTATTGCAGTAGGCGCTGCAGAACCCCTCCTGATCCAGCGGCCACGCCACTGCCCATTCCACCTGCCCCATATCGTCGGCCAGCCTAGCCTGGCCGGTAAAGAAACGCGCCACGGTTTCCCGTCCCTCCAGCACGCTCTCCAAAAAATCGGCAAGACCATTGGGGAAATGCAACACTGCTTCTGCCGGCGTGGCGTCATCGTCGTGCACCAACGCCGGTTCGCATTGCCAGTGTAGGTGAACGCCACGGAACAGGTAGGCCTTGGAACGGCACATCCGGTAGAGAACCGCCGGGCGGAATCGTAACCGGTTGCCGAAGATCTCGGGATCGGGCTTAAAGCGAATCATGGTCCCTCGCCGGTCTGTGACAGCCCCCATCCGCATGAGCGGCGTCTGTGGCCTGCCATGCGCGTAGGTCTGCCGCCATAGCGTTCCGGCACGCGCGACCTCGACAGTCATCTCCCGCGCCAGGGCATTGACCACCGACAGGCCGATGCCATGCAGCCCTCCTGACACCTTGTAGGCGTTGCCACCGAACTTGCCGCCCGAATGCAAGGTGGTACAGATCACCTCCAGAGCCGACCGGTCCGGAAAGCGGGGATGCGGATCAACCGGAATGCCACGCCCATCGTCTGTGAGGATGACCTCGTTGTCGGCGGCCAGCGTGACTTCAAGCCGCGATGCATACCCCGCCACAGCTTCATCCATGGCATTGTCAAGCAGTTCGGCCACCAGATGATGCAAGGCACGCTCATCCGTGCCACCGACATACATGCCGGGCCGGCGGCGCACTGGCTCCAGTCCTTCTAGGACTTCGATGTCCTTGGCAGAGTAGGTTTCGGCAGCGGTGTGATCAAAAAAGTCAGACATGAGCCTTCCGGCAATCGGGTTAGGATCCCTGGACGCTTCTGGAAGCGTCTGATTCTTCCCCTTGATTTTCCCTCTTCAGGAGGATTTTCAGGGATCCCCGTTTGTTTGTTCCGAGCCTATTTACTCTGGAAAAGCAGTTCCACGCAAGACAGGGAATCTCTCCTGTTTCAGCGGCGGCGTCTTCTGTCCGTGCCGTGAAAATGGCAGGATGGCGCGACCCTATCAAGATCCTGTAGGGCCTCTTGTGTTGTGTTTCATATGATTGTAGATGACCTCGACAGGAGCTAATAAAGTGGAGGCAGACGCAGGAGCAGCCGCCCACTCCATGAATGATGCTGCGAGGCGGAGGGGTGCGTAGACGAGGCGGCCGAGTTGGACCATCCGAGTGTGGCAGCAAACGTCCCAAAATGGCCCAGAAGACCGTGGCGCCGAAACTGACAAGGATGTCCGCGCACCTGATCGAGCCAAGTGTTCACGGCGACCTCCTCGTGTCGTGGTTGATGATACCGGCAGGGTGCCCAAGGTTTGGGCAGAGCCGGAATGTCGCGGCGCTGTGCGGGGTTTAGAGGCTCGGCTCACAGATATTTCCCCCAGTTCTGGGGATAACTGGGGCCGGTGCCACGCGATTGATCAGAACGCGCCGTTCAGCCTCACCCGCGCCAGGGCATTGCCGGTGGCAGTCGCGGTGACGTTGTGGCTGGTGGCGTCGACGGTCAATGCTCCGGCTACCTTCGCCATGGCGATGACGCCGGTTGTTTGCAGGGCGACGTCCTCGCCCGCGGCGGCATCGTGGATGGCGGCGACGCCCGTGACGCCGCCGGTCGGTGCTGCGACGGTGATGATGTCGCCGGGCTGGATGTAGGTCTTCATGGTAAAAGCCCTCCGTTGTCAGGAGGCGCTTCCCGGATCCTTGAACAGGCCCCACCAATCGATGGCCTTGGCGCCGAAGTCGAGGCGGGCCTTGATTTCCACCCCGTCCATGTCGAAGCCGACGCGGGTCTCGATGTAGACACTTGCTAGCCTTCCAGGTACGCGTACTCGATGGTGTTGATCTAGGGCGGCGGTGCCACCAGGTACCAGGCGATGGGGGAACCGGGATCGAGGCCGGCACCACGTCGCCGCTCTTAGCCGGGACGATGCTGATGGCGATCAACTACTCAGCGGACAGTTTCAGCGAAGCGGGGACGATCAGGAAGGCCGAGCGGATGTTGAGGATCGTCTCGCCATCGCCGCCGGTCTGACGGGCCATGGCGGCGCGGTCCTTGCCAACCGCTTCCACCCCGGGCTTGGTTCCGGTCGCCGCCAGGTTGGCATGGGACAGGGCCTTGCTGTCGGCCATCGCCGGGTTGGTGGTGAAGATGCCCCACACCACGTCGCTTTCCAGGTTAGCCGCCGAGGTGCCGAACAGTTGCGGTACCCGGGTGAAGGCGGCAAGATCGTCGTTGATGATCACCTGGCGGGTGATAGCAAAGGTCTTGCCGTAGGTCTCGACCTGATAGCTTTCCTTGCCCTCGCCGATGGTGCCGCGCTTGAACACGCCGGACTTGAAGTCGGCAGCAGTGATCTGGCGACAGAACGGCTGGAAGGTGCGTGGCGCGGTCCCGTAGGCGTAGCGGAGCGTCTGGTTGGCCACCGCCAGCCAGGATGTGGGGGAAGTCGGAGCTGGCATGCAGCGCCCGCGTTGCCACCTCGTCGCACGACAGGCCGCGGGTGCGGGCGCCCTCGACCTCCAGGAATGCCCGCCCCCATGTTGTTGCCGGTCTCGGTGTTGTGGGTTGGCATGTATCCCCGGCCGCACAGGTAAAGATGACTGGGCGAGTCGCCTTCTATGCAGCGGACCAGCGGACCGGCACGCTCGCTACCAGCTTGACGGCGACGATGCGGTAGCGGTCCCGGCGCAGCAGCTTCGGCATCGGTCGGCCCATGTCGGTCAGGTCTCTCCCATCCCCCATACCGGCTAGCGATGCACGGCATCGCAGACGACCTCTTGGCCGTCATCAAGCACCAATTCGAAGCACGGGTGCCCGGTCATGACATCCGACACGCCGACCACCTGGCAGACGCGCCCGCCCTCGTCGAACAGGGGATCGTCGACGACGAGCATACCCATGGTCTTCCAGCCGTCCGGCGTCGGGATCGGCGTGTCCACGGCCAACGGTCTGCCGACCTGGACACCCTTCATCAGCATCACGCGCCGCACCGGGCTGGCCGGCGACAGGCAATCCATAATCTCCTCAGGTACGGCGTGCGCGCCGTGCGCCAGCGGCCAGGTTCCGAGGCGCTTTTAGATGACAGAACGCGATACCGGTCCGCCCACTCCGACACCGTGAGCAAGGGGTCGGGCTTCAGCCCTTCGTACCAGACATGCTCCAGGTCCTCGGCGCCGTCGAAGACGTCGAGCGAAGACGGATCGGGGATCATCGGGGTGGCTCCGCAAGAGCATCAGCGCCGTTCCTGGTCAGAGGCGGCACCGCGAAGGTTAAAATGGATGCGTATCAGGCGTTGCGGCGATGCAGGGCCACGGCGGCCGTGTAGATGGCTTGCGCATTAGCGAGTGCCTGATCCAGGCCGAGGACCGTGCCGATAGCGGCGGTGCGGTTGCCATCATCCGTGTATCCGAGTGCCTCAACGGCCTGTGTATGGGCTCTGCAGAGAATTTCTTCAACCATTGCCAAGTTCAGGGCGATGGCGTGGTCGGCGGCGGAAGTCGTGGTCGTCATGGCAATGCCTCCTTGATTGTTCACGCATTCATGAAGACGCTGATAATCGCCTCCAGGACACCAGGCTCCCCAGCGAGACCGACGACGATGCCATCGTGCGCGTCATCCGGCAGCACCGCGGGTAGAAGCCGAACTGAGGGAGACGCACCATATCCGTAATCCTCCTCGACCAGCTTCTCGCCTCGATCCCGGCCGCCTACCGGCCGGCAGTGATCTGGTTCCTCGTCGACATCGCCGGCGCCCTTGGGACAGCGCCAACACCAGAGCCGAGCCGTACCGGCCTGGCTCTCCAGCCGCTGCCGATCGAGACCCTCGACGAACTGGTGGCTCTCCTCAAAGAGTTGCAGATCGTGCTTAGCGACGAAGACCCGCCGATTGCCGTGCATTTCGAGTCCGACAAGCCGCTCCGCGCCAGTATCGTCAACCTGACCCTGCCGGCCGACGGCTCGGTGGCCATCGCACTGTCCGTGAACATCCGCGATGGCGATCCGGCGGCGTGGTCTCGACGATCGGCCGAGTGAGCTGCACTACGTGATCGCCGTGGTAGCCGAGCATGGGTGCGGCAACCATAGGCAGTTGTCAGCCCTTCGCCGACAACTTCACGAAGCTATCGAGTGACGCGTAGATGGCTTCAAAGAGGATCCGTAGCATCGGCCGCCTCCACCCGTGCGATCCGCCCGAGGATCCAGCCGACGACAGGGACGGCCATGCTGTTGCCAATGGCTTTGTATCTCGGGCCATCGGCTGCGGGCTTGCCGCGCCAGATGATGGCGGTCCAGTCGTCAGGAAAACCCTGAAGCCGTTCGCACTCTCGCGGAGTCAATCGGCGGACTCCTGACCGTCCAACCGGAACCAGCGGCGTGCCGCGCCCGGTGCCGTCCTCGCTGCCATCGAACCCTTCGCCACGCAAGGCGTGGGCGAGTGTCGGGTAGATGAAGGTCTCGGTCTCGAAATCCATCCGCCCGCACGGCCCGCCGTGGGCATTAACGGCGGTGGCTACGTCGATCGGCCTGCTGATGTTGTTGCCGCCGAAGGCGAGGCCACCACCGAGGTGAGCGCCGCGTGCAGGGTGGCCAGCAGGATCCGGCCGCGTTTTGCCGCCCGGCGGAGGATCCCGGCGCAGGCTTTGGCGCTCAAGTAGTATCGAGCGTCTAGCACCCGCCAGGCTCACCCGAACCCGCATTCCGCTAGCGCCCTGAGGAGGGCGCCAAAGTTCCGTCCGTCGTGGCTCGACAGGAGGCCAGGGACGTTTTCGAATAGGAACATGCGGGCGCCAATGCGGCGAGCCACGTCAACGGCGACGAGGGCGAGATTACCGCGTGGATCGGCGAGTCCGAGCCGTCAGCCGGCGACCGAGAAGCTCTGGTAGGGCACTCCAGCGACAACGAGATCGACGGGTTCGACGGCATTCCAGTCCACCTTCGTGACATCGCCCAGGTTCGGCACGCCGGGAAAGCGCACCGCATGCACGGTGGCCGGAAACGGCGCGTTCTCGGCGCACCAGCGCCAGTTGATGAAGGGCGCGGTGCACTCGGGCGCGCCGATACCCGAGAACAGCGTGCCACCCTTCATCGCCGTTCGGCCGCCATGGCGTCGAACGTCCGGCCGTCGCCGTCCAAGGTGGCGGCTTTGCCCGAGGCTTCCTGCCAGCGGCGGACGATCACGTCGCAGTAGGCCGGGTCAAGTTCGACGAGGCGCGACCGCCGTCCCGTACGTTCGCAGGCGATGCACGTGGTGCCGGAGCCGGCGAAGGGATCGAGCACGATGTCGCCGCGTCGGCTGGAATTGCGCACGGCGTGCTCGACCAGTTCCACCGGCTTCATGGTCGGGTGCAGGTCGTTGACCCTGGGGCGGTCGACCATCCACACGTCGCCCTGGCCGCGAGCCGCCCGCACCAGTGGTGCTCGGTGCCCTCGCGCCAGCCATACAGGATCGGCTCGTATTGGCGCTGGTAGTCGGAGCGGCCTAGGGTGAAGCTGTTCTTGGCCCAGATGATGAAGGTCGACCAATATACCCACCGGCCTCGGTGAACGCCTTGTACAAGGTGTGCAACTCGGACGACGACATGCAGCAGCCAGTCCAGGTCCTCGTCGGCGAAGCCAACAAGGTCGAGGTTAAAGCCGCCCTCCTGCAGGCGGGCCAGTTCGGCCGCCAACATTTCGTCATTCCAGGATCCGTTCAGGGTAATCTGGTTGTCGGCCAGACGGAAGGCGCGCGCCTGGGCGTCGGACAGATGGCTGAACCGGGATCACAGGCACCTCGGCCTGGCCGAGGTGCCTTGCCGCCAGCAGCCGGCCGTGGCCGGTAATCAGGACCCCCTGATCATCGATCAGGCACGGCACATTGAAGCCGAATTCGGCGATGGAGCCGGCGATCTTGTGCCACCTGTTCCGGCGAATGGGTGCGGGCGTTGGCGACATAGGGCAGCAACCGCTCCACAGGCTAGTAAGCGATCTCAAGCGGACGGGACATAACCGCCTCTCCGTACCCTCGCCACCACCGTCGGATCGGTGCTGTCGCCGCAAAGGAGACGATGCTCGCTCATGGTCCACAGGTCGCCCGGACGGGTGACGGGATCGCGCGGCGGTTCGGGTGCCTCGTCGGCGTCATCCTCCGCCGGCCCGTCGGTGTCTGCCGGTATTATCGTCGAGCGGCGCCATGAGACTGGCGAATTCGGCATCATCAAAGCCGATCAGCGATAGATCGAAGCCCTCGGCGTTCAGAGCATGGAATTCTTCGGCCAAGAGCGCCTCATTCCACCCTGCCGCGATTGCCAGCTGGTTGTCCGCGATCACGTAGGCCCGCCGCTGGGCCAGTGTCATGTCGGCGCCAGCCGGATCACCGGCACCGTGTCGAGCCCGAGCTGACGGGCGGCCATCAGCCGGCCATGGCCCGCGATGAGCCCACCCCCATCGTCGACCAGAAGAGGATTGGTCCAGCCGAGCTCTACTATCGAGGCAGCGATCTTCGCCACCTGGTCGGCCGAGTGCGTGCGCGGGTTACGGGCATACGACCGCAGCCGCTCCAGCGGCCAGTACTCGACGTGAAGATCATCGAGCATAGAGTTACTCTCAAAAGTCGTACAGAGAGGAGCACTGCGGCGGTTCCCACAGCGCCAGGAGATCAAACTGCCGGCCGCCGCGGGTGGTCCACGACCAGCGCACCACCTCGCGGATGCCCGGCATGGCCAGCGTCGGATCGACGATGTGCGGGCCAGGCGTCTTGTCGGCGGCGAAGAAGGTGGAATTGCCGCGCTTCGAAGCCGCCGCCACTAGCCGTTCCCATTCGGCGATGCGCTCGATATGCTCGGGCTAGCGGGCGGCGATGGTTGTGGATCTCATCCTTCCGCGCATGGATGCAGGGTATGCAGCAGACCCGGCTGCAGCCGAGACGGTAGAGCGAGTTGGGCTCGATCCCATGCCGGCGATACAGTTCGAACACCGCCGCCACCGGCCAGCGCAGCAGCGGCCGGTACAGCCACAACCCGCCGCCGAGGCGTTCGAGTTTCGGCAGATGCGCCCGCCGGACGGACTCCTTGGCGCGGATACAGACCCAGTTGGCGACCGACTGTCCGGCCGACAGAAGCGGCTCGATGACCCGGAAGAACACCGGCTGGTGCCTTAGTTCCTGGGAGCAAAAGCGGGCCCGCGTCGAAGGAAATTTGCCTTTCACCAGGCACAAATCCAGGAACGGCACCTCGGTCGGGCGCAGAACTTCCAGCGCTCGCGCCACCGTAGCTGCCGGAACGCCCTTGGTGGGCCACATCTCGGCGACAAAACGGCGCTTGCGGGCGAAATCCTCGGCAAAATCGGCCCTGACCCAGCGGATTTCCGGGCCACCGGTCCGTTGCGGCGCGGAGGGGCTGACGCCCGGTCGGTCCGCCTTTTCTCCAGATACCGCACCAGATCCTCGACCTTGGCGGTCTGTTCGGCGGCAGGTGCGGTCGCTACCTGGGAAGGGCGGACTGATTGTCGGCCAGGCCGGCTGCGACGGCGGTTCCCTTGGCTTTGGGAACGATGGGGTCGATCTCGACTGCTCGCTGGCCTTCCTGGCGGGTGACGCCCAGTTCACGCACGGCGGCGTTGATGCCGCCCTGGTTCCCTCGTCCCTCAACCCGACCACGCCGAGAAACTGGCCTAAGTTGGGCTGGTTTCTCTTCTGCCTGCCTTTTCTCTGTCAGCCGCACCCACTCGGCGATGTGCTCGGCCCGCTCCAGGACCGTCAGCTCCGCGCGGTGCAGGTTCTCGGCGATCTCCCACAGCCGGGCATCGGTATCGTCGCCGTACAGGAATACGGCCGGGATGCTCTCCCAGCCGAGCCGGCGGACGGCCTCCAGGCGATGGCGGCCGGCGATCAGAGTCAGTTCGTCGTCAGCGCGCGAGCGCACCATGATCGGCGTCAGGAGGCCGAGCCGCTCGATCGAGGCCATCAGTTCGACCACCGCCGGCCTCGTCGATGGCGCGGCGGCTGGCCGGCCGGCACCGTAACGTTGTCCACGATCACCGGCCCGATGTCGGACAGCTTCGCCATCACATGGCCTCCGGGAAAAGGCTCGGTGCTACAGGCGGCGTCGGTCTGCCATTTCAGGGACCGCACCGTCTTGCCGGTGCGCAGGGTGTTCCAGGCCTTGAGGGTGATGGTGGCGAGATAGACGTTTGGAGAAGGCGGGCGTTGCGCCCCTTGTTGTCGATCAGGCGCTGGCGCAGCAGGTACAGGGCGTCGGATTTCCGCGACAGCCCGAGCCCGGTGGTCAGGGTGTCGAAGAACGTTACCGCCAGGGTCAGATCCTTGGCCGCGCAGACGTAGTGCAGGAAGGCGGCGACAGCAATCCGGTCTGCGGTACAGGCGCTGGCCGACCTCGACGCTGGCGGACAGGGTGGGATGGGCCGCAAGGAAACTCCACGCCATCGGCATTGGACAGGGTCGCATCGGCATGTCCCGGCAGCCCCTTGCCGTAGTGGTACACCCAGTTGAGCGCCGCCGCCATGGTGCGGGAATTCCGCACGCCATCGATCCCGAGCACGTCGCTCAAGCTCCGCTTGGCGCCGACGTTGGTGATGCGGAAGGCAGCCCGCTCGATGCCGAAGCACACGTAGGAGTAGAACTGGTAGCCCGATAGGACGCAGGCCTACAGGCGGTGCTGGCCGTCGTTGAGGATACCCACCTTCGCGAACATGATCGGCTCGCAGGTAACCATCCACCGGCCCTGGTGCATGGCGTCGGCGAAGCGGCGGACGGCCGTCTAGTTCAAGGGCCGGTTGGCCTGATTGTGCTCGAGCATCACTTCCGCCATCATCGGAGTGATGGTCATGGTCTCGAAGCCGCCGTTGGCAATCAGTCTGGCGCGGCGCAGGCGGAAGCGCTCAGCCTCGGCCTGGTAGGTGGACGTGGACAGAAACAGCGTCGCCTCGACGGGCGGCGTTTTCCTAGCTGTCATGGTCATCGTTGCCTTCATCGGGGCCGGCCGGCCCCGATGAAGCTCGGGGAAGCAATCGCCGCTCACATCCGGGGTTCCCTCCCCGGATCATTAGGACCGCAGCTCCAGCGGCCGCTCATCTGAGGTTGACCTTGATTTCCGACAGTTCGGCCAGATGCTGTCGGATGTATTTCTCCAGCACCGTCTGCAGCATCGCCGCATCGACGCCCAGTTCAGCGGCCATCTACGCCGCGATCCTAGCTGGCAGGTTCAACAGCGCATCCCTTTCCTGGCGGGCAAGATTGAACACCAGGGCCATCGCCCGAGCCCGATTGATCAGCTCACCTTGAAGATTCTAAAGCCTACGGTTGTTTCTCTTGACGAGAATGACCTCGTTGGTCGTACGCGTCCGCAGGTACTGGTCTGGCGAGGCGGTCGCCAGCGGACTACCAGGCTCGGGCGTCGTCGGGGTGGCATCCGGGACGGGATCCACACTTTGGCGTCGGCCGCTGCTTGGCCGGATCGATCATCGCCGGCCGGCAGCGCGAGCCTTCTGGATGGCGCCGCGCGACACGCCGGCATGGGCCGCATATTGCCGTTCCGACATCCCTCTCATGGCCGTGCTGGACTCCGTCTGGACCCGGCTGAGTTGTTGGAGATGCCGACGTTTAGGTGCGGCTACATCTTCCTTTCCCATCGACATAACGTGCTGACGCGATTGAGCACGAGAAACGCCGGGGACTGCCGATCGAGACCTTCTACGAGGAGGGCCATGTGGCGCAACGATCCTCGTGCCCACGAGCGGGTCGAAAATGCCAAACGGCGACAGCGTAAGGTTGCCGAAATGCGGGTTATCCAAGACGGTTGTCGGTGGGTTGAATTCTGCGGGTACCGGACCTTCTTCAAACGAGCAGAATTTGCCGATGGGACGGTGACCGGCCACTAGCGCCGTGGCCATTGGCGTAATCAGCGCTACGGCAAGCGTCTCTCCGAGACCAAGGTGATTTGGATTCGGCCAACCATGGTTGGCTCCGATGGCGAGCACGTCGACTCCCGTCCCACGGTCTACAACGTGACAGAACGGAAATGACGAGATGTCGTTTGGATCGTCACCGCCACCCACTGTGCCGATGCGAATCCTCGGTATCCGTACCGACAGGTTCAGGAACCGGCTCCTCCGGTCGACCAGAATCTTCTCGAAACGCCAAAATGGGCCGCTTCAGCTATCTCTTTGATTTTGACCGACAAAAGTCGGTATGAATATTTCAGCAAAAAAGGCGCAGAATTGCGCTGTTTTTAGGGCTTGATTGCGATGGAGAGAGAATCTTCAAGATGAAGATTGGCGGAGGGGGTGGGATTCGAACCCACGGTGCACTTGCGCGCACAACGGTTTTCGAGACCGCCCCGATCGACCGCTCTGGCACCCCTCCAGATGGAATGGACTTCTTCAGGGCACCCTTCGTACCCTGGAACGCCATTTTCCGCAACATTTTATCAGCGGAACACTTCCAAAAACCGCCCGATTTCATTGTAAGGCGAAGCACGGTGTGATTTAGACCCCTATCTGTGCGCGACACGTGCGGGGTGACACGCAGTTCTGCATTTTGGCGTAGTGTGCGGTTGCGGGATATTTCTGGGGGATATCAAGGGATTGGGGGAGGTTGCGACAGGGGGAATGAGAGAAAATGGGCCGAAATGAGGGAAATGACAGGCAGCCTTGCATACTGCAACCCTCACGAATCCGAGTGTGACAAGCGCCACGGCAGAGACCTACACCACCATGACCACCCTCTAGGCAAGCAACAGTGGCGGGGCAGGCCGAGGGATCCTTCAGGTCGCGCTCGCGGTGGCGCCTGGAACAGCTCACCCGGATGACGGCTAAGACCGAACTCGACGGCCCGACCGCGTAGTTCGTGCTGGCTTGGGATGCCTTCCGGGCTCTAGTATTTCCCTATGACGAAGCCCTGCGCCTCGCCCGCGCTGTTGGTGTCGACCTTGGACAAGGACATCGTCAGCCGGCTGGCCGGGAAGAAGGCTTCCGATCTGGCGCTGTGGGATAGCGCTAGCCGGGCTGCCAAGGGCGCCCTCGGGCCCGCCAATGGTACGCGCGGCATGGTCGACGCTCTTTGTGTGCACCACGCCGCACACCTGGGACGTACCAGAACCCTCGAGGCTACCCGGGAAATGGCCGAGAAGAATGGTCTTGACGGGAGGGGGACCCGGCCTTCCTGGTCTCGCTCCAGGCGGTGCTGCCGCCATCGAAGGCGTAGATAGGCATCGATCTCGAGGGGGATCTGGCGGCGGCGGGTTCCGATTTCGAGGCCCTGGAAAAGCTGCGGCACCCTGGCCTGGTCCGACAAGGTCACGATACCCAAACAGCTTGAACTCTGGCAGGAGAATGCCAGGGCAGCGGTATAGCCAATGAGTCTGCTCGTCGATCACCCCTGGTTGGTGAAGTACACGCCCGACGATGGTGATCTCGTCGCGCTGCTCTACGTGCCGGCCTTGCGGTGCGCAACGCGCTATGACCGGCTGACCGGATTCTTCTCGGCCTCCGCACTGGCGCTGGCGGCTAGTGGGGGTGGAGGGGCTGCTTGCGAACGATGGCCGCATGCGTCTGGTGGTCGGCTGTACGCTGGAGGAGCCCGAAATTGACGCCATTATCAGAGGCGAAACTCTGCGGGCGACGGTGGAACACAAGATCGTGGCCAATCCCGTCCATCCCGAGATGGTTGACGACCTTGAATTGCTGGCCTGGATGGTGGCACATGGTCATCTCTGAGGTGAAGATCGCGGTGCCGTGTGACAATAGCCGCAGGCCCATGGCTTCCAACGCCATTTTCCACGAAAAGACGGGCCTCATCGAGGACAAGGCCGGCGACCGGATCGCCTTCACCGGGTCCATGAACGAAACGGCAGCAGGCTGGACACAGAACTGGGAAAGCCTGCACCTCTCCTCCTCACGGACCAGGCGCCTGGTCCGGGAGGAGGAGAATTTCGCCAAGCTCTGGGTAGACCATGCCCGGCACGCCCTGACCATCGACGTGCCGGTGGCCGTTCGGGATGACCTGCTGCGCTTCCTGCCGAGGGACAACCGCCCGCCCGCCTTGAAGGGAAGCGGCCGGTGATTGATGCGCCGTCGGCTCCGGCCCCGGACGATCCCCTGCCAGCGTCCGGGGCGCCTCCCTCGAACCTGCGGCGCCTGGTATGGGGCTTCCCCATCCGGGAAGCCCCATACCAGGCGCCCCGCGCTCGCCGACGCCCAGCATGCGCGGTGACGCCCTGGCCACACCAGGTGCGTGCCTTCGACCGCATGTATGGCGGCGGCATATGGCCGACGCGGCTGCTGATCGCCGACGAGGTCGGTCTCGGCAAGACGGTCCAGGCGGGACTGCTGATCCGCCAGGCGCTGTTGTCGGGACGGGCGCGCCGCATCCTGATCATGATCCCACGTAACGTCAGATCCCAGTGGCAGGTGGAGCTGCATGCGCGACCGCCAGCCCGAACTTTTCGAGGCGGCCGCTCCCTGGGACATCGTGGTGCTGGACGAGGCACACCACGCTCGCCGCAAGAGCCCGCCGGCTCTCCTACTAAAGGCGGTCCCAATGCCTTGCTCCGACTGATGCAGGGCTTGAGGCGGCGCACGCAGGCTCTGTTGTTTCTCACCGCCACACCAATGCAGGTAGACCCGGGCGAGGTCTGGGATCTGCTCGATCTCCTCGGCCTTCCCACCGCCTGGACCGCCGAGGCCTTCGTCTGCTTCTTCAGGGAAATCTGCAGCACCGAACCCGTCCCACGCTGCCATGGACTAGCTGGCAGACATGTTCCGAAGCTGTGAGGCAACCTGGGGGGCGCTGATGCCGGAGGATCTCAGGCGACCCTTGGGGAACGAGTGGTCGAAGCGCAAGGCAAGGAAGACCCTCGCCGTCCTCCGGGATCCGGCAAGCATTCCGCAGCGTTCGCTGGAAACGGAGGAGCGGACGCTCGCCCTCCGCGTCATGCGGGCCAACACGCCGGTGGCACGCCTGGTTTCCCGTCACAGCCGTGACCTGCTGCGCGCCTACTACAAGGCAGGTCGGCTCTCGACACGGATCGCCGATCGCGACGTGGTGGACCGCTTCGTTGACATGTCTCCGGCGGAACGTGCGCTCTATGACGACGTTGAACGCTACATCTCGGAGATCTACAATCAGGCATCTAGGCAGGAGAAGAACGCGGTCGGTTTCGTATGTCTCCGGCGGAACGTGCGCTCTATGACGACGTTGAACGCTACATCTCGGAGATCTACAATCAGGCATCTAGGCAGGAGAAGAACGCGGTCGGTTTCGTGTTGACCATCTATCATAAGCGACTGGCATCCTCGTTTCATGCCTTGCGTAAGACCCTGGAGAGCCACCTGGCGGTGCTCACGGGGAATGCCGGCCCCCCCCCCGGGGGCGCGTCCCTTCTGGGCGATGACGATTGGTCTGATGACGATGAGCCGCTCGGCGAAGCGTCTGATCACGACGAGGTGGCCAATTTGGAGCGGCAGGTCTTAGACCGGGTGGAAAAGGGAGGCATCGCGTGCTTGCTTTCCGCCATTCGTGCCCTGCCGCCGGATACCAAGCTTGAGCGCCTGCTGGCTGAATTGGCCGCCTTGCTGGCCGATAGCTATCGGCAGGCCATGATGTTCACCGGCTACACACCGACACCATGGACTTCCTGCGTGATCATGTGGCTGTTGACCCGAACGTGAAAGTAATGTGCTTCTCCGGTCGGGGCGGCGAGGTCCGTGACCCGGACGGCTCCTGGCAGCGGGTTAGTCGCGATGAGGTCAAGCAGCGCTTCCGCGCCGGATTGGCGGACATTCTGCTTTTCATAGATGCGGCGGGCGAAGGACTGAATTTCCAGTTCTGCGGGGCGCTCATCAACTACGACAGCCCTGGAACCCCATGCGGGTGGAACAGCGCATCAGCCGTATTGACCGCCTTGGGCAGACGTTCGAACGAGTACGGATTATCAACCTGCACTACGCCGACACGGTGGAAACGGATGTGTACCGGTCGCTCTGTGAGCGCATCGGCCTGTTCCAGTCTGTGGTCGGCAAGCCTCAACCCATCCTGGCACGCCTGCCAACCCTCATTGCCGACAGCATCCTGAAGCGCAAGGACAGCAGCGCCATCGGTGATCCGGCGCGCCTACGTGACATCGGTGCGGAAGCCGAGCAGGCCATTGCCACCCCTGGATATGGATGGGCTGGAACTGCTGTTGTACCACCCGGAAGCCGTGCTGCCAGGGCTGATGGTGCGGCCGATGGGGGGCCAGCAATGGGCCCTGTCGGTGCCTGGGATGGCCAAGGAGGTTCGGATCTCGACCGATCCCGGTTTTATCGAGGAGCATCCCGACAATATCGAACTCTGGTCACCGGGCAATCCGCTCTTTCCGGCCCCGGAAGTCGTTGCCGAGCCATCCGAATTACCGATTACAGCACGCCTCGGTATGCTATTGAAACGTGTATACGGCCGACTATGAATCGTTGTCGCCCAAATGGCGGAGGGGTCGGGAACGATCCACGAACCTGATTTGTGATGACAACGGTGCGCCACATCGCGGCTCTGCTCAAGAGCCATATCGCTAGTGATGAAGATCACTTCCTCGCCGTGGCGATGCAGCTGGCCGCCGATGAGGCCCGGCATGGACACGGTAAGCTAGCGCATTAGTTGCACTATCTTATCGACTTTCCCTACAAAAAGGAAGCCAAAACAGATCCCAGACAAATCCAGTCAAACATGAGAATGCCCTGGTCCAGCGGTGAGGGGGTCCCCTCCCTCCCCCATCCAAGGGGGAAGGCTGACAAGTTCCAGACGGAAGGCCACACACTTCCCACGACCCTCTCCTGACGGACCTCGTCCCCGAAAAGGTTCTTGGCCCCCTGGTGCAGGGGAAGGTTGCCAAAGCGGCAGGATTTGCCTAAAGTTCTAGTCCTGCCGTTCCCTGCCGCCCGGAGTTCCCCATGCGCCTGTCCGCCTGTCTTCTGCCCACCCTGAAGGAAAACCCGGCTGAGGCCCAGGTTATCTCCCACCGCCTGATGTTGCGGGCCGGCATGATCCGCCAGCATGCCGCGGGGATCTACAGTTGGCTGCCTCTTGGCTTGCAGGTGTTGCGCCGTATCGAACAGATCGTCCGTGAGGAGCAGGATGCCGCGGGTGCCCAAGAAATCCTGATGCCGACCATCCAGTCGGCGGAGCTGTGGCGCGAATCGGGTCGGTATGAAGACTACGGGAAGGAAATGTTGCGTCTTACTGACCGGCATGAACGCGCTATGCTTTATGGCCCCACCCACGAGGAGGTCGTGACCGACATTTTCCGGCAGAATGTCAAAAGCTATCGTGATCTGCCCAAGATGCTCTATCAAATCCACTGGAAATTCCGGGACGAGGTTCGTCCCCGTTTCGGGGTCATGCGGGGGCGTGAGTTCCTGATGAAGGACAATTATTCCTTCGACCTGGATAACGCCGGGGCGCGACGTTCCTACAACCGCATGTTCGTTGCCTACCTGCGCACCTTCGCCCGCATGGGGTTGAAGGCCATTCCCATGCGTGCCGACGCCGGCCCCATCGGTGGTGACATGAGTCATGAATTCATCATCCTAGCCGCAACCGGGGAAAGCGGTGTGTTCTGTCACCGGGCCCTTCTGGACAAGCCGGTGCCGGAGACGGTGGACTATACCGCCGATTTGCAGCCGATCGTGGATGACTGGACCAGTCTGTACGCGGCAACGGATGAAAAACATAACCCGGAGGCAAGGGCAGTCAAGATCCTGGGCGACACTCTGGTTGCCGCCCGTGGCATCGAGGTCGGACATATTTTCTATTTCGGCCGCAAGTATTCGGAACCCATGAAGGCCGTCGTGGCCGGTCCCGACGGTGAACCGGTGGCGGTCGAAATGGGCTCCTACGGCATTGGTGTTTCCCGCCTGGTCGGTGCCATCATCGAGGCCTCCCATGACGAGGCCGGCATCATCTGGCCGGCAAGCGTGGCGCCGTTCAAAGTTGGGCTCATCAACCTGAAAAACGGTGACGCCGCCGTGGACGCGGCCTGCCAAACCCTCTACGACCGGCTGCGCCAAGCGAACGTGGCGGTGCTCTATGACGACCGCCACGAACGAGCCGGCGCCAAGTTCGCCGACATGGATCTAATCGGTCTGCCGTGGCAGGTGCGCGTCGGTCCAAAGGGCCTGGGCCGAAGAATAGTTGAGTTAAAAAATCGCTCCACGGGGGTGAGCGATGACACGCCTCTGGAGCATGTCGTTGCGCATCTGGTAACGGTTCGCTGAAGCTCTATCTCCTTTATGCAGAAAGATGGTGCACGTGTTCTCCTCATTTGAGTGGATGGTTGCCTTGCGTTACTTGCGCGCCCGGCGCAAGGAAGGTTTTGTGTCGGTGATTGCCGGTTTTTCGCTGCTTGGCATCAGTCTGGGCGTGGCCACCCTGATCATTGTCATGGCGGTGATGAGCGGTTTCCGCGAGGAATTGTTGTCCAGAATCCTCGGGCTCAACGGTCACTTGAGCCTTCATGGTCCGATGGAACGGGTAAACGGTTTCGAACCCCTGGCCGCCTCTGTGCGCACGCTACCTGGCGTGGTACGGGTCATTCCGACGATCGGGGGACAGGTGATGGCCACCAGTGTCGGCGGCGCTGCCGGTGCCGTGGTGCGCGGCATGCACCCAGAAGACATCCGTGCCCTTTTGCCCCTCGCAGGTGGGATCACAGCGGGAAGTCTGAAGGATTTCCAGGGCGTTGACGTGGTGATGATCGGCGAGCGGCTGGCCAGCAGGCTGGGCTTGCATGTAGGCGATCCCCTTACCCTGATCAGCCCCAAAGGCAACGTCACCGCCTTTGGCACGGTCCCACGGCTGCGCGCGTTTCGTATCGTTGCTATTTTCAACGTCGGTATGTATGAGTATGATAGTGCCTTCGTCTACATGCCGCTTCCAGCGGCGCGGCTTTATTTCGACCTTCCCGCCGATACCGTGAGTCATCTGGAAATCATGCTGGATGATCCTGACAAGGTGACGGAGGTCAGCGCACACGCAGCGTCTCTCGCCGGTCCTACCCTCCGTCTGCACGACTGGCAGCGGGCCAATGCTAGCTTCTTCAATGCCATCCAAGTCGAGCGGAACGTGATGTTTTTGATTCTGACCCTGATCATCCTGGTTGCGGCCTTCAATATCATTTCCGGTCTGATCATGCTGGTGAAAGACAAGGGCCGTGACATCGCTATTCTGCGGACCATGGGGGCCACCCGCGGCATGATCCTGCGCATCTTCTTTCTCAGCGGCGCCAGCATCGGCCTGACTGGCACAGCGCTGGGCGTGGGCCTGGGACTCCTCTTTTCCTTCAACATCGAAAGCATCCGTCAGTTTCTGCAAGGCATAATCGGAACCGAGCTGTTCGCAGCCGAAATCTACTTCCTATCCCACATGCCGGCCAAGGTGGACCCGGACGAGGTGGTTGCGGTAGTCCTCATGGCGCTGGGGTTGTCGTTCTGCGCCACGTTCTACCCATCTTGGCGGGCGGCTCGTCTCGACCCGGTGGAGGCCCTGCGCTATGAATGACGATCCTGCCGGTACGGCAGACAACCCGGTGCTGGTGCTTGCCGGTGTGAAGCGGTGTTTCCGCCAGGGAGAGGGGGTTCTAGAGGTTCTGAAGGGCGCCGACCTGATCTTGCGGGCGGGTGAGATCGTGGCCCTGGTGGGGCCTTCCGGAGCTGGCAAGTCCACCCTGTTGCAGATTTCCGGTCTGCTGGAGTCCGCCGATGCCGGCACCGTGCAGGTGGCCAGCATGCCCGTCGACCGTCTCTCTGATGACCGGCGGACGGCCCTGCGGCGTGATTATCTTGGTTTCATCTACCAGTACCATCATCTGCTGCCAGAGTTCTCAGCCCTGGAAAACGTGATGGTGCCGCAGATGATCGCAGGCATTTCGCGCCGCCAAGCAAGGGAACGGGCTGGATGTCTGCTTGACCGCATGGGACTCGGTTCCCGGGCCGGACATCGGCCGGGCCAGCTCTCAGGAGGTGAACAGCAGCGAACTGCCATCGCCCGCGCGCTTGCCAACCAGCCCGGGCTCCTACTTGCAGACGAACCGACCGGCAATCTTGACCCCCAGACGGCAGCGCATGTCTTTGCAGAATTGCTGCGCCTGGTACGAGAGGAGAGACGCGCGGCACTGATTGCCACGCACAACCCGAGTTTGGCACAGTGTATGGACCGCACTCTTGAGCTGCGCGATGGGATTCTCTATTCAAATGGGGAAAAGTCTACCGATTCTACAACCTGCTATGCCTTCAGATCAGAAACAAGTTGTCAAGCGTACGGTACAGATCATCGCCAGAGGAAAGTCCCTTGAAGATAACGGGGACATGGGGAGGCAGGAATTGCAGATAGGCGTCATCGGCGCTCAGGCTGGTGATGACAGCGGTGGGAATGTTGCGGGTGGCAGGCATGGTGGCCAGGGCGATGGCGAGATCAATCCCGGAAAGCTCGGGTATCATGGCCGAGATGATGATCAGATCCGGTCGTGTCCGGACTATCAGCGGCAGGCATCGAAGACGCTGGCACAGACCGAGATCCGATAGCCGCGCTGTTGCAGCTCACGCTCGACATAATGAGTCTGAGCGCTGTGCAACATGACCAAGAGAACCTCGATATTGCGGATCTCGATAGCGCTGACTTCGAAGGAAACTGGCTTGGCCGGCAGGCTGCGGACCACCTCCCCGCGTTGGCATCCCACGGAATCCTGCCGGCCAGAATGCCGAGTGACGTATCGATGAACGTCTGCACATCCTCGATCGCACGAACCGACAGCCCGCCCCTGGCGTTGGCCAGATAGCCCTCGAACCGATGGGCCACGCACGGTCCCAAGCAGGCGCACACCAAAGCTGGCGGCCCATCCGCGCAGCGGCAGGGTAATCTTGCGAATTTCAGTCACCAGTTCCGCCACCGGCTTGTGGCCATGACGGACAGCATCGAGACTCACGTCAAGAGCGTGCAGGCCTTCCTCCAGTTCCTCAAGAAATTCCTGCCGCAGTTCCCCGACCACTTCCTCCGATCCGCGGGATAAAGAGCCGCCCTTCGAATTCCGTTGTCATGCATCTTCCGCTCTTTACGCCCCAGAACGCCGGTTCCCATCAGGAACCCCGGATCCATCGTAGCGTATCTGACCGTTGTGTCGCGAAAAAGATAATGGTGGAAAATATTTTCACGGTGTATCCCTTTTTCATTCCAGGCATTACTCCTATTGATTGGATACTTATCCTGTAAGATTCTATTAATACATTTATAATTTGGCAAAGGTTCAACATATGCGACCATATGTCACCAGGCACTGCCAAGACTGCCTCTCCGGGGCAAAGGGCAAAGCTCCAAACGATATGATGTAACGCCCCCTCCCTGGAGGGAAGATCCCCTCCCCCTTGGATCGGGGGAAGGCTAGCAAGTTCCAGATTAAAGAATTGCCTGTACGTGCCGATACGGGCCAAGGTTTTCATGGACAGCAGCGGCGGATTTGTTACACTCTCTTTGGGAGGCTGGCATCGGGCGATTCCCTCGCCAACCCGGTCAGATCCGGAAGGAAGCAGCCGTAACGAGTTTCGAGTCGGGTCGATTGTCCAGTCTCCTGCCGCGGAGCCATGAACGGGGGTTCCCCTTGATCCGATGAGCAACGCCAGCCCTTTCGCCAACGCGGCACCGTCTTCGCTGGTGCCCTATCGTGTTCTGGCCCGCAAATACCGCCCCACCACTTTTGCCGATCTGATCGGACAGGATGTCGTGGTGCGAACGCTCGTCCATGCCATCCAGTCGGGCCGTATCGCCCATGCCTACGTGCTGAGTGGCGTGCGTGGCGTGGGCAAGACTACCACGGCTCGTATCCTGGCGCGTGCCCTGAACTGTACCGGGCCGGATGGAACCTGGGGACCGACCGTCACCCCATGCGGGGTATGCGAACATTGCCAGGCCATCGCCGCCGACCGTCACATCGATGTGCTGGAGATGGACGCCGCCAGTCGTACCGGCGTCAACGACATTCGCGAGATGATCGAGGGCGTGCGTTATCGTCCGACCCATGCCCGCTCCAAGGTCTATATCATCGACGAAGTCCATATGCTCTCCAACCAGGCGTTCAATGCCCTGTTGAAGACCCTGGAGGAACCGCCTGAGCATGTGAAGTTCATCTTTGCCACGACCGAGATCCGGAAAGTGCCGGTGACGGTCCTGTCACGGTGCCAGCGATTCGATCTGCGGCGGGTGGACATGGAAACACTTGCCCGTCACTTCGGTCGCATTGCCGCAGCCGAAGGAATGACGGTCGAGCCGGAAGCGCTGCGGCTGATTGTCCGGGCCGCGGATGGTTCGGTGCGTGATGGCCTGTCGCTTCTCGATCAAGCCATGGCGCGTGCCGCCGTTGCCGCGCCTGTTGTTGGCCCTCCCTCCGTTGCCGGAACCACCGGCCCCTTGGCCGCGGCAACGGTGAGCGCTGCTGACGTCCAGGACATGTTGGGACTCGCCGACCGTACCCAGGTCTTCGACCTTGTGGACACCTTACTGCAGGGTGATGCACGCACGGCCCTTGCCCTTTTCGCAGGACAATACGAAGCCGGCGCTGATCCGTTGTTGATCATGCAGGACATGCTTGAGCTGATTCATTGGCTCACCCGGCTCAAAGTGGTGCCCGGCTCGACCAACGACCCGGCCGCGCCAGAAGCCGAACGAAGCCGTGGCCGGGTGATGGCCGAAAAGCTGTCCATGGCCGTCCTGACGCGGATGTGGCAGATGCTGTTGAAAGCCGTGGGCGAAGTGCGCACGGCACCTTCCCCCCTTCAGGCCGCCGAGATGGCCCTGGTTCGATTCGCCTACGCCGCCGACCTGCCCACCCCGGCTGAGGTGGTAGCTCGCGCCGGCACCACGGCGTCCGCCGGCAACGCCGTATCGCTCCGGCCGGCCGCGCCACCGCAAGGAACCACCCCTTCTTCCCCCCCTTCCCCAGGCGTTCCTCCTGCCGGCCCGAATTCGTTCGCCGACGTCGTGGCGCTGTGCCGGACGAAGGGGGAGATGATGCTCTCAATCACCTTGACCAATCAGTTTCATCTGGTGCATTTCGAACCCGGTCGCATCACGTTCCGGCCGGCTTCCGATGCCCCGCGTGATCTGGCTCCCAGACTAGCCCGGCTGCTTGACGAATGGACGGGTCAGAAATGGGTGGTGCATGTTTCCAATGAACAGGGTGCGGCAACCCTGACTGAACAGGAGCAGGATGCCAAGGCACGGCTGATGGCCGAGATGGCAGGGCACCCGCTGGTCAAAGTGGTGCTTGAAACCTTCCCTGGCGCCGGCATTGCCAGCGCGCATCCCGCGACAGGGAACGGACCACCCGCTTCTGCTCTTCGCACGGCAGAGAAAACAGGGGCGGCGGAAGATGAAGAAGCTGCCGAAGAGCTCTACGAAGACCCCATGATCGAGGAAGAGGATGACCTGTCATGAAAAACCTTGGCCAGCTCATGAAGCAGGCGCAACAGATGCAGGCCAAGATGGCCGAGTTGCAGGAGCATCTCGCCCAGATGGAAATCAGCGGTCTCTCCGGTGGTGGCATGGTCCAGATGATTCTGAATGGCAAAGGTGACCTGCGCAAAGTCAGCATCGATAAAAGTCTCCTTGATCCCGATGAGATCGAAGTGCTGGAGGATCTGATCGTGGCTGCCTATACCGATGCCAAGAGCAAGGTGGAGAGCTGCATGCAGGAGGAAATGGCCAAGGTGACAGGCGGTCTGTCCCTGCCGCCCGGGCTCAAACTGCCGTTTTGAGCCACACTACGTCTCTTGACGCCATGGCCGGACCCGTCATTGAGCGCCTGATTCAGATACTGGCGCGCCTGCCGGGTTTGGGTCCCCGGTCGGCACGACGGATCGTGCTGGCGCTCATCAAGAAACGGACTGTGCTGCTGGAGCCGCTGGTGCAGACGCTGGCCGATGTGGCAGAGGCAGTGCGTGTGTGTTCGGTGTGCGGCAATTTCGACACGGAGGATCCTTGTGCGCTCTGTACCGATCCGCACCGGGATCCATCGATTTTGTGCGTTGTGCAGGAGGTGGCCGATCTGTGGGCTCTGGAACGGTCAGGCGTGTTCCGTGGCCGCTATCACGTACTGGGGGGTGTATTATCAGCCCTTGATGGCATCGGACCGGAAGATCTGCGGCTGGACGCCCTGGTCGCCCGGGCGAGGGTACCCATGGTCCGTGAAGTTATTCTGGCCCTGGGGGCGACGGTTGACGGTCAGACCACCGCTTACGCCATCGCTGAACGTCTGAAAGACAGCGACGTACTTGTCTCCGGTCTGGCCCATGGGGTTCCGGTGGGCGGCGAGCTGGATTACCTCGACGATGGCACCATTCTCACCGCCTTGCGGGCACGCCGGCCCTTGTGTTAGGGGACAGGCGCACAAAACCGGAGGCCAGGGAACGTGTTCCTCGCTCACACAGGGATGAGCCTGTTCCTCAAGCCTCCGGCCTGTTGCCCTGCAGCATGACGGTTTCTATGGCTTCCGTGCCGCATTCGCGGTAAACACCTTCCGCGCCGGGGAGGTGAAAGGAGCGTTTTGTTCCGCAGCCCGCCTTTCCCGTCGGAAGAGTCCGAGCTGATCCCATGCCCAAACGTACTGACATTCAATCCATCCTCATCATCGGCGCCGGTCCGATCGTCATCGGTCAGGCCTGCGAGTTCGACTACTCGGGAACCCAGGCCTGCAAGGCCCTGCGGGAAGAGGGGTACCGGGTCATT
>CAZUWH010000017.1:0-53543 GCA_964624075.1 uncultured Rhodobacterales bacterium
ACGGCTTTCGTTTCAACCGGCTCGGCACGTTCGTCGAACGGGCGGACAATACGGCCCGCCTCCTTGATGTCAAGTATGACGTACTGGTGCACGAAAGCGACGTACTGGTGCACGAAAGCGGAGAACAGGCTCTCCTCGAAGCTCTGCAGGCACAAAGGATGACACAGGAAGGCCCGCAGGCGATGGTTCCTTCCCCTGTCGAGGATGCGGTTGACTATTATCAGTGGGGTGCACTGTTGCGGTCGGTGTCAGGGCTCAAGGCCTATCGGACTCTTTATCGCGATACCATTCGCCCGCGGCAGGTGACAGAGCTGTTGATCTTTCGCCATGAATTCCCTCGATCATTGCATGCCTGCTATGACGATATCCAACGCGTGCTGGAACACTTGTGCAGCCAGTGCGAGTGCACGCGGCTTGCAGGGGAAATGCATGCCAGACTGCACTTCGGCCGTATCAGGGACGTTCCTGATTTGCATGCCTATCTGACCGATTTTATCACCCGCAATGCGGTCTTGAGTGATGAAATAAGACGCGATTTCATGATGGCGGTCTAGAGACGACTCCCCACCGGAGGCCGTTCAAGAAAAAGAGGGAGAGAGGGGAGACTGCGCCATGCTTCATGGACACCGGGGAAAGCGGTCTCTCCTCTGGGGTGGGGAGACAGATTCCGTCAGTTGACGGGAGCAGTCTCATAGGGACTGTCGAGCGAAAAGGCTGGGATTTTGACGTTGAAATGAGAACCGTCATCACCGCTCATTTCGTACGTGCCGGCCATGATTCCTGAAGGGGTTGTCAGAGGAGTTCCGCTGGAGTATTCGAAGGCTTCTCCCGGTCGCAGAACCGGTTGTTCCCCAATGACCCCTGTACCCCTGACCTCCTGGACACGACCATGGGCGTCGGTAATACGCCAGTAGCGACGTAGCAACTGCACTGTGCGTCGTGATCTGTTCTCGATGCGCACGTGATAAGCCCACACATAATGATTATCATCAGGCGTTGACTGGTCCTCCAGATAAAACGGCTTGACGGTGACGACGATATCTTCGGTCGTGCTGGTGTACATATCCAAAGCCCCGTCTTCCAACTCTGCTGTTGTCAATGCTGTTACCGGGCAAGATGTTTCTGTACATATATGCGCATATGCGCAATCGTTTCGCCAGCTCTCGAGAGGACCGGGCCCTTGCGTATCCTGTGGCACAGGGCCTCTTCATCCCCCGATTCGCTAGAGCCCCCGGCGCGGGTCGGTCCCGGTGCAGGCCAAAGTCCAGTGATAAACGGCATTGATCTGCCGCTCTTGGCGCCGTCGCAATTCGCCACTGCCTAGATCCACATAGGCGAACGACATGATGCCTTTGGTAGGCTCCCGGACCTTGATATAGGTTCCGGTTTCATTGGAGAGAATCGCACCGATCTCGATCGGCGCACGCGTTGCGAATAGATCCAGTTTCAAGGCAAAGTGGTCATGACAGTCCTGCACTTCAGCGGTGTAATCCATGTAGATCACCGTCAGAGGCCTACTGGAAACGGGCTCCAACGGAACGAAATAGTGGTTGATATGGTCCTTACCATGGCGTATGGCCTTGAGGCCGATCACATCACGTTCATTGACACGGTACAGCACCAAACGTCCGCCCGCTACCGTTTCGGCTGCTGCTATCGTCATTGCGTCTACCCCTCCATGCCGTTTGGTTCCCTGAACAGAATCGTTGTCCAGATAGCCACCAAATCTAGATCGCATCTCAAGTTATCAGAGCCTGACATTGTCCCGCAAGGACTCAAAATCCACATGACGATGTGTGAAAAGGCGGCAGCCAGACCCCGCTTCTACTTCAATGATGGTCTGAACGTTCGCAGCTATGACGCACGAGCGATGCTTGATACCCATTTGTTCGAAAACCATCTGCCGTTTTATGTGGCAATGGCCAAAGGATGCGATAGCCCGGTGCTGGAACCGGGCTGTGGGACCGGAGGGGTAAGCTTGGCAGGCGGCCGAGACCGGCACTCCGATGCCAGGGACAAACTTCGGCCTCGGCCACGCTGCACCGTGCCGAGGACAAACACCCCCTGCCCTGCCAGCCCTGGCCCGACTCAACGCTTGCCAGGGAAAACATGACTAACTTCGCTCCGAGCCAGACCTTTCCCGTGGCGACTCTGAGGACATTCTGACCTCGTCCGATGTGACACCACTCCCCCTGCCGCTGGTCGATCCGGGCAGGACCTAGCTGGAAGCTCAAATCCTGTCGCGCATTACCAATCCACTTACCCAGGTGTTGACGAAACTCTGACGCTTCATCAAGCGAGGACTCAACGGTACCATTCTGGCTGAGGAGGAGGAAGTGTTAAATTCAAGATGGATCTTGCGCTGGGAGATGCGCTATCTGCTTGAATTGACAGGCTGCGCTGTAGACACCGCGTATGGCGATTCCCATGGTTCGGCGCCAGGCCGCCAGCAGGTTTGGATCGCCTACCCTGGATTAAAGGAAAGGGGAAAACATGGGCCAGGATGCATACAAGCAGAAACGACGCATCATCGTGTTCTCGGGAGCTGGGTTGTCGGCCGAGAGCGGTCTGAAGACCTACCGCGATCATGACGGCCTGTGGGAAAGCTATCGTATCGAGGATGTTGCCACCGCCGAGGCCTTTGCTGCCCACCCGCACCGCGTTCACCGTTTTATGAGCGACCGCCGGATGGAACTGGCCAAAGTCACGCCCAATGCCGCCCACCATGGTATTGCTGCCTTGCAGACACTCTATCCGGTTGTCAATATCACCCAGAACATCGACGACCTGCTGGAGCGGTCTGGTTGCACGGATGTCGTGCATCTGCATGGTTTCCTGCCTGAAATCTGCTGTCTTGCATGCGACCATGTCTGGGACATCGGCTATGCCGATTACAATGACCATCCCTGTCCACAATGCGGGGCAAGGGAGACCAAACCGAACATTATATTGTTCGGCGATCCTGCCCCGCTGTATCAGGTCCTGCACCGGGTGTTCTTTCCCGTTTATGAAGAGGATGTTCTGACTCGTCATGATGTCATTGTGGTGATTGGCACCATGGGCAATGTGGTGCCGATCGCCCGCTACCTGTGGGGGCAGAAATGTGTCAAAATTCTGAACAACCTGGAAGACAGTCCGTTCGTTCCGGCCGACATGTTCGACTATGCCTTCCTTGAGCCGGCCACGAATGCTGTTGACAAAATCATGCGTGTCATCAAGGCGTTGAATTAGACAGACAGGATGGAGTCCCACGAAAGGGGAGGTTTCAGCGATGCCCATGACCAACATCGGTTTGCTCCTCTCCTGCCGCGTCAAGCCCGCTACAGGCCCGATCATTTATGTCTCGTGCATGGCAACAGCCGGTTGACCTACCAGGCGTTCAACAATCGTGTGAACCAGGTGGCCAATGCCCTTCTGAGGGAGGGGCTGCGCAAGGGAGGGATAAGCTTGCCACCCTTTTGCCCAACTGCCAGGAACAATTGGAACTGTATTGGGCCTGTGCCAGGACGGGGATCATGGTGGTTCCGGCCTCCACGCTCCTCAAGGAAGCCGGCCTTGCCACGTTATTACGTGACTTCGATACGATGATGGTGGTCGCCTATCACACCTTTGCCGATTCTCTCAACGCCATACGGGACCATTTGCTAACCATCGCCGCTGAACGTTGGGTTGTCGTTGGGGAAGCTCCCATACGGCACAGCCTTCGCCGCTATAAGGATCTCGTCGCCACCGCTCCTTCCGCCGAGCCACCCGATGCCGGTCTGACCGACGCCGACCTCTACAACATCATTTATTCCAGCAGGACAACCGGCGATCCTAAGAGCATTGTTCACACTCATTACGTGTGATCGATGTACTGCACCCTGTTTGCCAGCGCTTAGCGCATGACGCCGGAAAGCGTGGTGCTGCAAGCCGGTTCGATCGTATTCAACGGATCCTTTCTCACCTTGATGCCATGGATATATCTGGGCTGTACCTAATATCCTGCACAAGGCGTTCGACCCGGTGGCAATGATGGCCACCATCGAGGAGGAGCGGGTCACTTACATGATGATGGTGCCGGCCTAGATCATCGCCATGCTTAATCACCCGGCCTATGATCCGGCGCGGCTGCAATCCGTTGAAATGATCATGTCGGTGGGAACCCCGTTACACCGCGAACACAAACAGAAATTAAACGCAACCTTACCCGACGTGTTCCATGAACTGTACGGACTAACCGAAGGATTCGTTACTATCCTCGACAAACATGACGTGCGGCGCAAGGAGGGCTCGGTCGGCGTACCACCGCCCTTTTTCGAAATGCGGATCGTCGATGATAACGGCTAGGATCTGCCTCCGCGCCAGGTGAGTGAAATTATCGGCCATGGTCCCATCATGATACCGGGTTACTACAAGCGGCCAGACCTGACGGCCAGGATGATTGTCGATGGCTGGCTGTTCACGGGCGATCTCGGCTATGTGGACGAAGACGGATTCCTGTTCATGGTCGATCGCAGGAAGGACCTGATCATCCGTGGCGGCGTCAACGTCTACCCCCGTGATATCGAGGAAGTGCTGGTCCAGCACCCAGCCGTGGTGGAAGCCGCCGTGTTCGGTGTTCCCGATGCCCGCTGGGGGGAAATCCCCGTTGCCGCCGTGGTTCTGCGCGAAACCGTCCCTCCCGATACTCTCAAGGTCTGGGCCAACGAACACATTGCCACCAATAAGTTCTAGCGCCTGCACGATGTCGTGCCGGTTGCGGCCCTTCCGCGCAACGTGGCGGCCAAGGTCCTGAAACGGGAAATGCGGGAGGACTACGGGAATGTCGTGCCGGGAAGGACGTGATGCGATCTTTCACGTCAACGGAGCGGTCGCTCGTGCTAACCAGGCTGTATCGTCTGGCTCCAGCAGCGGCGTGAGGGTGTCGCGCACCCAGGCATGGTAGGCATCGACCCACGCCCGCTCGGGCGGAGACAGCAGAACGGTCTCGATTAGAACCCGGTCGATAGGGGCCAGGGTCAGGACCTCGAAGTCCAGAAGAGGGCGTTCCGCTCCCGCCGGTGACGGCACGACCGGTCGCACGGCCAGAAGGCTTTCGATACGAATACCATAAGCGCCAGCCTTGTAATAGCCGGGTTCGTCTGATACCACCATTCCTGGTGTAATTTCAATTGCGTTTCCGGAAGAAGCGATGCGTTGCGGTCCTTCGTGTACGTTAAGATAGCAACCGACACCATGGCTGGTACCGTGGTCGTAGTCGACACCGTCCACCCACAGGGCCTGGCGGGCCAGGACGTCGAGCTGGCTGCCAGTGGTGCCGACCGGGAAAACCGCCATGGCCAGAGCAATGTGGCCTTTCAACACCTGTGTAAAACGTCGCTGGGGTTCAGCCGCGGGTGGGCCGATGGCGATGGTGCGGGTGACATCGGTGGTACCATCCAGGTATTGGGCTCCGGAGTCGACCAGATACAGGCTGCCTGCCTGCAAGGAGCAGTCAGTAGCCGGCGTGGCCCGATAGTGGACGATGGCACCGTTGGGACCGGCGGCGGAAATCGTCGCAAACGACAAACCGCGGAAGTGCGTACCCTCACGGCGGAAGGCCTCCAGCCGATCGGCGGCCTCAATCTCCGTCACATGTCTGCCGTCTGTCATCGTCCGTTCCAGCCAGCCCAGGAATCGCACCAGCGCAACGCCGTCACGACGGTGGGCGGCCCGCATGCCGTCTAGTTCGACGGCGTTCTTGCAAGCCTGAAACAGGGCGCACGGATTCGGCCCGGAGATGACATGGGCGCCGCTCAGACGATCGACCACGGCCATCGGAATGGCGGCCATGTCCAGGTAGACCCGGGCTCCCTGTCGTCCCAGGGTGGCAAGAGCGGAGGCAAAGGCCTCCCGCGGGAAGATCCGGACCCGCTGGCCCAGATGCAAGATGACGGCCGACGTAAGCTTGCGCTGGTCCAGGAACAGATCAACTCGTGCGTCAGTATGCAGAATGGCAAAAGCCAGGGGCAGGGGCGTGTAGGGCACATCACCCCCCCGGATGTTCAGAAGCCAGGCAATGGACTCCGGTACCGCCAGCACGGTGGTGTCTGCCTTGGCCTTGACCAGAATCGCGGCCACTGCCTGGCATTTCTCGGCACTCGACTGCCCGGCATGGGGCAGAAAGTGGGGAACGATCGGCGCCAGTGGCCGGGGCGGCTGATTATGCCATACGGCATCAATCGGGTTGGTGTCGCAGGGTTCAAACCGAATGCCCACCTCCTCCGCCGCGGCTTGGAACTGGCGTACGCCATCTGGCGTGTGGAGCCATGGATCATAACCGATGCGCTGTCCCGCGACCGCATGCGCTGCCAGCCAGTCCGCCGGTGGTGTCCTGGTAAGATGGTGGTGCTCGAACAGGGTTCCGTCGATTTCGATTCCGGCTTGCAGGATATAGCGGCCATCCACGAACAGAGCCGCCTTGTCTGGCAGGACGAGAGCCATCCCGGCTGACCCGGTGAAACCCGTAAGCCAGTAAAGCCGTTCGGCCTGACGGGGAACCTGTTCACCCTGGTGCTCATCGGCCCTGGGCACGGCGAAACCGTCCAGTTCGCGTCTGGCCAGTTCTTGCCGCAGGGCATGCAGCCGTTCCGCCCTGGTGGACCCCCCATCGTTCTGTCTGGCAGTCGCCGTTACCCGGTCATGGAGGGCGAGCAGGGCGGTCCGCAAGGCTGGGCTGGGGTCAGACGTGATGAGAGCCAGCCAGGTGGATTCGTCTCCCGGAGGGGGGGAAGGAGCGGCGATGATCCCCGCCACTAGATCGCATGCTTCGGCCCCCGTAAAGGAGAGGCCGTTTTCGGTCAGCAGCCGTTCCAGTTCCGCGTGATCGGTAGCCTGGTTTCCTTTCATTGCACACATGACCCCTGTGAGTTGTGACCGATCACGGTTCCCCGCAATCGCCTAGGAGCGCATGCCGCCTGTTTGCGCAGGATTAGCGTAAGCCATGGCAAGAGAACAACCCGCCGTTCCAGAACCAGACCCTGGGCCCGGTAGACGGCAAGGATCATTCGCTCCTGAGAGACAAGCAGACCAGAGAGGATCATCCGTCCCTTTGGTTGCAGGGCGCAAGCCAGGGAGCGGGCCATGCGGGCCAGGGGACGGGCCAGAATATTGGCCAGGATCAAATCAAACAGTTCGGCCTGGGGGTGACGGCGTGTCGCGAAACCGTTGCCCGCCACGGCATGCATCAATCTATGCACGCCATTGCGATGCGCATTGAAAGCTGTCACGCGCACAGCCGATGGATCGACATCGACGGCAAGAACGGAGGCCCGCCACACCTTGGCTGCGGCCAGCCCCAGAATCCCGGTGCCACAGCCCATATCGAGCACACGGTGGAAGCATTGCCCCCGTGCCAGCCGGTCCATGGCTAGCAGGCACCCTTGCGTGCTCTGGTGCTCACCGGAACCGAAGGCCATCGTGGCATCGACGAGAAGGGACACAACGGCAGCCGGCGGTGGTGTAGTCACATGCATACCATGAATGTAGAAGCGACCAACGCGCAGGGGCGGAAAGGTACTCAAGGTTTCTGCCACCCAGTCACGGGCCTTGACCCGCTCGATGGTGAAAGCCGGCTCCGCCACGCCGGCGGCAGCAGCCGTGACGGCCAGCAAGGCCGCCAGCATGGTGCGGTCGGGCGGTCCGCGGCAGAAAGCGGATAGCCGCCAGAAAGCGGCATCTACCGTTGTAAAGGTCAGAACAGCCTCTCCCACCTGATCAAGAGCCGCCTCAAATGCTGGTACGGCGGCAGCGGCGGCCGTCAGTTCGATGCGCCAGACATCCCTCCTACCCGCAACGTCTTGCATGCCCATGTCAGCCCTCACCTGTCCGCATCCTTTCTGCCATTTTCGGACACGAGTTGCCAGCCTGAACAGCCATTCTCATTATGGAAATGATCCTGGCTTGCAGGGCGACACCGTTACGACTCCCTGTCCCTTGGATCGGAAGTGGATCGGGGAGAGAGCATGGGGCCTTCCGCCTAGAACGTGCTCTCCCTCCCCCTTGATGGGGGAGGGAGAGCAGCTCTTCCCACCGCACCGGACCAGACGTCCCCTTTACCCTCACCCCGACCCTCCTCGCTCCAAGGGGGAGGGAGCCGTTTCTGGGGTGAAATGTGGCAATTTCACGCGTTGCGAAGGCAGGCTGGTGTGCCTGTGGTCGTCTTGAGTCGGACATGCCCGATTTCATGCCAGGGCTGTCCGACCCTGTCTGACTTGCGCGTATCGGCTTTTCAGATACCAACGCGAATACCGTGTGCCTTCGGATTATCGTGGTTTTGGTCTCTTTTCCACTGTCATATTCCGTCCTTGATATGACCGCAGGGTGATGATACTGGCCATTCCACCTCGCAGCTACCAGTATCATGCTGATCAATCTCATGTTATACTAGCGCTTCCTTCCATTATCTACAATCTTAAGGGAGGAGGATTGCCCTACCTTACCGCGGGCCGCCAGACATAGATTCCGTGTCGGCGGACGGGGTACAGTGTCGATGCTCTTGAGACAGGACTCCATCGCATGGATATCAAAGGACTACATTCGAGGGATTCCCGATTTTCCGAAGCCGGGAATTTATTTCTACGATATCTCCGCCCTGCTTGCGCATCCCGATGCCTGGCAGATGACCATGGGACGGCTGGCCAAGGCGGTTGGGGTCTATCGGCCGGACGTGCTGGCCGGGATCGAATCGCGCGGTTTTCTGGTGGCTGCGCCACTGGCCTTGAAACTGGGGTGCGGCTTCGGTGATGATCCGCAAACAAGGCAAACTGCCTGGCCCCACTATCTGCTACGAATACGACCTCGAGTACGGCACCGATGTGCTTGAAATTCAGGAAGGCATCATCACGCTGGGACAGCGGGTCGTGGTGCTAGACGATCTACTCGCGACGGGATATACGATAAACACAGCTGTACATCTAATACACAATGTCGAAGCGGAAAATCATAGGCACTGCGTGTATCATCGAGCTGTTGTTTCTGAATGGCCGGGAGAGGCTGGACGTTCCCTGCACCGTCCTGGCCTCCTATGACCGGTGAGCGCACATCCTCTGCCCTTTCGATTGAGGATGAGATTGGCATGGACATTTCCCTGCAAACGGCGATGCTGGGGGCCGTCATGGGCATGACTGTCCTTGCCCTATCCACCATGTGCTTTATGCGCGCACCCAGGTGGCAGTGCCGGAGCCGCTGGGCTGGTGAACGGTGGGCTTTGCCGTGCAAGGGTCAGGTTTGTGTTGGCCCTTCTGATCCGGGATGCTCTGGGAGGCACAGTAGCTGTCGCTGTGGCTGAAGCCTGTCATGCCGCCGGCGTCGTGCTTGTCCTCCCCGGAGCCCTGGCCTTTTCCGGACGGCACCGCGGCAAGTGATTCTTTGCGCAGCCTGGTCGGGACACGTGACCTGCCACTGTTCGGGCTGGCGGCGGTTCCGCTGCTGATGGCAGCCATCGCCTTGATGGATGAGGCCGGACGGCGTCATGGCGGCCATGACATGGGCCGCGGCAGCCTTCACCCTGGGGAGGCCATTCATGGCCTGGCCGTGCCCGTGCTGCATACCAATCCCATCCTTACCCCGTGGAGCTTCATGGCCGCGCAAAGGGTAGCGGTCATCATAGAGATTACGCTGCTGGTCGTGGTCCTGCATAGCCATCGCGTGGTGGTAGAGGCGGAATCTACCCGTGCGGAACTCTCCCAGCTCCGCTTCCGGGATGCCATTGAAAGCATTTTCAGGGGCGTTCGTTCTGTGGGATGCCCAAGATCATCTGGTAGTCTGCAACAGCCGTTTCCAGCGTCTTTATGCAGATCCGTTTATCCATATCCGTCCTAGCCTTCCCTGTGCGACACTGTTACGCGAGATGGTGCGGCATGGGTATATGGATGTGGGATCCGCGGCGGTCGAGGACTGGATGGTGCAGCGGCTGTGGAATCACCGCCGCTCTACCAGAAGTGTGTGAATCGCCAATAGAAACGATATATGACTGTTGCAGAGCAATCGGGTTAGCCGTGACGGTCAGGTAGTCAGCATTCTGACAGACATCACGCCCTTGAAGATGCGTGAACGCGAGATCAAGGAAAAATCGAACCAGCTCAATGGCATTCTGAACAACATGCCACAAGGCGTGGCAGTCTTCGATGCCGGTTTCCATCTGATTACCCGCAACAACCATACCCGGGCGTTATTCGCGATTCCCGACGATCCGGCCCAGCCCAGGATGCCCTACGAAGATCTGCTTCGTCATCTGCTCTGTAGCGGCTGCTTTAACGCGGCGAGACAGGGGGAAGGTTTCCTGTACAACCGGGGAACGCCCATCGAATCCCACGTAGACGAGCGAGCCCTGGCCGATGGTACGGTCATCGAAGTGCGTCGTCACGACATGCCAGACGGCGGCACCATCGCCACCTTTACCAATATCACTGAACGCAAGCGAGTGGAGACGGAACTGCGCGAGGCAAAGGAGGCTGCCGAACGGACCAACCGGGCTTAAGGCGGCCTTCCTGGCGGCTGTTTTCGCATGAAAACCACGTACGCCCCTGAACGGCCATCCTTGGCTTCTCAGAGGTCATGCTCGCCGGGCTGTTCAGTCCTTTGGACAACGCGCACTACCAGAGCTATGCGCGGGATATCCATGACAGCGGCATCCATCTGCACGACCTCATCAACGAGATATCCTCGACATGTCCAAGGCCAAGGCCGGTCGGATCGAGATGGAAGAAGCGGCTGTCGATGTCGCTGACGTGGTCGACTGGGCCATGAAAATGGTCCGCAAGCGGGCTGACAATGCCGCTATCTCCCTGGCCATGACAGTGCCTTCCGGTTTGCCGCGCCTTTGTGCCGATGAGCGGCGATGCGTCAGATTCTGCTCAACCTCTTGTCCAATGCGGTCAGGTTCACTGAAGATGGTGGCCAAGTGATGGTAGCTGTGCGTATGGAGGCGGAAGGGAACGACATCCCGGGGGCCTTCGTCATCCACCGTGACCAACACGGGGATCTGGATCGAACCCCACGATCTTGCCAAGGCTATGGAACCCTTTTCGCAGGTGGACAGCCGGCTCGCCCGCAAATATGAAGGGACCGGCCTGGGTCTGCCGCTGACCAAGGCTTTGGTTGAATTGCATGGCGGAACACTTGGCCTTGACAGCACCTTCGGTGTCTGTACCGTCGTCGCAGTCCGCCTGCCACCCGGAAAAGGTGGTTGTCTAGCTACAGATGACCATAGAATAAACCAGAACCCATGATACCATACACGAAAAGATAGAAAGAAGAAAGGCGCGCCTGCCGGCCCTTCCTTATTGTATGACCGATTGCCCGAAAAGGCTCCCGCCTCCATATCAATCCGCATTAATCCATGCTAGAACCCATGCTAAGGTGGTATGCCTGTGCTGCTATGGCGAAGAAATGCCGTTTGCAGAAGGGAGCGTGGCCGATACCATCGAGCATAAATCGTGCTTTATGTTCGGAAGTCAACCACAGTGGTGGTGGATGGGCAGCTTTGTGAACCAAGGCGAGTAGAGGGTGCCGCCCAGGCGATTTAAGGAGAGCCTTGATCGGTTGTGATCAAGGTTCACAGATCATGACAGGAGACAGGGAATAGTGGCGAGCCCGCCGATGGTCTTTATGGCCGTGCTGACTATGGCTTTAGCGGTGCGCATCAATGCAGTGGAGGCCGAGGCCGAGCATGTGGCCCCCTATCGTTGGGCGTTGCCAGTCACCCCGACACCTGGAGAAACGCCCGCCAGAGCGGCGGACGTACGATGGCGTTCCAATAATGCAGGAATGGCTTTCAAGCCTGGCCTAGTTCAGGAACGGAGGGGGCAGAGCGAATCCTTTCATGCCAGGGTCAACCGACCCTGGGAGCCTGCCGAAGCGTCGGTCTCTCCGCCGGAGAGAGAACCCCACCTGGCCGAAATTCTTGCGACCACCCTGCCCCCGCTACCCTTCCTGGCAGGCAAAGGGAACAGGCGCAGTCATGCCTTTGTCCCTCATGACCCTGCGCGCTACATGGCGAGGGAAGGGAAATTGCCTCCTGCCTATTCCGCTGACCATCGGCTCGCGAGTTCCCGATCCGTCATCCCCTCTCGTGTCACCGGACAGCGGTTTCGGAACTCGTGCTATCATGATGCCGCCGCTTTTTATCCCCCCGTCTTTCTCATTCCCTCAGGCGTTCCCTGATCGGTTCAGAAAGTGGTCCCAGGAGCCGCGGTTCCAGTGGCCACGGCACGGGTGGGTCCACACCATGCGTGGTCAGGCTGGACGTTCCTTCGAACGGCGTCCCGTCCAACTCCCCGTCTTCGGCTGGACTGCTGAGCGGGTATGGCCAAGTGCCGTCACGCTTCCCGCCTTGCCTCCGGCCACCTTTTCGCAAGGAGGACAGGACGCCGGCTGGCCGCGGGGCCCCTCTTTCATGTCTTCTCCGCAGGGCCCCTCTGGGGAGCACCGCCTGTCATGCCGTCCCAGGCGCCCTTTGGCTGGTGGTCGGAGAGATCATTGCGTCCGAGGGGGGAGACGCAGGCGGAATATTTTGCGCCATCGCCGTGGCCGCGGGTGTGGATTGCTCCACCGTTGCCGATGCCGCAGCCACCTGGCTTGAACAGGCAGCCATTGATGGCCTCTCCTTCCTTTCCGCCTTTGGCCGCCCGGGTTGTCTCGTGGTGGGCCTCGTGACGGCAGGCGCGACTTTACCAGGCATGAAAAGGAGACGGCTTTCCCCCTTCCAGAACCGCTTTCAGACGCTGACTTGCCAGGAGGTGACTTCAGAGACGATGCGTGGCCACCGGTGACAACTCTTGATGTTCCCGTGGCCATGGCACCTTTTGCACTTCTGCCACCCGTTACTGTCACGGGATACCGTTCCCCGCCTGTCCATCTGCGTGAACCAGTGCCAGTCACCACCGGGGTCCCTACACCCGGTCATGGCGGCCGCCCCGGGCGGCGTTGCAAACCCGCCATGGCTACTGGAATCAGGCCTAGCCACGACCACGTGAACCGCATAGGTTTGTTGCATTGTCCACCGCTCCTCCCCTGCCAGGCGCCAGACTAGCGGCATGGTCGCCTTTCTGAGCGCGCGGAATGCCCTTCAGAGGGCGTCGGGAGTTTTTTCGGGGACGGGGTCCGTTGGGAGGGGATTCGGGGAAGGGAGGAGCATGCGGTCTTTCCGTCTGGAACGGCAAGCCTTCCCCTGTGATGGGGGAGGGCCTGGCCGTCGGAACATATACCTTTACCCGACTGTCCTACACCCGGTATAAGGCGGTTGTACCTGGGTGCGATTGCCCTGGAAAAAGGGACTTGCCTGGGGATGTGGTGTCTGCTAGAAGAGCTGTGTAAGCGCCTCATGAATCGAGAGGAGTGAGAGAGATTCCGTTTGCGGGGGTGTAGCTCAGTCGGTTAGAGTGCCGGCCTGTCACGCCGGAGGTCACGGGTTCGAGCCCCGTCACTCCCGCCACTATCCTTCTCAGAACTTGCTCTACAACCGGGTGTTTCCGGCTCTTGGATCCGGAGGCGAGGGGGCTTGGTGTCGTGGTAGACCCTCAGGCCGGTCCGTGGTCTTGCCCATTGATAGGAATATCTTCCTTACACGCGGTTGTTCCGTCCCTCTTTGCCATGACCATTACCGGTGGTAGACTTTGGCTATAGGCTGATGCAATGGACAAGCCTCTTAATATTCTTCAGTTTCAGATTGAAAACAGACGCATGACTCAAGACCTGTCCTCGATCGACCTGCTGGCACAGGCTGAAGCGTTTGGTGTACCGCTGACGGTGGCGGTGTTCTTCGGGGTGACAATGATTGCCCTGGTAGTTGCCGTTCTTGCCTGGTTATTCAGGCTTGTGCGGCAGTTGCAGCGTATCGGTACCCCCATGGGGGATATCCATCGTGACCTGATCTCGTTCAAGAATGCAGCCAATATGAATCGGGCGATCGACAGCGCTCTGACTGAAATACGGACGTTTGTTTACATGCAATGGGATGGCATTGCGTGCTATCTCATGGAAATGAGGGAGGTGCTGGCAAAACGGAAAGCGAGCCCTGCAGCACCCCTTCTTGAACCTCCCGGAGCCGCGCAAGTCCACGAAATCCGAAAAGCTTGAAGAAGCTGAAAAAGCAGCCCTCCCTTGAGGTACCGAAATGGTTGCAGGTCAGTCGGACGGTAGCCATCACAGTCCCCGGTCGGGAGGATCTCTCTCCATCTCCCGTGGAAGGAACCGGAACGGCCGGGGAGTGCGGGGAACGCGGATGAGGCAGGGACCCGGAAACGGCTGATAAGACCGCGGCAGAGGCCGTACGGCTGACCCGGTTTCCGGCCAGGAACAGAGGGGGGGCATCAAAGGACAGGCAGAAAAAACGGAGCGCCACCGAAACGAGAGTCGTTTCACAACGTGGCTGCTTTCCCGCCGGACCCTCCTGCGGCGGCGATGTTACAGCCAACCGGCTGACAGGGGAAGAAGCGAGGGGGAAAGTGTGCTGGCAACAGATGGAAGCATTCCAGACTTTTAAGCGGTTACCTGCAAAACAAGGTTTTCTGTCTACGATGACAACTAATCAAGTATCTAATGGAGATGAAAAATGCCTAAAAATTGTGTCAGTTGAAAACAATCAAGACCTTAGAGACAGCCTAACACACATAGGACATGCAAAAGCTGTTTGATTGTGGTAGAATTCTCAATAATCTTGCTTCAATCATTTGATTGTGAAGTCTATAAGGGAATATAAGACACCATATACATCGTAATACGATGATAGCAATTTGTTTCAATCTGCATCAGAAGATATTTCATTGCTAAAACACGGATTAGGTGTCTGTCATCGTGAAAGGATTGCTATGACCGTACAATTTGCAACAGCCCGTGCGCCTGCGACGCATACCCATCACTAGGAGGTATCGATTGCTCCCATAGCGTTAGCGTTTAGCATACTCTTTTTGCCCAAATTAGGATTTTCAGCCTGTCTCGTTTATGACAATATTCTTCTGACGGTGGCGTTTGCTGGAGTGTGTGTTCCATTGCTGCTATTTTGGATCTCCAAATGGGTTGCAGAAGGGCTGGTCTACCGGCTACTCAAAGTAGGCCTGTCGTCGTCTGCCGGCCTGCCGATTTCCATTGTTTCTGAAGTCTGCATTTTTCTGGCTCTCTTTGCCACCTACTGAACATTGCGTCTGGGTGCGGATGTCTAGCCGCCGGCCGGCACACCGGAGATGCCGGCAGTCCTTGCCGCTCCTCATGATCGTGCTGCCGGTCTCCTCGTCAGTGACGATCCATGTTGCTGAGCATAAACTCGATCACAAGGATATCAGCGGCTTTCACACATGGCTTTTCTATAGATCATCCTGGGGGCCACTTTCCTGGGTTGTACGATCCATGAGTACGGTCATCTGGGGCATCAGAATTTCGTACCAGGAGCCAACGCCTTCAGTACGGCATTTTTCAGCATCACCGGGTTTCATGCCTTGCACGTGCTGGTCGGCCTGCTGGCTTTCGTAACGGTACTGGTGCCAGCCCTGGGCGGATGGACCAATACCTATTTCGTTCAGGCGGCGTCCATTTACTGGCACTTCGTTGACATTATCTGGTTCTTTGTCGTTTCTCAGATTTACTTCTGGTGAGATGACGCATGAAACGGCTGCTCGCCACGGCAGGCATCATCTTCGGGCTTGTCGCCGTCATGGCAACGGCGTCCGCACAGTACAAGCGTGAGCCGGACTCCGAGATCGATCCATCCCTCTTCCGTATCCGTATCGATGAAATGCGGTATCTGAGGGTGCCGGTGAATCGTTCGCTTGCCCTGCTGGATGAACTGGGGCAACCATTAATACTGGGAGTAAAAAATGGGCCTGCCTTTGATCGTGGTGCTGTCCTACTACCAGTGTGATGGCACCTGTTCGGTCGTGAACAATAATCTGAAGAATCTTGTCGAGGGAACGAGGCGCATGCATCTGGACAAGGATTTCCGGATCGTGACCATCAGTTTCGACAAGAATGATACCGTGGAAACGGTCGCGAAGTTCCGTAAGCAGCTTAGTCTGCCGGTGGCATGGGAAAAGGCATGGACCTTTTTCGCTGGCTGCCGATGCCGAGGGAATGAAACGGCTGACCGACAGTATCGGCTTTAAGTACTTCTGGTCACCACGTGATCGTACGTTCTTCCATCCCGGCGTGTTCGTGGTGTTATCGCCGACGGGCCGGGTGGTTCGATTCCTATACAGTCTGAATGCCGACGCTCTGGACCTTGAGCTGGCCCTGATTGACATCCGCCAGGGCAGGGTCGGAACGCCGGGAGAGATTCTCAACTTCGCCCTCAGTCTTTGTTACAGATACAACTATTAGAAATAGAGGTACGCGGTCAATATTCCCCTGTTCATTGGCATGGGACACTGCTATTCGGCGTTGTCACATTTTCCGTCTCGGTACTGGTCTACCGCAGGCACAGGAGAAAGGAGAGAACTGCATGAAAGGCTTGAAAGAAGTGGAATCATGGGAAAAGGTTCTGCTTGGCGCGGGGACGTTGTGGACCCCTGGCATGGCCGTGGCCGCAGAGATTGATTCAGCGGCTGGCTGGGATCATTTATGGCTGGAGGTCTTGATCGACATCTCCGTGATCGGGGCTGTCTTCAGCCTCGCCGCTATCTGGATGCTGTTCAGATACCGCGCCAGGTCACCAAATGATGTGGGCCGGGGGCCGAAACTGTCCAGTACACAGGCGGTGGCGTAGGCCCTGGTCCCGGCGGCCATTTTCATGGCCGATGATTTCTTTCTCTCCGCTAAGGGGTGGACTTTGTGGAACGTCTACCGCAAGGTTCCTGCCAATGCCCTGGAAATCCAGGTAACCGGTCGCATGTGGATATGGGAGTTCGATTATGGCGATGGTGTCGTCATCAGTGCAGCCCCTAACTCGGATGGGACGGTGAAGGTACCCGCCGATCGGCCGGTGGTGTTGCGCATGATCGGCGAGGATGTGTGGTGCACTCGTTCCTTATGCCGGCGTATCGTGTCAAGGAGAACGTAATGCCAGGCCGGGTAGCCTACCTGTGGTTCCTGCCGCGGCATGGCACAACGGTTGCAACCTGTACCAAATATTGTGGTGCTGAACACAGCAATATGAACACCAAGATCGAGGCGATTCCCGAGGCTGAATTCAATGCCTAGCTTGCCAGTCAAAAATGGGCGGCCCGAAATACAACTTCTAGTAACAGAAAGGCATAAGGGGGAGTAATGACAACTGCAACAGTCGGACATCATTCGGAAGGTTCCAACCTGAAGGAATGGATCCTGGCCACCAATCACAAACGGATCGGCATTCTTTATCTGATTGGTTCCATGCCGCCTTTGTCGTAGCGGGTTTGATGGGGCTGCTGATTCGTCTGGAACAGATGAGCCCGGGGCCGCAGATCGTTACGAGTGGCGATCAGTACAATGGCTGGTTATATTTCCATGGTGCAGCCATGATTCTGGCGTTTTTGATTCCGGGCCTCACAGGATTTTTTGCCAACTACTTCCTGCCGCTGATGATCGGTGCCCAAGACGTCGCGTTTCCCAGCGTCAATGCCTTCAGCGTCTGACTGTTCTAGGTGGCAGTCGTTCTTGCTATGCTATGATTTGTAATCAAGGATACACCTGATATCATGTGGACAGGCTATCCCCCTATTTGATTAAGACGACCGGTAACACGGCTTTTTATGTCTTCACCGCTCATCTTCTTGGCTTTTCTTCGATCCTCGGCGCTGTCAATTTCATGGTGACAGTCATTTATTTGCGGGCGCCCGGAATGGGGTGGAGCCAGCTGAATGTTTTCGTGTGGACGACAGTGACAGTGTTTGTGATCTAGCTCGTCTTCATCCCTGTGCTGGCGGCAGCCGTGACCATGTTGTTGTTCAACGAGTATCTGAGCACGTATTTCTTTGATCCCTCCCGGGGCGATGACGTACTATTATATCAAAACCTGTTCTAGTTTTGCCCCCATCCCGCCGTGTACGTGATTCTGTTGTCAGCCGTTGGTATTCTGTTCGAAATCATTGCCACCATGGGCAAGAATCGCGGCTTCACTTAAAAAGTGTGTATTTACAGAGGGATCTGGTGGGTCGTTCTTCTATCCGGCGAGGTGTTGGTACACCACCTCTATGTAGCCGGCATGCCCGACTGGCTACGGGTTGGGCAGATGGTGATCACCCTGTTGATCTTCGTTCCCGTCGGCTTGATGGTGATGTCGCTGTGGGGGACCCTGTACAAGGCCACCTTCACTCTCAACACGGCCTTGTAGCACGTAGCTGCCTGCCTGCTACTACTGCTGGTCAGTTTGCTAACCGGCATTCCCCCGGCCGTCACGGTGCTGACCGTAAATCTGTCGGAAACAGCCTTTGTCCATGCCAATTTTCATCTCGTCATAGTGCTACTTGCAGTCTTTGCTATCTTCGCCTGTATCTATTACTAGTTCCCGAAGATGACCGGTCAGCTTGCCATCGGCAAGCTGACCACATTGAGCTTCTGGCTCAATGTGAGTGGTGTCAACATCACTTTCTGGCCATTGTTCGTCATGGGTCTTCAGGGCATGCCGCGGCGTTATTTCGACTACGCGCCGTGGCCTGAATTCGCGCCATACCATCAGCTGGCGACCATTGGCGCCTTCATTATTGCCGTTGGCATGGCCGTGACGATTGTCAACTGGCTTTACAGTGCTTTCAACGGCAGGAAGGCAGAGGCCAATCCGTGGCGGTCGCAGTCACTGGAATGGACCCATTGTCTGAACCCGCCCGGGCCGGGCAACTTCCCTGCCGATGTGATCGTGTCACAGGAGCGGTCACCATACAATTACGCCCGTTGACGCGTTTGCCGGTCAACCGAATGGCGGCGAGATCGCTTCCCGGTAGTCTTGCCGCTGTTACCTGGCAGGAAAGCGAAGATGGTCACGGACCAGAGGAGTCATCACGGAGTAACCGGACACACCCCTCCCCGCGCAACCAGCTTCTTTCCGTCACCCCCACGCAAGCGTTGGTCCATATCGGGACGGACGTGTTACAAGGCCACAATATGCTGCGCCGCCCAACCATAGATTCCCGCTCCCCGCTTTCGCGGGGACAAGCTTCGCGGGAATGACGGAAGGGGGATGTGAACGGTTACATCACGGAAGCAGGAATCGCCACGACCAACCTGAACAAGTCTCTGCTGGGCAGACATGCCCTGGCCGTTCTGCTTGGCATCATGTTAGCATTTACGTCAAGATCTATTTCAATGGTCCGTGAAATATGACTCTGAAAGGCATTCATGCTTGCAAGCCCTTGCGCGCCGCAGGGCGGGCATGCGGACGCGCGCGAGGAGAGTCCCCCTGCAGGCCGCGCTGACGACTGTTATGCGGTTTCCGGAAAATTCGCGAACAACTCTTTCCCACGCGCCCGGACATCTCGCCCGCGAGCCGTGGTGGAAGGATACACTCACTCTCCCACGGACTTTCCGTAAATCCTATGAAGTTGTTCAAGTTATTTTTGCCAGGATCCCTGGAGTTCGTGAACGAGTCCTTCGAATTATTTGCATTTCGTCATTCCCGCGAAAGCTTGTTCTCGCGCAGGTGGGGGCAGGAATCCATAGCCTATCGGCACATCATGGATGCCCGCGTGCGCGGGCATGACAGTTTCTCACAGGGCCCTTCTGAAAGCCCTCCCCCTTGGATCGGGGGAGGGTTTGGGAGGGGGGATGTTCGAATCCGGAAGAGGATTATTTTGTCCCACGATTTGTATCCCGGCAGAGAGAGCCTCATGCATCCTTGATGCGTCCCCATTCCCCCCCCCCCCCCCGAGACTCTCCCCCGCTCCAAAGGGGAGAGAGAGGGGTTCTTGGAAGTACCCCAAGATGTCCGCCTGAAGAAAGGCTTTGCCTCTCACCTCTCCGCTTGCGGGGCGGGATCTCTGTGCGCCCCCCGGAAGCTTTCCGGAAATCACTTCATAGCGTTTGGGCGGGAGTTCCGGAAGCCTTTGCCGCCATCTCAGCGGCCTTGGCCTCGACCAGGGCGACCACATGGTCGATCATGGCCTCGGTTCCGATCTTGTGATCAGGGGAACCCGCGATATAGACCATATGTTGATCATTCCCCCCTCCGGTCAGGCCCACCGCCGTGGAACGGGCTTCTCCCGGACCATTGACGACACAGCCCATGATGGACAGAGTCAGAGGCGTGATAACATGGGCAAGGCGCTCTTCCAGCGTTGCCACGGTCTTGACGACGTCAAATCCTTGCCGGGCACACGACGGACACGACACGATATACACGCCGCGCGAGCAAATGCCAAGACCTTTCAGGATCTCGAACCCGACCCTGACTTCTTTAACCGGATCGGCAGAAAGTGAGACCCGCAGTGTATCTCCGATGCCGCTCCACAGCAGCATGCCAATGCCCATGGCCGATTTCACAGTGCCGCTACACAGACCCCCCGCTTCGGTGATCCCTAGATGCAGGGGATAATCGCACGCCTCTGCCAGTCCCTGATAGGCAGCCACCGCGAGAAAGACGTCGGAAGCCTTGACGCTGATCTTGAAGTCAAGAAAATCATTGTCCTCAAGCAGGCGGACATGTTCCAGGGCGCTTTCGACCAGCGCCTCCGGCGTTGGTTCGCCATACCGTTCCAGGAGGTGTGGCTCCAGACTGCCGGCGTTGACACCGATGCGCATGGACAAGCCATGGTCTCTGGCGGCACGTAGCACTTCGCGCACCCGTGCGGCTGCACCGATGTTGCCCGGATTGATACGCAGACAGGCTGCCCCATTCTCGGCCGCTTCGATGGCGCGGCGATAGTGGAAATGGATGTCGGCGACAATGGGGACGTTAACCTGGCGAACGATGTCCCGCAAAGCCCGGGTCGAGTCCTCGTCTGGACAGGAACAGCGAACGATATCCGCGCCTGCCGCTTCCAGACGACGGATCTGGGCCACCGTTGCCGCAACGTCTGCCGTCGGCGTGTTGGTCATCGACTGCACGCTGATCGGGGCATCACCGCCGACCAGAACCTTACCAACCCGAATCTGACGGCTTTTGCGGCGAATGATATCGCGATGGGGACGGAGGGACATGCTTTGCTCCTGCCTGAAAACAAGGGAGGCACCTCAGGCATTATAGATAGCGCCGGATCGGTCCCGGCGCCAGCCACCCTGATGGCTGGCAGCAATTCAAGGCTTTCCGCTTGATCCTTGTTAGCCCATGCGCCCAATGACGCGACCACCGCGAGCCCCCTCTGCCGCCACACCAGACGTCACGATCACCCCCACCCCCACCCCAACAACCCTCCCCCATCAAGGATAGTGGGGGTGTTCCCGCCCAGGGGAAGGGGGTGCAGGGATGCCTCTTCTGCAAATCAGTGTCATTCCCATAACATGATGAGAATCACTGGATAGCCGACAGGCGTATCGCAACTGTACTGGTCCACGCATGTCCGGCCCCTGTTTCCTTCAAGGCGCCTGCTCCTTCAAGGCAAAGGTCTCGCCTGGTACGGCATCCGCCTTGATCCGGCTTCATCCCTTGATCCAGTTTCTGACCTGCGACGACAGGGCCACCTTGCCTTGGGTGTTATAGGCTTCGTGGTTGCGGTCGATCTCAGAGAGTTTGTAGAGATAGTTGATCATCAGGCCTGCCGACTGATGCATGCCTTTGGGAGACTGGTCGGCTAACCAGTTAAGCCGTTCCATGCGCGCTCCGTTGGAAAGATGAAAGTGGGCCACCGGATCAAGGGCACGCGGCATGCTGCCACTGCCAGGGCGCTTCTCCACGGCGAGATAACGGGCACACAACCGGGTCAGCGGCGCCTTCAGGGCAACGGCGACAGCCTCATCCCCAGACCAGTCCTCCCGCGCGAGCAGGGCTTTCAATCCTCCCTTGGCGCCGATACCGGTCACCGTCTTTAAGATCCTGTGTTCGCCTGCAGTCAAGAGGCCAGGCTCGCCTTCCTTCAGTTTCTTTTCAAGCCACGCGCGGAAACCTGGAATCGGCGACAGGGTGGCAAAGGTTTTCAGACCGGGGAACTCATGTGACAGGCTGTCCACCACCCGCTTGATAAGAAAATTGCCGAAGCTGATGCCATCAAGGCCACGCTGGGCATTGGAAATCGAATAGAAGATGGCAGTATCGGCTTCTCCAGAGTCGAGCACCGGGGCCTCTTCGTCCAGAACCGCCTGGACATTGTCAGCCATGCCGTTGAGGAGCGCGACCTGCACGAAAATCAATGGTTCATCAGGCATGCGCGGATGCAAGAAGGCATACAGGCGTCGGTCCGAATCGAGCCGGTTCTTGAGATCATCCCAGCTTTTGATCGCGTGGACAGCCTCATAGGCAATGATCTTTTCCAGAAGGGCTGCGGGCGAATGCCAGGTGATGCGGATCAGTTCCAGGAACCCGACATCAAACCATGCGACCAGAAGCGCTCGAAGGTCAGCTTCCAGCGTTGCCAGTAGGGGCTCCGTGTGGAGCATGCTCATCATCTCCGCCCGCAGCTCCACCAGGAACTTGACGCCTTCCGGCAGGGCATTGAACTGGGTCAGCAGCTTAACCCGCGGCGATTCAAGTGTCTGGCGCAGCGCCTGTTCGGCCGTCATCCGCGCAAGTGGCGTGGTGGCCGCCTGGACACGGATGATGGCCGTATCCACCTGAGCCTGGTCGGTGCTGAATTCGGAAGCCATGATAGTGAGAAAGCGCAGACGTCCCTCCGGATTAAGATTGAGATAGGCCCGCCCCAGACGGGCAGCCCATTTGCGCGTCGTCACCTCGCCCCCGCGTGCTTCCAGACAGGCCCGCATCTGTTTACGCACCTGTTCGGCATCGACATCGGGCAAGTCAGGTGCCTGGAAACGAACATCGTTGTCGCGGCTAGGCCATAGGCTGCGCCAGGCCTTCAGGCGATCGATCAGACGGGTGCTGGTCGGTTGATTCATGGGTGTACCACTTGAAATTGTTCCCCTGCTGTTGCCGGCATAAAGGCCGGCGCAACAATGTTACACAACTGGCGAGCGCGTGCCAGAGAAGAATCAGGGTGATCGTCATAGAGGGACCTGGTCCATGCAGGCGGAACAACAGCCTTCCGTATCTGCTGGTTCTGACCGCTGTCGTGCCCCCCGTTGCGCCCACGGGCGCAACGTATTACGTTAGGTCCGCTTGATGAAGACGCCGCCGAGGAGGTCTCCGGCCCGTGACGGATCGTGAACACAGGAACACCGCTATTGCCGGAACGGTGTCCGTTGCCGATTATCTGTTTCCCCGCATTCATCCGGAGGGGTGGCGGTTCGTTGCCTCCTTTGCGGTCATAACCTTGCTGCTGGCCTTGTGGGGGTGGCCTCTGGCCGTGCCTGGCCTGGTCCTGACGGTGTGGTGCCTTTATTTCTTCCGCGATCCGCACCGGATGACTCCCTATCAGCCGGGCCTCGTGGTCAGCCCGGCCGACGGCATGGTCCAAATGATCCAGAAGGTTCCTCCTCCGCCGGAACTCGACATGGGATCCGCCCCGCGTCTGCGGGTCAGCGTGTTCATGAGCGTGTTCAATTGTCATGTGAACCGGGTGCCGGCGGATGGAACGGTGGCCAAAGTGGCGTACCGCCCCGGTCGCTTTTTCAATGCCTCGTTCGACAAGGCGAGTGAAGACAACGAACGTCAGGCAATGCGCCTGCTTCTGCCCGATGGCCGCGATCTGGCCTTCGTGCAGATTGCCGGCCTGATCGCCCGCCGCATCCGCTGCGATCTGCAGGAGGGCAAGACGGTACAGGCTGGTGAGCGGTTCGGCCTGATTCGGTTTGGCAGCCGGGTGGATATCTACCTGCCAGAAGGTGTCATGCCGCTGGTGGCAGTAGGGCAGACGGCTATTGCCGCGGAGACCATCCTGGCCGACCTGAACGCTGTCCCTTCTCATCTGCGCCAGGGAGTAATCCGCTGACATGTTCCGGCCTTCCCGTTCTGCCCGTCTGAAGGGTCTGTCCATCAACCGGATGATTCCGAATATCCTGACCTTGCTTGCCTTGTGTGCCGGCATGACAGCAATCCGCTATGGCCTGCACAGGGAATGGCAGAAGGCCGTGGTCGCCATCGTCATTGCCGCCGTGTTCGACGGCCTGGATGGACGGGTCGCTCGCCTGCTGCGCGGGACGTCGAAGTTTGGTGCCGAGCTCGACTCGCTTTCAGATTTTGTCGGCTTCGGTGTTGCCCCTGCGGTGTTGATCTACCTGTGGACGATGCAGAATGCCGGCGGTCTGGGGTGGGCCGTCGTGCTTCTGTTCCCGGTGTGCGCGGCCTTGCGGTTGGCCCGCTTCAATACCATGACGGGTACACCGGATTCCCCGCCGTTCGTCCATAGCTTTTTCATCGGTCTGCCAACCCCGGCGGGTGCCGGTATCGCTCTGCTACCCATGGTGCTCTGGTTCCAGTATCCGGCAGAATGGCTGCGCCACCCGGTAGTGGCCTCGATCTTCCTGGTTGGCGTGGCGCTTCTCGAGATCAGCCGCTTTCCCACCTACAGTTTCAAACGGGTTCATGTACCCCATCGTTATGTTCTGCCGGTGATGCTGCTGGTCGGTGTGCTGGCGGCTTTCCTGGTGACCGAACCCTGGGCTACCCTCAGCCTTCTAGGCCTGCTGTATCTTGCCAGCATCCCTTTCAGCCTGCGCTCCTTCCGAACCCTGCGTCACCAGCCTGTTGAGAAGGGTCCAACCCCGGCAAGGACGGCAGACCAGGGTGCGCCAAGCCCAAGACCTTGAACAGACGGCCCATTGCGGCATCGTCGATCAAACGGTGCACGCCTGCTGCGAGAAGGTGAGCCTGTTCCGGGTTGGATCGGGCGAGGAGTACATTGGCGCGGGTCAGGATACCGAGTCGGTGCAACCATTCTCTCTGACGGACCGGACCATGAACGCAGGCGCCGGCCCGGAGGGCAGCGGTTACCGCCTCGGCGAAATCAACATGGGCGGTAAGATCCGCCGTGCCTGGCGCTTCCAGCACCGGGTGGGGCGCATGGCTGCGCACGGCCTGGAGGGAATCGCCCACGGCACTGGCAACGGGTCCGTAATCGATGAACAGGGCCGCTCCGCCATGGCGGGCAAGGCGCGTGGCCACTGCTGCGACAACCGCCTGTACCGCGGGAGCTCCCTCGGCAAGGGCGCCGACGGGCGCGCCATCCCGCACGTTTTCCGGCAGGGGGGGCAGGGAATTCACCGGGCCAAGCACGAAGCGGAATGTTCTGCCATCGGCAGCAAGACCGACCAGCCGCTCCTGCCAGCCATGGACTGTGCGTTCGAACTGGCAGATAGGCAGGGCATCGAGGAACTCGTTGGCCACCACCAGCAACGGTCCGGGTGGTACGGCGGCGATGTGGTCGTGCCAGACCACTGGTACGCCGATACCCTCGAGTCGTTGCCGCTGCACGGGGACCAGACGCGGACTGGTCTCGACCAGATGCACTTCCAGGGCAGCGATGAAGGCAGGGACCGTCTGCGCTGCCCGCAGCAGATCCGCCATCAGCGTCCCGCGGCCGGGCCCCAGCTCCACTAGACGCACCCTTTCCGGTGCGCCCATGTCCTGCCAGACCACGGCCGCCCACAGACCGATCAGTTCGCCAAATATCTGGCTGATTTCAGGAGCCGTGATGAAATCACCGTCCACGCCGAACGGATCGGCATGAGCGTAATAGGCCGCGACAGCCTCCGCCATGAACGTGGCGACCGACACCGGCCCCGTGGCACGGATACAGGCGCGCAGACGCTCTGCCGTGCTGTCAGCCACGAGACCAGGCTCGCCACAGCAGCAGAGAGCCGACGACGATCATGGGCAGGGACAACCATTGTCCCATGGTCGTTCCGCCCGGCAGGAATCCGAGATGCGCGTCAGGTTCCCGGAAAAGCTCGGCGAGCGTGCGCGCCGCGCCATAGCCGATCAGGAATAGCCCGAACAGCGCTCCCGGCCGGGCGCGCAAGGCCTTTTTCCGCCACAACAGGTGCAGGAGAGCCAGCAACAAGACGCCTTCCAGAAGGGCTTCGTAAATCTGACTCGGGTGACGGGGCAACGGTCCCGCTTCGGGAAAGATCATGGCCCACGGGAGGTCAGGGGGGGCCGGCCGTCCGTGCAGTTCTCCGTTGATGAAATTGCCGATGCGTCCGAATATCAGTCCGATTGGTGCAGCACACCCCAGCAGATCCCCCAATCCAAGGACAGGAATGCCTTGGGAACGTGTAAACAGCACCGTTACCAGAATCACCCCCAGCAATCCGCCATGAAACGACATGCCGCCTTGCCACAAGAACAAGATTTCTAGGGGATGAGTCAGAAAGTAGAACGGCTTGTAGAACACCACGTAGCCCAGCCGTCCCCCCACAAGGATGCCCAGGGTGGCCCAGGTGACGAAGTCTTCCACCTGGTGAGTCGTGAGCAGCGGCCCACCGTGCGCCGGCCTTTGCGCTATGAAGCGGACGTACCACCAGGCGCCGAAGATTCCGGCGATATAGGACAAGGCGTACCAGCGAATGGCGACGGGCCCGACCATGACGGCAACCGGATCGAAGCCGGGGAATATCATGCTCAAAAGATGTGTTCTCCGCGCTGGAAAGGGCCGTCGTTTCATGGACAACGACCATTCATAGCGAACAGTCTACCGCAGCGAGCCACCCAGGGGCAAACCATGCTGGCAACCGGATAGGCAGAGAAAGAAACGCATTCTTCCCTTCTTTTCCTAATCTTGACAGATCTCCCCCGGGGGCCCCCCTGCCTGGAGCCCCGGCATAACGCACACCATCCTTGTTCAAGGACACACCCCTTGTTCAAGGGCACGTCGTGGTGCGGAACCGGAAGGGATTTCCCTTGCGATCAGCAATCAGCGAAAGTCATAAGTACCGCATCCTGAGGTCATCGTATTTCAGAACGCTCTTGAAATAATACTGGCATGGCGCCTTATGCTTCTCTGGGTGCCTCGCACCTGTTTCAAGCGTCTCCGGGGGGTGGGGGAGGAGGGACGGAATGATGCAAAGGGACTGACAGAGCAGGGAGAACACGTCTATGTACGTCGCGGCCATTTTGAAAGAAAAAGGCAACCGTGTCGTCACCACGGGGGCCAAGGACAACATGCGGCACGTGGCCAGTTTGCTGGAAGAGCATCGAATCGGCGCCGTGGTTGTGCTGGATGAGGGCGGGGGTGTGACCGGTATTATCTCCGAGCGGGATATCGTCCGCGGTTTGGGACAATACGGCTCGCGTATGCTGGATCTTCCCGTCCACGCCCTGATGACAACTAGTGTGGTGACCTGCACGCTCGAAGACAGTATCGATTCGATGATGGAATTGATGACGCGACGCCGTTTCCGGCATGTGCCAGTCGTGGAAGATGGCGCATTGATTGGAATCATCAGCATCGGGGATGTGGTGAAGAATCGCTTGGCCGAATGCACGATGGAAGTTGATTCCCTGAAAGAGTACGTAGCAACCTCTCGTTGAGGCCGGGCTTGTGGCACGTGGACACCCCTCATAACCATCATGCCCGCGCAAGCGGGCATCCATGACATGCGGCCAAGCTATAGATTCCCGCCCCCGCCTGCGCGAGAACAAGCTTTCGCGGGCCGTGTGGATTTTTAGAGGTCTCCGCGTGGTGGTCCGCCCGTCAGGGGGAATGGTGTCTGCCCCCAGCGATTTTCATTATGGGCATGACGCTGATTTGCAAAAGAGGCATCGCAGCACCACCCTCCTCCCTGGAGGGAACACGCCCGCTCCCTGTGGACGGAAAACCCCCTCCCCCAATCCAAGGGGGAGGGCCCGCAACGTCCGGAGGAGGGTTCACGCCCTCCTTGATCCGCTCTCGACGAACCCTGTCCCGAAAGAGACCTTCCCTGACGGGAAGGCTCCCTCCCCCTGAATGGGGGTCTGCCCCCTCGGGGGAGAAGGGTTTAGAGGTGGAATCTGCCAAGGCGACTTGGAGTAAATTCCATACTGAGAATTGCTGGCCTGTCCCACCCAGCAGAAGAGAAGAGGAGTCGTCATGGCATAGAGGAGAAAGGGGCGCATGGCTCTCCGGAAGAGGGTGTGTGCCGATCCGTGGCTGGAGGGTCATGCAGAGAAGGAGGGGAAGGATGCGTCAAGAGTGGTCCTTTCCCTGTTGTTGCTGTCTCATTCGCCGATGGACCATGACGGTCGCGCCGATCGCGATGGCGCCCCCCATCACCCCCAACAGCACCGTGCTTTGATACTCGCCTAGAAACCGCTCCATGGCATGACCAAAGAAGTACCCTCCGCTGGTAAACAGGATCGCCCACAGCAAGGCTGCGATTGCATTCAAAATCATGAATCGCAACCAGCCTACGCCACTGATGGCAATGACAAACGGACTCACATTGCGCACGCCATAAACGAATCGGAACGATAGGATATACAGATCCTGGTATTTTTGTACCAGCCGGAACGTCCATTCTATCTTTGGTCTCAGGGAGGGTCGTCGATCCAGGATGGGCTGCCCATAGCAGCGACCAATAGCATAATAGAGTTGATCACCAAGAAAACTACCGCTGAACCCGGACAGTCCTACTAGGAATGGATCCATCAGGCCTTGTGCCGCCGTGATTCCAGCGAGAATGACAATCGTTTCACCTTCTAGAAAGGTCAGGAGCAGGATGGCGAAATACCCGTAAGTGCGCAGAAACGTCTCAGGATCATGAAACGTACCAAGAAGTGTGTTCAAAAATTCCTGCACACGATTACCCCTGTGCCCTTCAACGACAGGATTATGCCGATGGTTGGATGTTGACGCAACCCAACACTGACTTCGGGATGTCTTCTAATTGGATGCCTCTTAAAAACCTTTCCCTAGTCCAAGGAGGAGGGCTTTCGAGAGGGCAGAATTGACCCATCTTTGATCCCATCCCCAGGAAAACATACCCGAATCGCTATGACACTCCAGACCGGCGGAGATGTGCGAATCCCGCAGCCCGATCCGAGGGAGAGGGTTTTCGGAAGTGCTCAAAAGGCAGCGCTTCCACATGATCGGAAAACGGCTTCAGGCGTTCTGGCTGTTCCGCTGCACAAGATCATCAGCGCGGGGGAACAGGCGGGTGACGTGCCCCATCTTGCGACCGGGGTGGACGTCTTTCTTTCCGTAAAGGTGGAGACGAGCTGATGGATCACCGAGAATGTCCAGCCAGCGCACCACCTCATCGCCCAGGAGATTGGTCATTTCAGCATCGGCATGACGTTCAGACGTGCCAAGCGGCAGACCGCAGATCGCACGGACGAGCTGCTCAAACTGGTCCGTGCGACAGGCATCCAGAGTCCAGTGACCGGAATTATGCGGCCGGGGCGCCATTTCGTTCATCAACAGACGTCCGTCACAGGTGACAAACATCTCGACCGCCAGCACACCGACCAGATCCAGGGCGTCAGCGGTGCGGCGACCGGCCTCGACCGCCGCCGCGGCCAGGGAAGGGATCACCTGTGCCGGAACCCGTGAGGTGTGGAGCACATGATTGGTATGGGTGTTCTCGACCGGGTCGAAAGCGACCCATGCTCCATCGAGACCACGGGCGATGATGACGGAGATCTCGTGCGCGAAATCGATGGAGGCTTCCAAGATTCCCACTCCCCCGGACCCGATCTGATGCCAGGCATGCCCCAGATGGGTTTCCTCATCAATGCGAACTTGGCCCTTGCCATCGTAGCCGAAACGGGCGGTTTTGAGAATGGCTGGTCGTCCCAGTTCCGATACCGCTCGTGCCAGGTTGCCCTGGCCGACGACACGGCGCCATGGTGCCGTCTCCAACCCGATGGTATTGAAAAAGGTCTTTTCCTGTATCCGGTCCTGAGCTACCTCGAGAACATTCCAGTCCGGGCGCACAATGACTTGTTCTGCTACCAAACGAACACTGTCGACAGGTATATTCTCGAATTCAATGGTCACCACGTCTATCTTCGCGGCAAAGGCGCGTAGGGCATCGACATCATCGTAAGATGCGATGGTGGTCTCTGCTGCCACCTGGGCGGCGGGACTGTCGGTCTCCGGGGTGAAAACATGGCAGCGGTAGCCCAGCCGCGCCGCTGCCAGGGCAGTCATGCGGCCCAGCTGGCCTCCCCCAAAAATGCCGATGAGACTGCCGGGCGGCACGGGACGGATCGGGATTTTCCTGTCGTTTGTCATGTCGAGGCGGACGGATACTCAGCCACACTGTCCGTATTGTGCCGACGCCACGCTGTAACTGCCGCAGCGACCGTTGCATCCCCAAGGCCGATCACCGCCGCAGCCAGTAGAGCTGCGTTGATGGCGCCGGCTTGACCGATCGCCAGAGTCCCAACCGGCACGCCGGCAGGCATCTGCACGATCGACAGAAGGCTATCCATCCCCTGCAGGGCCTTGCTTTCCACCGGAACCCCGAACACTGGCAAGGATGTCAGGGCCGCCGTCATGCCAGGCAGATGCGCGGCACCCCCTGCTCCGGCGATGATGACTTGCAGTCCCCGGCCCCGGGCGCTGCTGACATAATCGTACAGCCTTTGTGGTGTGCGATGGGCGGAAACGATACGGGTTTCATGAGGCACGCCCAGCTCGGCCAGTAGCGCTACCGCATGGCGCATGGTCTCCCAATCCGATTGGCTTCCCATGATGATGCCGACAACTGGCCGATCCTCTGCCAACGCCCCCCCCCTTGACGGTGCCAGGACTTACACGAAGGACATTATAAAGGCCTGCAAGAATGACGCAAGGCTCTTGCCAGTTGTTCACGACGGGCAAAATGTCGCGCAACTTCCACCTGCCTGCCAACCGACGCGCCCTGATCGTAACTGATCGTGGCTCCCCCAGGCACCGGTAAACCGCATCCGCGGCCCTTAAGCCTTTGTGCCACTCGGCGCGCCACCGTAGCCGCAGCAATTCTATGAGCGCAAACCAAAACTCACGCTCATGGGCATTACCCTCAATGACAGTACCGCCTCTCTCTCAAAGGACTGCGGGATGCACACATCCTTATCTTGAGTAGAACTCAACTACCAGATTTGGTTCCATCTGGACCGGATAGGGAACATCCACCAACTTAGGGGATCGCACAAACCGGCCCTTCAGGACTTTGCCCTCCACTTCCAGATAATCGGGCACATCACGTTCACTGGACTGGATGGATGCCATGAACAGAGGAATCTGTTTCGATTTTTCCCTGATCTCGATCATGTCACCATCATGCACAAGGTAAGATGAAATGGTCACACGACGGCCGTTGACCAGAATATGGCTGTGGCTCACCACCTGGCGCGCGGCGAACACTGTCGGGACGAATTTCATGCGATAGACCACCGCATCCAGCCGGCGTTCCAACAGGGCGATCAGGTTCTCAGAGGTGTCTCCCCGACGACGCACGGCCTCGGCATAATAATGGCGGAACTGTTTCTCGGACACATTGCCGTAATAGCCTTTCAGCTTCTGCTTGGCCATGAGCTGGGTGCCATAGTCCGACGGCTTGCGCCGGCGGGCTCCATGCTGGCCAGGAGCAGAGTCGCGGCGGGTGATCGGGCTTTTCGGGCGGCCCCACAAGTTGACCTGCAAACGGCGATCGATCTTGTGTTTGGTCGTCTGGCGCTTAGTCATGATTGTTTTCGGTTGTTTTTCCGGTTGTTGACGAGCGCACAGCGGCGCCATTGTCCCGATAGTCCCTGCCACCTTCTCCGTCATGCCTGGCGGCACGGAAAGAAGCTACGGGCGGGGCATCTGCCCGCTTTCTCGGGAATGAAATCGCTTCTTACAGGGGAACCGCGCGCCTTGTCAATTGTTCATGGGCTGTTTCAGCGATTCTCATTATAGGAATGACACTGACTTGCAGAAGAGGCATCCCTGCACCCCCCTCCCCGGAGGGAATACGCCCTTTCCATGAAGGGAAGCCCTTCTCCATCTGACGGGAAAACTCCCTCCCCCTGGGTTGAATACCCTCTCCCCCTTGAGGGGGGAGGGTCGGGGTGGGAGCGATTGGAACGTCTGGTGCGGCGGGCGGTGAGGGGGCTTGTAACGGTCACGCCATCGGGCGCACAGGGGCTGACAAGTGCCAGACGGAAGGGGGAGGGCGGCAGTATCCAGGAGGAAGGTCTCATGCCCCCCATGGGGCCATTGTTTGCGTTGACCTGAAACTGTATACACTTTAGGCTTGATCCGAAACCGTCTGGTGGCACGATACACAGAAGTGACCCTCATGATCGTGGGGAGCACCATGTAGGCCATGGGTTTGAAACGGTTCCAAAGGATGGGTATGCTTCTGGTGCTTCTCGCTGAGGGCTATGCGGTAATGGCACGTCTCATTTAAAACCTGCTGGAGCGGTGAGAAAATCATGCTTCCGAGGTCGTCATCGCCGGTTCTCTCCGTGAAGCGGAACGTCTGCTGCAAACAGGCACGACGGTCGATATGGTGCTGCTTGATCTCGATCTGCCGGACTCCAATGGGACCGACACCCTCGACAGCCTGTTACGCCTAGTGCCCGACGTGCCGCCGGTCATCGTGCCGACCGGGCTGGACGATGAATCCGTAGCCCTGAAGGTCATGTTGAACGCAAGCATGTGTTCAGAGCACTTGGAGAAAGCGGTCTTCTGCTCGATGGCATTCTGAACAGTACCCGCGACGCGATCATGGCGTTGGAAGTGGTGCGTGGCGCCAGCGGTGTGGTGGAGGATTTTCGCTGGCGGCTGGCCAATCTGGCTTGCGAGCGGGTGCTGGGGTTGCATGCTCGTGAACTGGTGGGGCAGACTCTGCGCACCGTGATGCCACAGGCAGGGAACAGCGGTCTGTTCGAGGGCTTGGTGAGCGTGGTCGAATTTACCAACACTTTCGATATCGAATGGCCCACGGAACGACATGGTCGGGAGATTTGGCTGCACGTGGTGGCGGTACGACTGGCCGATGGAGTTGCCGTGACCATGGCCGATGTCACCAACCGCATCCGCGCCACCCGGGCCATTGCCAGCCGCGAGGAACGGTTACGTCGCATTCTCGAAACCGTGATCGACGGTATCATTACCATCGACTCCCGTGGGATCATCGAAACCTTCAACCGGGCGGCCGAAAGCATCTTCGGTTATGGGGCCGACGAGGCTCTGGGCCGTTCCATCAATATACTGATGCTTGAATCCCATCGCAGTCGCTATGATCAATACCTCGCCGCCTATCTGGCTACCAGGAAGAGCAGCGTCATCGGGCGTGGCCGTGAGGTGGAGGCGGTGCGCAAGGACGGTACCACCTTTTCTTGTAATTTAGCTGTAAGTGAAATGCGTCTGGGCAATCGGACGCTGTTCATCAGTGTCGTTCGCGACATCACAGAGCACAAGAAGAACGAGCAGAGGCTGCGTTTTCTGGCCAGCCGCGATCCGTTGACCGGCCTTGCCACAACCTGGCCCTGTTCCGCGAACACCTTGACTATGATCTCCTTTTTCCTGTAATGAAGGTAATTCCGTGGGCGTCATGTTCAGCTATCTCGACCGTTTCAAGAATATCAATGATACCCCCGGCTACCAGGCCGGTGGTCAGGTGCTGTGGGAGGCCGCCCGGTGGCTGGAACGTTGCTTGAACGAGCGTTGCGTCCACAAAAACGACACCTCGATCAGGTTGCCAGGAATCGTGGCGCGGTTGCTAGGGGATGAATTCACGATCCTGATCGAAGGCGTGCGCAACACGGAAACGGTAGCGCCGTGGCGGCGCGCGAGGCGATCAATCAGCTCTCGCAACCTTATGAAGTTGATAGGCGTGATGTCTATATTTATGCCTGTATAGTCTGTGAAATCTATCAAGGTAATTCATATGGCGTGTCAAATATACTGAAGGTGGTTGATGCGGCCCTGAACGAGGAGAAATGCAATGGTAGTAGCAATTTATAGTTCTATACTTCCGAGCTGTCTTCTCGTATAGGGAAAAAGTTGCAGATAGAAAACGGTCTGCGCATGGCACTGGAACGTGGGGAACTCCCTTGCCTATCAGCTAAAGGTCGATCTTTTCACACAACAGATCAGTGGGTATGAGACTCTGCTGCGGTGGAACAGTGCCAAGTTGGGGCTCGTTTCCCCCGCCGAGTTCATCCCGGTTGCCGGGGAAACTGGTCTTATCATTTCCATTGGCGAATGGGTACGGAAAACGGCCTGTGCCCAGGTCGAAGCCTGGCATGCGGCAGGGTTGTCCCTGATGCAGGTCACCGTCAACCTGTCGGCCCGTTAATTCCGCGATATCAGCCTGACCAGTCGCGTTCTTTCCATAGTCGATGAAACGAACATCACCACGTCCTTTCTGGAGCTGGAACTGACGGAAAGCACGCTCGTGAAAGTGGCTGAATTCATAACCGTTTTCCAGAGGCTCAACGGCCCCTCCGACACACAAAAAGAAAAACTAGCCCGCCGGCTGACGGTCATGGGCTGATCCCGTGTGCCCTGCCGTCTGTTCCGGCGACTTTTGCCCGGGTGTTCACCCCGCTTCGTTCATCGGCCCCTCCTGTGTCCAGGCGGAAGCGCTGCGGTAGTGGTCCTTTCTGTCATGCCACTGCCTTTGCACGCACGCTCCTTTCGTATTCCGCAAGGAAGGTCAGGAGTTCCTCACGGTATTCATAATAACGGGGGTGATCAAGGAGGACGCGCCGGCTGCGGGGGGACGGGGGATATCTACCCTCATGATCTTGCCGATGTGGGCATGGGAACCATTCGTCATCATCACCACCCGGTTGGCAAGCAGGATCGCTTCCGTCCACGTCATGGGTGACACAGATGGCCGTGACTTGCGTGCGGGTCCAGACTTCCATCAGCACTTCCTGCAACTCCCAGCGGGTGAGGGAGTCGAGCGTGCCAAACGGCTTCGTCCAGGGGCAGCAGCTTCGGGCTGAGCGCGAAGGCACGGGCGATACCGACCCGCTGTTTCATGCCGTTGGACAGTTCAGAGGCTTTCTTGTCTCTGGCTTCGGCAAGGCCGACCCGTTCCAGATAATAGGCTACGATGTTCGACCGTTCGGCAGGTATCGCATGCGGGTAGACACGATCCACGCCCAGCGCCACGTTCTGGACGGCTGTCAGCCAGAGCATCAGGCTTGGCGCCTGTGGAACACCACGGCCCGATCGGGCCCGCGGCGATCGTCACCTCGCGCCCGTCGAGGATGATGCCGCCTTCCGAGGCCTCGGTGAGCCCTGCCGTCATCATCAGCACCGTCGATTTGCCGCATCCTGAATGGCCAATCAGGGAAACGAACTCTCCTTCTTCTATCTTCAGATCGAAGTCCTCGACCGCCGTCAGCGGTCCTTTTGGTGTCTGATAGACCTTTTTTACTTGCGAGAACTCGACATAGCGATGGGAGGTGTAAGTACGAGTAGCCTCCCGCCATGCCTTGGGGGGGCAGGAGATGAGGGGGGTAACGGCGGGCAGGGGGGGCGGTCACCGCGGTATAGTGGCGCGTGCCCGTTGCAGGCCGGCCCTTTCTTCCTGCAACCCCTTCTTCCCGCCATTCCCGGCGGTTCTCACTATGGCGCTGCGCGCTGGTGGTAGGGTTGGAATGGCAGATGGCTGGTGGTCAGTGGTTGGTTGCTAATCACTGACGACTGACCACCCTCATGACGAAGAGTATGATCCGAAAATCATCCCGCTCTAACGTGATCCAAGGCTGCTTTTATTGACTGTTGACCATTATTCGGTAGACGCGGCCCCTGGCCCGTCTGGTTGCCCGCAGACGCTGGAGAGATTCCCACCATGACGGACTGGAATAACCTGCATCGCGAAATCTGGTATTGGGCCGAACAGGGGCGTACGGCTACGTTCTGGTGGCGGGACGATGATGCTATAGCCCCCGATGCGAAGCTGGACCATCTGCTGGCTGTGGCGGCGGAAACAACCACACCAGTCGCGCTCGCAGTCATCGCGGGCGTAGCCGATCCGCTCCTGGCAGAGCGTATAGCCCCTGCCCGGGAGGTATCCGTTGTACAGCACGGCTTTGCTCATGCCAACCACGCGCCAGAAGGACAGCCTCAGGACGAATACGGACCGGAGCGGACAGTGGCAGAACGGTTGGCCGAACTGGCAGAGGGCCGGCAGCGGATGATGCGCCTGCCACGGTTTGTACCGGTTCTGGTGCCACCGTGGAACCGTTTGCCGCATGATCTCCTTGCGCATCTGCCGGCGATTGGTCTCCAGGGTGTTTCCGCCTGGGGACCCCGCCCGTGCTCCCAGCCGGCCCCGGGGGTGCGGCAGGTAAACGTTCATGTCGATCTCATGGACTGGAATACCCGACGCTTCTGTGGTCATGAGCGGGGGCTCGGCCAAATGATCAACCATCTGCGCGCCCGGCGGCTGGGTACTGTCGATACCAGCGAACCGACCGGGCTCATGACCCATCATGCCTTTCATGGCCCGGGGGGCTGGGCGTTCCTTGTCGAACTGCTGCGGCAGACCAGGCCCCGGCCGGGTATCCGTTGGCTGTCAGCCGGGGAAGCGTTCGCCCAGCCGCCGCCGTAGCGTCTGGTATAGCGCTGGACCCTGCCGCCGGCGGCTCCGCCTTTCCCTTATGGCACGGGAACGCCCATGGTTGTCGAGTGTTCGAAGTGGAGCGCTTCGCCAGGGTGAACGAAAGTGTAGGCGGTATGAGCGACACGGGTTGCTTCAGCGAAGCCGGTCAGAATAAGCTTCAATTTGCCAGGATAGGTGGCAATGTCGCCAACGGCAAGGATGCCTTTTTCACTGGTCATGCCGGTGGCCGGATCGACAACGATGTGGTTGTGGTCAAGGGCAAGCCCCCAGCCGGCGATGGGCCCCAGCGTCTGCGCCAGTCCGAAAAACGCCAGCAGGACATCGGCCTCAAGACGTCGGCTCTGTCCGTCCGGGGTGGTCACGATGACCGCAGACAGCTGGCCCTCGCGGCCTTCCAACCCGTGGAGCTGACAAGGGACCACCAGATCCAGCCGTCCGGCCTGTGCCAGCTGCTGCAAACGGGCGGCACTGTCTGGCGTGGCACGAAATTTGGGCCGGCGATGAACCACCCTTACCCGTGCTGCCACGTCGGCCAGGGACAGCGCCCAGTCAACGGCTGAATCCCCCCCGCCAGCGATGACCACCCGTTGCCCCCGGAAGTCCTCGCGACGGCGAACCATGTAAAAGACGCTTTTGCCCTCGAAGAGTTCGATATTCGCCAACGGCGGCCGATTGGGGCCGAAAGCGCCAACCCCGGCGGCAATGATGATGACCCGGCCCGTAAGGTACATTCCCCTGGTGGTGGTGACCAGGAGGTCGCCAGCGTCCTGCCGCTCTACCCGTTCGACCCGCTGTCCCAGATGAAAAACGGGATGGAAAGGAGCAGCCTGCTCTTCCAGACGGGTGATCAGATCGGCCGCCAGGATGCGGGGGTAGGCAGGAATGTCGAAAATGGGTTTTTCCGGATAGAGCGCGGTAAGCTGGCCGCCGATGTCGTCCAGGGCATCGATTACATGACAGCGGATTCCGACCATGCCGCAGGCGAAGACGGAAAACAGGCCAATCGGACCGGCGCCAATCACGATGGCATCGGTGGTGTGGATGATATCGGACATGGGATGGCTCCCCCTTGTTCCTTGCCCGTCAGGGCGTTAAGGAATGCGGCAGGATGATGGATGCGGTTGAATTGGACAACAGACCTTTTTCATCGCTCTCTTTCCGATCCGGTCAACCCCGGGTGGGACACAGGCCATGCTCCAGATGAACTTGACCGGAAAGAAGGTCACGAAAGGAATCTCGCGAAACTGCTCTGCCTTTATTGCAACAACCCTGGCCGCGAACGCCCCCGTCCCGTTCGCATTCTCATTCAGGTGCAGAACAAAGGGTTCAGTCAAATAGCTTGTCGATGTCATCCTGGGAAAAGGCCGTCGTAGCGGTATCCGGTGCCGCAGGCTCTACAGGTGGTCAGGGAGGGCCGGTGCGCGCCTCCTGCCGTGGCGAGACGGCTCGCACCTGCCGGGCTGCCGCCTGGTTTGTCGCTTCCGCTTCGTTTGTTGCAGACGCTGACGTCATGCCTCCCTTCAGCAAGGCATCGACGTCCGTCTGGCTGATGCCATTCCCCTTGAGCTGTGGCCCATGCAGATATCACTCATATTCGCCCTTCTTTTCCCTCCTTGATATCGACCTCGGCTAGCTGGTGTGCGCCCCAGATGGCGATCAGGGTATTGGCGCGTTCCTCGACATACTTGATGAGCTTGACGGCCTTGGTCACTCGCTGACTGGTAATGTCCTGAAACGCACAGGCCTCGAACACGGTCTGGATTTTTCATCGATCTGGGCAAATGCCTCATACATGACGGCATCAGTGATGGCCGGCTTGAGGGACGTCATGAGCGACTCGATCTGCTCGACGCTTTCCATGATGGTGTTGATCGCCGCTTCGGTTGCCTCGACAATGGTGTCCAGCTCGTCCGCCATGCGCATGAACTTGTCCTTTCCCGTGTCTCATCCGGTTCGCGAATGGCTGCAATTTCCGTGCGAATACGCTGGATATGGCGGAACAATCCAACCAGTTCCTTACAGAACGCGACAGAGTCGTCCATTCCGATCACTCGATTCTGAAAAAAGGAGCCTCAGAATAGACACGATTTTCCCCCTTCTGCAACTATTACGTCCACATTGGCCTGAGACGACTGGATGCAACGGCTCAAGAGTCCTTCTGCCCTTCGTTCAGCAACCTTTTGAGAGCGATAGCAACCAGTTTCTGTCGATCTTCATCCATGAGGTCAGCCCAGGACGGTCTGCTTAGCTCGGTGGACTTCCATCACCTTGCGGATCAGCTCACAGCCCGTTCTGGCGTGATCAGAGCCTGGCCTTCGACCTGCATGCGACAGATGGCCTCCGCCCGTGTTCCTTAGTTTCAGCCGCACCGTCTTTTGGGCAGAAGCTTTCCTTGGCGTGAACAGCTCCCGCAACCAGTCGCCCATGGACATGGGAAACCAGCCTTCCACAGGATGAATAAAGAAGCGTAGTATAGCATGCCTTTCGGCAGAACTGGACCCACGGGCAGGAAACTAAAAACACCTGCTGGGAGGGGGGGGGGGCGTGTGCATGCAAATGGCGGCAAGTCGTTGCGCCGGTTATTCCTTATGCCCTTTTGGGCGCATGATGTGGTCAAAGGCAGCGTTGATGTCGGCCATCTTGCGGTTGGCAACGTCGATGCGCTCTCCCGAAATGCCCTGCCCGACCATGAGGTCGGGATGATATTCCCGGATCAGACGGCGATAGACAGCCTTGATTTCTCCGGTTGAAGCAGTGCGGGCGACACCGAGAATCTGATAAGGATCGGAACCGTTCTGGGAAATCCTGTCGAATCGTTTACCTGATTGGCCGAGAAGAGCTGCCACCTGCTCCAGAAACGCTCGTTCGGCATCGTGCAAAGGGCCCTCGGCCACGGCAATAGCGAACAGAGAGTCTAGCACTTCCCTCAATAGTTAAGGATGGTCGGCAAACAAGATCGCAATCTGCCGGGCATGGATTTCAAATCCACCCGGCGAGGTACTGGCGACGTCGAACAGATAGCCAACCCTTGCCCTCTCCTCAGGAGGAATCGGGAACAGACGCGCGAAGGCGTCTGTTCCCTCGCGGCGTACAGGCCCATCCGGCCCCGGGCCATCTTGGCCGCCAGGACCACGACGGCAAGGGAGAAGGTGATCCGGCGTGCCTGCTCGGTATAGGGCAGGGGGCCCCCCAGCCGCCGATGACGGCATCGCTGAAGGCTGCCCGCATCTCGCTGCTCCATACGGTCAACCGCATGGCCAGCTGCTGCGCCGAGAACACCCCCGCATGGCCCTCCAAGGCCATACCGGTTATGCCGCCAATGATCTTGCCCCACACATGCCCATCTCTCTGCCGGCCTCTCCGCTTCCCCGCCCTACCTAGTATCCGCGCACAGAGCGCGGGCGCACGCCATGGCCGGCGTCACGGGCCAGGGCGATGGCGGCAAGAAGGGCTGCCCTGTCCCTGGGGAGAACACCGCCCAGTGGCAGGGCATTGGAGGCATGGTTGGAACGGAAGATGATCGGCCGCGGCGGGTCGAGAGCCGCGATCAGGTGGGCCATTTCGTCCAGACATTCGCCATCGTTCAAAGGTTGAAACCGGCTGCCATGTTTTTCCCAGCGAGGCACGAAACCGGGAGCCTCGGCCCGGTAGAGATCAAGTTGCAAGGTGGACAGATAGGCTGGCGGTGCCGCGTTAACCAGCGCGGCAGTCGCAGCGATATGCTGTTCCGAATATTCGCGCCCCCCCAGACCCAGAATAACCATGCACGATACCTTCACCCCGGCCTCGCCTGCCCGCTGGATGGCCCTGGCAATGCCCTTGGGGGACGCACCCTTGGCAATGCGCTTGAGCACGTCGGGATGGCCCGATTCGATTCCCAGATAAACCAGCGAAAGCTTGCGTGCCCTCAGGCCAGCCAATGCCTCGACCGACTTGCGATTGATGTTGTCTGGGGTGGCGTAGGACGACACCCGTGCCAGGCCGGGCAGACGGGTGTGCAGATGATCGAGAATCCGATAGAGATGCTCGGTAAGCAGCACCATGGCATCGCCATCAGCCAGAAAGACCCGGTCCGCCTGCGGCCAGTCACGGGCACCTGCGTCGATGTCCCGACAGACTTCTGCCAGCGGGCGGGCGCGAAATGTTTTGTCTGTATACATGGAGCAAAACGAACAATGATTATAACTGCATCCGAGCGTTGCCTGGATGATCAGATTGTTGCCTTCAGACGGCGGCCGCCACAGGGGCATGTTATAATGGATCGGCATGGTCTCACAGTCCTGATGGAAGTCTTGAGAGGGAAGGATATTAACGAACCGTTGACACATTGTCACCCTTGCAGTGCAGTCGTTCTCATTATGGGAATGACACTGATTTGCGGAGAAGGCATCCCTGTACCCCCCTGGAGGGAATACGCCCTCCCTCTGAAGGGGAGCCTGCCCCCTTGGGGGAGAAGGATTTTAGGGGGAGCCTGCCTGCCAAGGCGACTTGGAATAAAGTCCATACTGAGAGTTGCTGAAAATCGCGTGAAACCATTGCCACTGAAGTCGTTCGTGTTTTATGGTCGCGCCCCATGACTGGTCCTCTACCCCTTTTGGGTGACATGCCTGTCGGCGGTTGGATCGACTGTTATACGCCGAGGGGATGGCGTCCCTATTTACGGCTGATGCGGCTTGATCGCCCCATCGGCACATGGCTTCTTTTGCTGCCATGCTGGTGGAGTCTTGTCCTAGCTGGGGATCTGCGTGAACCATCAATACTCTGGTTGATGGTCCTATTTGGTGTCGGTGCGCTGGTGATGCGGGGAGCCGGTTGTACCTACAACGATATCATCGACCGTGATTTCGACGCCCGGGTCGCCCGTACCGCGGCGCGTCCTCTTCCAAGCGGTGCCATTCCTCTTCGCCGTGCCACCTTGTTCCTGGCGGCCCAGCTTCTGACGGGACTGGCGGTGTTGGTACAGATGAACACGTTTGCCATTGGCCTGGGCATGGCCTCGCTGATGCTGGTGTTCAGCTACCCGTTCATGAAGCGGATCACCTTCTGGCCGCAGCTTTGGCTTGGTCTGACCTTCAACTGGGGAGCCCTTCTGGGGTGGACGGCAGTTACCGGCAGCCTGGCGACACCGGCGGTGGCTCTTTATGCCGCCGGCCTGTTCTGGACCTTGGGCTATGACACCATCTACGCCCATCAGGACCGGGAGGATGACCTGCTGATTGGCGTCAAGTCTTCGGCACTTGCACTTGGCGAGCGGACCCGTCCAGCAGTGGCCGTTTTCTATGCCTGCAGCCTGATCCTGATCGCGGTGGCGGGCCTCCTGGCCGGTCTGGGCAGCATGTTCCTGGCCGGACTTGGCATGGCGGCGTTGCACCTAGCCTGGCAGGTGGCAACGCTCAATATCCATGACAGCGCCAACTGCCTGACCAGATTCCGCTCCAACCGGGGGTATAGCTGGCTGGTACTGGGGGCCATTGTCGTCGATGGCCTGGCGATGCGCTGGTGACGTTCTGCCTCAAGGGAAACCGTCTTCTCCCTGTATCCGAAGGAGTTTCACACCCCATGAACCTGTGCCAGGTTTCAGGCCATGCCCTCATCCCGAACAACACCCAGGACAAGGGTCCCAGCCATCGCGGGGTAGTCACAGCCACGATGGAAGCCATGACCAACGCGGCGCGTCTGATCCGCAACGGCAGGCTGGTGGCCTTTCCGACCGAAACGGTTTATGGTCTAGGCGCTGACGCTAGCAATGATCATGCGGTTGCCGCTCTCTTTGCCGCCAAGGGACGGCCGCGATTCAACCCCCTGATCGTTCACGTAGCTTCGGTCGAGGCTGCCACCGCCCTGGTAGATCTGGAAGAGCGGGGACGGATCCTGGCCAGCCGCCTGTGGCCGGGACCGCTCACCCTGGTAGTCCGTCGGCAGCCCGGCTGCCCCGTCTCCCTGCTGGCCTCGGCGGGATTGGACACCTTGGCAGTGCGGGTCCCGGATCACCCGGTTGCCCTGGCCCTACTGGCTGCGACCGGTTGTCCTGTCGCTGCCCCCAGTGCCAATCTGTCCGGTCGGGTGAGTCCCACAACGGCCAACCATGTTGCCGACTCGTTTCCAGACATTTTGGTCCTTGACGGCGGATCGTGCCGGGTGGGACTGGAATCGACGGTTATCGACCTCTCCAGCCCGCGTGCGACCGTGCTGCGGCCCGGTGGCGTGACGGCTGAGATCATCGTGTCCCTGATCGGTCCCCTGGACTCCGCAGATGGAAAGGGCGCTCCCCGCTCCCCCGGCATGTTCGCCCGTCACTATGCGCCGGGCCGGCCGCTTCGGCTCAACGCCCATGATGTCCGTCCGGGTGAAGTCCTGCTGGGCTTCGGGCAGGTGCCGGGGGCACGGCTGAACCTGAGTCCGCAGGCCAATCTGGAAGAGGCTGCCGCCAACCTGTTTGCCATGTTGCGGATACTGGACCAGCCGGACGTGACCACCATTGCCGTGAGTCCCATCCCCGCATTCGGGCTGGGAATCGCGCTCAATGACCGCTTGCGCCGGGCAGCCTCCGGCCATGGTCAGAATAAGCATATAGAGAACATCTTCAATGAAGATCGTGGCCCATCCGGGCCATGTGTGTGTTACGATTGATGCTCGTTGGCACAAGACGTGTCACCGCAGGCAGATCATCATCTGAAGGATGTCTTCCAGACGCGATAAGGTAAACAGAACACCAGGGAAGCCTGAGCCTCTTCCACAATTTCTTCGATTCCTTCTCCTTTTACGACAGAAGAGTCTGAGGCTTGTCCCTTGACAGGGGTGGGTAAATCTCCACAACGTTCAAGAACGATACGAGAAATGGATAGGGAACCTTGCCGCACAGGGTCAACCATGAACATCTGAAGATAAGGAGAAATCATGACGACGCCCTGTTCCACCCTGGTGGTGGCTATGCTGATGATCGTGCCGGGCCTTGCCTTGGTGGCCTAGACGGTTTCCCCGGTCAACAAAGGAACCGTTCCCCTGGCTGCCTGTTAACCCAGGAAGACTTCCTGCACACAAATGACATCGTACGAGGAGGCCCCGTTTCATCTCTAGCAATGCGGGCAGAGAAAACTGGTCTCCAACCTTAGAGGATGTGCCATGCGAAAAATTGTGCAACTCCGAAAAAAGGAAAAAAGCCCCCTCCCCGCTTGAAACGGGATCTTTTTAGAGGCAAGCCCCCGAAGCCAAGGTGTGAATCATCGTTCGCGCATGGCCTTGCGTATGCGCTGGCGCAGAGGATCGATCAGATATTCAAACAGTGTCCTTTCATGAACCGGCAATACCACTTCCATTGCCATGCCGGGAATCAGACGGGCCGGCAGGATCTTGTCAGCCTCGCCAGGATCAATCCGGATCTTGGCGGAATAATAAGGCATGCCGGTACGCTGATCCGTCAGGCGGTCGGCTGAAACCATCGTCACCGTGACCTTCATCGGCATGGTGTTACCACCGGGGCGTCCGGCCATGTGCACGTCACCTTTCTGGCCGACATAGACCTCCTCGATGTCCTGGGGCAGGACCTGGGTACTGATCACTGGCGCACTCTCCATAGGCACGATATCCATGAGAGGCTTACCTGGCTCAACCATGCCGCCAATGGTGGAGACGGCTAGATCGAGGACATGACCGGTCACGGGACTGACGATTACAACTTGATCAAGATTGTGCCTGGCTGCGGCCAGACGCGGTTCCAGATCCTTCAGTTTGACCTGGACCTCGCGCAGTTCGTGGCTGTGCCTCTCATTGAATTCCTTGTCGAGCTGAATGATTTCATTCTCGGTTTCAGAGATTTTCTGGCGTGCCTTGGCGATTTCGCTTCGGTGGGAACCGATTTCGCCTTCAAGATGGGCCAGGGAACGATCGTACTGAAGCAGCTTGAGCTTGGGTGCGTATCCCTTCTCCGCCAGAGTCTGCACGCTTGCCTTTTCTTCCCTGGTCAACACAAGCTGGCGCTGAGAAGCACCCAGTAGTTCGGTAATGCCACCGATTTCTTCCTGGAGCTGATGGACGCGGTCCCGCAGGAGGATTTCCTGACCTTCACGGCTTTTGCGGCGGCTTTCAAAAAAGCGCTGTTCCTGTTCGAGGAACAGATGGACTTCTAAGTCGCTGTCATGGGGCTCGGGGATCGTTGACAGACGATGCATTTCCGCCACCAGGCGGATCTCCTGGGCACGCACTGCTAGATACTGGTTGTGCAAAGAATCGTAGAGGGCACGATTCTGGACTTCATCGAGTTTGAGCAGCGGCTGGCCGCTCTGAACCATTTCCCCTTCAGCCACAAAAATGCTCTCAATGACACCAACGGCCGGATGCTGAATCGTCTTGCGTTTGCCTTCTGGCACGACCACGCCCGTGGCGATCACCGCCCCCGACAAACCAGCCGCCCCCGACCATACGCCCAGGACCAGAACAAAAAGTCCCACCACCAGAAAGCCAATACGGATCACCGGCGCCACTTCGAGATATTTAGCCGCAGGATTGGTCGTGACAGACATCGTTCATTCCCCCTGGGCCACAAAACGAGCGGGTCCCTTTTCCAAGGGCAGGGCAGAAACAGCGCTGGCATTCTCGCGGACGTGCCGCAAGGCAGCAATCACCTCGGTGGCGGGCCCGAACATCTCGACCCCACCATCGCGCAGGATCAGGATCTTGTCACTGAGCGCAAGGGTGGACGGACGATGGGAAACAATGATGACCGTCCGCTTACGTTTCTTAAGCTGCTGGAGACTCCTGGCCAGAGCGGCCTCTCCCTCGTTGTCCAGATGGGAATTGGGCTCGTCCAGCACCACCAGCATCGGATCGCCGAACAGGGCCCGCGCTAGACCGATGCGTTGCCGTTGACCGCCAGAGAAATGGCTGCCGCCGTCCCGGACGGGCGTGCCATAACCGCTGGCAAGACTCGCAACCAGAGAGTGCGCATTGGCAGCTTGCGTCGCCTGCAGAACTTCTTCATCCCTAGCTTCCTCGAACCGGGTAATGTTCTGGCGAACAGTGCCCTGGAACAACACGATATCCTGGGGTAGATAGCCAACCGTCCGACGCAACTGTTCATCATCCCAAGTGGTGAGATCAGCCCTGTCCAGCCTGACTACACCCGCCGTGGGCCGCAGGGCGCCAACCAGAATCCTGGTCAGTGTCGTTTTGCCCGCCGCACTGGGGCCGATGATGGACAGGCACTCACCCGGCTGGAGACCGAATGAAATCCCCTTGAGCAGCAAGGGTGCCTCCCGACTGGGGGCGTACATGATCTTTTCCACCGAAAGCGCGCCTGTCGGCATCGGTAGGGTCATCAGCCGGGCAGAAGCCGGCACGGCGTCCAGAAGGCGATCAACGCGATCAACCGCTTCCCGCACAGACACGAACTGCTTCCAGGCCATGATCGCCTGTTCCACCGGGACCATCGATCGTCCCAGCAGGATGCTGGCTGCGATCATGGCTCCCGCCGTCAATTCCTGCTGGATTACCAGATAGGAACCAACGCCTAGCATGCTCGACTGCATCAGCAGACGGAACAGCTTGGTGCCTGCCCCCAACAGGTTCGTATGTTCCGAGCTTGATGCTCCAAGAGCCAGCATGTCATCCCGCATCCTGCGCCAGTTTCTGCCCACTATCACCTGCATGCGCAAACCAACGATGGTCTCGCGATTGCGTACTAGTTCATCGGCCACCGTATAGGTGCGGACCGTCGCCTGATTAGCCTTCTTGGTCGGGAGCCTCGTCTTGAGTTCGGTAAACCATGCCAGCAGTGCCGTTACCACGATGCCCCCCGCGGCAACGGCTCCCAGCAAGGGATGCAGGGACAAGATGATTCCGATATAGATCGGGAACCAGGGGGCGTCCAGCAGGGCTGTCGCGCCAACACCGGTCACAAATTGTCGAAAAGTGTCAAAATCCCTGACGGCCTGGGCCCGTTCCTCGCTGCTGCCGCCACCGCTACGGTCCAGGGCAGCCCCGATCAGGCGGGGCATGACCAGAGCATCCAGGCGCACGCTCATGCGGACCAGCATGATCCCGCGCACGCCTTCCAATGCTGACAGCGTCACCAAGGCCATGACCAAAATCAGGGTGATCAGAATCAAGGTCTCGACACGTCCTCCAGGAATCACCCGATCGTAAATCTGCATCATGTAAATGGAAGACGAGAGATAAAGAACATTTATGAACAGACTGAACAGACCCAGTGCGAAAAAATATCGCATCTGAGCCGTCGCCGCCTTGTTGAGGTCAACAGACCGGAACAGGTTCAGCGTCACGGGGACTTCCGCCGCGGTGTCGCCACGCGGCCACAAAAGACGCCATCCATATCCTACCGCGCCGAACCCGAAGCGGAAGAAAGCCCTCACAATGCGTAGTGGCAAAGGCGCACGTTTCGCACCAATTGTACAGACCACCGGTTCGGGTGATGCCGCCGGGGTGGGGTATTCTGTTATCATCAACGTGCCTGTCTACTTCCTGAAGGCCAAGACGCACAAAGAGATTTCAATAGAATATGATACAATAATGTAGCATGGATGACGATGCGAGTATGAAAGCAGGAAGAGGCCATGGAAAACCGCTATGCTCCCCGGCCGGCATTCCAATACCGTTGCAATAAGCGATGGAAGCCTTTCTGATTTGATCGTATTAATGTTTGTTTGTAGTGGTATATTCTTCTTATAAGTGTATTCTCCAGATTAGGGCACGCATATGTCGCGGGAATCAGAATGGCCGTCCAGCCTCACCCTCCCCCCAATCCTTCCCTATCCAGGGGAAGGGTTCGCAGATTCCAGACGGATGGCCTTATACGGTTTCCGGAAAGTCCGAGGACTTTCCGGAAACCTGCCCTCAGTCGCTGGGCACTTGCGCGCCTGTTCGGTACAGGGGCGCCGGCCCGCGTTGCGGGCTCGGAGTCCAGAGATTTTCCGGACTCCGTATTATTTCTCTCCCTTCTGACGGGCTTCTCCCTCCAGGCTACCGTATGCACACGAGTCTGCCCCGGCGAGGTGTGTGGGATCGTTGCCTTTCCCATCAGACACCCCCCCTCCTCCTGGAGGGAAGACCCTTTCCATCTGAAAGGCAGACTCTCCCCCCTCCCCTTGGTGGGGGAGGGCTTGCTGCACAGCTCCCGTCCAGAAAGAGACCTCCCTGGAGGGAACACGCCTTCCCCCTGAATAGAGGTTTACCCCCTCGGGGGAGAAGGGTTTGGAGGTGGAATCTGCCAAGGCGACTTGGAATAAATTCCATACCGAGAATTGCTGGGTATTATACGTCCAGATTGACAACGTTCAAGGCATTGGCCTGGATGAAATCACGACGCGGGTCCACCAGGTCGCCCATGAGTGTGGAAAAGACCTGTTCGGCGTCCTCTACGTGGTTGATCCGCACCTGGAGCAGGGAGCGGGCAGCGGGGTCGAGAGTCGTTTCCCATAGCTGCTCGGGATTCATTTCTCCTAACCCTTTGTAACGCTGGATCTGTATGCCCTTGCGACCATATTCCACCACCGTACCGGCCAAGGTGACGGGGCCGCTGATGTTTGACTCCCGGTTATCCCTGCTGTACAGCCGAACCGGGCCGGCATAAGCATGGCGCAGATCAGCCGTCATATTATCCAGGGCTCGCGCTTCCGCCGTACGAAGCATCTGGGCATCGAGGCGATAAGTTTCGTCCACCCCCCGCAGCCTGCGACCCAGGTGCAGGCCGCCCTCATCACGCGCCGTACAGATCCACCCCCGTTCCAGCGGCGTCTCCAGGGCATCGAGGCGCTGGACGATGGTCGCGGCCAAGACGGCGACACGGTTAGGATCGTTCAAGGTCTCACCAATGAAAACCCCCGCGATAGCAAGCTGTTCCAGGAGCCGCATCGGCATGCGATGGCTTAAAGGTCGAAGCAGTTTCCCGACAGTCCGGCCTAGCTCAACCATGGCACGCAGCGCTTTTCCGCCGACTTCCGTGCCATCGTGCAGAAAGAGCACGGTATCGGCAATCGCCGCATCGACCAGATAGGCTTCCATCGCCCGATCGTCCTTCAGATATACTTCGGAACCGCCGCGCTTGGCCTGGTAGAGAGGGGGCTGAGCAATATAAAGATACCCTTTCTCAATGATCCGCGGCATCTGGCGAAAGAAGAATGTCAAGAGCAAGGTCCGGATATGGGACCCATCCACATCGGCGTCGGCCATGATGATGATTTTGTGGTAGCGGATCTTGTCGATGTCAAAGTCATCCCGGCCGATGCCGGCACCAAGTGCCGTGATCAGCGTGCCGATCTCGGCGGAGGACAGCATCTTGTCAAAGCGGGCCCGTTCCACGTTCAAAATCTTACCTCTCAAAGGCAGCACGGCCTGATTGGTGCGGTCGCGGCCCTGCTTGGCCGAACCGCCGGCGGAATCGCCTTCGACAATGAACAGTTCGGCGAGCGCCGGATCCCGCTCCTGACAGTCCGACAGCTTGCCTGGCAGGCTGGAAACATCAAGTGCCCCCTTGCTGCGGCGGGTCAGCTCACGGGCCCGACGGGCCGCCTCGCGGGCCGCGGCCGCTTCGATCACCTTGCCGATGATCCGACGGGCTTCGTTCGGATGTTCTTCGAGCCACTGTGCAAACCTGTCGCCGATCACCCCCTCCACCACCGGCCGCACTTCCGAAGACACCAGCTTGTCCTTGGTCTGGGAGGAGAACTTAGGATCAGGCACTTTTACTGACAGTACACAGGTGAGCCCTTCCCGCATATCCTCGCCGGTGAGCTGTACCTTTTCCTTTTTCAAGATACCACTGTCGATAGCATACTGATTGATGGTGCGCGTCAGAGCGGCACGGAAACCAGCGAGGTGGGTTCCTCCATCGCGCTGGGGGATATTGTTCGTAAAGCACAGGCTGGTTTCATGGTAACTGTCGGTCCACTGTAAGACCACCTCGACCATGGTCCCGTCGCGCTCCCCTGCAAGAGTCAACGGCGGGGCATGCAATGGTGTCTTGGCCTGGTCCAGATATTCGACGAATGCCTGAATGCCTCCTTCGTAATGGAGGTTAAGGCTCGTCGATTCGCCATGGCGGGCATCGATCAGCTGCAATGACACGCCTGAATTCAGGAATGCCAGTTCCCGCAGACGATGTTCCAGGGTATTCCAGTCATACTCGGTCAGCGAAAAGACGATGGGCGAGGCCTTGAACGTCACTTCGGTCCCTGTCCGTCGTCGGCCGTTTTCTTCCGGTGCCTCCCCTACCCTTCGCAAGGGCGCGTCGGGATTGCCATTGCGGAATCGCATCCAGTATTCGTAACCGTCACGCCAGATACGCAGATCCAGCCACTCCGACAGGGCATTGACCACCGATACGCCTAATCCGTGCAGACCACCGGCGACTTTGTAGGAATCTTGATTGAACTTGCCGCCGGCATGCAACTGTGTCATGATGACCTGCGCGGCCGAGACCCCTTCTTCCTGGTGAATGTCAACAGGAACGCCGCGGCCGTTGTCACGCACGGTCACTGACCTGTCGCCGTTCAGTGCTACCATGATGTGATCACAATAACCGGCCAAGGTTTCATCGATGGCATTGTCCACGACTTCGTAGACCATGTGATGCAGACCGGAACCGTCATCGGTATCACCGATGTACATGCCAGGCCGCTTGCGTACGGCATCGAGTCCTTTCAGTACCTTGATCGACGTGGCGTCGTAGCGCACATTGCTCCGGCCGTTCATGCCTGCCTCATGCATTCTGCCATTCTCTCATGTCAAGGCGGTGCAAAAGCGTTGGATGCGCTGGCAGGCTTCTTGCAAAACAGCAAGCGATGTCGCATAGGAAATGCGGAAATAGGGAGACAGGCCGAATGCCCCGCCCTGTACCGCGGCCACTCCCTCAGTTTCCAGAAGAGCAGCCACGAAGTCGTTGTCGGTCGCAATCCGTGTCCCGTCAGGGGTAGTCTTGCCGATACACCCCGCACACGATGGATAGACGTAGAACGCCCCTTCCGGAGTACGGCAGGTGATCCCCTGCGCTTCGTTCAGCAGAGTGACGACCCGGTCACGCCGCTCCCGGAAACTTTCACACCACGCAGATAAAAAACCTGTTGGTCCGTTCAGCGCTGCAACCGAGGCAGCCTGACTGATCGAGGAGGTATGGGTCGTGCTTTGCGACTGGACCATGTTCATCGCCTTAATCAGGGTAAGGGGGCCGCCAGCGTACCCTACCCGCCAGCCGGTCATCGCATAGGCCTTCGACAGCCCGTTCAGGGTCAGGGTACGGTCGTACAGGCGTGGATCAATCTGGGCGATGGTTGCGAAAGCGGTGTCATAGAGAATGTGTTCATAGATATCATCTGTCAGAATCCAGACCTGGGCATGCCGCCGCAACACTTCGGCAAGCGCTTCCAACTCGGCAGCGGTATAGGTGCTACCGGTGGGATTGGATGGTGAGTTGAGGAACAGCCACTTGGTGCGCGGAGTCAGAACGGCCTCCAGATTCTGTGGCTGGAGCTTGAAATCATTCTCGGCTGGACAGGGTACGACAACCGGCGTGCCACCGGCCAGATGAACGATGTCCGGATAGCTGACCCAGTAAGGTGCGGGAATCACCACCTCGTCGCCAGGATTGACCGTGGCCAGAATAGCATTGAAAATGATCTGTTTACCGCCACACCCAACGGTAATCTGATCAGGTGTGTAGCGGAGATCGTTTTCACGCTTGAACTTGGCACAGATGGCCTTGCGCAGGGTTAGTGTCCCGGCGACAGCCGTGTATTTGGTCTCCCCGGCGTCGATGGCCACTTTGGCTGCCATCTTGATGTGTTCAGGCGTGTCGAAATCGGGTTCGCCGGCCCCGAGGCCGATAATGTCACGTCCCGAAGCCTTCAACTCGGCGGCTCTCTGAGTCACAGCGATGGTCGGAGATGGCTTAACCGCCGCCAGATGCGTGGCAAGAATGGACATGGTTTCCTTCACGTTCGATCATCCTGGCCATCGGCGTTCTGCCCGAGGGCCAGAGGAAAGGTTATGATTGCTGCACCATCAACGCAAGAGCGGCGATCAATTCTTTGACAGGGACTCCCTACCTTCGAGTCTTGGTGGCCTCTCTTGACTCTCCCCCGACCTTGCGCCAGAGCGAGGAGAAGGGACATGCGCTGCACGTCCATTGCCGAACAGACAGAAAACATGAAGGTCAACGAAGAACCCTGGCGCACCATCTGGGTCGCTGAGGACGGATGGAGTGTAGAAATCATTGACCAGACCCTGTTGCCGCATGCCTTCCGCACCGTACGTCTGGGGACGGTAGCGGATACGGCGCGCGTGCCATCAAGAAGATGCAGGTACGCGGAGCACCGCTGATCGGGGTGACAGCAGCTTACGGCCTGTGTCTCGCCATGCAGGAGAATCCAAGCGACTCCAGCCTCGCGCAGGCATGTGCCCTGTTGATGGCAACGCGCCCGACGGCCGTCAGCCTCCGTTGGGCGGTGGAGGGGATGAGGGATCTGCTCCATACCACTGCCGCTGCCTGAACGCACCGCTGCCGACCTTTGCACGGCCGGTATTGCCATCAACCATGCCATTGTGGCCGGATTGGTCTGGACATTCTCCGCTCTCTGCAGGGCACTCGTGAGGAGTCTCCTCAACATCCTCACCCATTGCTGCGCCCGTCTACATGGCCCACGACGCGGGCCTGCCCGTCCATGTGTGGGTAAGATTGAAACCCGTCCCCGCACCAGGGTGCCAGCCTGACGGCGTGGGAACTGGGCCAACACGGCGTACCGCATGTAGTGATTGCCGACAACGTCGGCGGACACCTCATGCAGCATGGTGTGGTTGATGTCTGCCTGGTCGGCAGAGACCGGACTACGCGGCATGGTGATGTCTGCAACAAGATTCGGCACCTATCTGAAAGCCCTAGCTGCCCGTGATAACGGGGTGCCATTCTATGTCGCCCTGCCAAGTCCGAGCATCGATTGGACTCTCGGCGACAGGATTGCCGAGATTCCCACCGGACAGCGGGCAGACAGTGAAGTTTCTCGCCTGATGGGACGCACCGATGAGGGCCAGCTGGCAACGATTACCCTCACGTCAGCGAACAGTCCGGTCGTGAATTACGCTCTCGACGTGACACCTACCCGTCTGGTGACAGGCCTGATCACGGAAAGGGGTATCTATCCGGCATCAGTGGAAGGACTCCGTACCCCCTTTCCCGAGACCGCGTAAACACGGTTTTCAGTTAATTCGTGAACAACAGCGGGTGGGCTCTCCCGCCCGCCGATGCCAAGGGCAGAACGCCTACACTCCCGGGGATCTGTTCGGAAACCCGTCTTTCCAATTTATTCAGTTATTGAGGGCTCCATAATTGACCCAGCGACGCAGGATATCGATTTCGCAACGAGTCAGTTTTCTACTGTTGTGCGGCATCCGTAGCCTTGGGTCGGCCCTTCCCTCAATAAGGACATTCAGGTTGCTGACCATGGCAGATCCTGGAACGACAACCGAACCGTGTTTTGTGCCTTTCATAAGTCCTTCATAGCTGCGTAGGTCAAGGCCGCTCTGGACATAACCGTCCCTTTCAGGCTGATGGCACTCAACACAACGGATTTTCAGGATGGGCATCACGTCGTCAGTAAAACTCACCGGTTCAGCCCGTACAGAACCCGTCAGGACGACGAGACCAATGGCGGAAGACGCCAGGAAAAAGGCAAAACGGTGCAGAGCAGTCATCGTAACCTCGTTTTTTGCGCGATGGAAACAGAACAATTCAACGCATGGCGACAACATGTCTTTCGCATCTTACGTCCTGGCGTGCAGGCTTGCAACATCTCCGCTGGCACAGCCTCTCCTAGCAAGAATAAGGATTAAAATCTGGAGTATTTCCCCTTATAGTTAAATAATATTCAAGATATACTCTGTTTAGGAGTCGAGAAGGCCATATTCTTACAGGTACTGGGTTTTCCTTGTGTAGATGGGAACAAAACCTGGAGGTCCACACCTTCCTATCAAGTTTCTGCGCCGATGTCCGGGTTCAGCAATTCTCGGTATGGAATTTATTCCAAGTTGCCTTGGCAGGCTCCACCCCCAAACCCTTCTCCCCCGAGGGGGCGAGCCCCCTCGGGGGAGGGAGT